>DLZV01000021.1:128013-157303 GCA_003447235.1 Prevotella sp.
GACGATACGTGGTGGGTACATGGAGGAAACGTGGTAGATGTCAGGACAGGGAGAAGATCAGTAGAGCATGCCAAACATCCATAGAGGGATGATGTTGCCGTAGCCTGTCTCGATGTCGTCCTTGACGACGTAGCCGTTTTCTATGCTCTGCAGCTGGCGTTGTCGCTTCTTTTTGCCTCCTACCTCAAAGGTGTATTTCCCATCGATGAGGAAGTCGGAGACGGGGGATGTGGTGACGGAACAGAGAGATCGGGTCTGGTTGAAGAAGAACGTCTCGCGAACCGTGCCTATCTGCAAAGATACGTCTTTTTGTGAAATTGCACTATGTTGTGTGCAGTTTTTGTGGAAAATTGCACTGAGGTGAGTGCGATTTTGGGTAAAAACTGCACTGAAGTGAGTGCGATTTTGAAGAAAACGCCATAAGTCGGGCCACGAAGGAAAGGTTAATAGTGCATAAATATCAGATGGAAGTTGGTGAGGATAGCGTTTTTCTCCCTATATTTGCAAGCAGTATAGTCCGAGGCTGTCCTGTGGGGCGGAGACGGGCAGGAAGGAGGAAAACGAAAGAGGAACAAAAAAGCATAGACCAATGAAGAAATCAAAATGGTGGGCCTCGCTGTCCCTGGCCCTCGTGATGAGTACGGGCTTGGCCGTGGCAGTAGGCCAGGGTGACAAGGTGATGCAGCGTCAGAGCGACGGCACGTATGTAGTCAATACCGTCACGTTGTGTCCGACGGTGCGCGGCTTCAAGGGCGCAACGCCCCTGTTTGTCTATATCAAGGGCGGCAAGGTGGTGAAGGTCGAGGCCCAGCGCAACCAAGAGAGCCCGAAGTTTTTCCAGAAGGTGAGACAGGGCCTGCTGCCCAAGTTTGCAGGCATGAAACTCAGTACGGCAGCCAATGCCTCGGAGGTAGATGGCGTGACGGGCGCGACGATGTCGAGCCGGGCCGTGAAGAAAAACGTGGCGGCCGCCGTGAAATACTATCAGGCGCACAAGTAGCGGCCGCCGAGAAGCCATACGGACGACGGACGTCGCGCCCGGTGCTGATGAGATCAGAACCGGGTGTGGCGTCCGTCGTATGTGTAGTTGAGGCTACGGAGCCTGTCGTGCTCCGTGCTACAGAATCTCGGCTATCTGGACCGCATTGAGGGCAGCCCCCTTGCGGATCTGGTCGCCCGTGAGCCAGAGCGTGCAACTATGGTCGTCGGCCAGGTCCTTGCGGATGCGCCCCACGAAGACGTCATCCTTGCCCGCCGACTCCAGGGGCATGGGATAGACATAGTGCTGGGGATCATCGACGAGGGTCACGCCAGGAGCCTCCTGGAGGGCGTGGCGGATTTCCTCTACCGAGAGCGGGCGCTCGGTCTCGAACCAGACACTCTCGGAATGGCTGCGGAGTGAGCTCACGCGGACGCAGGTGGCACTCGTGCGAACATCGGAGTGCATGATCTTGTGCGTCTCGTGATACATCTTCATCTCCTCCTTCGTATAGTCGTTGTCCGTCATCTTGTCGATCTGTGGTATGACGTTGTAAGCCAACTGGTGGGGGAAGTGGCTGATGCTATGGGCGCTGCCCGTCTCGAGGATCTCCTTGTACTGCTGCTGCAGTTCGCGCATGGCCTCGGCGCCAGCCCCCGAGGCGCTCTGGTAGCTGGCGATGTGGATCTTGCGGATGTGGGACAGGCGCTCGATGGGGTAGAGGGCCACGACCATCATGATCGTCGTGCAGTTGGGGTTGGCAATGATGTTGCGCGGACGGCGCTTGGCATCCTCCGGATTGATCTCCGGGACGACGAGAGGCACGTCCTCGTCCATGCGAAACTGGCTGCTGTTGTCGATCATCACGGCCCCGTGGCGCGTGATGGTGTCGGCGAAGCGAGCCGACGTGCTGCCTCCGGCACTGGTGAAGGCGATATCGACCCCACGGAAATCGTCGTTGTCCTGGAGCAGGCGGACGGTATGGGGCTTGCCCCTGAAGAGGTACTCGCGGCCCGCGCTACGTTCGGAACCAAACAAAAGAAGGTCATCGACCGGGAATTGGCGCTCTTCGAGAATGCGAAGAAGCTCTTGTCCTACGGCGCCGCTTGCGCCAACGATAGCTATTTTCATTTTTCTGTTCCTTTCTCTTAACAAGTAATATATGGCGCAAAATTACGAAAAAGCGAGGACACAGTGGTGCGTAATTGCGTGTTTTTTGTTACCTTTGCAAAAAATTAAGGAATCGATATGCTGCTCACGACCCAGTATCTCCCCATATCACAGCCGCCGCTGATCTTTCTGACGGTGCTCCTGATCATCCTCTTTGCGCCGATTATCATGGGCCGGCTGCGCATTCCCCACATCATCGGACTGGTGCTGGCAGGCGTCCTCATCGGCCCCTACGGCCTCCATGTGCTGGAGCGCGACGCGTCGTTCAGCCTCTTCGGTTTCGTGGGTCTCTTCTACATCATGTTCCTCGCCGGTCTGGAGATGGACATGGAGGGCCTTCGGCGCAGCCGAGGGCGGGTGCTGCTCTTTGGCGTGCTGACGTTTCTGCTGCCCTTTGTGCTGACCTACTTCATGGCCGTGGAGCTGCTGGGCTACACGCAGATGGCCTCGCTGCTGCTGGGCTGTCTCATGGCCTCCAACACCCTCGTGGCCTATCCCATCGTGGGTCGCTACGGACTGGGGCGCCATGCGGCCACCACGCTCAGTGTGGGCGCCACGATGACCTCGCTCTTCTTCGCCCTGGTCTCGCTGGCGACGATCGTCAACCAGTTTGAGGGCGCCTCGGGCCCAGGCTTTTGGCTATGGTTTGCCGTGAAGTTTGCGGCCTACTGTGCGGGCACGATCTTCCTCATCCCCCGATTGACACGCTGGTTTCTGCGCCGCTATAGCGATGCGGTCATGCAGTTTGTTTTTGTCCTGAGCGTCCTCTTTCTCTGTGGCGCGCTCTCCCAGATGATTGGCCTGGAGGGCATCTTCGGTGCCTTTGTGGCTGGACTGATCCTCAACCGCTTCATCCCGAAGGTCTCGCCGCTGATGAACCGTCTGGAGTTTACGGGCAACGCCCTCTTCATCCCCTATTTCCTCATCGGCGTGGGTATGCTCATCGACCTCCACCTGCTCTTCGAGGGTGGACGCATCCTCCTGGTCGTGGCCTGCATCACCTTCTTCGGCACGGCCGGCAAGGCCCTGGCAGCCTATCTCGCGGGGTGGCTCCTGCGCTTCGACCGCCAGGCTCGCCACCTGATGTTTGGCCTCACCTCCGCCCATGCTGCCGGATCCATCGCCATGGTGATGGTGGGACTGCGCATCCAGGTCGCCCCGGGCGAGTATCTCTTCGGTGACGAGGTGCTCAACGGCATTGTCATCATGATCCTCTTCACCTGCGTCATCTCCAGCCTCGTGACGGAATATGCCGCCAAGCATATCGTCCTGGCCGAGAAGGAGCAGCCACAGGAGGACGCCGGGGTGCAGGATGAGACGGTGCTCATCCCTGTGAAATATCCCGAGTATGCCAACCGCCTCACCAACCTCGCCCTGCTCATGCGCAATCCGAAGCGCGACCACGACCTCGTGGCCTTGAGCGTGGTCTATGACGATGCCAATATCGATCGCCAGCGGGCCGAGGGCTGCAAACTGCTGGAGCAGGTGACGAGCTACGCCGCCTCGGCCGACGTGAAGATGCAGAGTCAGCTCCGCGTGGCGACCAATATTGCCAATGGCATCATGCACGCCTTCAAGGAGTTTAGGGCCACGGAGGTCGTCATCGGCATGCACATGCACTTCTCCGATTCCACCACCTTCTGGGGGAAGTTTCACCAAAGCCTCTTCAACGGCCTGTCGCGACAGATCATCATGGCGCGCCTGATGCAGCCCCTCTCGACGCTGCGTCGCATCGTGGTCTGTGTGCCCTCGCGCGCACAGTTTGAGCCAGGCTTCTACCGCTGGCTCGAGCGCCTCTCGCGACTGGCCGAGAATCTCGACTGCCGCATCGCCTACCATGGGCGCCAGGACACGCTGACCCGCATCCGACAGTATGAGCTCAACCACCATGAGAGCGTGCGCGCCGAATATGTGGAGATGGAGCACTGGAACGAGCTGCCGACGCTGGCCGCCCAGATCAAGGAAGACCACATCTTCGTGGTCGTCACCGCGCGCAAAGGCACGGTGTCGTTCAAGAACGCCATGGAGCGCCTGCCAGAGGAACTGACCAAGTACTTCTCAGGCAAGAACCTCATGATCATATTCCCCGACCAGTTTGGCGAGGACAAGACCGACGTGATGACCTTTGCCGAGCCCCAGCATGTCGAGGACCGTTCGGCCTATGAGGCGGTGCTCGGATGGCTCTATCACAACCTCTACCACCGGCTGGCCGTGGCAGCGAAGAAAATAATCAGAAAAACGAAGAAGAAATGATAGACATCAAAGGTATAACGAAGAGCTTCGGCTCGCTACAGGTGCTCAAAGGCATCGACCTCCACATCAACAAAGGGGAGGTGGTGAGCATCGTGGGTCCCTCGGGGGCGGGCAAGACCACGCTCCTCCAGATCATCGGCACGCTGGACAAGCCCGATAGCGGGTCGGTGGTGGTCGATGGGGTAGAGACACAGCAGTTGTCGGGGCATAAGCTCAGCGAATTTCGCAACCGCCATGTGGGCTTCGTCTTCCAGTTTCATCAGCTCCTGCCGGAGTTTACGGCCATCGAGAACGTGATGATTCCCGCGTTTATCGCAGGAAAATCGACCTCTGAGGCGCGGAAGCGGGCCGAGGAACTGCTGGACTTCATGGGTCTGGCCGACCGGGCGCGCCATAAGCCCAGCGAACTCTCAGGTGGCGAGAAGCAGCGGGTGGCCGTGGCACGCGCCTTGGTCAACCGGCCGGCCGTGATCCTCGCCGACGAACCCTCGGGAAGTCTGGACAGCAAGAACAAGGCGGAGCTCCACCAGCTCTTCTTCGACCTGCGCGACAAACTGGGGCAGACGTTCGTCATCGTCACCCACGACGAGACGCTGGCGCAAATCACCGACCGCACTATCCATCTGCGCGACGGCATGATCGTCGGTGGCGATGAGGCTTCGCAGGGCAACGAGGCTTTGCTGGGCGAGGTGTAGGCGGGCGTGACACGGCTCGGCGGGCTGTCTGTCCATCCATGCCCTGTTTTGTGGACCGCCCTCCCGTCATTCATAGAAAAAAGTAGTAGGACCATTTAGACTATCAACACAGATGATCAAAATAAAACTCGGCGATTACAATGACCTGACTGTTCAGGAAGTGGCTTATCGTGAGGGCAAAGGCGAGCGCTTTGGCCTTTACCTCGATGGCGGACGCGACGGAGAAATCCTCATGCCCGACAAGTATGTGCCCGAGGGCACGCAGGTGGGCGACACGCTGCGCGTCTTCGTCTATCTCGACCAGGAGGAGCGACCCATCGCCACGACCGAGAAGCCACTCGCCCGGGTGGATGAGTTTGCGTATCTGCAATGTGCGTGGGTCAACCAGTATGGTGCGTTCCTCCATTGGGGCGTGATGAAAGACCTGTTCTGCCCGTTTCGCGAGCAGAAGAAGCGCATGGAGGTGGGACTGAAGTATATCGTCCATATCCATGCCGACGAAGAGAGCTACCGTCTGGTGGCCTCGGCCAAGGTGGAGCACTATCTCCACGACTATGCGGAGGACTACGACGCTGCCGCCCGTAGGGGAGAGATCGAGACCGCGGAGGAAGAGACGGACGCTGTGGGCTTCCGTCCCTACCATGTGGGCGACGAGGTGGAACTGCTCGTATGGCAGAAGACGGACCTCGGATTCAAGATCATCGTTGACAATCGCTATCCCGCATTGATCTACGAAGATCAGATCTTCCAGTATGTCCACACGGGCGACCGTCTGCGGGGATTCATCAGCCGCATACGTGAGGACGGCAAACTCGACTGTTCGCTCCAGCCTACGGGAAAGCGGCAGACGCAGGACTTCGCCGACACGCTCCTGGCCTATCTGCAGGCGCACGACGGACGCTGCCCCTTGGGCGACAAGAGCGACAGCGAGGACATCAAGCGCGTGTTTCATGTGAGCAAGAAGGTCTTCAAGCGGGCTGTCGGCGACCTCTACAAGCGTCGCCTCGTCATTCCCGGTCCCACGTCGGTGGTGCTTACGAAGTAGGGGGTGCACGCTTTTACGTGTAGGAATAATTGCCGTGCAGAGAACAGACTTGTGCACGAAAGGCTATACACTAAGACCTTCTTAGTAGAACAAAAGAACAATAAAAAATTGGCCTGACACCCTGGTTGGCAGTGTGTCAGGCCATCTAACCTGTCTGCGGCTATCGAGGGCCGCATGGGAAACACCAAAAGATTCTATTTACACTTTCCTGGCAAAGCGCTGAGGCCTATGCGGCGATCATCGAGAGGAAGTATTTGTGTATGTGCAAATCGCTGTCCAGTTCGGGATGGAAAGCCGTGACGAGCTGGTTGCCCTGTCTTGCCGCCACGATATGGCCATCGACGGAGGCCAGGACGCGCACGTCGTCCTCCACGCTTTCTATATAGGGCGCACGGATGAACGTGGCAGGGAGACCGGTGCCCACCTCCGCCATGTCGAGGGAGGTGTGGAAGCTACCCAACTGTCGTCCATAGGCGTTGCGGCGCGCGCGGATATCCATCGTGGAGAGGCGCGGGAACTCCTCGCCCTCCACCTCTTTGGCCAGCAGGATCAGTCCGGCACAGGTGCCGAAGACGGGCAGTCCGCCGGCAATGGCCTCGCGGATGGGCTGGAGCAGCTCCAGGTCGTGGAGCAACTTCAGCATCGTCGTCGATTCGCCACCCGGGATGACCAGACCGTCCTTGGGCTGGTTCCAGTCGGAGAGCTGGCGCACCTCAAAACATTCAGCGCCCAGCTGCTGGAGCATTCGCTCGTGCTCGATGAATGCTCCCTGCAAGGCTAATACCGCTATCCTCATTATTGTCCGCGCTCGGCCATGAGGATCTTGATCTCCTGCTCGTTGATGCCAACCATCGCCTCGCCCAGGTCCTCGCTCAGCTCGGCAATCTTCTTGGCATCCTTGTAGTTGGTCACGGCCTGGACAATGGCAGCGGCACGCTTCACGGGGTCTCCGCTCTTGAAGATACCCGATCCGACGAAGACACCCTCTGCGCCCAGCTGCATCATCAGCGCAGCGTCGGCAGGCGTAGCCACACCACCAGCGGCGAAGTTCACCACAGGCAGTTTGCCATGGTCGTGTACGTATTTCACGAGGTCGTAGGGAGCCTGGAGCTGCTTGGCAGCCTCGAAGAGCTCGTCCTCGCTCATGCCGACGAGGCGACGGATCTCAGCCTGCATCAGGCGCATGTGGCTCACGGCCTGGACGACGTCGCCCGTGCCCGGCTCACCCTTGGTGCGAATCATCGTGGCACCCTCGGCAATGCGGCGGAGCGCCTCGCTGAGATTGCGTGCGCCACAGACGAACGGCACCTCAAACTGCGTCTTGTCGATATGGTAGATGTTGTCCGCAGGGCTCAGCACCTCGCTCTCGTCGATGTAGTCGATCTCGATGGCCTGGAGAATCTGTGCCTCGACGAAGTGGCCGATGCGGCACTTGGCCATCACGGGGATGGAGACGGCGGCCTGGATGCCCTTGATCATCTTAGGGTCGCTCATGCGGCTCACGCCACCAGCGGCGCGGATGTCGGCGGGGATGCGCTCCAGGGCCATGACGGCGCAGGCGCCAGCCTCCTCGGCGATGCGTGCCTGCTCGGGGGTCGTTACGTCCATGATCACACCGCCCTTCAGCATCTGGGCGAGGTTGCGGTTCAACTCTTGTCTGTTCTGTTCCATGATTTTATTTTCTTTTTATGTTTAATATTCTGTTTGGGTTGGCAGCGAGACTGCTTCGGCGAGGGCATAGGAAAGGTAGGCCAGAGGTGGAAACCCCTGACGCAGCTTGTGGGAAGCAAGGGCGCTACAGGCGCGCCTACTCCTTGTTCTGCCGTCGAAAGTCGCTGGGTGTCATTCCCGTCAGTTTCTTGAAAAACTTCGAGAAATGGGCTTGTGAAGAGAATCCGCAGCCGTAGGCTATCTCCTGGAAGGTGTGGGTCGTCAGCATCAGTTCTTGATGGATGCAGGCCAGCAGGGTGGTGTCGATGATCTGCTTCGGGGTCTTCTCCCCCAGTTTACGGCACACCTGCGAGAGGTAGCGGGGCGAAACGTTAAGGCAGTCGGCATAGAACGCCACGTCGCTATTGGTCTTCGCATGCTGCTCCACCGCCGAGACAAACGCCTGGTAGAGTTCCATGCTTCGTCCCTGTGGCTCCGCCGTGCGTGCCATCATTCCCTTGGCAAACCGTGCGGCCCGCTCCTGTGCCTCCTCGATGGAGAAGTTTTGGCTCAGATAGACCGCCACCGCACTGCAATAGGCGTTTTGTGCGCCGTGGAGCGTGTGCTGTTGTGGGGCGACGAGCGTACAGAGCGGGATGAGGCGACGCTGGATCTGTTTCAGCACGTCCTCGCCCATCAGTCGGTCGCCTTTGGCAGAGACCGAAGCAGGGGCATAGACCACGAAGCGCGGACGGTAGCGCAGGATTGCGTCGATGATGACGTCGAGCGTTTCTACCGAACGAATCAAGCCCACCTTGATCACTTGCGGCTCGATATCGTTGACCACAGCCTCGATCTGGCTGCGGACCACGGCAGCGGGGAGATCGTAGAACTCCTGGATGCCGAGGGTGTTCTGCACCGTGATGCACGTGATAGCCGACATGGCGTAGCCGCCCAAGGCCGATATGGTCTTCATGTCGGCTTGCACGCCAGAGAGGCCCGTGCCATCGGAACCCGTTATCGTCAGTATCGTGCTGCTCTCTTTCACGCATGCAAAGGAACGCATTTTACTTGAAACGACCTAAAAAAGTTCCCTATTTGACAACGGAAAAGCACGTTTGGCAAAACTTTCCCCTGCTTTCAGCTCCCTGCTTGTGGCTTTTCTCGCCTTTTCGTAGTAACTTTGCAGCGAGAAAGTGATAAGCCAACGATGCAGAAACAATTTTCAAGAACCCAGTTGCTCTTGGGGCGTCCTGCGCTCGAGACGCTCGCTGCCAGTAGAGTAGCAGTCTTTGGCGTGGGCGGCGTGGGCGGTTATGTCGTCGAGGTACTGGCCAGGAGCGGTGTGGGTGCCATTGACGTGATCGACAACGACCGTGTCTGTGTGACCAATGTCAACCGCCAGTTGCTCGCCACCCTGCCTACGGTGGGTCGTGCCAAGGTCGATGTGGCTGAGGAGCGTATCCATGCCATCAATCCCGACTGTGTGGTGCGCAAACTGCCGATGTTCTACCTCCCGACGCGGGCGGACGAGATAGACCTTGTCCAATACAACTATGTCGTGGATTGCATCGACACGGTGACGGCGAAGCTCGACCTGATCCGTCGCTGCCATGCTCTCGGCGTGCCCCATCTGTGCTGTCTGGGAGCAGCCTTCAAGCTCGATGCTACGCAGTTTGAGGTGACCGACCTCTTCAAGACTATCAACGATCCGCTCGCCAAGGTGCTGCGCAAGAAGCTCCGCAAGGAGAATATCCGCCATGTGAAGGTGGTCTATAGTCCGGAACTTCCCTTGGAGGGCTTTCCGCAGGAGGAGACAGACTGTGCGTTTCGGGCGCGCTGCCCAGAGGCCGACCAGCAGCGTTGTGGGTCGGAGCAGGGAGTCCCGGCCTCCAACGCATGGGTGCCTGCCGTGGAGGGACTCATCGCAGGGGGCGAGGTGGTGAAAGATCTCATCGCACGGGCAGGAACCCTGCGTGTTGCCCCCACAGAAGGGACGGAGGCATAGCGACGGGTGGCCACGGTCCTCAAAGACTGCCAGGAGGGCAATCAGTAGTAATGACCATAGAGATAATCCATCAAGATGAAAGCATATACTTATATAGAAAAAGGAAAGTTTGCCCTGACGGACAAACCGAGACCGACGATACAGGAGCCCACCGACGCCATTGTGCGCGTGACCTTGGGAAGCATCTGCTCCAGTGACCTTCATATCAAGCACGGAAGTGTGCCAAGGGCGGTGCCGGGCATCACCGTGGGCCACGAGATGGTCGGCGTGGTGGAAGAGACGGGTGCTGACGTCAGGGGCGTGAAGGTCGGCGACCGCGTGACGGTCAATGTGGAGACCTTCTGTGGCGAATGCTACTTCTGCCGACACGGCTATGTCAACAACTGCACCTCGCCCCATGGCGGCTGGGCTTTGGGATGCCGTATCGACGGTGGACAGACGGAGTATGTGCGTGTGCCGCTGGCCTCGCAGGGATTGAACCGCATTCCCGATGGTGTGACCGACGAACAGGCGTTGTTGGTCGGCGACGTGCTGGCTACAGGCTTCTGGGCGGCACGCATCAGCGAGATCACGGAGGAGGACACCGTCCTCATCATCGGGGCTGGCCCTACGGGCCTCTGCGCCCTGCTCTGCGTGATGCTGCATCGGCCACGGCGCATCATCGTCTGTGAAGCGTCGGCAGCGCGCCGCGACTTTGTGCGATCCCACTATCCCGACGTCTTGCTCACCACGCCCGAGGAGTGTGAGGCAATGGTCAAGGTCCATAGCGACCATGGTGGAGCTGACCGTGTGCTGGAAGTGGCGGGCGCCAAGGACTCCTTCCGTCTGGCTTGGCGGTGTGCGCGTCCCAATGCCATCGTCACGATCGTAGCCCTCTATGACGAGCCACAGGTGCTCCCCCTGCCCGATATGTATGGCAAGAACTTGACCTTTAAGACAGGAGGTGTGGATGGGTGCGACTGCGAGGAGACGCTCCGGCTGATAGCGCAGGGAAAGATCGACACCACGCCGCTCATCACCCATCGCTTCCCGCTCGCCGAGATAGAAAAGGCCTACCGCCTCTTTGAGAACAGGGAGGACGGAGTGATCAAGGTGGCTATCTATAATGAATAGGCAGGCTGATATTTTTTCCTCATTTTTCTTTGCGTGTTTGTTGAAAAACTCGTACCTTTGCAACCGTTTTCAAGCAAGTAAAGCCTCTTGTAACTTATCAGTTTTACGTTTGGAGTGAAATTAGGCGGACAATGGAGTCCTCGCTGCTTTAGGAAACGTCCTTTATGATTCAGGGCAAGTTACAGACATCGCAAAGTTATTCTTTTCGGGTAAACAACAAGGTACACAGATTTCACAGTTGGGGAGTTTGTGTACAGATATAGTGTGTGCTTGTGTGTAGGAGTGTCCGTCGTTGTTAGGCGGACGCTAACTTGTGCATAAGCACTCCATGTTTTGGCCATCCATGTGATGGCAGTTGATAATCAAACCTTTTTATGAAGCAGACAATGAAAATTTGGGCTGTGACCCTTGTGGGCATGGCCTCGGTCTTTGTGCCCTCTGCGCTATGGGGACAAAACCAAAGATTGACAGGACAGCTCCAGCAACTCTTTGATTGTGCGGAGCAAAACAACGCCTCGCTGATAAGGATGCGTGCCGCTATAGCGACGGCAGAGGCAGGGGAGGAGACTGCACGTCTAGCCCAGCTCCCCGACGTAGAGGCGCAACTCTCCATCTCCTATCTGGGTGATGCTCGCTTGTGGAATCGCACGTTTGGCGAGTCCATGGCCGCGCCGATGCCACATTTTGGTAACAACTTCCTGCTGCGTGCCGAGCAGGTGGTATATTCGGGGGAGCCATCACTTGTGGCATACGACTGGCTGAGCAACAAACCAAGATGCTCCGTCTCTCTGCCGACGAGCAGCGCCAGCGGGTACGTTTTCTCTTGGTCGGCCTCTACCTCCAGCTTCATAGCCTCCGCCATCAGGAGACGGTCTATGCCACCAACCGCGAACTGGCTCTTCGGTAGATCGAACTCATGAACCATCGTCGCGAGCAGGGGGTCTCCCTGCGCAACGACATCACCCGCTACGAGCTGCAACTGCAGCAGATAGCCCTGGGACAGACCACGGTCAGCGACCGACAGAGTGTCTTGACGAAGCGGTTGCGAACGGCCTTGGGCACGGATAGCGTGCCGCTGTCGATGCTCTCCGATGATGCTTTCGAGGGTGTGGGAATGGCTGTCGGCAGCGAGGAGGACTGGTTGCGGTTGGCCTGGGAGCAACACAAGACGTTGCAGCGGTCGGCCTTGGCGGTGGACATCAGCCTCACGCAAGAGCGCCTTGTGGAGGCGGAGCGTTACCCACAGGTGGCGCTGGTGGCGGAAGACCATCTCGACGGCCCGATCACCATCGAGGTGCCACCCATCAACAAGAACTTGAACTATTGGTTTGTTGGCATCGGCGTGCGCTACAACCTGGCGTCGCTCTACAAGACGAAGCGCAAGGTGCAGCAAGCAAAAAGAGCCACGGCCGAGGCGCAGACACAACTCACGGTGGCGCAGCAGACGATCGGCGACGACGTGCATGCCGCCTATGTTGACTTGGGCACGGCGCGATCGGAACTGCAGACACGCCGGAAGGCCGTGCAGCTTGCGACGGAAAACTACGAGGTGGTGGGAAAACGCTATAAGAACGGACTGGCCCTCATCACCGATATGACCGATGCGGCCAACGTCAAACTGGAGGCGGAGTTGGCCCTGGTCAGCGCGCGCATCAACTTGGCCTATTGCTATTATCGGTTGAAATATGCCTGCCAATGCTTGTAGGCAATGTCCTCTGCAGTACAAAGAAAATCCTGCTGGCCGTATTTTCAAAGGCCGGTATGTCATGAACAATAATAAACAATTATGAAAAAAACAACGATACTTCGCAGTTTCTACAATCTCATCGTCCTGCTGCTGCTTGCTGCAGGCGTCTATCTGGTCGTCAACCATTTCGTCCATTTTGGTGACGGGGAATTTACGGACAATGCCACCGTGCAGCGACAGATCACTCCTGTCAACACGCGTGTCTCTGGATTTATCAAGGAGATACGTTTCGAGGAGTTTCAGCAGGTGCACAAAGGCGACACGCTGGTCATCATCGAGGATAGCGAATTTCGCTTGCGTCTGGCCCAGGCTGAGGCCGACTTGGCCAATGCCTTGGCTGGCAAGGAGGTGACTGCCACGGGTATGCAGACTACCGACCAAAGCATTCGTGTGGCTGACGCGGGCATAGAGGAGGCAAGGGTGCAACTGGACAACGCCCGCCGCGAGGAGGAGCGCTACGCCCAGTTGTTGAAGGATGACGCGGTCACACCGCAGCAGTATGATCAGGTACACACAGCCTATCTTGCCGCACAGGCCCGCTACGAGCAGGCTACTCGGAGCATAGGAACGCTCTCCTCTGCGAAGCAGGAGCAGGGACACCGCGTCAAGCAGAACAAGGCGGGTATAGACCTGGCCCGATCGCAAGTGAGGATGGCCCGACTCAATCTCTCCTACACGGTGCTCACGGCTACCGCCGACGGCGTGGTGGGCAAGAAGCAGATCCACGAAGGACAACTGGTGCAGCCGGGACAGACGCTGGTCGATATTGTTGATAACACCGACCTGTGGGTGGTAGCCAATTTCCGGGAGACGCAGATGCCTCATATCTCTGTGGGAAGAAAGGTGCGGATGACGGCTGATGCCGTGCCAGGCGTGGTGTTCTGGGGTACCGTGGAGCGCATCAGCGATGCTACGGGATCGGCCTTCTCGCTCATTCCGCAAGACAATGCCACGGGCAATTTCGTCAAGGTGGAGCAGCGCATTCCTGTGCGGATTCGCTTCAAATCGCGTCAGAACATCCAACGCCTGCGGGCTGGGATGAACATGGAGTGTACTATCCTCTAACGACCATTGTGCTATGACAGAAAAGAAAACAGGTGGAGGCGGGCCCCCGATGGTCTTCAGCATGCCGATGTTCTACGACTGGATCCCCCGCTGCATCCGTCCGTGGCTATATATAGTACTGGCCTTCTGTTTCCAGTTTTCCAACGGCATGTACCTTGGCGCGATGAATCAGGTCGTCGGCCAGTGGGGGGTGATGCGCGAGGACGTACAGATGTGTCTCTATGCCACGCTCACGGGGATGGCCCTCTACTTCGTCGTCTTGTTTCGCATGAAGTTTCGCTTCACCAACCAGAAGCTTTTGATGAGTTCCGCCCTCATCATCTTCCTTTGTCAATGGTTGGCTACGCTGCGTCTTCCCCTTCCTTTGCTTTGGGGGCTCTGTGTGGTTTGTGGCATGGCGAAGATACAAGGCACGTTTGAGTGTATGTCGAACATCCAACTCTGGATGACTCCCAAGCGCGATTTCGGTGTCTTCTTTCCTTTGCTCCATATCATCCTGCTTGTCTCTATAGAATACTCGGGCTTTTTGGCTGCATGGTTTGCCTATGAGATGCATTGGGAGTATATGCACTATTTCGTTATGTTGCTCATGCTACTGGTGCTTCTGGTCCAGGCGGCACTTACCCGTCCAGTCCACGCGATGCCCAAGATAGTGCCCCTACGTGGTATCGACTGGTTGGGTGGTGTGCTCTGGATGGCATTGTTTCTTCAGTCGGCTTGGTTGCTCTGCTATGGCGACTGGCTCGACTGGTGGCACTCTCCCCAGTTTCGCCTGGTCTGCGGCACGTCGATCATCACCTTTGCCGTCTGCTTGCAGCGCATGCTCTTCCATCCCCATCCGTTCTATGAGCCAGCCATGTGGCGTTATCCCAATGTGGTGCCGATTATCCTTCTCATCGGCGTGGTGGAGGCCTTGTTTTCCTGCGAGCATGTGCTGGAGATGGTCTATTACGAGGAGGTGATGCACTATGACGACTTGACCACAGAAACCTTAGCCCAATGGTCGCTTCCGGGCATCCTTGGAGGCTGTTTGGTCAGCTTGGGGTGGCTGAAACTGATGCGTTGGAACGTGTATAAACTCATTGCCTTCGGGCTGATGTTTTTCTCCCTCTATGTGGGTGGATACTATGTCTTGCTCGACAGTGGGCTGAGTATCGAGATGCTCCGCATACCGCTGATGTGTCGTGGATTCTCCTATGCCGTCCTCTGTATCGCCTTCATGTGGTGTCTGCACGAGATGATGTCGTTTGAGCATTTCTTCCAAGCACTCTCGATATTCAATGTCCTGCACATGTTTGTGGGAGGGCTGGTGGGTGCTGCGCTCCACTCCTACGGCATGAAATACTACATGGCCGATGGTTTTGCCCGTTGCTCCCAGTATATGGACCGTGTGCGGATGTCTGCCTCTCCGGCCGATTTTTCCTCTGTCGTCTCGCGTTTGGTGGAAGGCGTGATGGCACAAAGCATCAAGATCCTCTTCGGGTGGACCTTGCTTGCTGGGTTGTTCTTCGCCCTGCTGATGTTGCTTTGGGACATACCGATGGTGCGCCACCAGATCAAGCATATCCCCTCATGGCCGCGTGTGGGCATGGGGGTGTGGCGTGGCTACCGTCGTCAGCAGAAGTTGCATCGCTTGCGCGTAATGCGGAGAGAGGCGGCGAAATAATAGTCTCGGCAGAGAAGAAAAAGGAATGGGGACTGACCTCGTCGAGAGGCAGTCCCCATGATGGTAAATGGTGGGTGGAATAGTGCGAGGGTGTCGGCCTAATTGGCCATCTCGGATATAAACTGGATGCGTACCAACCGTATCTCCTCTTCGGTGTAGTCCTCATTCAGTTCGTCCATCGCCTTGTCGATGTCGTCCGTATCGCTTTCCATGAAGTAGTCGTAGATGTCGTCTATCTGATCCTCGTCGTACGTGTCGTCGAGGTAGTAGTCGATGTTGAGCTTTGTTCCGCTGTCCACGATATCATCGAGCTTGTCTATCAGTTCGTCGAAATCTAGGCCCTCGGCGCGTGCGATGTCGTCGAGGGACAGCTGATGGTCGATACTCTGGATGATCTTCACCTTTTGCATCGACTTCTTCGCCACCGTCTTGACGCGGTACTCCTCGGGACGGACGATATCGTTCTCCTCGCAATACTTTTTGATCAGGTCGCAGAACGGCTGGCCATAGCGCTTGGCCTTGCCCGCTCCGACTCCTTGGATGTTGAGCAGCTCCTTCTCGTTGATAGGATAGATGGTTGCCATCTGTTCCAGGGAAACGTCCTGGAAGATGACGTAAGGAGGGCGATCCAGTTTGCGGGCCATATCGTGGCGCAGGTCCTTGAGCATGGCGAAGAGTTGCGGGTCGAGCACGCCGAAACCGCCTTCGCCTCCCTCCTCATAGTCCTCGTCCTTAAACTCTGCGTCCATGACCACCTGGAAGGGCTTCGGGCTTTTCAGGTATCGCTTGCCTGCTGCGGTGAGTTTCAAGATGCCATAGCTCTCGATGTCTTTGCGCATATAGCCGTTGAGCAGTCCTTGGCGGATCACGGGATTCCATATCTTCGGGTCCTCGTTTTCTCCCTCGCCAAACTCCTCCAGCTCGTCGTGGTGGTGAATCCTGATATCATCAGTAGCCCTGCCTTTCACGAAGTCGATGAGATACTCCTGCTTGAAGTTCTCCTTGAGCACGCCTACGGCCCGCAGGACGATGGCGAGCTGCTTCTCCGCATCAATCCTTTGCTTGGGGTGTACGCAGTTGTCGCACATCCCGCAGTTGTCCTTCGGATACTCCTCTCCGAAGTAGTGGAGCAACATTTTGCGGCGGCAGACCGACGACTCGGCATAGGCGGCTGTCTCCTGGAGCAGTTGGCGTCCGATGTCCTGTTCGGCGATCGGCTTGTTCTCCATGAATTTCTCCAGTTTCTTGAGGTCCTTGTATGAGTAGAAGGCCACACAAATGCCCTCCTTGCCGTCGCGTCCGGCGCGTCCCGTCTCCTGGTAGTAGCCCTCCAGCGACTTGGGAATATCGTAGTGGATGACAAAGCGCACATCGGGTTTGTCGATACCCATGCCAAAGGCGATAGTGGCAACGATCACCTTGATGTTCTCCATCAGGAAGTCGTCCTGCGTCTGCGACCGTGTCTCGGAGTCGAGACCCGCATGATAGGGGGCGGCCTGGATGTCGTTGGCTTTCAATATCTCTGAAAGCTCCTCCACTTTCTTGCGCGAGAGACAGTAGATGATGCCGCTCTTGCCCTGGTGCTCCTTGATAAACTTGACGATCTCCTTGTCCACCTCCTTCGTCTTGGGCTTCACGGCATAGTAGAGGTTGGGACGGTTGAAGGAGCTCTTAAACTCTGGCGCGTTGTCGATGCCCAGGCTCCGCTTGATGTCCGTGCGCACCTTGTCGGTCGCCGTGGCTGTCAGGGCTATGACGGGTGCCGTGCCTATCTCGTCGATGGCGTGGCGGATTTTGCGGTATTCGGGTCGGAAATCGTGTCCCCACTCCGAGATACAATGGGCTTCGTCAATGGCATAGAAAGTGATGTGGACGGTTTTGAAGAACTCGATATACTCCTCCTTGTTCAAGGACTCCGGGGCGACGTAGAGTAGCTTCGTGTGTCCCTTGACGATATCCGACTTCACGCGGTCTATCTCAGCCTTCTTCAGCGACGAGTTGAGGTAGTGGGCCACGCCGTCCTCCTCGCTGAGGCCGTTGATGACATCCACTTGGTTCTTCATCAATGCGATGAGGGGTGAGACGACAATGGCCGTCCCGTCCATCAACAGGGATGGAAGCTGGTAGCATAGGCTCTTTCCGCCGCCCGTGGGCATGAGGACAAAGCTGTCGTTACCGTCCAGGAGGTTGCGGATGATAGCCTCCTGGTCGCCCTTAAACTTGTCGAAGCCAAAGTAATGTTTGAGTGCTTCGGTCAGATTCACTTCCTTTGTCATTGTTAATAGTTGATGTATTCCGTATCGTAGGGGTGATTCCTGTCCATCCGTCTCCGTAGGGGAGGGGAGGACTGGCCCCCGCCCCGTCAGGTCCTTTCGGCCCTGTCGGTGGTGGGGTTGTAGGTGATAGACACACTACTTGCCTTGTTCCAGACGGCGCAGGCTGGTTGATTTCTCCAACTCCTGCGCGGCATAGTCGCGCGTCACTTCCAGTTCCTTCACGTCCTTGGAGGGCAATTCAAACATTGCCTCGTTGACCACGCTCTCTACGATGGATCGCAGGCCACGCGCGCCGAGTTTGTACTCCACGGCCTTATCGACGATGTAGTCGAGTGCGCCGTCGGTGAAGGTGAGTTTGATGCCGTCCATCTCGAAGAGTTTGGTAAACTGCTTGACGATGGAGTTTTTCGGCTCGACGAGGATCTTGCGCAAAGCTTCGCGGTCGAGCGGCTTCAGATAGGTGAGCACCGGCAGTCGTCCGATGATCTCGGGGATGAGTCCAAACGCCTTCAGATCCTGAGGCAGAACATATTTCATCAAGTCGTTCTTGTCGATCTTTGCCGTGTTCTGTATGGAGTTGAATCCCACGACGTGGGTGTTGAGTCGTCGGGCTATCTTGGTCTCGATGCCGTCGAACGCACCACCACAGATGAAGAGGATGTTCTTTGTGTCCACCTGTGTGTAGTTTTGGTCCGGGTGCTTGCGTCCGCCCTTGGGGGGTACGTTGACCACCGTGCCTTCGAGGAGCTTGAGGAGTCCCTGCTGCACGCCCTCGCCGCTGACGTCGCGCGTGATGCTGGGGTTGTCCGACTTGCGGGCTATCTTGTCGATCTCGTCGATGAAGACGATACCGCGCTCCGTCTCGGCCACATCGTAGTCGGCCACCTGCAGGAGTCGCGAGAGAATGCTCTCCACGTCCTCGCCGACATAGCCCGCCTCGGTGAAGACGGTGGCATCGACGATGGTGAACGGCACGTCCAGGAGTTTGGCTATGGTGCGTGCGAGGAGCGTCTTGCCCGTTCCCGTGGATCCGACCATGATGATATTGCTCTTCTCGATCTCCACGCCCGTCTCGTCCTCGGGCTGCTGCAAGCGCTTGTAATGGTTATAGACGGCCACGGCCAATGATCGCTTGGCCTCGTCCTGCCCGATGATATATTCGTCGAGGTAGGCCTTGATGTCCATTGGCTTGGGCACCTCGGCCAGCTTGCGGGCTCCTCCCTTTCCTTTTTTGGGGTCGTCGACAGCTCCTGCCGTCTCCAGTATGTTGTAAGCCTGCTTGATGCAGTCGTCGCAGATGTATCCGCTCAGGCCCGAGATGAGCATATTGACATCATCCTCCGACCTTCCGCAGAAAGAACATTTCTTTTTAGGCATATTCTCTCCTTAATATATTAATGAGATATATCGTGAGTTGCTATTCCGTGATTTATTCTTTAGCCGAGGCTTCGTCAGCACCACCTTTCTTCACCATGATCTGGTCGATCATGCCGTATTCCTTGGCCTCGTCGGCCGTCATCCAGTAGTTGCGGTCGCTGTCCTGCCACACCTTGTCGAACGGCTGGTGTGAGTGCTCTGCAATGATGTTGTAGAGTTCTTTCTTGTACTTCTGGATCTCGCGGGCTTCTATCTCGATGTCGGAAGCCTGTCCCTGTACGCCACCGAGCGGCTGGTGGATCATCACGCGGCTATGCTTGAGCGCGGAGCGTTTGCCTTCCTTGCCCGCCACGAGGAGTACGGCTGCCATCGAGGCCGCCATGCCCGAGCAGAGGGTAGCCACGTCGGAGGAGATAAACTGCATGGTGTCGTAGATGGCAAGTCCTGCCGTGACGCTTCCGCCCGGCGAATTGATATAGATGGAAATGTCTTTATCCGGATCTACGGAGTCGAGGTAGAGCAGCTGCGCCTGCAGCGTGTTGGCGGTATAGTCGTTCACCTCCGTGCCGAGGAAGATGACGCGGTCCATCATCAGTCGTGAGAAGACGTCCATCTGCGTCACGTTGAGCTGGCGCTCCTCGAGGATGTAGGGGTTGACGTACTGCTGCTGGGCCCTCATCACTTCGTCGAGTACGAGGCCGTTCATGCCCAGATGGCCGACGGCGTACTTTCTAAAATCGTTCATTTTTACCTTTCTGTTTGTTAGCTGTTAGACAAAAAGCAAAGAGGCTATCGACCTCCTTCCCTTTGTCTGTGGACAAGGATCGCGCCACCCTTGATGGGGATGGTGGTCATTATCCACACACAAAGTTAAGAAAAAAAATCGATAACCTCTTGAAAAAAGAAGTTTTTTCAGAAAAAGGCTTGTTTTTAAGCCTCCAGCATCTTATTGAAGTCTTCGAGGGAAATCTCCTTCGTGTCGAGCTTCACCACCTCCTTCAGGGCGACGGCCAGCTTGCGGTCGATGGCAGCCTCCACGAGCGGCTCCACATTTTCGCGCTTCTTCAGCATCTCGTCGGCATACTTTTCGATCAGCTCGTCGGGGATGTTGCCCATGCCGTACTGTGCGAACTGTGCGCGGGTGGACTGGCGGGCGATCTCGCGGATATCCTGCTCCTCCACCTTCACGCCGGTCTGCTCGACCAGCTTGTTCTTGATGAGGTGCCAGGTGAGCTCCTTGATGCTGCGGTCGTAGTTCTCCTCGACAAACTTCTCACCCTTGTCCTGGTTGTTCTGCAGCATGACGCGCTTGAGGATGTCGTTGGCGAAGGTCAGTTCGCCCACCTTCTTCTCGCAATGCTTGCGAACGTCCTGCATGAACTTGAAGTCCTCGTCCTGCACGAGCTGCTGGCGCACGCCCTCGGCGATGGTCTTGCGGAAAGCAGCCTCGTCCTTGATGTCGGCGTCCTGGCCATAGACGGCCTTCCAGAGCTCCTCGTTGTTCTCAGCAGGCACGAAGTGGGAGATCTGCGTGATCTGGAAAGAGAAGTCGCCCGTGTAGTCTGCCAGCTGGTCCTTCTCGACCTTCAGCAGGGCTGCCATCTCGCCATCGCTCTCAGGATAGGCGTTGCGGGGATTGAAGGTGATGATGTCGCCGAGCTTTGCGCCCTTGAAGAGGTCGCGCTGGGCCTCCACCTTGATCTGTGACGGCATCAGCTTGGCTGCCTCCAGGGTCAGGCCACCCTCGATCGTGTTGCCCTCGGCGTCGAGCTGGCGCAGGTCGCCCTGCAGCAGGTCGTTGGCCTCGGCGTCGTAGCTCTCGGCCTTGTCGTCCATCTTGCCAAAGCGGCGGCTGAACATCTCCACTTGCTGGTCGATGAGCTTGTCGTCCACCGTGATGTCAAAGTACTCCACCTTGTCGCGCTTGTTCAACTTGAGTTCGAACTCAGGCTCGATGGCGAGGTCGAAGCGGAACACGTAGGGAGCGTCCTTCTCCAGGTCGATCGGCTCGTCGCCCTCGTGGGCTATCGGCTGGCCGAGGACGGCCAGTTTGTTGTCGGTGATGTACTTCTGCATCTCCTTGCCCAGAAGCTCGTTGATGATGTCCACCTTGACGGAGTTGCCCATCTGGCGACGGATCAAGCCCATCGGCACCTGGCCCGGACGGAAGCCCGGCATGTTGGCGCGACGGCGGTATTCCTTGAGTTTCTTCTCGACATCTGCCTTGTAGTCACCCTCTTCGACGGTCAGCGTCAGCACGCCGCCCACCTTCTCGGGGTTCTCAAATGAAATCTGCATTTCTTCGTTATTTTGTTATATTATTATTAATTTTTGCTTTGGGCGTATCGTGGCCCGTTCGCACGAGGCCACAAATAGGGTTGCAAAGTTAGCTATAATTTAGGCAATTACCTAATATCAAGGTGTAAAATTTGATTTTTTAACGGCAAGCCATGGCTTTCCCGCCTCGCGAAATAGCATTTCGTGGGCATTCATAGACCATGGTCTCGCCTTTCTTTGTCCGCTTTTGAAGCAAAGTGTAAAGGAAAAGTCCTACTGTCCGCTCGGCTCACCCGATAACCGCTGACCATTCCTTACATTGCTTTTCAAACGTATCCACGTTTATGTGACAATAGCGGTCAAGCGAACGGGAGGTCGTGGGAATCGTCTCCATACACTTCTTTTAAAAACGTCGCAAACTCCTTGGAGTAGCTGGTTCCTTCTGCCTTCATGCCATAAGAGTCGGAGAAGTATCGGTTGTTCTGCTTGTCGTACCATTTGCGTCTTCTGACGATCAGGCCAACACTTTTGTCACGGATCGGGAAGTCACGTATTGTTACGGCTTCGCAGAACCCTTTAGATTCAATCTCCGGGTTGTCTTTGTAGTCAGCCTTAGCAGATTCGTCAAGATAGATGCGGGTGAGGGACGATACTTCTTCTACGCGTACTACTTCAAAATTTGAAAGTATCTCTGATGGCAGAATCAACTGTGCCAATGCTATTAGTCCTTGATTGCTCATGGTGCAAGGTTGTTGATTTTCTGTAGAATCAAAGTATCTTTCCTCGGGTTTATCGGCTGATCCCTCACTCTCTCCTTCTTGTTCCTTGGCCTTGCGCTGTTCCTCGATGAGCTGGAAGTCTTTTTTGCGGAGCACGAAACTGTTTGTGAGGTACTTCTCCTTGACGATCTTGTTGTTGGCCAGTTCCTCTGGTGTGCCCTGGAAGAGGATGCGGCCCTCGAAGAGCATGTAGGCGCGGTCTGTGATGCAGAGCGTGTCCTGGACGTTGTGGTCGGTGATGAGTATGCCGATGTTGCGAAACTTCAGTCGCCAAACGACGCTCTGGATGTCCTCCACGGCTATGGGGTCCACGCCCGCGAAGGGCTCGTCGAGCATGATAAACTTCGGGTCGATGGCCAGGCAGCGTGCTATCTCCGTGCGTCGCCGCTCGCCTCCCGAGAGTCGGTCTCCCAGATTCTTGCGCACCTTCTGCAGGCGAAACTCCTTGATGAGGCTCTCCATCTTTGCTATCTGCTCGTCGTGGGAGAGCTTGGTGCGCTCCAGCACGGCCATGATGTTGTCCTCGACGCTCATCTTGCGAAACACGCTTGCCTCCTGCGGCAGGTAGCCGATGCCAGCATGGGCGTGCTTATAGACCGGGTAGTCCGTGATTTCCGTGTCGCCGAGATAGACATGGCCGTCGTTGGGCACTACCAGTCCTGTCGTCATGTAGAAAGACGTGGTCTTGCCGGCTCCGTTGGGTCCCAGCAGTCCTACAATCTCTCCTTGGCGGACGTTGAAGTTGACGTCGCTCACCACGGTTCGCTTGCCATACCGCTTCACCAAACCTTTGGCGTGGAGCATGGCCCGCTGCTCGGTTGCACCTTCGCCCTCGGTCTCCTCGCTGCCGATAGGTGTCGCCACCAGTCGCTCGCTATCGTTGTCGCTCATATCCGTTGTATTCATTTTTGGATTGCAAAAGTAAGAAAAAAGATGCTAATATCGCCCGTCAAGGACAAAAACTATCCCTGCGGATGCAGTTTTTAAGGGGATTTTGGTTACTTTTGCACCAAAGTTTCATATAAACCCATCGCATGTTAATACATAAGTGGCTCACCACCTTCGGCAAATACCTCATTCTGATGGGGCGCGCCTTCTCTCGTCCCGAGCGTATGCGGATGTTTCTCAAGCAGTATGTCAAGGAGATGTCGCAGCTCGGCATCGACTCCATTGGCATCGTCCTGCTCATCTCCTTCTTCATCGGAGCCGTCATCTGCATCCAGATGAAGGTCAATATCCAAAGTCCGTGGATGCCTCATTGGGTGGCAGGCTACGCCACGCGCGAGATCATGCTCCTGGAGTTTTCTTCTTCCATCATGTGCTTGATCCTGGCGGGCAAGGTGGGGTCCAATATCGCCTCTGAGCTGGGCACGATGCGCGTCACGCAGCAGATCGACGCCCTGGAGATCATGGGCGTCAATTCGGCCAACTACCTCATCCTGCCGAAGATACTCGGCTTGGTGACGATCATGCCCTTCCTCGTGATCTTCTCTTCCGCGCTGGGCGTGGTGGGAGCCTACTCCACGGCCTATGTCGGCCATATCATCACCCCTGAGGACCTCACGGCCGGACTGCAGCACGATTTCGTGCCCTGGTTCTTGTGGACGAGTATCATCAAGAGCCTTGTCTATGCCTATATCATCACCAGCGTCAGCTCCTATTTCGGCTATACCGTCGGTGGCGGATCCGTAGAAGTGGGCAAGGCCAGCACGGCAGCCGTGGTCAATAGTTCGGTGCTGATCCTTTTCTGTGATGTGTTCCTCACCCAGTTGCTCAGTTAGTCAAAACAGTAGAAAGCCATGATAGAAGTCAAGCATATAGACAAGTCCTTTGGCGATAAAGCCGTCCTGCGCGACATCAACGCCGTCTTCGACGACGGCAAGACCAACCTCATTATCGGTCAGTCGGGCGCGGGCAAGACCGTGCTGATGAAGATCCTTGTGGGCCTCCTCGATCCGACGGGTGGCGAGGTGCTCTACGACGGGCGCGACTTTGTGCGCATGTCGAAGCGCGAGCGCGTGCAGATGCGCCGTGAGATGGGCATGATCTTCCAGAGTGCGGCCCTCTTCGACTCCCTCTCCGTCCTGGAGAATGTGCGCTTTCCCCTTGATATGTTCTCCAATATGACTGCCGCCGAGCGCGACCGAAGGGCGCAGGAGTGTCTCGACCGCGTCAACCTCAACGGGACGGGAAGCAAGTTTCCAGGCGAAATCTCGGGTGGTATGCAGAAGCGTGTCGCCATCGCTCGCGCCATCGTCATGAATCCGAAGTATCTCTTCTGCGACGAGCCCAACTCCGGCCTCGACCCGAAGACCTCGCTTGTCATCGACGAGCTCCTCTCCGGCATCACCAAGGAGTATGGCATCACGACGATCATCAATACCCACGACATGAACTCCGTCATGGGTATTGGCGAGAACATCGTCTTCATAGCCGACGGCAGAAAGGAGTGGCAGGGCGACAAAGACTCCGTCATCTCCTCGCGCAACAAGAAGCTCAACGACTTGGTCTTCGCCTCCGACCTCTTCAAGAAAGTCAGAGAGGTGGAGCGGGAGGAGAAATAAGAACCTTTTCGTTAAGCCAAATGAGCAGAACCGAGCTTGCTCGAGTTATGCCATGGCGAGAAAAGGTGCCATGTAATGGAACCTTTTCGTTAAGTCAAATGAGCAGAACCGAGCTTGCTCGAGTTATGCCATGGCGAGAAAAGGTGCCATGTAATGGAACGTTTCCTATCGCATATACCACAGACTGTCGCGCCTCACCATCGGCACGACCACCTGCTCCTGTGTCTTGTCGCCATAGACGAGCGTGAGAAAGACGTTGGCCGTCTGCGTCTTCTCAGCATACTGGTAGGTGCTGATGCGGACGCTGTCGATGCCCTTGTGGCGCTTCTGTTCGTTGTCGGCAAACTGCTTTAGGATGGCTTTCATCTGCTGTCGGTAAGTCTCGGGCACGGTATCGGCCTTCAACTTCCCCTCATAGAAACTGTCGAAGCGGCCTGCCGCCAAGCTGTCGTAGTAGATCTTGGCCGTTCGGGCCGCCAGTTCGCCTTGGTTGACCGTCTCCTGCGGCTTGTCGGAGCACGACCCCAGGAGCAGCGACAGGGCGAGAGCCCCCGTCCCCAGCAGCGAGCCGAGGAAGGGGCGTAGAGAAAATGCGTGCATCATTTCTGACGGATGAAGATGTTGATCGGGGTGCCGATGAGCGACCAATGCTCTCGCATCTTGTTCTCCAGGAAGCGACGGTAGGGCTCCTTGATGTATTGCGGCAGGTTGGCGTAGTAGACAAACGAGGGGATCTGCGTGTTGGGCAGCTGCGAGCAATACTTGATCTTGATATACTTGCCCTTGGTCGAGGGGGGCGGCGTGTTCTCGATGATGGGCAGCATCACCTCGTTGAGCTTGTTGGTGCCGATGTGGATCTTGCGGCTGTCGAAGACTGCCTTAGCCAGTTCGAGCACCTTGAAGATGCGCTGCTTGGTCAGGGCCGAGGTGAAGATGATGGGGAAGTCGGTGAAGGGCGCCATGCGGCTGCGGATGGCGTTGGTGAAGGTGTCGATGTGCTTCTGGGTCTTCTCCTCCACCAGGTCCCATTTGTTGACCACCACGACGAGCGACTTCTTGTTTCTCTGGATGATCTGGAAGATGTTCATGTCCTGTCCCTCGATGCCACGCGTGGCGTCGATCATGAGGATGCAGACGTCGCTGTTCTCGATGGCGCGGATGGATCGCATCACGCTATAGAACTCCAGGTCCTCGCTCACCTTGTTTTTGCGTCGGATGCCTGCCGTATCGACGAGGTAGAAGTCGAAACCAAACTTGTTGTAGCGCGTGTAGATGCTGTCGCGTGTGGTTCCTGCTATCTCGGTGACGATGTTGCGGTCCTCGCCGATGAAGGCGTTGATGATGCTCGACTTGCCGACATTGGGGCGTCCCACGACGGCGAAGCGCGGCAGGTTGTCGTCAACCTCCTCCTCGGGCACGTCCTCCAGTTTCTCCAGGATGATGTCGAGCAGGTCGCCCGTGCCGCCACCCGTGATTGCGCTCACGCAGATCGGGTCGCCCAGCCCCAGCTTGTAAAACTCAGCAGCCTCGTACGATCGTCCGCTATTGTCTATCTTGTTGGCCACGAGCAGGATGGGTACGCTTGCGCGGCGCAAGATCTGTGCCACGTCCTCGTCCCAGTCCGTGATGCCCGTCTCGTTGTCCACCACGAAGAGCACCAGGTCGGCCTCGTCCGTGGCTACGCGCACCTGCTTGCGGATGGCGTCCTCGAAGATGTCGTCCGACTTGACGACCCAGCCTCCTGTATCAACAAGCGAAAACTCGCGCCCGTTCCAGAGACATTTGCCATACTGGCGGTCGCGGGTGGTGCCTGCCGTCTCGCTCACGATGGCGCGGCGGCTATTGGTGAGACGGTTGAAAAGCGTTGATTTGCCCACGTTCGGGCGGCCAACGATAGCTACTAAATTTGCCATGATGTCTGTTTAATTACTGAAGTTTAACATTCTTCGGCCCTCGCCATCCGATGGCGAGAGTATGCCCTGCATACAGTTAGGGCCGTTTTTTTCTTGTCATTTGTCCCGTCCGTCGTTTGGCGGGCGGGGTAGGGGTGAGCGTTTTTTGGGGGTGCTGCCTCTCCCAGGGGATGTGGCTCACGAGAGCGCGCGCCCTTATTGTGGGTCGTAGCCGAAAAGGCGCAGCTCGCGCTTGGAGCTTCGCCAGTCCTTATCGACCTTGACGTAGGTCTCCAGGAAGATCTTCTTGCCGAAGAACTGCTCGAGCGACTTGCGTGCCTCTGCCGATACTTTCTTGAGGGCCTGTCCCTGGTGGCCGATGATGATGCCCTTTTGGCTGTCGCGCTCCACGTAGATGACGGCATTGATGCGGATCAGCCGTTCGTCCTCCTTGAATCGCTCCACGGCCACCTCCACGGAGTAGGGTATCTCCTTGTCGTAGTAGCGGAGGATCTTCTCGCGGATGATCTCGGAGACGAAAAACTTGGCGGGTTTGTCCGTGAGCTGGTCCTTGTCGAAGTAGGCCGGGCTCTCGGGCAGGAGTTCCAGGATGCGCTTCATCAGGATCTCCGTGCCAAACTTGTTCTTGGCCGAGATGGGCAGTATCTCGGCTTTCGGGAGCAGCTTGTGCCATGTCTCCACGAGATCGCCGAGCTGGTTTTGCTCGCTCTCGTCGATCTTGTTGATCAGGAGGATGACGGGTATCTCCATCTTCGAGACCTTCTCCAGGAAGTCCATGTTCTTGGTTGGCGTCTCGCGCACGTCCGTCACGTAGAGCAAGATGTCGGCGTCGGCGAGTGCGCTCTCCGAGAATGCCAGCATCATCTCCTGCATCTTGTAGTTGGGCTTCAGCACGCCCGGGGTGTCGGAGAATACCACCTGTGCCTCTGGCGTGTTGACGATGCCCATGATGCGATGGCGTGTGGTCTGGGCCTTGAAGGTCGCTATACTGATCTGTTCGCCCACGAGTTGGTTCATGAGCGTGCTCTTGCCCACATTCGGGTTGCCCACGATGTTGACGAATCCTGCTTTGTGCTGCATAATGATGTTGTTGTGGAGTAAACCAATTTGGCGGATTGAGAAGAAGGCCGGGTGTGGAGTCCGTCTCCTGCCCAAAGCGAAAAAAGCTCAGAGCGTCAGGCCACGGGGAAGCGTCGCCGCTCCCTTGCGCCTCACGTTCTGAGCCCCATACTTATTTGTTGTGAAGCCGTCCGCTACTTCGCCGCTCCTACCGCGTCGCCGTCGTAGGCCCACTTGCAGTAAGATGCTCCATGGGCAAATCCGGCTGCGAAGGCCGTGAAGATGACGTTGTCGCCCTTCTTGAGCAGCTTCTCGTTGTCCCACATGGCCAGCGGAATCGTTGCTGCCGACGTGTTGCCGTAGCGGTCGATGTTGATGATGACCTTATCGAGCGGTATCTCCGCGCGCTTGGCCACGGCCTCGATGATGCGGCGGTTGGCCTCGTGGGGTATCACCCAGTTGATGGTCTCGGGAGTCAGTCCGAATCGGCTCATCATCATCCCAACGTCGTTGCTCATCTCCGTGACGGCATAGCGAAACACCGTGCGCCCCTCCTGATAGATATAGTGGAGCTTGTGCGACACCGTGAACTGTGACGGGGGGCATACCGATCCGCCCGCTTTCAGGTGAAGGAACGGCAGTCCCTTGCCATCGGTACGCAGGTAGGATCCCTGCATGCCGACACCCTCCTCCGTCGTTCCCTCTACGAGCACCGCGCCCGCTCCGTCGCCGAAGAGGACGCAGGTGTTGCGGTCGGTGTAGTCGACCATCGACGACATCTTGTCGGCTCCGATGACGATGATGCGCTTGTAGCGTCCGCTCTCTATCATCGAGCAGGCCAGATCGAGCGTGTAGAGGAATCCGCTGCAGGCCGCCGCCGTGTCCATGGCGAAGGCGTTGTGCATCCCCAGTCGCCCGACGACGATGGAGGCCGTCGAGGGAAACTTGTAGTCGGGAGTAGTCGTGGCGACGATAAGCGCGTCGATGGAGTCGGGATCGGCTCCCGTCTTCTCCAGCAGCTGGCTTGCGGCCTTGCGAGCCATGTAGCTCGTGCCCAGCCCCTCCTCGGTGAGGATGCGCCGCTCCTTGATGCCGACGCGCGTCTGGATCCACTCATCGGTGGTATCGACCATGCGCGACAACTCCTGGTTGGTGAGGATGTAGTCGGGCACGTAGCCGCCGATACCGGTGATGATAGCGTTTATCTTCTCCATTTATGTCAATGAGAAGGTGTTTACTCGGCGGTAGCGACCTCCACGGCCAGCTTGCCGCGGTAGTAGCCGCACGTGGGGCATACGGTGTGATAGACGTAGTAGGCGCCACAGTTGGGGCATACGGCGAGCGTGGGGGCTACTGCCTTGTCATGCGTTCTGCGCTTGAGCGTACGAGTCTTCGATTGTCTTCTTTTAGGATGTGCCATAATTTTTTAATCTGTTTTGTTTTTTAATTCTTTTTCTTGAGTTGTTCGAGTGCTGCCCAGCGCGGGTCTGTGGCTTTCTCGTCTCCCTCTCCGCTTCGGACGGCCGAGTGCTCCTCGAGCACCCGTATCATGGCAGGGTTGCATTTTCCAGGTGCATGCACGTGCCTGACGGGGATGGCGAGCGCCGTCAACTCGTAGATGAGCCATGCGACATCGAGTATTCCTTCGTCCTCG
>DLZV01000021.1:157506-157754 GCA_003447235.1 Prevotella sp.
CATCGAGTATTCCTTCGTCCTCGGCCACCGTCACACAAGTGTCATCCTCTGAGCTTTCCTCTCCAAACTTAGCCTCCATGCGCTCCTGGGCCTCGATGGGCAACTCCATGTCTTCCAGGCAGCGGTCGCAACTGACTGTCACCGTGCCCGTGATGTGGAAGTCGAGGAGAAAGGCGTCCTGCGAGGTGCGATCGATGGCGATCCTCACGGACAGGTTTCCCCTCCTCACCTCGGGTGCGTCTATCGCC
>DLZV01000021.1:157981-158213 GCA_003447235.1 Prevotella sp.
TCACCTCGGGTGCGTCTATCGCCTCGAAGTAAGCGTCGTCCAAGCTCAGCGTCCGCTCCGTGCGGCCATAGTCCAAGCTTTTCAGATCTATGTGGAGGTAGTCTAAGTCCATAATCGGGGTGCAAAGGTACGAACATTTTTCCGATTATCAACAATTTGCAGTTAAAAAATGGTATTTCTTCACCCCGCGGGGGCCATAGTGCGGCTCCTTGGGGCGGCTTGGGGGGGGGGG
>DLZV01000021.1:158454-158671 GCA_003447235.1 Prevotella sp.
ATGGGGGGGGGGGCTTGTGGCGCATCTGTGGGCCTTTTTCGCGGCTGCTTCCTACTTCCGCAGCTCGATGCGGAAGGTCGTGCCCTTGCCCACCTCCGAGCTGCGCACGTAGATGCGTCCGTGGTGATATTCCTCCACGATGCGCTTCGCCAGGCTCAGTCCCAGTCCCCAGCCTCGCTTCTTGGTCGTGAAGCCGGGCCGGAAGACGTTTCCGATG
>DLZV01000021.1:158882-159405 GCA_003447235.1 Prevotella sp.
CGGGCCGGAAGACGTTTCCGATGTCTTTCTTGCGGATGCCCTTGCCCGTGTCCGTGACGTCGAGGATGGCCTTCGTCTCCGTCTCCTCCACGTGGATCGTGATGGTGCCCTGCCCGCCGCCCATGGCATCGACGGCGTTCTTGCAGAGGTTTTCTATCACCCACTCGAAGAGCGATGCGTTGAGGCTGACGACGATGTCCTCCTTGGGCAGCTCCTTGACCATGCTTACCTTGCGCGAGGTCCTTCTGTCCATGTAGTCGATGACGTGGTCGATGACGTCGTTGAGGCTGGAGGGCACGGGCTCGGGGAGCGATCCGATCTTGGAGAATCGGTCGGCGATGAGCTGCAGTCGCTCCACGTCCTTGCCCATCTCGGCCACGAGCGGGTCTTCGGGGTAGCTCTCCTTGAGTATCTCCTGCCAGGCCATGAGCGAGGAGATGGGCGTGCCGAGCTGGTGGGCCGTCTCCTTGGAGAGTCCCACCCACACCTTGTTCTGCTCGGCCCGCTTGGAGGTGAGCAGGGC
>DLZV01000021.1:159612-160494 GCA_003447235.1 Prevotella sp.
GCCCGCTTGGAGGTGAGCAGGGCGAAGATGGCCACGACGACGAAGATCATCACCACGCCCAGCTGGATAAACGGGTACCAGGCCAGGCGCTTGAGCATCAGCGAGTCGTCGTAGCAGACGTTCATGTAGTCGCTCTTCACCTGCTCACTCAGCGAGATGCGTATGCAGCGCCCCGAGGCCTGCAGCCGCTCGGCCATGTGGGTCAGGTAGCGCAGCGAGTCGGCGTAGTCCTTGCCGCTCACGCGTACGTTGCGGAAGTCGGTCACGACGCCGTCGCGGTCCGTCACCACCACGGGGATAGTGTTGTTGTCGTTGAGCACGCGCAGCACGAGGCTCAGGTCCGTGTTCTCGTCGGCCTGCGAGAGCGACTTCATGGCCTGCGCCCACACCTCCATGCGTGCCCGCTCCTCCTTGGAGAGGTCGCGCGTCAGGAAGTGGGACACGATCAGCGAGGCCACGGCTATCAGTACTGCCGCGGCCACGAGGAGAATCTTCACCTGCCGTATCCTGTCCGTCCATTGCATAACATTCTTATAAACGGTCTCGGAGCGGGTTTTATTGCGTCGCAGAGAGGCAAAATGGCTCTCGCAAAGTGGGATCGCGGAAGGTTTCCGTGGTATCGGCAGTCCTTTTTGAGAGTTTGCCGCCCAAACTCTGCTTCGTCTGCCGAGTCGAAAAGCGGGTCGAAGTGTGGGTGACGGGCCAATGAGGAGAGGAAAACGATATTTTTATCAGTCTTTTGGCGAAGAAAAGACTGCGGTAGCGGGCTTTGATACGCTTGTTGGTTTGATGATATTGTCCTTGTAGTTGGTGTAAGTGGTTGGTTATTAGTGTTTTGTGAGATTAGTTTACTCGAAATGTTTCAGTGTTTCAGCGTTTCAA
>DLZV01000040.1 GCA_003447235.1 Prevotella sp.
CTCAAATTTTAACGAACTATTGTGAAATTAGACTTCTTTAAAAGGTCTAAAAGAAGAAAAGTGCCCTGAAGAAAAAGGCTCATCGAGGCCTAGAAATCGAGGAAAAAGTGGAGGAGGCGGATTTTGTTAGAACCTCCGAGTCAAAGAGGTATTTGTCCTCTTCGTTCTCGGTGGCGTTCTTCTTGTTTTGAAGATGTTTTGTCCTAAAACTTCTGTATGAATTTTCGAACAGAGTCATCATCTTTTCCCAATCCCATTTTTTTCTTGAGTAGATACAAGTTTTGTTTGACTGAGGTTTCGCTGACACACATGATCCTTGCCAAGATGTTGGTTGAAAAATTGAAGCGCAACAAGATGAGTAATTCCTTGTCTCGTTCTGATAGTTGTGGAAACGCTTTCGAGAGTCTGGCTAAAAAATCTTTGTCGATGGCTTCGAGAAGCATTTGCATGTTTGCTTTGTCATGATCAGTCAGTTTGATGCGTGTTTCCTTCTTGTCCTTCTCTTTCTCGAGTTTCTGCATGAAGTCGAGTTTACTGAGGAAGATATCCATCAGGGTCGAGATCTTTACATCTTTGAGCCTTTGCTCTTCTTTGTGTTGCTTCTCTGTCTTGGCATGCATTGCGCTCATGCTCCTCATCTTCGCATCCTCTTCGGCCAAGAGCCTTTCTGTGCGCTTTCTTTCGTTTTCCCCCATCTCCTTGCCTTTTTCCTCTTCTTCCTTCAGCCTGGCAGCCATCTTGCGCTTATGGTTTCTGTAGATGGTGGAGACGTAGGCCATGGCGCCCAAACATAAAAAGCACATAAAGAAGATGGCAAACCTCAACGCTCTTGCTTTCATTTCGGCCCGCGCCTTTTCTGCATTTTCTTTCATCAACTTCTCGAAATAGGCCGTCTTCTCTTGAAGCTCCTCGTCAAACATCTTCTCGATGTAGTGGTAGGCAGAGTCGGCGTTGGTCTTGGCTGCCGCATAGTCGTGTTTGCCCAATGTGGCAAAATGGCGACAATAATAGGCCGTATAGCGTTGAGCGTTATTGGTCAAATGAAGCGTGTCCAGCAAGCTGAGGCATGCTGCGTATTGCCCTGATTCGCAATAGGCATCCGCAAGGGTTAAAGTCCTTTCTATGTTGGATATGGGGGAGTAGTCGCGAGCCAGACAGGCATAATAGACCGCCTTTGCGTCGTGGGCACCAGTGGCAAAATAGCCCATATCATGATAGACGTTAGACAATGTGGTGGAGTCGCCCAATGAGAGAGCCAGTCGTTCTGCCTCCTTGCAACCATTGAGAGCCTTTTGGCTTTTGCCGCAAAGCGTTTCGCACTCTCCTTTCAAAAGAATATAATAGATCGTGTTCAACGGCGTAGCCTGACTGTACTTGCGATATAATGTCAAGGCCTGACTGGCGTATTTCAGCCCCAATGGAGCATTGGACTTGCGCGCCACCCATGAGTTTTTGCACCAAATCAGACATAGCGTAGCCGTGTCTTTTTGTACTTTCGCAGCCTGTGCTGCCTCTTTGAGGCAATAGCTTGCACGCTCCAGACTGTCGCACAAGGAATAATACACCCCCATGTAGTACATACACCTTGCGTAAAGGCTGTCCTCGGGGAGTTTCGCATAGTAGTTGTAGGCGACGCGGATGAGCGAGTCGTTGGCTACGTCGAGGCCACTCTTGTCTTGCGCAAGATAATAGGTCAGGGCGTAGTATGCCTTCTCCGCAGGCGGGAGCGCACGACGGTCGATGGTGTGTAGCATCGTCAGCGCACTGTCCGGGTCGGCGTATGCCATTTGCAGCGCGCTGCGCAGGGTCTGTCGCTCACCGTGGTGGCAGGAAGCGAAAGCCAGGGCCAAGAGCAGTGTCGGTATGATGAGTAAAATATGCTTCATGGGCGTCTCTCTTTTTGTACTAACGGAAGACAAAGGTAGGGCTTTTTTTCTTTACGACCAAATTTTGTTCCTCCAAATGTGGGAGGGAAAAAGAGGAACGGATGATGGTCAGCCTGTCAACAAAAGATAATCCCCCTGCCTTCCACGCGGAGCGGAGGCAGGGGGAGGGGGTATTGTCGCTCTGATGAGACGCTATGCTACATCAGGTCGAAAATCGTGTTGAAGATGGCGCTGCAGATACCGAAGAGCACTACGCCGACGGTGCAGATGGCTAAGGCAAACTTTGTGTTGCCGTCGCTCTGGAAAGTCGGGAGCGGGTGGTCGCTCTTGCGGATGTACATTGCCTTGACAATCTTCAGATAGTAGTAGAGCGAGATGACGGTATTGACCAGGGCGATGAAGACCACGGCGTAGGCCCAAGCGCCCATCGTGGTGGAGACATCGTGGCCCTTGACACCAGCCATGAAGATGAAGAACTTCGAGAACATGCCCGCAAACGGGGGAATGCCGCCCAGAGAGAAGAGGGCGAGCGTCATGAGGAAGCTCAGCTTCGGATTGGTGGTGTAGAAACCGTCGTAGTCACTGATCTGCGTCTTGCCACCATTGTTTTGCTCCACCACGGAGATGATGGTGAAGACCGCCATGTTGGCCACCACGTAGATGAGGACGTAGTAGGCGAGGGCGGAGGCACTCATCTGCCAGCTCGTACCCACGGCAGCCAGCATGATGTAGCCAGCCTGGGAGATGGAGCTGAAGGCCATGAACCGCTTGAGCTCATTCTGTCGGATGGCGAAGAGGTTGGCGATGGTGATGGAGAGCACCACCACGATCATCACCAGTACCTGCCAGTACATGATCATGGTGCCAAAGACATGGTAGAGGATGGAGAGGAGCGTGAAGGCTGCCGCGCCCTTGGAGATGACGCTCAGATAGCCCGTGACGGTGGTCGGCGCACCCTGGTAGGTGTCGGCGGTCCAGAAGTGGAAGGGCACGAGAGAAATCTTGAAGCCCAGTCCGCTGAAGAAGAAGACCAGTCCCATGAGCAGCAATGGCGTGCAGCCCTGGCGCGTGATCTGCAGGGCCACGTCGTCGAAGTAGAGCGTGCCGCACATGCCGTAGAGGAAGCTGATGCCGAAGAGCATCACGCCGCTGGAGAATGTGGCGGTGAGGATGAACTTCGCTGCTGCCTCGGCGCTGTCGTTGCGGTGGAGGTCGAAGGCCACCATCGTGGCCAAAGGCACGGAGGCCATCTCCAGGCCGAGGAAGAACAGGAGGAAGTGGCCGGCGCTCATCATCATGAACATACCCAACAGGGTGCTCACCGTGAGCATATAGAACTCGCCCTCACGGACGCGGCTCTCCTCCCTCGTGATCCAGGCCTTGCTCATCAAAACAACGATGAACGTGCCCAGGGCGAGGATCGTCTTGACGACCGTCACTCCGGCATTGGCCTGATACATGCCGCCGAAGGCCGAGGCCTCGCCAGCGGTGGTGCTGTAGCAGCATACGACCGTAACCAGTGCCAACAGGAGGGAGGCCAGCGGATTGAACCAACTGCGCTTTCCGTCCTTTGCGGAGCAGAAGTCGGCAACGAAAAGTATCACCAAGGCGGCCGTCAGGGCGGCCTCGGGAATCATATAGAGAAACTGACTGTAATTCATTTCTTTCTTACTTCTTGATACGGTTGATTACAGATTGCCCAGCATCGGAACGAAGGTGTGGATGTGGTCGAAGATGGGCGTGATGGCATCGGAGATGATGTTCTGGAACACCAGCGGGAACAGACCCAGTCCGGCCACGCAGAAGATCAGTCCGCCGATGGCGAAGCGCTCGTCCCAGGTGGCGTCGTGGAGCTCATAGAACTTCTGGTTGGGGATCTTCTGATAGAGAATCTTGCCCACCACGCGAAGGATATAGACCGCCGTCGTGACGATGGACGTACAGGCCACGAGGGTGGCCACACGGTGGAAGGTGCCCGCATTCTCGAAGGATCCCACGAAGATTGTCATCTCGGCGACGAAGCCCGAGAAGCCCGGGAGACCGAGGTTGGCGAGACCCGCCACGACATAGGAGACGGCGAGGAAGGGAATCACCTTCATCAGGCCGCCAAGGTAGCGGACGTCGCGCGTGCCGGCACGGTGGTAGGTCATACCGATGACGGCGAAGAAGAGGGCCGTCATCAGACCGTGGGAGAGCATCTGGAGGATGGCACCCGTGATGGCGGTCTGCGTACACATGAGCAGGGCGAAGAGCACCATGCCACAGTGGGAGACGGAGGAGTAGGCGTTGATGTACTTCAGGTCGGTCTGCACACAGGCCGAGAGCGCGCCATAGACCACGGAGATGGTCGTGAGGACGAGGAAGACAGGACACCAGAGCTCCAGGGCGTCGGGCATGAGGAACATCGCGATGCGCAGGCAGCCGTAGCCACCGAGCTTCATCAGCACACCAGCATGGAGCATGGAGACGGCGGTCGGCGCGGAGGCGTGACCGTCAGGGCTCCATGTGTGGAAGGGGAAGAGCGCTCCCAGCACACCGAAACCGATGAAGACAAACGGGAAGAAGATGTTCTGGATGGACTTCGGCATGGCGTGGAGCTGAGCCAGGTCAGCCACGTTCATCGTCTGTGCACCACTGAAGAAGTAGATGCCGAGGATGCCGAGGATGAGCAGGGCGGAACCACCCATGAGCATCAGGGTCAGTTTCATGGCCGAATACTCCTTCGGACCCGTACCCCAGACGCCGATGAGCAAGTACATCGGGATGAGGGCGACCTCGTAGAACATGAACATCGTGAACATGTCGGTGGAGATGAAGAAGCCGAACACACCAATGCTCAGCAGCACGAACCAAAGGAAGTACTCCTTGGTGAGCGGCTTCAGCTGCCAGGAGGCGAAGGTGCCCGTGAAGACGATGATCGCAGAGAGGAGGATCATCACCACGGAGATGCCATCCACGCCGACGCTATAGGCGATCTTGAGCGGTTCGAACCACGTGACGCTATAGGTGAGCAGCATGTTGGCGGTATTGCCACTGGCGCGCTGGTCGATGAAATAGACAGTCAGCCAGATGGACAACGCCAGCAGGGCGGTAGCACCGACAACCATCACGCCACGCACCTGATTGAGATTCTTGGACAGCCAGAGGCCCAAGAGCATCAGGAGGGGGATTACAACGAATAATGTTAATATACTCATTTTCTTGTTATTCCATTTTAGTTATCAATGCTACAACAGTAAGAGGAGGGCCAACAACAGGGCCACGGCACCGGAGATGAACCAGGTGGCATAGCCGCGGACGTCGCCACTCTGCCACGGGCGGATGCTCTCGGCAGCCTCATTGGCGCCCCAGGCCAGGAAGTTGAACGTATTGTCCACGACGTGACGGTCGAACCAGGCGATGGGACGGGAGAAGCAGCGGAAGACGATCTTGTGGGTGAAATACTGCCATGCGTCGTCGATGTAGAAGCGGTTGAGGGCTGCCTTGTGGAGCTTGGGGAAGGTGCGCTCCAGCTTGTCGGCGACGGGCCACTCCTTGCCAGCGTACATCCATGTGGCGAGGCTGATGCCGATGACGGCGGCGACGATACTCGTCGTGGCCACGCTCCAGTCGATGTGGATGTCGTAGCTCTCACCCGTGGCGCTCACGAAATGGCCGAAGGGGATGAGACCGGCGAAGACGGAGATGATGGCGAGGAACACCAGCGGGCCCCACATCACGAAGGGCACCTCCTGCGGGCGGCGACGGTGGTCGGGATCGGCCTCGTAGTAGCTCTTACCCCAGAAGATGAGGTAGTAGAGGCGGAACATATAGAACGCCGTCATACCAGCCACCACCGTCATGAACCAGCCCAGGAACGGGGAGAACTGGAAGCAGGCGGCGATGATCTCGTCCTTGGAGAAGAAACCGCTGAAAGGCGGAATGCCCGCGATGGCGAGGCAGCCGATGAGGAAGCACACATTGGTGATAGGCATGTACTTGCGCAGCCCACCCATATACTGGTAGAAGTTGCTGCCCACGATCACGATGATGGCACCGGAGCAGAGGAAGAGCAACGCCTTGAACATGGCGTGGGTGAAGAGGTGGAACATGGCTGCCATGTAGCCCAGGCCACCATGATGGTTGTCGAGGGCGAAGCAGACACCCAGGGCCACGAGCATGTAGGCGATCTGAGAGATCGTGGAGAAGGCCAGTCCGCGCTTGATGTCGGCCTGTGCACAGGCCACGGCAGCGGCGTAGAAGGCCGTGAAGGCAGCGATGTAGGCGATCCAGTGGAGCTGCTCGACGGCGCCAAACTTCACGTAGATGGGGAAGAGGCTGGCCACCTGATAGACACCGGCCACGACCATCGTGGCGGCATGGATCAGCGCCGAAACCGGCGTCGGACCCTCCATGGCGTCCGGCAACCAGATGTGGAGCGGGAACATTGCACTCTTGCCCGCACCACCAATGAACATCAGGAAGAGCGCCGTGGGGATGAGCCACGAGGCCGTCTGCTGCATGTGGGTGAGGTTGTTGGCCAGTTCGGGCATCACGCCGAGGTCGTAGTTGAACGTTCCGGCATAGTAGCTATAGATCAAGATACCAAACAGGAAGAACAGGTCGGCGAAGCGGGTGACGATGAACGCCTTTTTGGAGGCGTGGACGGCTGCGTGCTTCGGATAGTAGAAACCGATGAGCATGTAGGAGCAGACACCCACCAGCTCCCAGAAGAGATACATCTGGAAGATGTTGGTCGCCACCACGAGGCCGAGCATCGACATCGTGAAGAGCGAGAGGAAGGCGTAGAAGCGCTGGAAGCCCTTCTCGTAGCCCTCTACCTGATAGTTCTCGTCGCGCTCGGCCATGTAGCCAAACGAGTAGATGTGGACCATCAGGGAGACCGTGGTGATGACCAGGAGCATCATCGTAGAGATAGGCGTGAGGCGGAAGCCGATCTTGAAGAGCAGGTCGATGCCGAAGATGGGCGACTTGCCGAAGTCGAGCCACGTGAGGTTGAAGGCCGTTACCGTCGGGTAGAGGCCGGAAGCCTCGCGGCCCACGCCGAAAAAGTACTGATATGCCGTGTAGTAGCAGAGGCAGACCACCACCAGCATGAGGGCGGTGCCGATGTAGCCGGCTACCTTCTTAGGCATCTTCATTCCCAGCAGTCCCAGCAAGAGAAAGCTGAGGAACGGCAGGAGAAGTATCAAAAATGCGTAACTGTACATAACTTTCTAAGAGATTAGAGTTTCATATTCTCAATACTGTTCACCTGGTCGCTGTGGAAATGACGGTAAACATTGATGATAATAGCCAGGGCCACGGCGCTCTCCGCTGCCGAGACGCCGATGGAGAAGAGCGTGAAGATCATGCCCTCCTGTCCTGCGGGGAACAGCAGGCGGTTGAAGGCGGCGAAGTTGAGATCCACGGCGTTGAGCACCAGCTCCACGGAGATGAGCATCGCTACGAGGTTGCGGCGGGTGATAAATCCGAAGACGCCGATGAAGAACAGCAGCCCGCTAAGGATGAAGAAATATTCTATGCTAATCATTTCGACTCCTCCTTTTTCTTATAAGAGTTGAGAATTACCAGACCACCGATGATGCACGCCAGGAGGAAGAGGGAGATGAACTCGAAGGGGAGCACATAGCCATACTTCTCAGCAGACATCAGGGCGTTGCCCAGGTCGCTGACGGGCAGCTCCTTGGACAGATCGACGGCCTGGGTGATAAACTGGTTCTTCAGCAGGATGGCGCCCACCGTAGCCAGTCCCACCAAAGAGACAGCCGCTGCGAGGATGGTCTTCTTGCCCAGCCAGCGCTCGGAGAGACCCTGGAGGGTGCGCTTCGACACCAGCTGGATGGCGAAGATATACATCATCGTGATGCCACCGGCGTAGATGCTGATCTGTGCAGCACCGAGAAACGTGTAGTCGAGCACGAAATAGAGCCCGGCCACGCCAAAGAGCACGAACAGCAGGGCTGTCGCTGCGCGCATGATGCGCTTCGTCGATACGCAGAACACGGCAGAGGCCAGGATGACTGCGGCGAGGATAAAGAAAATTATAGTTCTTGCCATAATCGGACGCTATTTGGTTTTGGTGTTAAACGTGCCCACTTGCCAGTCGGCGCCGCCGTCGATGAGGTTGGGCAGACTGCCGCCCTTGTAGTCCTCCTTGTCGAGGTGGAACACGAGCTTCTGGCGGTCGAAGACGGCGTTTTCGAAGTCGTTGGTAAACTTGATGGCGCCGAAGTTGCAGGCGTTGACGCAGAGCTGGCAGAACATACACTCTCCCAGGTCGTACTGGTAGTCGATGAGCTGTCGCTTCTTCTTGCCCGTCTCGGGATTCTCCACCATCTCGTGGGTGATGGTGATGGTGCCGTTGGGACATGCCTTCTCACACATCGTGCAGGCCACACACTTATGGTTGCCATTCTCGTCTCTGACGAAGACGAGGCGGCCACGGTGGCGCTTGGAGACGTGGAGCGTGGTCTTTCGGTTCTCGGGGTACTGCTCCGTGCTCTTGGGCGTGAAGTACTCCTTCATGGTCGTCTTCAGTCCCGTGGCGAGGGTCTTGAGCGCGCCGCCAATCTCACCGAAATAGGATTCTTTCTTATCTTCCATTTTCTTTCTTTACGCTATTACAGGTGTTTTGTTCTTTGTCCTTAGAGCGTCAGTCCGAAGGCCACGCAGACGGCTGCCACGACGAGCGTGAGCAGCATCAGCGGCATCAGGTACTTCCACTCCAACTTCAAGATCTGGTCGATGCGCAGGCGCGGGAACGTCCAGCGGATCCACATCAGGATAAACACAAGGAAAAAGGTCTTGCCGAAGAACCAGATGAAGCCCGGGATGAGGTTCATCAGGTTGTCGAAAGCCTCGATGCCGATGTTCAGCGGCGCCCATCCTCCGAGGAAGACTCCGGCTGCCAGTCCGGCGATGACAAAGAGGTTGAGATACTCGGCCAGGTAGTAGAAGCCGAATCCCATACCGCTATACTCCGTATGGTAGCCTGCGGTCAGCTCGCTCTCGGCCTCGGCCAGGTCGAACGGGCCACGGTTGGCCTCGGCGTTGCCGGCGATGAGGAACACGAGGAAGGCCACGCAGGCCGGCACATGTCCCTGGATGATGAGCCAGTTCCACGGTCCGGTCTGTGCCTCGACGATGCCGCTCATCTGCATTGTGCCGAGGAAGACCACGGCCGTGATGTAGCAGAGGCCCAGTGACATCTCATAGGAGATGAGCTGCACGGCGCCACGCATGGCCGAAACGACCGAGTACTTGTTGTTGGAGGCCCATCCGGCCATGAAGATGCCAATCACGCCGAGCGACGAGACGGCGGTGATCATGAAGACGCCCACATTGAAGTCGAGCACCTCCATGCCCTTGTTGAACGGCAGGAAGGAGAAGGTGCCCACCGAGGCCACCATCACGAGGATGGGGGCGAGATAGTAGAGCAGCTTGTCGGCGCGATCGACGGAGAAGATCTCCTTGATGAGCATCTTCACCACGTCGGCGAAGACCTGGAAGATGCCCCACGGGCCAACGCGCATCGGGCCGACGCGGCACTGGAAGTAGGCGCACACCTTGCGCTCCATGAATATCAGGACGATACAGATGAGGGCGTAGGCCGTGAGAACGATGACGCCCACGAGCACGCATTCTATCAGTATGGCCCAGAAGTCGCTTAGCCCACACGTCTGGCGCAGCAGCGTGTCGAACCAATTCGTAACGATACTAAAATCAAACATCACTTCATGTTTTACTTGTCATTCTACTTGTCTTTTACGGCTTATCGGTCGAGATCCGGGATCACGAAGTCGATAGAGGCACCCGTCGCCACGAGGTCTGCGATCTTCTGTCCGTGCAGCATCTTGTCGAAGGCGCCCGCCAGCGTCAGTCCCATCGGTCTCATCTTGAGGCGGTAGGGGCTCTTGTCGCCACGGCTGTCGAGATAGACGCCAAACTCGCCGGCTCCACCCTCGACGGAGAACCACCACTGGCCCTCAGGTACCTTGATGATGGGCTTCTGCTTGATGTAGTACTCGCCCTCAGGGATGTTGTCGATGAGCTGCTCGATGATGTGGAGGCTCTCGTACATCTCGTTGATGTGGATCATATAGCGCGACATGGAGTCGGCGCCCGTGAGGGTGATCTCCTTGAAGTCCACCTGGCCGTAGAGGTCGTAGGGATGGTTCTTGCGCACGTCGTTGTGCCAGCCAGCAGCACGTCCGGCAGGACCGGTGAGGGCGTAGTTGATGGAGTCTTCCAGACTCATCGGACCGCAGTTTTCCAGTCGCTTGTGGGTGATGACGTTGTCGCCGAAGACGTCGAGATACTCCTGTATCATCGGTCGGAAGTACTTGCAGAAAGCCTTCACGTTTTCGACGAAGTGGGGATCGATATCATCCTGGAGTCCGCCGATGCGGTAGTAGCCCTGGATGAGTCGGCCTCCCGTGGTCTCCTCCATGACGTTGAGCAGGTGCTCACGGTCGCGCATGCAGTAGAGGAAGGCCGTCAGCGCGCTTAGGTCCTGGGCGCAGGTGCCGAGGAAGAGCAGGTGGTTGTTGATGCGCTGCAGCTCGTCCATGATGGTGCGGACGTAGTGGATGCGGTCGCTCAGTTCCACGCCCATGGCCTCCTCGATCACGCCGACGAGGGCGTGGCGGTGCATCATGGCGCAGAGGTAGTTGAGGCGGTCGGTGAAGCCGAGCGTCTGCGGATAGGTCATGCTCTCGGCCATCTTCTCCATGCCGCGGTGGATATAGCCGAGGTGGGGATAGACGTGCTTGATGGTCTCACCGCTGACGATGGTCTCCAGTCGGAGCACACCGTGGGTGGACGGGTGGTTCGGTCCGAAGTTCATCACGAAGTCGTCCTCATCCATCAGCGGGCGGCGCGTGGCCACGAGTTTGCCGTCGCGGTCAAGGTTCCACTCCGTCGTCCAGTCCTCTGCCGGCTCGTCGGTCTCGGGGAAGCGGTTGGCCTCCGGGCTCATGTCGAAGTCCTTGCGGAGCGGCCAGCCCTGGAAGTCGTTGCGCATGAAGAGGCGGCGCATGTCGGGGTGGCCGAGAAACTTGATGCCGAGGAAGTCATAGACCTCTCGCTCCAGCAGGTCGGCAGCGTGCCAGAGCTTCAGCACCGAGGGGATCACGTAGTCCTCGCCGATCTGCTTGGCGATAACCTTTGTGGAACAACGGGCGTGGCTCTGCGTATTTTCGAGAATATAGATACAACCCAGCCCCTCCTCGCCGAAGTCCTCGCCGACGATGGTGACAAGATAGTCGAAATGCTTCTCTTTGTACAGCTTCTCCATCTCGCGGGAGAAGTTGTCGAATGTGAGTTCAATATTTTCCAGTTTCATCTTACTGTCAGCTTAGGTTGTATTACTCCTCCAGCCCCTTCTTCGGGTCGAAGTCCTGTGGCACGTCCGTGACGATGATCGGCGCGCGGCGTCCGTGCTTCTCGGCGGCGATGAGGTTTTGGTTGCTCAGTCCGTGGAGGCCGCCCTGCTCCATGGAGCGCTCGCGCTCCTCGCGGGTCATCTTGTGGTTGGCTCCACCGAAGAATTTCTCCACCTTCACCTTGCGCTGCAGCTGCATCATGCCGTAGAGGATGGCCTCGGGGCGCGGGGGGCAGCCGGGGATATAGACATCCACGGGCACGAGCTCGTCGATGCCCCTCACCACGCTGTAGCTCTTCTTGAACGGTCCGCCCGAGATGGCGCAGCCACCCACGGCCACGACATATTTCGGTTCGGCTATCTCGTCGTAGAGGCGCTTGAAGACCGGGGCCATCTTGTTGGTGATGGTGCCGGCACACATGATGAGGTCGGCCTGGCGCGGCGAGTTGCGCGTCACCTCGAATCCGAAGCGTGCGAAGTCGTAGCGCGCGCAGCCTACGGCCATAAACTCAATGCCGCAGCAGCTTGTGCCGAAGGTCAGCGACCACAGCGAGTTGCTGCGGCCCCAGTTGATGGCTTGGTCGAGGGAGCCGACGATGACGTTGGTGCCACCCTCGTTGAGCTCCTGCGCCAGCTTCTCCAGCGTCTCGTTGTCCTTGAATTCCTCGTAGGGGATGGACTTGATTTTGGGCTTTCTTATTTCCATTCCAGTGCTCCTTTCCGCCAGGCGTAGGCCAGGCCAAAGACTAATACCAACATGAAGAATCCGATGGAGAAGAGCATGGCGCCGCCATATTCACCCGACAGCTGGCCGAAGACGGTGGCCCAGGGGTAGAGGAATACGGTCTCCACATCAAACATGAGGAAGAGGATGGCGAACAGATAGTATCCCACGTGCATTGGCACCCATGAACTGCCATAGGTCGGAATACCACACTCGAAAGGCTCACCCTTCACCGGATTGTAGCTCCGCGGACCGATCAGCTTGGCAATGGCATAGGCTGCCACCACCAGGACGATGCCCGTCAGGAGTACGGTTATTAACAGTGTGAAAATCATAACAATATAATATAGCTATTTTTAAGTCGTTGACGACAGTGGCCTGACAGACCCCCATGAATCATGCGGGTTTTACCGCTTGCAAAGGTACGAAGAAATATACAATGCTGCAAAGGAATAGGGAGAAAAATGCACCATTTTGCTAACTACACTTTGCAAAACGCCATCTTCCTTACAGGTTGCAAGTTTACATTTTGCCATCCAACAACCCCCTCTTCCGTTCTGATTATATCCGATAGGGGAGCTGCGCCCGTCGTTTTGGCAGGCAAATTATCCTGCCGCCGTCCCCCATGATAGTCCTCATTTTTTGCATACTGCAAGATTCGTAGCTGCCCTCCCTTCGTCCTGCTTTTTCTTCTTCCTTCCGTCCTCTCCTCCGTCCCGAACGCGTCCCGAGACCATCCCGAACCAAGGCTGGGTCATAAAAAGCCGCGAAATATTTGTAGTTCTCAAAGGAAATGATTACCTTTGCCACAAATCTTTTAACTGAATCATTATTCATGATTAACCAGCAATTATTGAAACCAGAGAGCATCGTCGTAGTCGGCGGCTCCAACAATGTGCACAAGCCAGGTGGCGCCATCGTGCGCAACCTGTTGCAGGGCAACTATCAGGGTACGCTCCGTATCATCAATCCCAAGGAGGACGAGGTGCAGGGCATCAAGGTGTATCACAATCCCGAGGAGTTGCCTCCCACGGATATGGCCATCCTTGTCGTGGCGGCGAAGTTCTGCCCCGGCTACGTCGAATATTTGGCCAAAGAAAAGAATGTACGCGCGTTCATTATAATTTCTGCCGGCTTCGGTGAGGAGACCAAGGAGGGAGCCGTCCTGGAGCAGCAGGTGCTCGACACCTGCGAGAAGTATGGTGCCTCGCTCATCGGCCCCAACTGCATCGGCGTGATGACCAACCACTACCACGGCGTCTTCACCAAGCCCGTGCCCGTGCTCAGCCCCAAGGGAGCTGACTTCATCAGCGGTTCGGGCGCCACGGCCGTCTTTATTCTGGAATCTGCCGTCCAGAAGGGTCTGCAGTTCAACTCCGTATGGAGTATCGGCAACGGCAAGCAGATCGGCATCGAGGACGTGCTCCAGTATATGGACGAGCACTTTGATCCCGAGCACGACTCCCGCATCAAGCTCCTTTATATCGAGAACATCTCCAACCCCGACAAGTTCCTGCTCCACGCCAGCAACCTCATCAGCAAGGGCTGCCGCATCGCCGCCGTCAAGGCCGGCAGTTCGGCCAGCGGTTCGCGTGCCGCCTCTTCCCATACGGGAGCCATCGCGTCCAGCGACTCTGCCGTTGATGCACTCTTCCGCAAGGCTGGTATCGTCCGCTGCTATGGCCGTGAGGAACTGACGACCGTGGGTTGCATCTTCTGGGTGCTGGAGGAGGACTCCAAGCTCCGCGAGGTGGCTCATCCGAAACTCGACAACTTCGCCATCGTCACCCATGCTGGTGGTCCGGGTGTGATGCTGACCGACGCCCTCTCCAAGGGTGGCATGAACATCCCCGCCTACGAGGGTGAGGGTGCCGATCGTCTGAAGGCCAACCTCCTGCCGGGTTCTTCCGTCCACAACCCCATTGATATCCTTGCCACGGGTACGCCCGAGAATCTCGGCACCGCTATCGACGCTTGCGAGAAGGACTTCCCCGAGGCCGACGCCATCTTCGTGATCTTCGGTTCCCCGGGCCTGGTGGAACTTTATGAGGCCTACGCTATGCTTGACAAGAAGATCCGCGAGTGTAGCAAGCCGATCTTCCCGATCCTGCCCTGTCTCAACACCGCTGGCCCCGAGGTGGCAGAGTTCTTGAGCAAGGGTCATGTCAACTTCGCCGACGAGGTGACGCTGGCCACGGCTTTGGCCCAGGTGCGCAACACGCCGAAGCCTGCCAAGCAGGAAATGGCGTTGGAGGGAGTCGATGTGGCTGGCATCCGTCGTGTCATCGACGGCATCAAGGAAAACGGCTATATCGCTCCGCAGAAGGTGCGCGAGCTGCTCACATGCGCTGGCATCCCCATGGTACCCGAGTTCGTCTCCGCCGATAAGGAGGAGCTGATCGCCGAGGCCGAAAAGATGGGCTATCCCATCGTGGCCAAGGTCGTGGGTCCCGTCCACAAGAGCGACGTCGGCGGTGTGACACTCAATATCCGCTCGAAGGAGCACCTGGCTTCTGAGTTCGACCGCATGATGCAGATCAAGGACGCCAACTCTGTGATGATCCAGAAGATGATCTCGGGTATGGAGCTCTTCATTGGTGCGAAGTACGAGGACCGTTTCGGCCACATCGTGCTCTGCGGCCTGGGTGGCATCTTCGTCGAGGCCCTCAAGGATGTCTCCAGCGGCTTGGCTCCGCTGACCATGCCCGAGGCCGACTCGATGATCCGTTCGCTCCGTGGCTACAAGATCCTTCAGGGCACGCGTGGCCAGAAGGGCATCAACCAGCAGCGCTATGCAGAGATCATCGTCCGCCTCTCCACCTTGCTCCGCCATGCTACGGAGATCAAGGAGATGGACCTCAACCCGCTACTCGCCGAGGGCGACAACGTGACGGCTGTTGACGCTCGCATCTTGATAGAGAAATAATAGGTTTTAAATTTTTTTTCCGGCCGTCCTTCTCCGATCTCCGGGGTGGGGCGGCCGTTTTCCTATCCTCATGACAGTCCTCCTTCTCACCCTCGCCATTCTCCTTGTTGCCATCGTCAACCTGTGGATCATCCGCCGCACCAAGGCCATACGAAAGCGCCAGCCCTACGTTGCCCCCACGCCTCTTGACGCGCCGATTACCCTCGGCGAGGCAGCACGCTATTGCGAAGGCGACACCATCCTCTGTAAGCCCCACTACCTCCACTATGCGCTCTCCCAGGCTTACGAGGTGGAGGATGACCAATTGGGCCTCTTTGTCGGCTATGCCAAGGCCGACCCGCAGCATGATGCCACCATCCTCGTCCAGTCCTCCGACGGCCAGATCCGTGGCCTGATCGCCTCGCAGCCCCAGCTCTACGAGCAACTGATCGCCAGTCGGCGCGCCACCTGCTACGGCCTCGTCCGCAAAGCCAATGACGACTATTGTGGCGAGGTCTGCATCAGGATCAGATAGCCCTTTGGCTTTTACTGTTTGTCACCATTGCACACTATAACTGAACAAATCGATTTTACCTCTTGTCTTTTAGATCTTTTCAAAAAGAACGAATTATCTTCAATTGGTTAACTAAATAATGTTAAATATTAACATTTAATTTGCATTGCTGAATTTAATATGTTATATTTGCAGTGTGTTACGTCTATTAGCCTTTTTTAAGCGGCGCAAGAGGTGAAATCTGATGGCACAACTAATTCTGAATAATAACAGCGCTGCGCAATTTATATGTTATGAAAAAGCTATTTTATTTAACAATGAGTTTGATTCTCGCCACATTTACCATTTCCTGCGAGAGTGATGACGAACGGCTTGAGTTATCCGAGAAGTCCACCGATGTTTTTGCAAATGTCTGCAAAGCTACATTTTCTAGTTTGTCCGACCTTGATATCGGGCAAGGCCAAAATGGGAGTAGCCCAAGGAAAATTGCTCCGGAAAAGGTTGACGGTACGCAGACCGTGTATGTAAAACCTAACCCTGGATCTGGACCAGCTGGAGATTTACAACCCTTTACTGGTAAAACGGTCAAGGATTTGGTGGATTATGTAGAACTCGTGGGGGCCTCGCTAACCATGACAAATGATGGAAAGGCCATAGATTCGGTCAATATTTCTGTCACAGAAACAAAGGAAAAGCTCAAACCATTGGTTACTGAAAGTTACAAGTACTTAAAAGAATTCGGATTTTCAGAGGCGGAACTTCGAACAATGGTGGCAGAAAACAATACTACAGAAGAAGCATTGATTGTCCTCATGCTGATCTTGAAGGAGTGTGATTGTAATGTATCTTCTGGTTTCTGTTCTCCTCCTAAGCCAGGTACACATACAAAACCAGAGGAGTCTTCATTCATCAAGCAAGTCGCAGGATGTGCTATGAGAGCTTTTGGTGTTGACCTTGTTGTTGACCTTACTAGGGATATTATAAACGTTGGGATTAAGAATGTTAGTAGAACAGTCCTTATCAAGGTTTTCACGAAGGTTGCTAAACGCTATTGCAGCAATGTCGTTGGCATTGCTTTGGCTGCCTACGACTGGGTTGATTGTATGAATCTTGTCTAACTCATAAAAAAATATCGTATGGCTAATAAGAAAATAATTTGGAACGCAGTAGCCATTTTTATGGGGGCTCTTGCTATTGTTTGCATTTTTTGGGGCAAGCAGATTTTGGCCTCGTCCGCAGGTGCTTCCTTCCGCTCTGCACTGAATGTAGTTGACCTACTCATCTGTCTGTTGTTCCTTTTTGTATCAGGTGTGTTGGTGCGCATAGCGTTTACCCGTCAGGATAAGACGGATAATAAGAAGTTTGAAATTAAAATGACGTTGGTTTCGCTGGCGATAGCAATATATACAGCCTATATCGCATTCGATCATTTTCACTTCGTAGATAGGGTGCGTTGGCTTTTTGGTTTGTTGACGTAGCCACTTCACGTTAGCCACCGGGCGTATGACGCTCGGTGGCAATTCTCGTTTGCGCGGGAAATAGTTGGTTCATTCTTTTGCCATCCTATATTTTCTTATTACCTTTGCACAATAAATTGAAATCAAGCTTCGTTTGAGACGGCTCTATATATCCATCCTCGGCATGTTGTTGTCGCTGCTTTCCGCTACGGGCCATCCTATGGACTCCGTAGAGGTGAGTCTGCTGACCTGTGAACCCGGCACGGAGACCTGGTCGCAATATGGCCACACCGCCGTCCGCTGGCACGACAAGCAGCGGGGTGGGATGGATGTAGCCATCAACTACGGCGTCTTCACCCCCGACGCGCCCTATTTCGTCCTGCGCTTTATCCTCGGCCTCACCGACTACCAGTTGGGCGTGGTGCCCTTTGGGCTCTTTTGCGCCCAGTACGAATACGAGAAGCGCGCCGTCTGCGAGCAAGTTCTCGACCTCGACAATGCCGACAAGGAAGCCATTTTCAGCGCCCTGCAGGTCAATATGCGGCCCGAGAACGTTGTCTATCGCTACAACTACTTCTACGACAACTGCACCACTCGCGCCCGCGACCTGCTCGTCAGCCATCTCCATGGCCAGGTGAGCTATCCCGCCGCGCGCCCCGCTGGCGACGACTCCTTTCGCAGGATGATCCACGAGTGGAACGCACAGACCCCGTGGACGCAAACCGGCGAAGACATCCTCCTCGGTGTCAAGGCCGACGGTGCCACCACCAAGGCCCAGCAGCAGTTTCTCCCCGACCACCTGCGCTCCGACTTTGCCCGTGCCACCTATCGCGGCAAGCCCCTTGTCAGAGAGACCCGTGAGGTGATCCGCGTAGTGCGAGACGAGGCTACTCCCGCCTTCTCTCTCACCCCCATGGCCTTGGCCCTTGGACTGCTCGTGCTCTCGCTGATCGTTTGGGCCGTCGAGTGGAGAAAGCAAAGAATCTTCTGGGGCTGGGACCTCCTGCTGATGGTCCCCGCGGGCTGTGTCGGACTGATCCTCACGATGATGATCTTCTCCCAGCATCCCTGCGTCAGCCTCAATCTCCTGATCCTCATATTCAATCCCCTTCCCCTCCTCATGGCCTACCGCGCGACGCGACGCACGATCCGCCACGAGGCCGACCGATGGTGGACGATATGGGCCGTGATGATCGTTTTCGGCCTTTTTGGTAGAGTTTTCCAATATTACCCACCCGCTATGGTCGTTGTGGCACTCATTTTGCTATGCAATTGTGCCATCCACCCCCTCCTCAGGAGGCGTACAGTCGGCGTGGCCCATCCTCAGAGAGAAAATGGATAAGATGATGAACCGCTATATCACCGCCCTGCTCGTCGTCCTGACAGCCACGGGTCTTGAGGCACAGGCATACCAGTCTGCGCTCAAAGCCGCACGTGGTGGCGATGTGGCGCTGGAGGAACTGTGCCGCCATAGTGCCTTCCAGGGCAAGGAGGCCGAGATCCTCTCTTTCATCCGTGCCATCAAGAGCGTGGAGCAGCGCGACGATCAGGAGCCCGCCCATGCCCCGTGGGTGGCCCAGGTGGACAGCGAAGGTCCGGCAGGCCGCGTGGCCTGTGGATTGTCGGTGGCAGACAGAGACGAGGCGACCCGGTTGTCGCCCGCCCTCACCACCGCCATTCAGATTCGCGCCCCCAGTCTCTGATTCTTTTTCCCCAACATGCAGCGCCACGGGCAGATGCTCCTCACACAGAGAGTAGGAGAGAAGCTCCCTGATGCGCCCCCTGGGACGGTGCGACAAGTCCACCCCAACGAGTATCATTCACAACAAAAAAAGAATCAGAAATCAAAGCAACAAAATGAATATCAATAAGTTTCTAAAGTCCATCTTCGGCGACAAAGCCTCGCGCGATATGAAGACCATCCGCCCCCTCGTGGAGAAGGTCAAGGCCGCTTACCCCGCCGTCAAGGCCCTGAGCAACGACGAGCTCCGCGCCAAGACGCAGGAGATCCGCCAGCAGGTGCGCGATGCCGCCAAGCAGCAGCGCGAGGAAATCGCCCGCCTCAAGTCCACCATCGAGGATACGCCCATCGACCAGCGCGAGTCTATCTTCAACCAGATCGACAAACTGGAGAAGGAGGCCCTCGATCGTTATGAGGAGGCCCTCAATGAGGTGATGCCGGTGGCCTTTAGCATCGTCAAGGATACGGCCCGCCGCTTCGCCGAGAACGAGGAGACCATCGTCACGGCCACCGACTTCGACCGCGAGCTCGCCGCCGACCCGACCAAGGACTTCGTCACTATCGACGGTGACAAGGCCATTTATCACAACCACTGGACCGCTGGTGGCAACGACCTGAAGTGGGAGATGGTCCACTACGACGTCCAGATCTTTGGTGGTGAGGTGCTTCATCAGGGCAAGATCGCCGAGATGGCCACGGGTGAGGGTAAGACCCTCGTCGCCACGCTCCCCGTCTTCCTCAACGCTCTCACGGGCAATGGTGTCCACGTCGTCACTGTCAACGACTACCTCGCCAAGCGCGACTCCGAGTGGATGGGCCCGCTCTATGAGTTCAACGGCCTCTCCGTCGATTGCATCGACAAGCACCAGCCCAACAGCGAGGAGCGCCGCCGCGCCTACCAGGCCGATATCACCTTTGGTACCAACAACGAGTTTGGCTTCGACTACCTCCGCGACAACATGGCCATGTCGCCCGCCGACCTCGTGCAGCGCCAGCACAACTATGCCATCGTCGATGAGGTTGACTCCGTCTTGATCGATGACGCCCGTACGCCGCTCATCATCAGCGGTCCCACGCCCAAGGGTGACGACCAGATGTACGAGGAGTACCAGCCCCTGGTACAGAAACTCTATGAGGTGCAGCGCAAGCAGGCCACGGAGTATCTCTCCGACGCCCGCCGCAAGATTGCCCAGGGTCTCGCCGAGACCGACGCCAAGCAGAAGGCACAGATCCTGGAGGAGGGCTTCCTCTCGCTCTACCGCTCCTACAAGGCCCTGCCGAAGAACAAGGCCCTCATCAAGTTCCTCTCCGAGGACGGCATCAAGAGCGGTATGCTCAAGACCGAGGAGTACTACATGGCCAACAACAACCGCGAGATGCCCAAGGCTGTGGAGCCCCTCTACTTCGTGGCCGACGAGAAACTCAACTCCTGCGACCTCACCGACAAGGGTGCCGCTTGGCTCGCCGCCCAGGTCAATGACGACAAGCTCTTCGTCCTGCCCGACATCACCACCGAACTTTCGCAGCTGGAGAAGGAGAAGGACGACCACAAGATCGACGAGCAGGCTTACGTCGATAAGAAGGACGAGTTGATGGCCTACTACGGCGTGCAGAGCGAGCGTGTCCACACGCTGCAGCAGTTGCTGAAGGCCTATACGATGTTCTCCAAGGACGATGAGTACATCATCGTCGATGGCGAGGTCAAGATCGTCGATGAACAGACGGGCCGCGTCATGGAGGGTCGCCGCTGGAGCGATGGTCTCCACCAGGCTGTCGAGGCCAAGGAGCACGTCAAGGTCGAGGCTGCCACGCAGACTTTCGCCACCATCACGCTGCAGAACTACTTCCGTATGTACCATAAACTCTCGGGTATGACCGGTACGGCTTCTACCGAGGCCGGTGAGTTCTGGGATATCTACAAGCTCGACGTCGTCGAGATCCCAACCAACCGTCCCGTCATCCGCAAGGATATGGACGATCGCGTCTATAAGACGGCCCGCGAGAAGTATGCCGCCGTCATCGAGGAGGTCGAGGAGATGCGTGTCTCTGGCCGCCCCTGCCTCGTCGGTACGACGTCGGTCGAGATCTCTGAGTTGCTGAGCAAGATGCTCGACATGCGCCACATCCCCCACCAGGTGCTCAACGCCAAGAAGCACCAGCTGGAGGCCAACATCGTGGCCGAGGCGGGCAAGAGCACCATGGGCACTGTCTTCGTCTGCTCCGACGACAAGGCCTACACCGACAAGCTCTCCGCCAGCCGCCACCAGCAGAAGCTCATTAAGGACGCCGAGGACAAGGCTAAGGGCAGCGACCGCTCCCTCGTGGGCCAGGAGGCCCAGCACCTCATCAAGACCGAAGAGCGTGCCCTGGGTGCCGTTACCATCGCCACCAACATGGCTGGTCGTGGTACTGATATCAAACTCAGCCCCGAGGTCAAGGCCGCTGGCGGTCTCGCCATCATCGGTACCGAGCGCCACGAGTCGCGCCGTGTGGACCGCCAGTTGCGTGGTCGTGCCGGCCGTCAGGGCGACCCCGGTTCCTCCGTCTTCTACGTCTCGCTGGAGGACAAGCTCATGCGCCTCTTCGGTTCGGAACGTATCGCCAAGGTGATGGACAAGCTCGGCTTCGAGGAGGGCGAGCGTATCGAGAGCTCCATGATCTCCAGCAGCATCGAGCGCGCCCAGAAGAAGGTGGAGGAGAATAACTTCGGTATCCGTAAGCGCCTCCTGGAGTATGACGACGTGATGAACAAGCAGCGTACCGTCATCTACGAGAAGCGCCGCCACGCCCTCATGGGAGAGCGCATCGGCATGGATATCAGCAATGTCATCTGGGACCGCGTAGTCAGCATCATCTCCAACAACGACTACGAGGGTTGCCAGGAGGGCTTCCTCAAGGTGCTCGCCATGGAGTGTCCCTTCAGCGAGCAGGATCTCGCCAGCGGCAAACAGGAGGCCCTGGAGGAGCGTGCCTTCGAGGCTGCCATGGAGGCGTTCCAGCGCAAGACTGAGCGCATCCAGACCGTGGCCTGGCCCATCATCAAGCAAGTCTATGAGGAGTCGGGTGCCCTCTATGAGCGCATCATGGTTCCCATCACCGACGGCAAGCGCGTCTATAACATCCCCTGCAACCTCAAGGAGGCCTACGACACCGAGGGCAAGTCGGTCGTCAAGCAGTTTGAGAAGGTCATCCTCCTTCACATCATCGACGACGACTGGAAGGAGAACCTCCGTCTGCTCGACGAGCTCCGCCACTCGGTCCAGAACGCCAGCTATGAGCAGAAAGATCCGCTGCTGATCTTCAAGTTGGAGAGCGTCAAGCTCTGGGACAACATGATCGACGATATGAACAACCGCACGGCAAGCGTCCTCATGCGCGGCCAGATCCCTGAGATGCAGCCTGCCGAGCAGGTCCAGGAGGCCCAGGAGGAGGAACACAGCCAGCAGTATATCGAGCAGAAGCAGGATCTCGACGCCGAGCGTGAGCTCGAGGAGGCACGCCAGGCCCAGCAGGCTGCCGCCAGCCACGACACCCGCGAGACGGCGCAGCAAACCAACCACACGCCCTACCGTGCCGAGAAGATGCCGCGCCCGAACGACCCGTGCCCCTGTGGTAGCGGCAAGAAGTTCAAGCACTGCCACGGCCGCGGTCTCTAAGTAGTCAGTCATCCCCATAAGTGGGTATTTTATGATATGAAAGAAAGCTCGTACCATGTGTTACGAGCTTTTTTTTGTACCTTTGCAGTTTAGAAAGCGATCAAAGACAGAACAGACAAGATGAAACTATCAGAACTCAAGACAGGAGAGAAGGGAGTCATCGTCCGCGTCAGCGGCCATGGTGGCTTCCGCAAGCGTATTATCGAGATGGGATTCATCAAGGGCAAGGAGGTGGACGTGTTGCTCAACGCGCCGCTCAAGGACCCCGTGAAATACAAGGTGATGGGCTACGAGGTTAGCCTGCGCCACAGTGAGGCCGACCTCATCGAGGTCATCTCGCTGGAGGAGGCCCGCCGACTGGAACGCCAGGACCAGGGCGAGCCGCTTTCGCCCATCGAGGCCGACGCCTGCTCGCCCTTCGACAAACCCCTCACGCCCCAGCAGCTGGAGCACGCGGCAATGGAGAAGCGGCGCCACATCAACGTGGCCCTGGTCGGCAATCCCAACTGCGGAAAGACCTCGCTCTTCAATTTCGCCTCCGGCGCCCATGAGCGCGTGGGCAACTACAGTGGCGTCACGGTCGATGCGAAGACGGGGTTTGCCGAGTATGAGGGCTACCATATCGAGCTGGTCGATCTCCCCGGCACCTACTCTCTCTCGGCCTATTCGCCAGAGGAACTCTACGTTCGCAAGCAGCTCATCGACCATACGCCCGACCTCGTCATCAACGTCATCGACACCAGCAACCTCGAGCGCAATCTCTACCTCACCACCCAGCTCATCGACATGCACATCCCCATGGTCTGTGCGCTCAATATGTACGACGAGGCCGAGGAGCGGGGCGACGCCTTCAGCGTGAAGCAGCTCTCCCGCCTCTTCGGCGTGCCGATGGTGCCCACGGTCTTCACCTCGGGGCGCGGTGTGGAGGAACTCTTCCATACCGTCATTAGCCTCCACGAGAGCATGGAGGGCGACCATCCCGACTCGCGCCATATCCATATCAACCACGGTCACGAGATCGAGAACGGCATCCGCGACATGCAGGAGCACCTCAAGCAGGAGGTCGACCTGCGCCAGCGCTATTCCACCCGTTACCTCGCCATCAAACTCCTGGAGCACGACAAAGAGGTGGAGGAGTATGTCGCCACCATGCCCGACGCCAAGGAGATCTTCGCCCATCGCGACCACGCCGCCGCCCGCGTCAAGGAGGAGACGGGCGAGGACAGCGAGACGGCTATCATGGATGCGAAGTACGGTTTTATCCACGGCGCCCTCAAGGAGGCAGGCTACGAGACAGGCACGAAGAAGGACACTTATCAGACAACCCACGTCATCGACCACCTCCTCACCAACAAGTATATCGGATTTCCCATCTTCTTCCTTCTGCTGCTGGTCATGTTCTCCTCCACATTCCTCATCGGCCAGTATCCGATGGAGTGGATGGAGGCTGGTGTGGCCTGGATCGGCGATCTCGCCGGCAGTGCCCTTCCCGATGGGCCCGTCCGCGACCTGCTCGTCGATGGCATCATCGGGGGTGTGGGAGCCGTCATCGTCTTCCTTCCCCAAATTCTTATTCTCTACTTCTTCATCTCGTTCATGGAGGACTGCGGCTACATGGCGCGCGCCGCTTTCATCATGGATAAGCTCATGCACAAGATGGGGCTCCACGGCAAGTCCTTCATTCCGCTCATCATGGGCTTCGGCTGCAATGTCCCCGCCATCATGGCCACGCGCACCGTCGAGAGCCGCCGTTCGCGCCTCGTCACGATGCTCCTCGTGCCGCTGATGAGTTGTGAGGCCCGCATTCCTGTCTATGTGATGGTCATCGTCGCTTTCTTTCGTCCCCACCAGCAGCCCTTGGTCATGATGTCGCTCTATCTCCTGGGCATGCTGCTGGCCGTCGTGATGAGCAAGATCTTCACCTCCTTCGTCTTCAAGGGTGAGGACACGCCTTTCGTCATGGAGCTGCCGCCCTACCGATTCCCGACGTGGAAGGCCGTCGGACGCCACACCTGGGAGAAGGGGCGCCAGTATCTCAAGAAGATGGGTGGCATCATCCTCTGCGCCACCATCATCGTCTGGGCCCTCGGCTACTTCCCACACAATGAGCAACTCGGAGAGGAGGCGCAGCAGGAGCAGAGCTACATCGGCCAGATCGGCCATGCCGTAGAGCCGGTCTTTACCCCGCAAGGATTTAACTGGAAACTCGACATCGGCCTCGTCGCTGGTGTGGGTGCCAAGGAGGTGGTGGCCTCCACGATGGGCGTGCTCTACAGCAACGATAGCCGCGCGTTCCGATCCGAACTCCAGCACGACGTGGCCCGCCAGCACGGCCTCAGTTACGACGAGGCGGGACCCCTAACGACGCTCACGGCCTATTGCTTCCTGCTCTTCGTCCTGCTCTATTTCCCCTGTATAGCGACCGTGGCCGCCATCAAGGGCGAGACAGGTTCCTGGCGCTGGGCCCTCTTTGCCGCTGGCTATACGACGCTCCTGGCCTGGGTGGTCAGTGCCCTGGTCTTCCAGATGGGACGCCTGCTGCTGGTGTAGCGCCTGCAGTTTTATAGCGCCTGCAGCTTTATTAGTGCCGCAGTTTTAACGTGCCTTCGCACGAAAGTAAGCCCTGTTAGCAAGAGCGGGCTGTCGTCGGTTTTCCTGATGACAGCCCGCTCTTGCTTGACCAATCTACGTATGGTTGATGCGTGTCCCGCTATCTCCGCATGAACTCGCCAACACCCCGCCAGCTTTATTTTATAAACAATTCTGGGAACGCTTATTTGGCAGAAAACTTGGTTCCATCAGAATAGATATAGTCGTATATGGTAACTGAATAGCCCACGGGTTGCCAATCTATGCCGTAGGATTGAGACATGAGGGCAAAGAAAGTGGACTTAAAAAATAATAAACGACGGGATGATTCGTTTTAATAGTGTGGAAACCAGCCAAATGCGTAAAGTGTAATGCGATCGGAATCCGTTCATGTGCTGCTAATCGTCAGAAACGATCGAAATCTATAGATGGATTGTGGTTTACAAAAAAACGTCTTTCGCTGGGTAATGATTGACAAACGATCGGTTGGTGAAACAAACGCTTGACAAACGCTATGATAGGCGAATGGATGGCAAGCAAGGCAATGATTAACAAAACAATGATTGACAGAATAGAGATGAAACAAAAATTGATGCAATGGAGATCGGCCCTGGTGCTGGTCACGATGCTCCTCATGCTGCCCTTGCAAATGCTGGCGGCAGAACTGGGAGAGGCAGGCAAGCGACTCGCAGCGCTGCCGGGAGTGAGTGATGTGGAGGCGTTGGAGAGTACGACGTTCCCCGAGAAGTATGTGTTCTTCATCAAGCAACAGCTTGACGGCAAGGACGCCTCGAAGGGTACTTTCGAGCAGCGCGTGGTGCTCTGCCACAGGGGCTTCGACCGTCCCACCGTGCTCGTGACGGAGGGATACAGTGCGCGCTACGCCCTCTACAAGGGCTACATCGAGGAGTTGGCCAAACTGTTCGACACCAATATCATCTTTGTGGAGTATCGCTACTTCGAAAAGTCGATGCCGAACCCCTGCAACTGGGACTATCTGACGGTGGAGAACTCGCTCTATGACCTTCATCACGTCAACCAGACGCTCCACGCCATGTATAAGGGCAAATGGATCGCCACGGGCATCAGCAAGGGTGGACAGACCACGATGTTCTATCGCTGCTTCTTCCCCGACGACGTCGATATCTCCGTACCCTATGTGGCCCCGCTGAACCGCAGCGTGGAGGACGGACGCCACGAGGAATTTCTGCAGAACAAGGTTTCGACGAAGGAGAACCGCCAGCGCGTGCTCGACTTCCAGCTCATGGCCTTCAAACGCAAGGAGGCGCTCGTGCCCATGTTGCAGAAGTATTGCGATCAGAAACAGTACACCTTCAACGCGCCGATGGATGAGATCTTCGACTTCACGGTGATGGAGTATGCCTTCGCCTTCTGGCAGTGGGGCATGGATCTGAAGGAGATACCGACTTCCACCGCTACCGACGATCAGGTGTTCGACTATCTGATGAAGACGAGCGAGCCGGGCTACTTCTCCAATCAAAACCCCAACTTCTCCTTCAACGTGCAGGCGGCCAAGGAACTGGGCTATTACGGTTACTACACGAAGCCTTTCAAGCGCTATCTGAGCATCAACACGGCCAAGGGGTACCTCCATCGCCTGATGCTGCCGAAGGGCACGGAGGGCGTCACCTTCTCCTCAGACCTCTATAAGCGCACGGTGGACTATCTTAGCACCCACGACCCGAAGATGGTCTATATCTATGGCGACATCGATCCCTGGAGCGCCTCGGGCGTCTATGGACTCCCCTTCACTAAAAACAAGAAGAATATGCATGTCTATATGTTGGCTGGCGGATCCCACAAGACGCGCATCCTCTCCTTCCCAGAGCCCACGCGCGAGGAGATCATCAGTTTGATCCGTGGTTGGCTCAATGAGTAGGGCCGCGGCTCACGAATAGGCCACGCCTGTGTAGAAGCAAGACAAAGGCCAGCAGGATCATTTCCTGCTGGCCTTTGTTAGAGGGATGAGATGGAAACGGGCGCTGGGCGCCACGGTCCTCTCGCGAAGACTACTCCTTGTCCTCCTCCTGGGGAGCGTTGGGATTCTCCTCGATGGGGAGCGGACGGTCGATGACGGTCTTGAAGGAGATGAGGCTCTTGCTGCGGGAGAGGCCCAGCGGCTGGAGCTTGTCGTGGATGATGTCCATCATGTGGTGGTTGTTGCGAGCGAAGATCTTGATGAACAGGTCGTAATCGCCCGTCGTGATGTGGCACTCCACCACCTCGGGAATCTTCTTCAAGGCCTCCACCACGCGGTCGAAGTCCTCGGGATTCTTCAGATAGAGACCGATATAGGCGCAGGTCTCGTAGCCTATCTTCTCGGGGTCGATGAGAAACTGCGATCCCAGGAGAATGCCCAGGTTGGTGAGCTTCTGTATGCGCTGGTGGATAGCGGCACCACTCACGTTGCAAGAACGTGCTACTTCGAGGAACGGAATGCGAGCGTCTTCTGCGATAAGACCGAGAATCTTGCGGTCTAACTTGTCTAAACTTCTGTATGCCATATTGATAGTATGTTATTTGGTGCAAAGATACAATATTCCTTTGATTTTCGCAACTAATTAGCGTTTTTTATTTAGATAATTCATCTTTTTGCACCGTTTCCGCCTATCAAAAGACTGTAAGTCGGGATTTTGAATGAAAATTCGTGCTTTTTCGTGCGTTTTTCTCACGTTATTCGACATTCGCTCCAGATCGTCCGCAGTTTGCCCCTACCTGCTAAGGGTTGGCAGCGGGGGAGGGGGCTTTCTCCGTGGCGTAGTAATTGACGTGGAGCATGTTGGCCTTGCGCAGCGCCATTTTTACCCCCTCAACGACACGCATGGGGGCGTGGCGGTCGGCCTTGAGGCAAACCGTAAGCTGTTGGGCCTCGCCGCTCTTGCGGGCCTGGCGCTGCTCGCGCTGGAGAAAGGCAGAGAGTTCGTCGAGGCTTACCACCTTGTCGTTGACCTGGATACAGACGGCTGCGTCCTGCTGAGACTGTGCCGAACCGAGGGACTGCGCCGTGTTGGCGGCCTGCGTCGTGCCGACGGGCTGGCCGATAAAGATGTAGGTGGTGTTGGTCTTGCGCGAGAGGTGGTTGAGTTCCGTGCCCTGCGGCGTCTTGTAGCGCACCTTGAGGTTGACCTTTCTCATGTGGGTGACGATCATGAAAAAGAAGAGAATGGCGAAGATGAGGTCGGGGAGGGAGGCCGTGTTGAGGCTCGGCACCTCGTGGTTTCTGCGACGTATGATGCTCATGGTGTTTTCTCCTCATGATAGACTTCAGCCATGCGCTGGGGGTAGGCATCGCTGACGATGGCCTTCTCGTCCTCTGAACAGCGTGCGAAACTGGTGCCGTAGCGGCGTTGTGCCTCTTGGTTGCGCAAGGCGAGGTAGGCGTTGGCGATCTCGTTTTGTGTCTGAAAGTAGGTGTCGTAGGTTGAGGCGGGGTCGGCCTCCAGGCGGATGATGTGCTGCTGGGGACCGGCCACGGTGATGAAATCGACGATCTTTTGGTGGAGACTGCCGATCGCTACCTTAGCACCATTGCAGGTGAGATTGTTGCGACTGTCGATGTGGAGAGTCATGATGCGGCTCTTGTCCACTTCCTGCGGTTTCGTTTGGTCCTTGGTCGGCTGGAGAGGAGGGAGCTGGCGGTGGAGGCCTTTGTCCACGTCCATGGAGGTGGTGACGAGGAAGAGGATGAGCAGGACAAAGGAGATGTCGGCCGTGGAACTGGCGTTGAGTTGCGGAACGCTGCGCTTTTTCTTCTGAAACAACATGGAGCTATCCTTTGTGATGAGGTTTGCGGTAGTAGCGCGTGGCGCCGAAGAGGGCCGCGCCGATAGCTGCGACGAGCAGCACGGAGGCTGTGGTGATGAGCATGCCGGAGAGTTTCAGTCCCCACCAGTCGGTGTAGGTCTCGCCGTTGATGATCATGGGAGCTGAGGAGGAGGCGAGGAATCCTACCACGAGTGTCACGAGGGTGAGGCTCGTGATGGCGATGGAAATCTTGCGCGTGGGCACGCCGTGGACCACGGAAGTCGTCCCCTGATGGAGGCGGGCGGAGTGGATGCCGGCCACGATGGCGAGGATGGTCGTCAGCGCCATGATGCCGTAGACGGCGCCCAGCAGGACATCGGTGAGCATGGGGGCATTCATACGGTCGTTCTTCCAGTAGGGGGTGTCGTAGCCGAAGAGGAAGAAGGCGAGGAAGAGGACCACGACATAGCCCAGCAAGCCGTAGAGGACGTGCTGGGAGATGCGCTCGGTGGGTCGGCGCCGGGGCTGCGAGGAGTGATGGGAGGTCTGTGGCATGGGCTATGCGCCTTTCTGTTTATACTCCATGATGGCGTCAAGGAGCGTGATGACCGACTCTTCCATTTGAGCCGTAAGATGCTCTATCTTGGAGAGGATGAAGTTGTAGAATACCTGTAGCACGAGGGCCACGATGATGCCGAAGATGGTGGTGATGAGGGCCACCTTCATACCTGAGGCCACGATGGTGGGACTGATGTCGCCAGCCTGCTGGATCTGGTCGAAGGCCATGACCATGCCGATCACGGTCCCGAGGAAACCCAGCGAGGGGGCCATGGCGATGAAGAGAGTGATCCAGGAGCAGCCCTTCTCGAGGTTGGCGGCCTGCACCTCGCCGTAGCTGGTCACGCCGCGTTCGATGTCGTCGATTGTATTGTCGATGCGGGCTAGTCCCTGAGCGCAGAGCGAGGCAACGGGGCCGCGAGTGTCGAGGCTCAGGCGGCGGGCTCCCTCGATGTCGCCCTGGGCGATGCGACTGGCTATGTCGGCCATAAACTTCTTGGCGTTGATCTCTGAGAGGCTCAGGAAGATGATGCGCTCGATGCAGAAGGCTAGGCCGAGAATCAGTGCGAGGGAGACGAGGGACATGAAGCCGGCGTTGCCCTCGATAAACTTCGTTTTCAGTACTTGGTGGAAACCACTGCCTTCGCCGCTCTGCCCCTGCTTCTCCATTTCGGCCATGGTGGCCTCGTTGGCATCGCCAGCATCAGCCAGGGCGTCGTCCTGCTGAGCCTGTGAGCCTGTGGCGTCGTCCGCTTTTGTGGTAGGAGCTTTGTCGGCTGCGAGATCCGTTTGTGCGGCTGCTGCGTCTGCAGGTTTGGCAGTTGTTCTTGCTGCTGGATCGCCTGGCGCTGCGGCCTCGGTGGATTGTGCTGCTGTGGGGGCGTGGTCTTGCGCCATGGCGGCGCAGGGCGCAAATGTGAGTAGAGCGGCCATGGCGACCGCCTGTATACTGTGGTTCATATTCTCCTGTAACAATTTTGCGCAAAAGTAATCATAATATTTCTAAGTCGGCCTATCGCCTATGGTTTTTTAGACTTCCTTTGGTTAGATTTTGCCTTTTTTATGGTTCGTCCTGAAAATAGAGGGATAGGGTGGTCGGGGTTGTTCCCTTCCAGCCAGCTGGTCAAGGAAAGCGATCATATCGACCTGTATGGCAGGAAACAAAAAACCGGAGCGCACTAAGTCGCTCCGGCTCATTGTTAGTACAAAAATATCATGTGGGGGGATTACTTACCCTCTTCCATGCGCTTCTTGAGGTCAGCCAGTACGCCGAGGTCGCCCAGGGACGTGCCAGCGACAACGTTCTGAATCTGAGCGGTCTCCTGGTGCTGCTGCTGACGGCGGCCACCACCACGGTGATTGTTCTCACGGCGCGGCTCGTCCTTCACATCCTCGAACGTGCGAGAGTGGGAAAGGATGATGCGCTTAGAGTCCTTGACAAACTCGATGACCATGAACGGCAGCTCCTCGCCGAGCTGAGCCTGCGTGCCATCCTCCTTGACGAGGTGCTTCGGTGTAGCGAAACCTTCGCCACCCTCGTTGAGGGTGATGACGGCACCCTTGTCCATAGACTCCGTGATCTTGCCAATGTGGACCGTACCCGGCTTGTAGATTGTCTCGTAGGTGTCCCAAGGATTCTGCTCCAGCTGCTTGTGGCCAAGGCTGAGGCGACGGTTCTCCTTGTCGATTTCGAGGACGACCACGTCAATCGTCTCGCCCACCTTCGTGAACTCTGACGGGTGCTTGATCTTCTTTGTCCAAGAGAGGTCGCTGATGTGGATCAGGCCATCGACACCCTCCTCGAGCTCTACGAAGATACCGAAGTTGGTGAAGTTGCGCACCTTGGCGGTGTGCTTGCTGCCAACGGGGTACTTCACCTCGATGTTCTCCCACGGATCCTCCTTGAGCTGCTTCAGGCCAAGGCTCATCTTGCGCTCGTCGCGGTCGAGGGTGAGGATGACGGCCTCTACCTCGTCGCCTACCTTCAGGAAGTCCTGAGCGGAACGCAGGTGCTGGCTCCAAGACATCTCGGAGACGTGGATCAGACCCTCGACGCCCGGCTGGATCTCGACGAAGGCACCGTAGTCGGCCATGACGACAACCTTGCCCTTGACATGGTCGCCGACCTTGAGGTTCTGGTCGAGGCTATCCCATGGATGCGGGGTGAGCTGCTTCAGACCGAGGGCAATGCGCTTCTTCTCCTGGTCGAAGTCGAGGATAACGACATTGATCTTCTGATCAAGCTCCACTACCTCGTGAGGATCGCTCACGCGGCCCCAAGAGAGGTCGGTGATGTGGATGAGTCCGTCAACACCACCGAGATCAACGAAGACGCCGTAGGTCGTGATGTTCTTGACAGTACCCTCCAGGATCTGACCCTTCTCCAGGTGAGAGATGATCTCCTTGCGCTGAGCCTCCAGCTCGGCCTCGATGAGAGCCTTGTGAGAGACGACAACGTTGCGGAACTCCTGGTTGATCTTGACGACCTTGAACTCCATCGTCTTGCCGACGAAGATGTCGTAGTCGCGTATGGGGTGAACGTCAATCTGGCTGCCGGGGAGGAAGGCCTCGATGCCAAATACATCAACAATCATGCCACCCTTCGTGCGGCTCTTGATGTAGCCCTGGATGATCTCGTCGCCCTCCATGGCCTTGTTGATGTTGTCCCAGCTCTTCTGAAGACGGGCCTTCTTGTGAGAAAGCTCCAGCTGACCATTCTTGTCCTCCTGGCTCTCGACATAGACCTCTACCTTATCGCCGACCTTGAGATCGGGGTTGTAGCGGAACTCAGATGCGGGAATGATACCATCGCTCTTGTAGCCGATGTTGACAACGACTTCCTTCTTGTCGATGGAGATAACGGTACCCTCAACCACCTGGTGCTCCTGGATCTTGTTCAGAGTCTCGTCGTAGGCCTTGGTCAGTTCGCCTTCGCCATTGCCAGCCTTGGAACCGCTCTCAAACTCGTCCCAGTTGAAGTCGTCCAACGGCTGTACGTTCTTGTAATCAATCATAAATAGTTAAAAATAAATGAATTAATAAAGTTAGACTTTATGTGAATTGTACTGCGAAATGGGCACATTGGCCCAAATCGGGTGCAAAGTTACAAACAATAATCTGAATATCAACAACTTTCGCCTTCTTTTTTCTCTTTTTCTTTTTATACGACCGAGAAAGGGTGGGCGAAAGGCGGAATAATATCCCCGCTTTGGCTGCCGCAGGCGACAGTCAGAACGCGGGAGTAGGGGATGGATCAGTTGACCGTATAGCAGATGCTGCGGTGAATCCACCAGCCGGTGTTGCTGCTATGCAGGCGCACACGCGAACCATCGGGGCGATAGATCTCGGCGATGTTGTACCATCCGTTGGAGATGCCGTTGACATAGATGTCGTAGTCCATGTTGGCATAGAGGCGCATGCAGACGGCGCCACCGGGACTGTTGCGCAGGTTGGTATAGCCCCTGAGGTCAGAGATCTTGACGTGGGTGAGGCTCATGCTGGTGGGGGTGACGCGGGGCGCGGGCTTGGCTTGTGCCGCCTTCTGCTTGGCGACTTTGGCTTCTGCCTTGGCCTGGGAGGCTGCAGCCTGGGCGTCGCTGGCCTTCTCCTTGGCCTCTTTGAGTTCTTCCTTCAGTCTTTCGTTCTCCTTGGCTGTCTGTTCGGCCTGGAGTTCGGCTTTGAGCTCTTCTTTCAATGCCTGGCGGTCGGCCTGGCTATTGCAGGCGAAGAACATGGGGACGAGCAGGGCCGCTGCGAGTGATTTGATCTTCATGTTTTTTAGAATGTGTTATGTTGAGACAAAAACTGTTGTCGGATGCAAAGGTACAAAAAATATCCTTTCGGCGTAGGAATCGTGAACAAAAATCGCCTCGCTGCATCCTATATAAAATATTATAGTACGCGCGCGAGGCGATGGTATTCCTTTTCTGAGAGAATGCTGGGCTATTGGCGGGCCAGGTTGATGTCGGTGATGCGGCCCTGGGCGTTGACCGTGGCTCGGATGCTATACTGCAGCGTGGCCTTGCCCCCTTCGCGGACGATCTCAAGTTTGGCGGGGATGATCATCTTGTAGGAGACCGCCTTGGGGTCCTCGGCCTCTATCTTGTCGCAAGCCGTCGGCTTTTCCATCTTCCAGGTGATCGACTTCACGTCGGCCTGGTAGAGTTTGTCGCGCATGTACTTGACGACCTCCTTGGAGGTGGCGCCGCTTGCCCCGTTGAAGGTCAGCGTCTCAGCCACGGCCCCGCTGATGCCCTCGGTGCTCTTGCTGTTCATCGCGACAAGCAGTCGGCGCACCGGCTCGGCCTGCTTTGCCGCATCTGCCTCCATCTTCTTCTCCGTCACGGTCATGAGCTGCTGCGCCAGTTTGCCAGCCTCCACATGGTGGCGTCCATCGGGGTGCTGGTCAATATACTTAGCGTAGGCGTCCTCATTATTGGCCGCGCAAGCCGCCGCCCAGTCCATGGAGTCGAGTTTCTCTTCGATCTGCTGCTTGTGGGGCGTGTTGGGATGTGCCTTGCGATAGGCCTCATAGCCCGCCCGCGTGTTCTGCTTCTCCACGTCGGCCCAATCGTCCTTGATGCCCTGCAGCGAGGTGAGCAATTTGCGTGCCTCCTGAATGTGGGCGATGGGCGCCGTCTGCTCGTAGTCGGTGATGTACTGTTGCAGGACGTCGGCATTCTTACTTTGCATAGCGCTCTCGAAGTCGTTGCGCTCCGTGTTGGCCTTGCCGTCTTGGTAGAAATAGAGGAGCACGAAGCAGGTGATGACCGTAATGGCCAGTGAGACCAGCAGCGAGATGTGCTTGTTCTTCTTCTCCTTGTCCTCCTTCGGTTTCTGTTGCTCGCCCGTGTGATTTGTATCCGTCTGCTGCTGTTGGTTGCCTGTCTGCTGCTCGTGACGCGGGTGCGTGGTAGTCGGACGCACCTCCTCGACGATCGGCGTGGCAATGGCGATGGGTTCCTCTTCGTCCACAGGGGTGACGACGGGGGCTTCGGCCGGCTGGTCCTCACGCTGCCACTCCTGCTGCACGGGCGCTTGCTCCTGCTGGTGGTCCGTCTGCGCATATTCCTCCTCCTGTCGCAAATCTTCGGTCGAGGCCGTCTGCGGCTGGTGGCAGTTGGGGCAGATCTCGTCCGCTTTGAGGTAGATTTCGCCACAGTGGGAGCATTTCACCACGTGGCCAGCTATTTCGACACCACAACTGGGGCACACGGGCGCTTTGTCGCTCACCTGATGGCCACACTCGGGACATTTGATAATCATCGTTGTAAACTCTTTAGGATAATGTGATACCGGTTAAAAAATGGTGGGTCGCTACCTTCGCCTTGGGAAGCGCAGCTCTCTCATGCTTCGCCGCCCCATGAGCCGGCTCTTGTCAACATAGCCGTTGACGCCGTTGATGTGGCCTTTGCCGGTGTATTGCCAGGCGAAGACCTCGCGGCCGTCTTGCAGCACGGGCGGGGTGCTGGAGTAGCGGGCGATGAAGAGCAGGTAGCCGTCGAGCTCGTTCTGTAAGTATTTGTTGTAGAAACTCTCGTAGGTGTAGATGAGGGGCTTGCAGTGGTAGGCGCGCTCCATGAGCTGGAGAAACTTATGGAGGGAGTCGACCAGCGCTTCGCGGCGCAGGCCGCCCGTGGTCTCGATATCGACCATGGGGATGAGGTCCTGGTCCTTGGCCTGACACTGGTAGCGGAAGTTGCGCAGCTGCTCCACCTGGGGGCGCGTGGGACGGTAGAAGTGGTACGACCCCACCTTCAGGCCGTACTGCTTCGCCAGCGCGATGTTCTGGGCGTAGCGCTTGTCGATGTTGGTGCCGCCCTCAGTAGCCTTGAGATAGACGTAGGCCATCTTGCTATTGTTGCCGATGGCCTCCCAGAACACTTCGCCCTGGTAGTGGCTCATGTCCAAGCCGTGGACGTGGTTGCAAGTGTCCTCACACTGGATGGTGTACTGCCCGTACATCATGGCGGGTAAAACGAAGGCCCAAATGGCAAGTATGATTTTTCTAATGTTCATAGACTGCAAAGGTAGCATTTTTTCCCTAAATCTCCAGCCTTCGAGGCCATAATTTGCATTAATTTACCTATGAAAGCGGGAATGGGCCGATTTTTTTTGCCGAGAAAAGAAAACTTCGTACCTTTGCCGTTATGATAGAAAAGAAAGAAAACAACCGGCGCGCCGAGTGGCTTCGCGCCTTCGAGCGGCTGATAGACGTGCAATATCGCTTGCGGCAAGATTGTCCCTGGGACCGGAAGCAGACCTTCGAGAGTCTGCGGCCCAATACGATTGAGGAAGTCTATGAACTGGCCGACGCACTGGCCCGTGGCGACAAGGCAGAGATCATGAAGGAGCTGGGAGACGTGATGGAGCATGTGGTCTTCTACGCCATGCTCGGCGATGAGACGGGCGACTTCGACATCGCCGACGTCTGCAATCATCAGAGCGACAAACTGATGTTTCGTCACACCTTCATCGACTGGAACGATACGTCGATGCTGCCCGAGGGAGCACCGGCCTGGTCGGTCTCTTCCTCTGATATGGCCATCAACGACAAGGGACAGGTGGTCTATCGGACGGATCTGGAGGCGGAAAGGCGCGCGGCAGCCGAAGGCAAGCCCGCGACGGCCCTGGCCGTGGAGCAGACCTGGGAACAGGTGAAGCAGCGGGAGCGCGATGGCAACAAGAGTGTGCTCTCGGGAGTGCCCGACTCGCTGCCGTCCATCATCAAGGCGTATCGCGTTCAGGACAAGGCGCGCAACGTGGGCTTCGACTGGGAGAAACCGGCCGACGTCTGGGACAAGGTGCGCGAGGAACTGGGAGAATTGGAGGAGGAACTCAAACGCGGTGACCACGAGGCTTCGGAGCATGAGCTTGGCGACTTCCTCTTCTCCGTCATCAATGCGGCCCGACTCTATCGCCTCAATCCCGACAACGCGCTGGAGCACACGAACCATAAGTTTATCCGCCGCTTCAACTATGTGGAGCAGCAGGCAAAAGCCCAAGGACGGTCGATCAAGGAACTCACGCTGGAGGAGATGGACCGACTGTGGGACGAGGCAAAGCAAAAAGAAAAGAAACAAGAATAAACACAATACGAATATGCGTAAAATCACTTTATTCATGGCAGCCATGGTGGCCCTGTTTGTCGCCGTGGGATGCGACAACAAACCCAAAGAGGGAAAGGTCATCACACCGGGGGTGGAGGGCCTGGACACGGCCGAGAACGACTCGACGATCTATGGTAAACTGATCGACGGCGGCATGAACAGTATGATTCTCCTGACCGACGACGGCGACACGCTGGAACTGCTCCGCAATCCCGACGATACGCTGGAGGTGGTCAAGGGTGGCATCGTGCCCAACGACCGCTATGCAGTCATCGCCTATAGCAATTACGGCGACCGCTTTATCCGCACCGCTATCAACATCGAGTCGCTGAAGGGACGCTGGAGCAGCCTGGACCGCGACTTCGAGATCAAGGATGACGGTACCGTGACCTCGGCTGTGGCCTCGGAGACCAATGCATGGAAGAGTTGGGTGATTCGTAACGGACAGCTCGTGTTGGGTCGCGACACTTTCGTCGTTGATGAACTGGGTGCTGACTCCATGCTGCTGGAGAACCGCGAGGGAATCTACAGTTTCAAGCGTGGCGGAAAATAGCCGCTGCCCGATTTCTCTGTTTTCAACTTCTCAACTTCTGAAATTCTCAACGCTACGCACGCTATGGAGCCTTTTCAGGTAAAGATCTTGGGATGTGGGAGCGCGCTGCCCACAGGTAAGCATTTCTGCTCGTCGCAGGTGGTGGAAGTCAGGGGGAAGCAGTTTATGATCGACTGTGGCGAGGGGACGCAGATGCAACTGCGCAAATATAGCGTCCACTTCTCGCGCCTCATCGCCGTCTTCATCTCCCATATGCACGGCGACCATTGCTTCGGACTGCTGGGGATGCTCTCCACCTTCGGCATGACGGGGCGCACGGCACCCCTCCACCTCTATGCGCCCGCCGACTTCGAGGGTTTGTTTCGCCAGGAACTCGATTTCTTCTGCGACCGACTAGGCTTCGAGGTGGTCTTTCATCCCGTTGATACGACGGTGCAGCAGGTGATCTATGAGGATAAGAGCCTCACGGTAGAGACCATCCCGCTGAGCCACCGCGTGCCTTGTTGCGGATTCTTGTTCAGGGAGAAGCCTTTGCTGCCGCACATCCGCCGTGATAGGATCGACTATTACAATATCCCGCTGAGCCAAATCAACAATATCAAGGCGGGAGCGGGATGGACGACCGAGGAGGGGGTGGTGTTGGCCCACGAGGAGCTGGTCACGCCAGCGGACCCGCCGAGGAGCTACGCCTACTGTTCGGATACGCGCTACCTGCCGGACCTTCACAAGCGGATAGCGGGGGTGAGCACGCTCTATCATGAGAGTACCTATGACGACTCCAACATCGACCGAGCGCAGCTCTACTACCACAGTACGGCGGGGCAGGCCGCACAGGTGGCACGCGACGCCAAGGTGGGGAAATTGCTGCTGGGCCACTTCTCGGCGCGCCATTACAACGAGGAGGCTTTGCTGCAAGATGCGAGGAAGGTCTTTCCGGAGAGCTTCTTGACCAACGAAGGACTGACGTTTGACGTTTGATGAGCGGTAGGTGACGATTTATTGCCTCAAAGCGATTAAAAGATGTTAAACGGGCGTAGATAATCGTATCGCCCACCGTCTCATTGAGAATGTTTTAGTAACTTTGCAGTAACCTATTGATTATATGGATATGAAGAAAAAGATATTTGCAAGCATAGTTTTGGCTGGAATGATGGCCGTGGGTGTGCCTACGATGGCGAGTGCTGAGGCTTCGGTTCTGATCATAGAGCAGGAGAGCCAGCGAATAACGGTGTCGGTCTCGGGATCGGTGCTACGCGTGTCGGGTGCTGACGGCGAGGTTCTTCATATCTATAATGTCACGGGCGTGCGCGTGATGAGCATCAAGGTGGATGGTTATGAGAAGAGCTACACGCTCAACCTCCCGAAAGGATGCTACATCGTCAAGATCGGAAAGACGGTGCGCAAGATCACGATCCGTTAGTATCAGTATCGGTTGCCTATCGACGACAGATACCCCTTAACTGCTTATTCCCTATATCAATGGTTTCTCTGCCTGGCGAGTCTGAGATACAGCAAATGTTGGCTGACCCCGCCCAAAGGCAGAGTGCTTTTTCCACGCTTGTCAGGACGTATAGTCGTCCGCTCTACTGGAAAATACGCGGCATTGTCGTGACCCACGAGAATGCCGACGACGTGCTGCAGAACACTTTTTTGAAAGCTTGGCGCAATTTGGACGACTTTCGTGGAGGGTCTAAGTTGAGTACTTGGCTCTACCGTATTGCTGTCAACGAGTCTCTTGACTATCTCCGCAAGGAAAAGACGCGTGCGCAGCAGGCCGACTCCCCCCTTTCTTTGGCCGACCGCCTTTCTTCCGATCCTTATTTTGATGGCGACAGGGCCCAGGCCCTTCTCCAGGAGGCCGTAGCCACGCTGCCCGAAGTACAACGGGCCGTCTTTACCCTCCGCTATTTCGACAATATGAAATACAAGGAAATGAGTCAGGTCTTGCAGACCAGCGAAGGTGCACTCAAGGCTTCCTACCATTTCGCAGTGGAGAAAGTGACCAACTATCTACAGGCTCATCAGTAGGACCGTTTGTGCAAGATGATGTAGATGATGACGGGTGCACCGATGAGTGGTGTGACGGCATTGATGGGCACGTTGCCCCCGTCGGTGGGTAGCGAGCAGACCAGGTTGCAGAGCAGGGCTACGACGCTTCCACAGAGAATGGTGCAGGGCATGAGCGCTCGTTGGTCATCGTTGCCAAGTAGCAGGCGCGCGATATGGGGCACGGCCAGTCCGATGAAAGCAATGGGGCCACAGAAGGCTGTGGTCGTGGCGGTGAGCAGTCCGACAAGGAGAAGCAGCACGTTGCGCAGCCGTCGGGTGGCTACGCCCATGCTCTCGGCATATTGCGCACCCAGTTGGATGATATTCAGTGGTTTGATGAGCAACAGGCAAGCCGTGAGGCCCACCAGAGTGACGGTCGAAAAGGCGGGCATCAGTGCCATCGAAACCCCACCGAAGTGCCCCAAGCCCCAAATCATAAAACTCCTAACGCCCTCCTCGGTGGCAAAATAGTTGAGCAGCGAGACCACCGACGAGGCCACATAGCCCACCATCATACCGACGATGAGCAGCATGAGGCCATGGCGCATGATGGTAGAGAAGAGGAAGATGATCGCCGTCACGGCCATGGCCCCGACGAAAGCTGCCCCGACGACGGCCATAAAACCCGTCCAAGAAAAGAGTGCCGTACTCACGCTGCCTCCCCAGAGTAGCATGACGAGGGCCACGCCAAGGCTTGCTCCACTACTCATGCCGAAGACGTCGGGACCCGCCAGGGGGTTGCGAAAAGCCGTCTGTAGCATCAGGCCGCTGGCTGCCAGTGACGCACCACAGAGTGTAGCCGTCAGAGCCTGGGGCAGGCGCGTCTCCAGGACGATATACTGCCAACTGGACTTCGCGCTCGTCTCGCCCAGGAGAATAAGGGCGACCTCATGGCAGGGGATCCTCACGGGCCCGATGAGGAGAGAGAGGGCGAAGAGAAGGGTAGCGAGCAGCGCCAGGATTAATCCGATGATCATTCCTTTGGCGATATGGCGATGAGGTAATGTCATGTTCCTAAAAGAGATTCTTCTTGCGATGTATTTCCTTTATATAATATACTTCTAATATACTTCCACTCTATTATCTATAATTATAATGTAGTTCCTTTCTGCGGTAGTTCCTTTATACGATGGGTTGATAATAGCGCAAGTCGCTGCCCAGTCGATCGCGCAGAGCAGGGTGGAAGAGGACGATTAGATCGCGGAGGAGCCAGTCGGGACGCCACGACACTTCCTCGAAATAGGGTTTGCGGTCCACGGGGCATCCGTAGATTCGTCCTTCCTTGAAGGCCCGCAGTTGCTCGTAGCCCGCACACTCCGTCCGCAACTGCCTCTTGGTCAGATGCCCCTGGAAACTCATCAGCCAGATGTCGGCCTCTCCCGCCTTGTCGAGTACGGTCTCGAAGGATAGGGGCAGCGACCCGCTATGGGTGTCGGAGGCGTAGGCGTAGGAGATGTGGGCGTCGCGATAGATCAGTCCCATGCTGCTTCTGCCTCCTGGCAGATACCAGGTGGATCCAGTCTTGCGCTCAGGAAGGACGCTCCGACGCTCTTTGTCGCCCTTGGCGAGGGCAGAAAGCCGTTGGTATTCACGTTCCACGATCCGAAACAGACTGTCGGCCTGCTCGCCGCGCCCCACCAGCCGTCCGTAGAAGCGCATCCATTCCGCACGCCCCAGGGCCGAAGTCTCCATATAGTCGGCACATTCGATGATGGGAATCCCCGTCTTTTCGAGCACGCCATACCCGCCACTGTTCTCGAAAGGAGAGAGCAGGACAGCGTCAGACTGCAGATCAACGATGCGTTCCACATTGGGATTCATCGCCTCGCCGCAGTCGGCAATGGCGTCTTTGGCCTCTGTCAGCCGGAGGCGTCGCTGCACGTCGGGGATGAGCATATATTTCGCGTCGGCCACGCCCGCGATCCGCTGGCCCTCGCCGAGCCACTCCAGCAGGTTGGCATGGGCCGTCGTGAAGACCACCATCCGCTGCAAGGGCACGTGGACCACCGTGCCGTCGCCAGGGGGCTGTGTGCCCTCATGGCCAACGAGGTAGTAGGTGTGGAGTGTCTTCCCGGGTTTCCACGGGTCGCGAAGTTCCACACGCGTGTAACCCTCGAAGGCCGTCATGCGTAGGTTTTGGGCGTAGGCCAGTGTGATTTCCTTTCCCTCCCCCGATGGCGTCGTGGACTTCGAAGTGCGTCCACAACTGCAGAAAATGAGGATGAGAAATGTATAAAAAAGCATTTTTCTATCCATTATCGCTCAATTTTACGTCGCAAAGGTACAAAAAACCGCTCAAATCTTTGCAGGGTAAAGGAAAAAATGTAACTTTGCACGAGACGGGATACGACTGGCAAGGTGAGAGCACGCTCTTGTCGAGCGCATGTGTACTATCTTGTTCCCTATTACATTATAAACAATCAAAAGTAAACCAAAACAAAATTTAGAATCATGGCAGAAGAGAATTCTAATGTTTTGACCAACCATTATGACAAAAAGAAGATCATCCAGTTCTTCGTTATCATGGTTGTCACGGCCATCGTTTGGAACTTGCCGATCGACACTTTCGGCATTGACGGCCTCACCATCGTGCAGCAACGCATCATTGCGATCTTTGTGTTCGCTACCTTGTCGTGGCTGACGGAGTGTATTCCCTCTTGGGCTACATCGCTCGGAATTATCACCATCATGTGTCTGACCGTTTCGGACAATGCGCTGATGCCCTTCAAGGGTGAGAACATCGGCGAACTGATGGACTCTAAGCATATCATGGCGTCCTTCGCCGACCCCACCATCATGCTCTTCCTTGGTGGATTTATCTTGGCTGCCGCAGCTACTAAGTCGGGTCTCGACGTGCTGCTGGCGCGCAACCTCATTCGGCCTTTCGGTACGAAGAGTGAGAATGTGCTCCTGGGCTTCTTGCTGATCACGGGTATCTTCTCCATGTTCGTCTCCAATACGGCTACCGCCGCCATGATGCTGACGTTCCTTACGCCGGTCTTCGCCGCCCTGCCTGCCAACGGCAAGGGACGCATCGCGCTGACCATGAGTATTCCTATCGCCGCCAACCTTGGTGGTATGGGAACGCCGATCGGTACGCCGCCGAACATGATCGCTCTGAAGTTTCTCAACGATCCTGCGGGTCTGAACATGGGCATTGACTTCGGTCACTGGATGGCCTTCATGTTCCCGCTCGTCATCATCCTGCTTATCATCTCTTGGCGCATCCTTCTGTTCTTCTTCCCGTTCTCGAAGAAGACCATCGAACTGGAGATCAAGGGTTCCGTCCACCACGGATGGCGCATGAATGTGGTCATCGTGACCTTCATCATCACCATCCTCCTGTGGGTGATTCCGAAGTCGGTCACGGGTATCGACTCCTACAATGTGGCCATGGTGCCGATTGGCGTCTTTGCCGTCACGGGTGTCATCACGGCCAAGGACTTGCAGGAAATCAACTGGAGTGTGATTTGGATGGTGGCCGGTGGTTTCGCCCTTGGCTTCGGTATGAATGGTAGCGGACTGGCCGACGCGGCGCTGGAGAGCATCCCGTTTGGCGAATGGAGTCCGATCGTGATTCTCTTGATTTCGGGCCTTATCTGCTACATCCTCTCCAACTTCATCTCCAACACGGCCACGGCCGCATTGCTCGTCCCGATCCTCGCCGTCGTCTGCACGGGTATGGGTGACAAACTCCACGCCCTCGGTGGCACGAGCACCGTCCTCATCGGTATCGCCATTGCTGCCAGCTCCGCTATGTGTCTCCCGATTTCCACTCCGCCGAATGCCATAGCCTACTCCACGGGTCTCGTCAAGCAGAACGACATGCTCAAGATGGGCCTCATCTGTGGCATCGTCTCGCTGGTGCTGGGCTACTCTGTGCTCTATTTCATCGGCAAGTCGGGTTTCCTGCTTTAGTCAGGACTCCTACTCTTTCGTAAAGATTAGTAGATTGATTTCAAGATAGCTGGGTCCTATAACCATGTACCATTGGTAATGGTTAGAACCCACGGGTAGAATGAAGGGTGGTATGGAGAGCAAGTGTGCTCTCCAGCCACCCATTTTAGTCGCATAGATTCAACTCAAAGAAATATGATACGCAACTTGGTGTTTGATTATGGTGGCGTCGTGGTGAATGTTCACGGTTCGGTGGTGCGGCGCGCCTTTATGGACCTGCGCGTGGCCCGATGGAAGCAGATCCTCTACTATCGGCGCATCAAGCGGTTGAAGGACGACTTCATCGATGGAGTGCGGCCTGCGGAGGAAGTCCTCAACGAGATCCACGCTCTCTGCGGGCGGGGTGTTTCTCGTTCGCAACTCTCCCAGGTGATGGGACTATTGGCGGGTGAGTTGCCTCCCGAACGCATCCGGACGATCGCCTCGCTTCGAGAGAAGTATCGCGTCTATGTGCTGAGCAATATCAACGACTCACTTTGGCAGACCAGCGTCCGACAGATCGAAGCCCTGGGCCTCTCGGTGGCTGACTGCTTCGACGCAACCTTCCTCTCCTACGAGATGGGGGTGGCCAAACCCGACGAGGCCATCTATCAGCAGATGATAGCGGAGACGGGGATGATTCCTGCCGAGACTCTCTACTTCGACGACCGCCGCAACAATGTGGAAGCCGGTCTGCGCCTTGGTTTTCAGGCCCATCAAGTCGTCAGCAATCAGTTGGAGGCGTGTCCTGCTTTTGCCCGCCTATTGGGTGATAGTGGGCAGTGACAGGTGAGAACTGTGCTACCATCAAGGTGTGATGGCCGTGTCGTCAAAAAACTACGGTCCTGCTGTCAAAGTGTAATGAACGTCTAACCAAGTTGTAATGATGGCACAATAGCAAGGTAATATCGACGTGGAAGGGGTAAAAAACGGGCGAGAGGGTGGCTATCTCAAACTTTTTTTGTAGTTTTGCACTTCCAATGAAAACTGTACGCGCGATCGTCACCACATTGATATGGACGCTGGCCGGGTGCTACCTGCTGCCCGCCATTCTGCTCCATATCCCTGCCATCCAGGAGATGGTGGGCGAAAAGGTGGCCGAAGTCGTTGCCGAGACCCTGAAGACCAACGTGCGTGTGGGACGGGTTGATGTGGGGTTCTTCAATCGTCTTGTGGTCGATGGCCTACGGATCGACGACCAGCAACGGCAACCGATGATTCAGGCTTCGCGTGTGGCGGCCAAGGTCGATTTGGTCTCGCTCTTCCAGGGTAAGGTGAGGATATCCTCCGCCCAGCTCTTCGGCCTCGATGCGCGCCTTTATCAGAAAGACGCCCATACGCCGCCCAACTTCCAGTTTGCCCTCGACGCTCTTTCGGACAAGGACAACAAGGAACCCTCTCATATCGACCTCGCCATCCAGTCGCTCGTTGTCCGCAATGGTTCGGTCCGCTATGACCAACTATGGCAACCGCGTAAGGCGGGTCTCTCGCCCTCCCATCTCCATCTTTCGCAGCTCAGCGGCCATTTCGTCCTCCATTCGCTCACGCCCGACGGACTGAAGGCCGACATCAAAAAACTCTCTTTCTGCGAGCAAAGTGGTCTGCAAGTCGATGCGCTCTCGCTCCATTTCAAGGCCGACCAGCGCCAGGCTCGCATCAGCGACTTGTCGTTGCGCCTGCCCCATTCGCTTTTGGTGGTTCCAGAAGTGGCTGTGTCCTACCGTATGGCCGAAGGTTCCATCGACTGGCGCACGGCCCAGGGGCGTGCTTGCATAGCCTCCTCCCACGTCACGGTCTCCGACTTAGCCTTTCTCCAGCCCGGGCTGAAGGACTGCGACCGTCTCGTAAGCCTGGAGCTTGAGGCTCGTATGGCTGCCTCTCAGTTGCAGATGAGCGGTCTGCGCTTGCAGAGCGAGGGCCTGCTTGACACCCGCCTCACGGGCCGCGTGTCGCTGAAAAATCCTGCCAACGACTGGCAGGTGAATATTGTCCGCCTCAGTGCTGACCTTCCGCAACTCTCCTCTCTCCTTGCCCAGTTGACGCAGGGGAACACGAAGTTGCCGGCGGAAGTCGCGCGCCTGGGCCATGTCAATTGGACGGGATCGTTTGCCCAGCTTCATGGCCGTATGGAGGCGAAGGGCCGTCTCCTCTCCGATGCAGGCTTCGTGCGGCTGAATGCCGCCCTCAGAGGCCGCGAGGTGTCGGGCATGGTGGAGACGGAGGGCTTTGAGTTGGGTCGCCTTCTGGGCAATCCCGACTTGGGAGGCCTTGCCGCCAAGGTGGAGGGGCGCGCCCTGATACCGCAGGAGTTGTCGCAGCTCCGCTTCGAGGCAAAGGTCAGCGTGCCCTATTTCGACTTCAAGGGCTATCGCTACCGTCAGATCCATCTCGATGGTGCGATGGCCAATGATGTCTTCGACGGACTGTTGAGTCTCGACGACTCCAATGGTCGCATCCGTTTTCAGGGCAAAGTGGCCCATCTCCTTTCTTTATTGGAGAAAAGGAAGCAGACTAGCGTGGCGGTAGATGCTTCGCTGACGGTAGATAACGCCTCGTTGAGTCGCCTGCAACTCTCTGATGCTCTTGGGGCGAGGGTACTCTCCTTGGCTGCCCGCATCCAGGGCAACGCCTCGTCCCTCGACGACCTTAACGGCCTGTTGGAACTCAAGAATTTTTCTCTCCGCCAACCTGGTGAGCAGATAGTCTTGCCCTACCTCCATGCGGAGGTGGTCAATGGGGTGGCGCACCGATCCCTGCGGGCGCATACCGATTTTGCCGATATAGAAATCGGTGGACGCTATGATTATCCTACGCTTTTGGGAAGGTTGCAGAACCTGGTCGGCCACTATCTCCCTTCTCTCGTCAGTCCGGTGCCTTCCCGTGGCAACGACTGCGTCTCTATCTCCGCCACCATCTCCGATACGCCGCTTCTGCGCTCCTTGCTCCACCTGCCGCTGACGCTCCAGGCTCCTGTGGAGTTGCAGGGAGTGGTCGATGGACGACATGGCAACCTCCAGTTGACTGCCCCGTCGCTGACCGTCAGCGACCAGCAGATCACGCAGGCGACCCTCCACCTGCAGACAGCCGACTCTCTCCATCTGACTTTCGCCGCCCACCGCGAGGACAAAGAGGGGACTGCACTGTGCGTCTCGGGCTATGCTGCCGCCAAGGACGACCAGTTGCGTCCTCATATCGCGGCTCAGATGGGTGGCAAGTTGCCCGTATCAGCCGAGGCGGATGCCAACGTGGCCTTTGAGCGCGATCGTGGCATGCTGGTCAGCCGCATCCATCTCAATCCCTCGATGGTGAAGGTGGACACCCTGCTCTTCAACGTTCTGGCCTCGGATATCACCTACGCCCACCACCGACTGGACATCGACCACTTCGAGGTGTCCAACAAAGAACAGCTCATCGGCATCAACGGTCAGACCACGGGTAGCGAGGACGATTCGCTAAAGGTCACGCTGCGCAATATTGACGTGCCCTATATCCTCGACTTGGTCCATTTCAAATCGGTGGAGTTTGACGGCGTGGCCTCGGGCACGGCCTATGTGAAGAAATTCTTCACCCAACCCACCATCAACGCTCAGTTGCAGGTCGATGGCTTCCAGTTTGAAAAAGGTGATATGGGTACGCTCCGCGCTCATGTCACCGTCCAGGACGGGCGGGTCAATATCGACGCCGTCGCCGACGATGGTCCCGATTCCCATACGGATATCAAGGGCTATGTCTCCATCAAAGACAACTACATCAACCTGCCGATCCGGGCCTACAACTCACGGCTCGACTTCGTTCAGTCGTTCACCGACTCTTTCCTCGACGATGTACATCTGAGGGGCAACGGATGGGTGCGTGTCATCGGCCCCCTGAGCGATGTCAACCTTGCTGGCAATATGCGTGCGAGTGGTTCGGTCCATGTCTCTGCGCTCAATACCGACTATCACGTGCGCGACGTGCAAGTGCTCTTACGTCCTGACGAGATCACATTCATGAATGATACAATTCGCGACCGCGAGGGCAACTATGGCATCCTGAGTGGTGGACTCCACCACCAGGCTTTGCGCCGTCTGACTTATGATATCTTCCTTGAGGCCCACAACATGCTGGCCTACGACAATCCGCAGCCCGATCTGAAGAACTCCTTCTGGGGGCGGGTCTATGCCACGGGTGCCTGTGCCATCCACGGTCGTTCGGGAGAAACTACCATGGATATCGAGGCCACACCCGGTCCACGTTCTTTTATAGAATATAATGCCGCGCAAGAGGGCACGGTGGGTGGCAATGACTTCATCGAATGGCTTACGCCACGGGCCGACTCCGTTCAGACGGTCCTCCAGGGTGGGGGAGAATGGGAGGCGGCGAGAGACTCCCTGGACAAGGAGATAGACGTGCCGTCGGACATGCGCATCAACTTCCTCGTCAAGACCAATCCCGACTTCACGCTCCGCGTCTTGATGGATGCGGCTTCGGGCGACAACATCGCGCTGCGGGGCAATGGCGTGATCCGAGCCAACTGGTTCAACAAGGGCGCGTTCCAGATGTATGGCAACTATGATGTGGATGAAGGTAGCTACAACATCACCATTCAGAATATCATCAAGCGTAGCTTCCAGTTCCAGCCGGGTTCTTCCATCGCTTTCGGTGGCGACCCCTTTGCAGCGGCGCTCAATCTCAAGGCCCGCTATACGCTCAACAGTGTGCCGCTCTCCGACCTCCAGTTGGGACAGTCGTTCAAGCGAAACAACATCCGCGTCAACTGTCTGATGGACATCAACGGCACCCCCGAGTCGCCGCAGGTCACCTTTGGCCTCGACCTGCCTACGCTCTCTGCCGATGCGCAGCAGATGGTGCGGTCGGTCATCAACTCTCAGGAGGATATGAACCAGCAGGTGTTGTATCTCCTTGCCGTGGGACGCTTCTATACGCAGGGGGCCAACAATGCACTCCAGGAGCAGCAGGCACAGAGCCAGACCTCGCTCGCGATGCAGAGTTTGCTCTCGGGCACGCTCTCGCAGCAGATCAACTCCGTACTGTCGAATGTGGTACGCAGTGACAATTGGAGTTTTGGCGCCAATATCTCTACGGGCGACGAGGGTTTCAACAATGCGGAGTATGAGGGACTGCTCAATGGAAGGCTGCTCAACAACCGCCTGCTGATCAATGGTGAGTTTGGTTATCGTGACAACGCGGCGACGGACAACGCCTCCTTCATCGGCGACTTCGATATCCGCTATCTCTTCACGCCGACGGGTAGCTTGGCCGTCCGCTTCTACAATCAGAACAACGACCGCTACTTCACGCGCAACTCGCTCACCACGCAGGGTATTGGACTCATCATCAAGAAGGACTTCACCAACCTGCGCGACCTCTTCGGACCGAAACGAAAGAAATGGGGCATCAAAAAAGAGAAGCGACCAAAAGCGCGCTCGAAGAAATAGCATCATCGTGTCGAGGCCTTCAGTGAATAGTTAATTATCCGTAATAAAGGTGGCCTTGCCACGGCTGGTTTGCCCAAAAAATACTACCTTTGCATCAACAAGAAGGCAGTGTTCCGGCTCTGTCGCCGGCACCTATGGGTGCGGGAGGAAAGTCCGGGCAGCGTGAGGGTACCCTGCTTCCGAAAGTAGAAGCTATCGGCGACGGTAGGCGACGCAGAAGAAAATAACCGCCTCAGCTGGCTTCCCGCCTAATCGAGTTTCAAGATAAAGCTGGAACCAGTCCGGGGTAAGGGTGAGAAGGTGGTGTAAGAGACCACCAGCCGCCGGGAGACCGTGCGGGCTGTGCTAACCAGGGGCTGCAAATTCATGTAAACCACCGATACAGGAAACCCGCCCGAGTTCCCCTTCGGGAGATGCGGTGGAGGGTAGAATGCTTGAGCCGTCGGGCGACCGGCGGAGTAGATAAATGACAGGCACCGCACTATTATCGAAAGATGAGTGCGGGACAAAACCCGGCTTATAGGAACGACTGCTTTCTTTTCTTTTTTGTCCTCCCGACGGTTCAGGAAGCGCCTGGGGGCAACACATGGATCAACGCAATGAAAGATTTATCAGAATATACGACGGTGATCGACGACTTCCAGCATCGCATGGAGGCTAAGATTCGCAACCATCAGACGGACCAGGGATTCCCCGACCGGGGCGACCTGTCGGAAGAGGAGTTGAGCGATTATCTCTTCGACTATCAGGCTGCCCTCGATAGCAAGGGATCTGAGCGCAAGCGCTACACCGTGGCGGGCATCTTGATCATCTTGCCCGTCCTCGTCATGTCGGCCTTTCCCATCGAGCAGTTGCCTTTCGAGCAGGAGGCGTGGAACTGCCTCTTGGCGGTTGGAATAGGTTTCTGCCTCTTCCTCCTCTACTATCTCTTCTCCCTGCTGCTGGTTAAGGTGCGCATAGGCAAGGTGAACAAGACCTATCCGAAGGCCAAGCGATTCATCGATCAAGTCAAAGTCTTTTAATTTCAATTTTACTATTCGTTATCATGCAGATTCCCGACTTACAACAATACAAAGATAAATTTTCACAGGAAGCCTTCACCGACAAAATCGCCCGCATCGCCAAGCGATCGGGAGCAAAGTTGGTCTATGCTGCCCTGGTACTCTACTATACTTTACAGAGCGACAATGTCTCGCTGAAGGACAAGGCCATCATCGTTGGCGCACTGGGCTATTTGATTTCTCCCATCGATGTCATTCCTGACGCGATCCCCATTGCCGGACTCACCGACGATCTCTCTGTGCTCATCTATGTGATCAACAAGGTGTGGAACAATGTGGGCGACGACGTGAAGCAGAAGGCCCACGAGAAACTCAAGACTTGGTTTGACGAGGAGGAGCTCAAGGCTGCCGACGACTTGTTCACCAACAACCCGATGGACAACCCAGTCTGATCTGATGACTGCTGGCCATATCATCATCCTTCTAGCCGTTCTCGCTGCCGTCGCCTATTTGGGCTATCGTGTCAAGCGAGCTTTCGAGGCCATCCACGATCCTTGTCGAGGATGTCCAGGGTGTGCCTTGAAAGGCAAGATTTCGGGAAGAGAACGCCATAGAATGAGGAAAAAGCAGTGTGAGGAAATAAAAAACGCTCAAAAGTTTGGTGGAATAAAATAAAAGCAGTACCTTTGCATCGCTTTTGAAAAGAAGCGCTATGGTGCCTGGGCCGGGAGGTTAGGTAACGGTCTGCAAAACCGTGTAGAGCAGTTCGATTCTGCTAGGCACCTCATAGAAGGCGAAGAGTACTATTGCTCTTCGCTTTTTGTTTATGCCACCCTTTCCGCGCCTCCTGGACAGTCTGGGATCGTCCGACAAATCTTATGAACGAAAAATCAAAATCATCATGCTACAGTCACAATTACAATCTATCGTAGAAAAATTTGCTGTCTCGGCTACCGTCTCCACTATCCGTCCTCTTGGGTCAGGATTGATCAACGATACCTACCTGGTCGTGACGGAAGAAAAGGACCAGCCCGACTATGTGCTTCAGCGCATCAACCACGAGGTGTTTCCCGATGTAGATATGGTCATGCGCAACATTGCCATCGTGACCCGCCATATCCGCGAGCGACTGATTGCGCAGGGCGAGACCGATTTGCGCCACCATGTCTTGGAGTTTTTGCCCACTGTCGAGGATGCCAATCGGTTGTATGCGGAGGTCGATGGCCATTATTGGCGTCTGATGGTCTTTATCGACCATGCCGTCACGAAACAGGAGGTCAATCCAGAGAGTGCCCATGCTGCCGGACAATCCTTCGGCCATTTTCAAGCGATGCTGGCCGATGTGCCCTGCCAGTTGGGCGAGACCATCAAAGACTTCCACAATATGGAGTTTCGTATTGAGCAGTTGAAGCAGGCTTGCGTCGAAGACCGTGCAGGCCGTTTCGATGAACCCGCCGTCCAGGAGTTGTTAGAGCAACTTGGCAACCGTGCCGAGGCCATGACCGAGGCGGAGCGTCTTGGACGCGAGGGCAAACTCCCTAAGCGCGTCTGCCATTGCGACACGAAAGTGAACAATATGTTGTTCTCCGAGGATGGCAGTGAGGTATTGTGTGTTATCGACCTCGATACCGTCATGCCGTCGTTTATCTTCTCCGACTATGGCGACTTCCTCCGCACGGCAGCCAGTACCGCAGCCGAGGACGAGCCCGACTTCTCGAAGATTCAGTTTCGCCAAGATGTTTTCCAGGCCTTCACGAAAGGTTATCTTGCTTCGGCCCGATCCTTCCTCACCCCGCTGGAGATTCAGATGCTTCCCTATGCCGTCGTGCTCTTCCCCTACATGCAGAGTGTGCGCTTCCTGTGGGACTACCTCAATGGTGACGGCTATTGGAAGGTGCAGTATCCCACCCACAACCTTGTCAGGGCTCAAAATCAGTTTGAATTGGTGAAGCGTGTCGAAGAGGCCATGCCAGCCATCAAGGCTTTTATCAATTCTCAGTTGAATTGATCCTGCCGTGGCTACTTTGTATAAAACGGATCCTGTAGGACTCTATTTCATGTAGGAGTGTCCCTGCAGGATTCTATTTCATGATTTGCAGGTAAGTACCCACCTTGAATACTTTCAAAAGTAAAAGGGAGGGGTTCTTTCCTGTCAGATTGCGCCTTATCAGCGTGGCAAGGGGACTATAGAGTTGTCTTGCCACGCCAAGCAGGTGCTTCCGCCGAAGCATCTCCACTCCGTCGAGCAGCGGACTGTAGCCCTCCAGCTCTTCGCGATAGGCGAAGAGGGTGTGTAGGCTCTCCTCTACCTTGTTGATGTATAGTTGGTTGCTCTCCAATGTATGATAACCGACGGGATTGTCAATATGGAGGATGGATGCGCCCGCCTCCTCCAGCGTCTTTCCGAAGAGTACGTCCTCATACCCGTAGGTCTTGATGTCGGAACGCAAGGGGTGAGCCAGCATCAAGTCGCGGTCTATCATGAAATTGTTGGTTCTGAAGCAGCGGAAGGGGGTCTTGCTCCGAGCTTCAGCCGAGAAGCGCGCCAGACTGTCCAACTCATATTGGTAGCGAAGGCCCTGAGGCTGGGAGAGGCCGTCCACCATCGAACCGCCACAGACCACCTGCGCCTTGCCGATCTGATGGACGTAGCCCCTGATGAAACCGTCTGGGATGAAGAGGTGGGCGTCGATATAGAGCAGCCAGCGGTATCGTGCCTCCTGGGCCAGCCGGTTGCGTATCGCTGCTCGGCCTACGTTGTGCGGTTCCCTCACCAAGCGACAATGGACGAGGTGCAGGATCTCTTCGTTCTCGCGCACTACCGCCTCGTCCGTACTGCAGTCGTCTGCCACGACGACCTCATAGCATAGGTCTTCTGCCACCGACAGAGCCTCCAGTTGGCTCTGTAGGGTGCTCACCTGCGATAAGATACGGTCGTTGTAGGTAGGAATCAGTACAGATATTTCGGTCATAACGGACGCAAAAGTACGAAAAAACAAGCAGAAAACCATCTGTAAGGGCAGAAAATTCCATCTCTCAAAGAGAAAAAATGCCAACCATTTGTCTATTCGACAGAAAGTTAGTACCTTTGCAGCCGCTGTCACGAGTTGGCAGCATAAAATTCAATCCACATTAAAGTACAATTTTAAAGTAATGGCAACAAAGATCAGACTTCAGCGCGGTGGCCACAAGGGCTATGCTGTTTATCGCATCGTCATCGCCGATTCGCGCGCGCCACGTGATGGCAAATTCACTGAGAAGATTGGTGTGTACAATCCCAACACCAATCCCGCCACGGTAGATTTGAATTTCGACCGTGCTCTTTATTGGTTGGAGGTTGGCGCTCAGCCCACCGACACTGTGAAGAACATCCTCAGCCGTGAGGGTGTCCTCTTGATGAAGCACCTCCGTGTAGGTGTGAAGAGAGGCGCGTTTGACGAGGCTACCTGCCAGAAGCGTTTCGACGAGTGGAAGCAGGCCAAGACCGCTGGTACCGAGGCCTTCGCCAAGAAGCTCGCTGATGACAAGAAGGCTGCTGCTCAGAAGGCCCTCGAGGAGGAGAAGAAGACCAACGAGGCTATTGCCCAGAAGGTTGCAGAGAAGAAGGCTGCTGCCGCTGCTGCTCAGGCTGAGGCCGAGGCTGCTAAGGCTGCAGAGGAGACTGCTGCTGAGGAGGCACCCGCTGAGGCATAAAGCTTCTTCTTTTTAAAGAAATTTTAAGAGGAGACAGGTTCCTATCATAGGGCTTGCCTCCTCTTTTGCTATGCTCGGTACGAGTCCATCTGTCATGTACCCGGGCCTACGGTTATTTTCCAGTCAGAATCTTCTTTGCGTTTTCCACTCGTTCCTGCGTTGGCGAGTTGACTCCATCAAGCGGATAGGGGATTCCTAATTTCTCATATTTGAAAATTCCCAGCGTATGATAGGGCAACACATCGACCCGCTCGATGTTGTCCAGCGTGTCGAGGAAGTGGCGCAGTTCCTGCAGCAGGGCGTCGTCGTCCGTGATACCAGGCACGAGGACGTGGCGGATCCATACTGGTTTCCGAATGTCGGATAGGTAGCGTGCGCAGTCGAGGATGTTTTCGTTGTCATATCCCGTCAGTTGCTTATGTCCCTCCGGTCGGATATGCTTGATATCGAGCAGCACCGTGTCGGTGTAGCGCATCAGTTCCTCAAACTTTCCAAACCACGGTTCCCTTCTTGTGAATGGTTGTGCCGATGTGTCGAGACAGGTGTTGATGCCCCGTTCGTGAGCCTTGCGGAAAAGCTGAGTGAGAGCGCCCATTTGGAGCAACGCCTCTCCACCACTCACCGTGATGCCACCCTTGTCCCCCCAGTAGGTGCGATACCGTGCCGCCTTGTCGATCAGGTCATCGACCGAAACGGTCTCTCCCACGCCCGTCTTCCATGAGTCTGGATTGTGGCAGTACTGGCAGCGCATCTGGCAGCCTTGCAGGAATATCACATAGCGAATGCCTGGTCCATCAACCGATCCGAAAGTCTCCGTGGAGTGGATGTGGAGCATGTCGTCGTTGACGCTTGTTGGTTGATTCTTCATCTTGTTTTTTATAATGAAAAGGCCGCCTGCCCAACACGATTTGATTAGACAGACGGCCCAGTTTTATTTTTCATGCCTCCTTTTTCTTACCCTTTTCGGCAGGAATCAGAGGAACAGTGTGCTTACAGACGCTCGTGCGACTGACGTGCGATCACGTCGAGCTGCTGCTCACGGGTGAGGTCGATAAACTTCACGGCGTAGCCAGAGACACGGATGGTGAAGTTCTGGTACTCCTCCTTCTCCGGATGCTCCATGGCGTCCTTGAGTTTCTCCACACCGAAGACGTTCACGTTCAAGTGGTGGGCACCCTGTCCGAAGTAGCCGTCCATGACGTTCACCAGCGTGTTGGCACGCTCTGTGTCGTCGTGGCCGAGTGCACCCGGGTTGATGGTCTGCGTGTTGGAGATACCGTCGAGAGCGTACTCGTACGGCAACTTAGCCACAGAGTTGAGCGAAGCGAGCAGGCCGTTCTTCTCTGCGCCGTAGCTCGGGTTGGCACCCGGAGACAGCGGAGCCTGTGCAGGACGTCCGTCCGGCATCATGCCCGTAGCCTTGCCATAGACCACGTTGGAGGTGATCGTCAGGATAGAGCAGGTCGGCTCTGAGTTGCGATAGGTGTGGTGCTTGCGGATCATGTTCATGAAGGTCTTCAGCAACCAGACTGCAATCTCGTCAGCACGCTCGTCGTCGTTGCCATAGCAGGGGAAGTCGCCCTCGGCCTTGTAGCCGATGGGGAATCCGTTCTCGTCGCGCTCGATCTTGACCGTAGCATACTTGATGGCGGAGATAGAGTCGACCACATGGCTGAAGCCGGCGATACCCGTGGCGAAGGTGCGGCGCACGTTGGTATCGATGAGGGAGAGCTCCTCAGCCTCATAGAAGTATTTGTCGTGCATGTAGTGGATGAGGTTCAGCGTCTTGACATAGACACCTGCCAGCCACTCCATCATGGCGAGGAAGCGGGGCATGAACTCGTCATAGGTCAGCACGTCGCCGTCGATCGGACGGTAGTTGGGTCCACACTGCTCGCGCGTCTTCTCGTCCACACCACCAGAGATAGCGTAGAGGAGACACTTGGCGAGGTTGGCACGAGCGCCGAAGAACTGCAACTCCTTACCCGTCTGCGTAGCGGAGACGCAGCAGCAGATGCTATAGTCGTCGCCCCAGATAGGACGCATCACGTCGTCGTTCTCATACTGGATAGAGCTGGTCTTGACGGAGATCCAGGCAGCGTAGCGCTTGAAGGCCTCGGGCAGGCGTGGGCTGTAGAGCACCGTGAGGTTGGGCTCGGGAGACGGACCCATGTTGATCAACGTGTGGAGGAAACGGTAGTCCGTCATCGTCACCATGGAGCGACCGTCCATACCCATACCACCCACCTCGAGCGTAGCCCATACGGGGTCGCCGCTGAAGAGCTGGTTGTAAGACGGGATACGGGCAAACTTCACCATGCGGAACTTCATCGTCAGGTGGTCTACCAGTTCCTGTACGTCGGTCTCCGTCAGCACACCCTCGTCCAAGTCGCGCTTGAAGTAGATGTCGAGGAAGGTCGAGATACGGCCCACGGACATGGCGGCACCGTTCTGCGTCTTCACTGCGCCGAGGTAGCCGAAGTAGAGCCACTGCACGGCCTCGCGTGCGTTCTGTGCGGGCTTGCTGATGTCGAAGCCATAGAGCTGTGCCATCTCCTTCAGACCCTTGAGCGCCTTGATCTGCTCAGAAACCTCCTCGCGCAGGCGGATCACCTCGTCAATCATCTCGCGGTCGCCCATGGTAGCCAGGTCGTGCTGCTTCTGCTCGATCAGGTAGTCGATACCATAGAGAGCCACACGGCGGTAGTCACCTACGATACGGCCACGGCCATAGGTGTCGGGCAGACCCGTGAGGATGTGGTTGTGGCGCACCAGCTTCATCTCCGGCGTATAAGCGTCGAACACACCGTCGTTATGCGTCTTGCAATATTTAGAGAAGATCTCATGCAGTTTCTCAGAGGGCTGATAACCATAGGTCGTGCAGGCCTGCTCAGCCATCTTGATACCTCCGTAGGGCATGAAGGCACGCTTCAAAGGCTTGTCAGTTTGCAGGCCGACCACCTTCTCCAAGTCCTTTGCGCTCTCAGAGATATAACCCGGGCCGTAGGCAGTCAGGCTTGATACCACCTCGGTCTCCATGTCGAGCACACCACCTTTGGCACGCTCTTCCTTTTGCAGCTTCTGCAACTCGCCCCAAAGCGTGTTGGTAGCGTCGGTTGCGCCTACGAGGAACTTCTCGTCACCCTCATAGGGAGTGTAGTTGTTCTGGATGAAGTCGCGAAGATTGACCTCAGACTTCCACTTGTTTCCTTTGAAACCTCTCCAAGCAGTTTTCATGCAGTTGTCGTTTTTATGATTTAAAAATTCGATTGTTTCATCCCTTGTCCAATGGCAACCTCCTTTCGGATTGTCACCATTTTTATAGGTCTAGTACATTGATTCGGTCTGCAAATATAGCACTAATATTCGGAGCGTGCAAATATTCACCTGAAAAAGTTTCATCATGCACCGCTTTTTTCTGTTTCGGGGGGCAAAGTGTATATCAAATGATAACTTTGGTTACATTTGCTTTTCCTTACAATCTGTTATATAACCGGGAGAAAAACAGGGCGGGGGAGGAGTTGTAATGGCTATAAAACGCGTTTTTCGTCAATTCGCTAACCATTTTTTATCACTTGCCTGTACCTCTTGCAAACACTCTCATAAGATGAAGTTGAAAAGATAACCCAGTAAGACGATGAACAGTGTGATGGTGCCAAAAAACACACCAATGAGGCGCCATGTCATAACCTTCTTGAGTAGTGTGGCTTCTGGTAGCGACAACCCCACGACGCCCATCATGAAGGCAATGGCGGTGCCAAGCGGGATGCCTTTGGCCACGAAGACTTCGATGATGGGCACAATACCCGCAGCATTGGCATACATAGGAACTGCCAGCACTACCGCAAGGGGAACTGTGAACCAGTTGTCGCGGGCCATATAGTGCTCGAAGAATCCCTCAGGTACATAGCCGTGCATCATGGCGCCGATACCTATACCAATGATGACATAAATCAGTACGCTACGCACGATGCCCCATGCTTCACGGATAATGGCTGGTAGACGATGGATAAAGCTGACGTGGTCGGTCTCCCATGCCTCGGTCTGTTGTGTGGACCGCTTCTGAGTCTGTTTCACCCACTCGCTCAGTAGCGGTTCCAGTCGCATCCGCCCCAGCAGGACGCCGCCGATCATGCCCAGCAGGACGCCGCTGACGACATAGATGACCGTGACCTTCATACCGAATGATCCGAGAAACATGGCTACGGCCACTTCGTTGACCAGCGGTGAGGTGATGAGGAAGGCGAAGGTGACGCCCAGTGGTATGCCGCCTTTGACAAAGCCGATGAACAGCGGAATGGACGAACAGGAGCAGAATGGGGTGATGGCGCCGAAGACAGAAGCCAGTAGGTATTGCATTCCGTGGAGCCGATGCGTCATGAGATAGTTGCGCAATCGTTCAATGGGAAAATAGGCGTTGACCACGCCCATCAACGAGCTGATGGTAAAGAGTAGCATCAGGATCTTCACCGTGTCGTAGATGAAGAAGTCGAGCGCAACGCCGAGATGCGACGTTGCGTCGAGTCCCAACAGGTCGTATGTTATCCAGTCGGCCAGTTGCTGTATCATAAGCCCAACGCTTTTCTGACATCGGCCTCCGTAGGCACGCTGCCCTTGATTTTCACTTCGCCGTCGACGACCACTGCGGGAGTGCTCATGACGTTATACCCCATCACGCGCATGATATCGGTGACATACTCCACTTGGACTTCAATACCACAGTCGCCAACCACCTTGTTGACTACGTCCAGTGCCTTCTTGCAACGACTGCATCCAGCGCCTAATACTTTGATTTCCATTGTTCTGTTTTTTTATTAAAAGTAAATGATGTAACATTCATATAATCCTACCATGATGAACAATATGCTAACAATGATCGTTGCCCACCGCTCTATGTTTTTCAACCAGCCATAGAATCTGCCTACCTTTTGCATACTGAACGCCAGTAGCCAGGCGACTATGATCACGGGCAAAGCTGTGGCAGTGGCAAAGACTGCGGGCAGCAGGTAGCCCATCGTGGTTGTTGCGGACATGGGGATAAGCATACCGAAGTAGAACATGCCACTCGTCGGGCAGAAGGCCATGGCAAACAACACGCCCAAGAGGAAGGCGCCCCAACCACCATGTTGTTTCAAATTCTCAGCATTGTTTCCGTTGAAGCCGAACTGAGGAAGCCGCAGGCGATGACTGGCAATCATCAGCACTCCTATTACGATCAAGGCTGGGCCAAGCAGTATCTCGCCCCATTCGCCAATAAACTTTTGGATGCCGAACATGGACGCGCCCCGTCGGAGAATCATGATGAGTACCATGCCAAGCAGAGTGTAGGCAGCAATGCGTCCTGCGGTATAGAGCAGTCCGCTAAGGAACACACGACGACGGTCTTCTACATCCTTGCCAATGTAGCCGATGGCGGCAATATTCGTCGCCAGCGGGCAAGGAGAAATGGCTGTCAGCAGACCCAGCAGGAATGCTGTCAGCACAGGTGTCGTACTGTTTTCAAGCAATGTCTGTAACCAGTCCATAGGCCTATTTCAATGCAGTTTTGATTTTTTGTGTTACGCCAGCTTTGAATACTTCTGGCTGTCTGCGTGAATGTGCAAAGGCATACTCAGTCAGGTTCTCCGCCTTTTCCTTTCCGTCCTTGTGGCGTACAAGGAACAAGGACGACCAGGTGACTTTGTACTTCTCAGCCATTCGGGCATTCTCTCTTTTAGAAATGTCTATCACGCGATAGGCCACCTTGCCTGCCTTCATTTGTCTGGCAAAGTTGGCTTTCAACAGTTCGTTGGTGTTCCGCTCGATGGAGCGACACGTCATACAGCGCTGTTTGCTGTGAAAATAGATTACCTCGACATAGTCCTTCGCTTGCTCTGCGTGACCTTTGGTTGGTGCGGTGTCTACTTTCTCACCACAGGCCAGCACAAGGAGGCTGACCAACAATAAAACGAATACTTTTTTCATTTAGAAATCTGTTTGTTGTTTGTAAAACTACGAACACAATAGAGACAATTGTCCCTTATGCTATGATTGTATCTTCAGTATCCTATTGATCTATTTACTGCAGCCGCAGTCTGTTTTTCTCGTTTCTTGGTTAAAGAATTCCTTGAACAGCATGTTGGCCAACATCCAGTTGTCGCGGTTAATGCAGTACTTCACCTTTGGCATCTCAATGGTACCCTGTATCAGTCCAGCGTTTTTCAATTCCGATAGATGCTGTGAGACAGTGGCTTTGGCTATCGGTAGTTCTTCGTGAATATCTCCGAAATAGCACTGTTCCTGTTTGGCCAAAAACTGTAGGATAGCTATCCTTGCAGGATGGCCCAATGCCTTGGCAAAGCGGGCTAACCGCTCTTGTTTTTCCATATATACTTTTTTGTTGTCCATATATTATCATTTGTTTTGTGTTCGCAAAGTTACGAACAATAAAAATGAATCACAAATTCTTGTTCGTGTTTTTACGAATATTTAACGAGCGCTAACAGCTACTCCTTAAGTTAGTCCCATCATCTCTTTTCTTATATATAAGGTATTTATTTTGTTTGCAACAATGTATGGCGCTAAACGCCGCATATTTTGCGGTAAAAATAATAAAAATATCTCGAACCGCCAAATTAATCCATAAAAAACCTTATATTTGCATATTGAAAAAAGTAACGAGCAAGATGGAGAAACAACCCCTAAACCGATTTAGGTGACGTTGTCCAAAACAAAGATGATTATGCCAAAGAAACATAATACAACCCTCCCCGAGTGCTATCCAGTATGTGAGCATAGCAGTTGCCCTATGGCAGCTACTTGTCTGCACCAGGTGGCTTACTCCATGATGATGGAGAAGAATGAAGAGTATCTGCACCTTATCAACCCCACCCGATGCAGCAAGGACGAAGCGTGCACATACTATCGCAATAAAAAGCCTGTGATCTTCGCTCGCGGTTTCACCAACTTCCAAAAGCGGATGTACCCTCAACAGTATGACAAGTTCATGACTTCCCTTATCCTCCACTTCGGACGCAACCAATATTTCAAGCGTAGGCGTGGCGATATTCTTCTTCCACCTGAGGAGCAGGAAGTGATAAGGCAGATGCTCGAAAAGGTTGGAGCAGACTCCAATATGGACTTCGACAAATATGAGGAACATATCAATTGGAATGCCTAAGTAGTGCCACATAAGTGTTACTCTGATGTCAGTTGACTGGAACTGCAGTACCAGCAGACAGAAACTCCAGTACCACCTGGATGGCACGAGGCGAGGTACTGTCTTCCCATGGAAATACTTGATTCTGCGCGTCACCTTTTTCAAGGGAAAGATAAATAGTAAATATCATAAAAGAATTATAATTAAGTAAATAACGAATATGAAAAGTTTTGCACCAAAACCATGGGTAGTACCTATGCCCGTGCTGATTATAGGCACATATAATGAGGATGGCACCCCAAACGCAATGAATGCTGCGTGGAGTGGACAATGGGACATGAAGGAAATAATGATTTCCATGGGCTCGCATGTCACAACAAAGAATCTGGATCGCAATGGCGAGTTTACTGTAGCCTTTGCCACCAAGAACACAATGGTGGCATCCGATTTTGTAGGCATCGTATCTTCCAAAAACGACCCGAAGAAGATGGATAAGACAGGATGGAACATCGAGAAGGCAACTATGGTTGATGCTCCTGTATTCACAGATTTCCCTATGACTTTGGAGTGCCGCATCAAGGAGAAATACGACGAAAGCGAGACCGGCTACTATCTTGTGGCAGAAATTGTCAATATCCTTGTGGACGAGAAGTATTTGGCAGAAGACGGTAATCCTGATATGCAGAAGATGGAACTGATAGTTCTCGACCCAATCCACCATGGCTATATCCAGTTAGGTGACAAAGTAGGTAACGCATTCTCTGACGGCAAGGCTCTGAAAAATAATATGGAAACAGAAAGGATATTGCTTCGCCGTTGGCAAGAATCTGATGCAGAGGTACTTTTCAAGTATGCCTCAGACCCTGACGTGGGACCTCGTGCAGGATGGCCAGCACATAAGTCAGTAGAGGAAAGTCGGGAGATAATCCAGACATTCTTCCATAATGAAACAACATGGGCGATTGTGTTGAAAGAGACTGGCGAGGCTATCGGCTGCATTGGCTACTACACCCATGAAACCAGCAACATTCCTATCGGAAAAAACGACTGTGAGGTGGGCTACTGGGTAGGAAAACCTTACTGGAACAGAGGAATCTGCACCGAGGCCTTGAAAATGATGCTCAACTACTGCATCCAAGTAAAGCATTTAGAAAACATCTGGGCAGATCATTTCACCGGAAATCCAGCATCAGGAAAGGTCATGGTGAAATGCGGTTTCTCTGACACCGGAATGCTGAACAGATGCAGCCAGCTTGTGGGTGGCGATAAGGATATGGTGAAAGTGTTTAAGTACAAAAGATAAAAATAAATAAAAAGAATATGAAGCATAAAGTAAGAGTGACCGTTATAGACAAGAAAATCTATCCGGAACTACAGGAGAAGTATTGCGCCGACCCTAAAGCAGAAATGTGTCCATGCTACAATATTGGCGATGAGTTTATCTTTGAGCGTGACGAAGAGAACGACCATTTCTGGCATGGAGGTTTGAATACACTCGTCAAAACATCCGCTGACCCGAACACAGTAGCTGGAGGTCCGAAAATGCCACATTGCTCTGAGGCATGGGATGCCATTTCACGATATATATACACCGGATTGCAAGGTGGTTCAATCATGAGGGGGTGGATGAAGCGTGAAAACGAAATGATATGCTGTTGCTCTGACGGAACAAGACCAGTCATATTCAAAATTGAGCGTATAGATGAAGAGTAGTTGTGGAATAGATGGAATAAATGGAATAAATGGGATAAACGAACATTAAAACATTTTGGTTATGAAGAAGATAAAGTTAAGCAATGGCGTGGAAATGCCACAACTGGGTTATGGTGTTTATGAAAGATTCGTACTATCGGAGTGAGCAACTTCTTCTCTGATCATCATCCCGAAAGCTGTAGTGAAACCTACAGAATAAAGAGTAAGATTGCGCCAACATGGAGGTTGAGCATGGCTTATCCACATTACTGGTAATACTTTCCGAATTTCAGGTATAAAGAAAAATAGATAATGTGCGTATCTTTGCCTCCGAAAAATAAAATTGCATGTTACAAACGTTTTAGAAATTTAAAGCTTAGAATTATGAAGGATTTTTTCTTTAATACCATACAGGAGTTCAATGACTACATAGGGGTGAAAACACTTCATCCTCTGGTGAGCATTGCGCGTGTAGAGAACATCTCTCCTATTCAGGAGGCTGTGCATCACTACGGACTTTATGCCCTCTTCCTGAAGGAAAACAAGGGATGTAAATTGTCATACGGCAGAACAGAATATGACTTTGATGAAATGACCGTCACTTCGTTTGCTCCAGGCCAGTCGGTTAAAGTGGAACCTAATCCACGAGTACCGCTTGCCAAATATACGGTATTGGCTTTCCATCCCGAGTTGCTCAACCGCACCCAGCTTGGCAAGAACATCTCCCGCTATGAGTTCTTCGACTACACAAGCAACGAAGCACTACATCTATCTGCTGCCGAGGTAAATATCTTCCGTGACGTGCTCTCAATGATTAGTCTAGAACTAGAGCATCCTATAGATAGGCATTCGCGTGAACTCATCGTTTCTAACATCGAGTTGCTGCTGAACTATTGTCTGCGCTTCTACGACCGACAGTTTATCACACGCGAGGAAATCAATCATTCGGTAGTAAAGAAATTCATCTCTCTGCTCGATGAATACATTGCCCAGAAGGCGGAGCGTGAGGGCTTGCCCACCGTGGCCTACTTTGCCGACAAATGCTGCTATTCGCCTAAATATTTCGGGGAATTGGTTAAGACTGAGACTGGCCAAACCGCTAAGAGCCTTATCAACGAGCGTCTGCTTTCGGCTGCCCGCCAGCTACTTGTGGATGAAACCCTCAGCATAACGCAAGTCAGCCAGCGCCTCGGCTTTGAATATCCGCAGCACTTTGTCCGCTTTTTCAAGGCGCAGACGGGCAAGACTCCAAGCGAATATCGCAAAACTGCGTAGATACAATAATGCATGTATAGAAAAACTATTATTACGATTATCTGACAGAAACGAAATATAGGTAATGTCTTCCGAAAACCAGGTATAAGCTCTTTAGAAGAATGTGCGTATCTTTGCATAAGATAAGCTGCACTCGGCAATTTGAAAGCAAGCTTTCATTGCGCTCGTTTGCATTATCTTTGCACCAGTTATTAATTATCAAACAAAAAGGTTTAATATGAAAAGATTGGTCTTGCACATTTACATCATGTTCATGGCACTAACGGCTATGGCCTGCCCAAGCAATGAGGTTAAATTAGTACAGGATTGGGACAAGACTTTTCCTAAAAGCGAGAAGGTAAATCATGAGAAAGTAACATTCAAGACCCAATACGGCTTTACTCTTGCTGCAGACCTTTATATTCCGAAGAACGCTGAAGGAAAGTTGCCTGCCATTGCCGTGAGTGGTCCTTTCGGAGCAGTGAAGGAGCAATGTTCAGGGCTCTATGCACAGACCATGGCAGAGCGTGGATTCATCACCATCGCTTTCGACCCTTCGTTTACAGGCGAATCTTCAGGAGAACCTCGCCGTACGGCTTCTCCCGAAATCAATACGGAAGACTTTCTGGCTGCTGTAGATTACCTCAGTATGCGAGATGATGTGGATGCAGAGCGTATCGCCATCATTGGCATTTGCGGTTGGGGCGGAATCGCTCTGAATGCAGCAGCACAAGATCCTCGCATCAAGGCTACTGCAGCAATAACCATGTATGACTTGAGTCGTGGAAGCGGGAATGGTTACTTTGATGCGGATGACAGCGAAGAAAGCCGATACTCGGCACGAAAAGCATGGGCAGAGGCTCGCACAGCCGACCTCAAGAACAAAACGTTCACTATGGCTGGCGGCGTGGTTGACCCATTGCCGGAGGATGCACCGCAGTTTGTAAAAGACTATCATGCCTATTACAAAACGCCACGTGGCTATCATAAGCGTTCGGGCAATTCGAACGACGGTTGGCGCACCACGGGCTGCCAGGCTTACGCCAACACACGTTTCCTCTATTACATCAACGAAATCCGTTCGGCAGTACTCATTGTGCATGGAGAGAAAGCACATTCCCGCTACTTCGGAGAAAGTGCCTTCAGATATATGATGGATGGAAAAGCGGAAGGCTACGATTTCGTGCGAAAGCCAAACCCCGTGCCAGCCAACAAACAACTGCTCATAGTCCCAGGAGCCTCTCATTGCGACCTATACGATGGTGGCGGAAAAGGAATGATTCCTTGGGACAACATCGAAGATTTCCTGAAGAAGAAATTAAAATAATATGAACGAAGAAATAAACAAAGAAATAAACTAAGAAGATACTCTTCTGTCGATTCTTATGAAAAAAGTTGCAACATTCATCATATTTACGACTATTTCACTCAACATTATGGCACAACAAAAAATAGTACAGACAGCAGGGCGCACCCAATTGGGTGAGTTTGCCCCAGAGTTCGCCCACCTCAACGACGACATCCTCTTCGGAGAAGTATGGAGCCGCAATGAATTACTTTCATTGCGCGACCGCAGTTTGGTAACAATCACTTCGCTCATCAGCCAAGGAATTACTGACAGCTCGCTGAAATATCATCTGCAGTCGGCAAAGAACAACGGCATTACCCGCACGGAAGTGGCAGAGATTATCACCCACATCGCCTTCTACGCCGGCTGGCCTAAAGCATGGGCGGCCTTCAATCTGGCAAAGGAGGTATGGAACGAGGACGTGAAAGGCGAAGACGCTAAGGCTGCATTCCAGCGCGAGATGATTTTCCCTATCGGTGAGCCTAACACCGCTTATGCCAAGTACTTCAAGGGCAACAGTTATCTGGTACAAATATCCGACAGTCAGATACCTTTCTTCAACGTAACCTTTGAGCCTGGTTGCCGCAACAACTGGCACACGCACCATGCTACAAGTGGCGGCGGACAAATGCTGGTAGGTGTAGCCGGACGTGGCTGGTATCAGGAGGAAGGCAAGCCTGCGCAGGAAATCCTCCCCGGCACAGTCATCCATATTTCAGCCAACGTGAAGCATTGGCATGGTGCTGCAAAAGACAGCTGGTTTGCCCACCTCGCTTTTGAAATACCTGGCGAGAACACCTACAACGAGTGGCTGGAGCCAGTGAGCGATGAGGAATATGGCAAGCTAAAATAACAATAAGATATCACCATTTTGCAGCCCCATTGAATACGGATATTGAGGAAAACGTATATAGCTAATAGGCGTAAGAATCTGCCGATGAAAGCTTCAAACGATTCGCATAAGCACCAACGCAGCAGTTCACCGGTTCAATTATATTTATGAGTCAAATTAAAAAGAAAATGTCACATCATTGAAAAAAGAGGTGAATGCCGCCCGCGACGCACCATTGCGGCGCATGGAGATGGCTGCTGGCAGCACACCGCAGGAGCATAACGGCAAGGGAATGCCGACCGCTGCTGATTTTATCACAGACCGCCAGCCTGTCCCTGCCAAATGGCGGGCAAATGTTTTTTGGGGTACAAAGGTGTGCATCAGCCCGGCGATGAAGAACCCCAGCAAGATGTATGGTGACATCTCGTTGGGCATGAATAATAATGAGTTTAACAATTCCATATTTTGATAGCAATACAGTAACCTGTACATAAAATATTTAATTTATAATAGTGTTGCGGAATTAGGGTGATAAAGTATTACCGGACATCAATAAATCTCAAACAAGGTTTTGTCCCTTTTCGCAATAGTGTTCTTTCCGTGATCACCATCAGTCGGCTTCTCAATGGTTATATTTTTTAAGGCAAAAAACAAAAGGCCTCCATCGTCTGCATCATGCGACGACGAAGGCCTTCTATTGGGCGTTTATACTTTATTCTTTATTAATTGACGTATTTCTTCCCGTTCTTCACCACGATGCCCTTGTAGGTCTTGCTCACGCGTTGTCCTGCCAGATTGTACATGGCATCACTGCCCGTCGCAGTCTGGTTGCCACTGTTCGTGCTGTCAATGTTGTCTGTCACCGCATCCGTGTAGAAGAAGCGGGTGATAGGCTGTTCCAGTTTCGGCGTGCAATCGTCGTTTACGTAGGGCCAATCCACGCTCTCGGCATATTCGTCGAAAGAACGTCTGTCGCTGAAGTACGACATGGCTTTCTTCGGCATGTCGGCATTATAGAAGAAATTGAAGTCGAGGGTATTGCAGCATTCTGTTCCCTCGAAAGTGAACGTAAGGAGCAGGTTCTTGTTGCCACTGTAGTTGATCGGCTTGTCAAATGCGATCTCCAGTTCGCCGTTGCCGATAAGGTCGTAGAGTTCGCCCGCATACTCCATTCCTGTCACGGCGACCGGCGCATCCTTGTAGTCGTAAAACATATACAAGCCCGCCTTGTCGTCGTAGTCGAAGTTTGCATCATCGATCTCCTGTGCCCAAACTTTCACGGTGCGAGGGTACGTGCCATAGGCACACTCGTTACGGAAAATGAAGTTCACCTGGGTTATCGCCTTGCCACCCATCTTGGCAAGTTGCTCCTTGGTGTAGATAATCTGCGAACCTGTCATGCTGTGCGAGAAGTTGGTAGGCGCTGCGGCCCATGAGTATCCGTGCCCCACATACACATCGTCTCCTGTGCCGTCAGCGAGCATCTTGTCGTATTTTCCCAAGGTGATGCTGTTTTCGGGTTCCGGAGTCTTTGTCATGATGATGTTCTTTGTCGTGTCCTCTCCGGGTGTGAAGCTCACGTTCTCCTCGCTGTAGTCCTCGCATCCACCGCAGGTCACCTTCAGCGTGTAGGTCTTGTCGCTTTTCACGACTTTGATCCTGTAAGTTCCATCAGTACCCGTCGTTGCCTTATACACCAACTTACTGTCGTCAGTTGCGGTCAGTTTTACCACAGCGCCCTCTTGGGGTTCTCCGTCGCAGCTCACGGTTCCTGTCACCACCGATGGATACTCTATTTTTCTCATCGTGATATCTTGCGTCTTTGTCTCTCCCGAAGCGAACGTATAGTGGTCGATGGTATAGTCCTCGTAGCCCGCTGCCTTGGCTGTGAGGGTGTATTCCTTATCTACATTCTCAGCCTCGATATTCAGGGTGTATTTTCCTTCTGCATCGCTAGTCACCTCGTACTTCGTCTCACCGCTTGTCAGCGTCACGGTGGCACCCATGATCGGCTCTCCGTCGCAGCTTACGGTTCCTGTCATCACCGATGGATACACTATTTTTCTCATCGTGATATCTTGCGTCTTTGTCTCACCCGAAGCGAACGTATAGTGGTCGATGGTATAGTCCTCGTAGCCCGCTGCCTTGGCTGTGAGGGTGTATTCCTTATCTACATTCTCAGCCTTGATGTTCAGGGTATATTTCCCTTCTGCATCGCTAGTCACCTCGTACTTCGTCTCACCGCTCGTCAGCGTCACGGTAGCACCCATGATCGGCTCTCCGTCGCAGCTCACGATTCCTGTCAGTTCAGCCGGCTTCACCTCTGGCTTTGCCGCCTCTTGATAGGTGAACTGGGTGAGAGGCTGCGCCAACTGGGTGGCATGCGACACAGTGTAGCCCGCTCCTTTGGCGTAAGGCCAGTCTTCCGACTCGTGGTAGTCGGCAAACGTCACGTTGTCGCTATTGGTACTCATGGCCATGTTTTCGGCATCAGTATTGTAGTAGAACTCGATGTCGCTACTCGTTTCTGCCGTCTCGTCGCCATCGAAGGTGATGGTGACAAGCAGGTTCTTGTCGCCGCTGTATGCGAATGCCTTGTCGAATGCCAGATTCAGTTCTCCGTTCAGACAGTAATAATCCACAAAGTCCGTGTCAAACGCATAGTCGGTCAGCACCTTCTCTGCATCGTCAAAGTCGAAATAGGCGTATGCCTTCTTTTCGTCGTTGTAGGCGAAGGCATCATCGTCGATCTCCTTCACCCAGACATTGATCGTCCTTGGTATCGCAGAGAAAGAACTTTGGTTATAGAACACGAAGCTCATACCCTTGACCTCCTTTCCAGCCATCTGTGCCAACTGCTCTTTGGTATAGATAAACTGTGATCCCGTATGCTTAACATAAAACTGTGTTGGCGCTATCATCCACCAACTTCCTTGATAGCATTGGTCTTCGTTCCAGTCGCCAGCCACTACTTCCTCGTAATTGCCCAGCGATAGCGTCTGGTCATCAGCCATTGCCCTTGTCAATCCCATTGCAAGAAGCAAGAGGGTTAGAATACAATTTAGCTTTTTCATCATTCTCTGTTTATTATAACGCTTTTGTTTTGTCTTTGAACTATTCGTTTGTTTCATGTTCACTATTTCACCACCACTTTCTTGCCGTTGTGGATGAAGATTCCCTTCGACGGGTTGATCACCCTTTGTCCGGCAAGATTATACCAGTTGTTGTCATTAGACTGCTTACTGGTAGAGAGGATGTCCTGTACGCCGTCAGTTTCCGGATGGTATATTTCCGATGTGCGACTGTTGAGATCCACCTTCACGAGGTCTGTGAACGGACTCACCACGAAGGTGTATGGCACCGAACCGTTTGGCGTGCTCCAGTCAGCGGCCGAAGCATAGCAGTCGTAGTAGAGCACCCTGGCTGTCGTGTAGCGTGTGGGAGCCTGGATGGTGCATGAGGTGATGGAGTCTTTCGTTTCAGCGTCCACGGCATCCACCGTTTCGTTTCCGCCTACCATGTAGTTCACCACGTCACCTTTCTTCAGCGTCTGCTTCACCTGGATCCGGTCGAAATAATCGGGACGTCCAGCCTGTGCCGTATTGTTGATCACGGAAAAGAAGAGATCTTTGCATCCATTGTCGAAATCAAGCTCCACGTCTGCGATGCCCGTTCCACCACCTTCCACCACAGCCTTTGCAGTTTTCACTTCTTTGCCGTTGGCGCCATGGCTCTCCACCCTTATTTCGTCCCCATCGCTGCAGTAGGCGCTAATGATGATTTTGTATTTACCATTGTTACCGCGCAAGTCCATATAGGGCGAGTAGATCAGTCCTGCCACCATACCAGAGATAAAGTTTGGAAACCCGTATGCGCTCCATCCGTAGGTGTCAGCGTAGTCGTACGCAGAGAGGTCCACGTATTCCTCTTCGCCTCCACCTGGTTCGATGATGCTTCCGAAATCAATACCGTTGAACCCTTCGTCCATTATCGTCACATCGCCGTCGGCCCTCACCTCCTTGCGATCGTAAACAAATACACAGTAGCCGTCGGCATTGGGCACCGCTCCCCAGTTTGCCGTAAAACTACTTGATGTGATGTCGGTTGCCACTTTTGTTTCTGGCTTATGCAAAGTCAGTTGTGCCGATGCCGTAATGGCGATCGTCAGCAAACAGATGGTTGTGTAAACCTTTTTCATTTTTCCTATTTTTTTGAGTTGTTTTGCTTTCTGTTTTTTGTGGAAGGTTTATCTCACGATGATTTTCTTCCCGTTTCTGATATAGATGCCGTGTGTCGGCGTGGCGACCACCTGCCCGTTGAGGTTGCGCCATAGATTGTCCCCTTCTTCGCTGCCTACGTTGATGTCGTCGATACTGTCAGTGCCTTTGATTACGATTTGAATATCCCTCGAGACATTTTTGTAGCTTGCGGTGAGGATTTCCGTTCCACCTCCTTTTATCCTTGCTGTGCCGTCAGTCAGAATTTCCACCAGACCGCGACTTGCCTTCCAGGCGACTTTTGTGTTTTGATCGTTGCCCAGTGAGACTCTGAAGTCTTTAGTCACACTGTTGAGGTTGTCACCGTCTGCAAGTATTACGGGTGTGGCGTACAGCACGGCCATGTCACTGTTCTCCAGTCCGTTCATCTTCGGTCGGGGCAACATATCTTCGGCATATACCCAGTTGCTGCCAAGTGTTTCCTTCTGCCTTTCCCCCAGCAGGTCGGCAGTGTTTCTTTCCTGTGCTGGTATGGAAATCGAAGAACAAGCAGTCTGTTTGTCGTACACCACCTCTCCGATATCTGTCGGATTGGCATTGCCAATGCAACCAGAAAAGTTCTCGTTGCTGAGCATACCGAAGTTCGCTATGCGGTGTACCTTGTCGTTCCACATCGGGTTGCCGATGGTGCCAGCGATCCTCATCGTGTTGGTGCTTTCCACATATCCGTAGTTTGCCACGTCACAGATCGTGTTTCCCGTCTGCTGCCCTGAATAACCGATGACTCCACCCAAGGCGCAGCCGTCGCTCGTCACATGCCCAAAGTTGGCACAGTTGCTTACGGTTGCCCCCTCCATGCTTCCTTCAGCTTTGGATATGATTCCTCCGATCACGCCGCCCACACAGGAGAGCACGGCCGTCGATGTTGAAGTCACGTCCGCATAGTTGCATAGATTATACAACACGGCTTCATTGGTTGGATTGGCGACGATACCACCCACGTAGTTGCAGCCTACGACCGATCCGCTCACAGCGAGGTCGTGCACGGCGCCACTCTTCACGGTGCCAAACAGTCCCACATAGTTTTCGTTCGGCATGTTTATATCCAGCGTTATGCAGTGTCCGCCGCCGTCAAAGTCTCCCTTGAATAGTCCCTCATAGCCGATCATGCCAGTGAAAGGCCCGGTGATGTCCTGTGTCAGCCTGAAGTATTTTCCGTACGTCTGCTGTTCGCCGTTTGCACCTGGCTTGTCGGTCATATTGCCCAGTTCCTCCAGGTCGTTTACATTACTTATCAGGTACGGGTCGTTTTTCGTTCCCGTACCGCCAGAGAAGGTCTGTGCCGCAGCTACGTTGCAGAGTAGTAAGGCCCCAAATAGTAAATGCTTTTTCATTATGCTTGTTGTTGTTAAATGATGCCGTTGCTCATAGACGTTTCCTATAGGCTGATGGTCAGCTTCGCCATGTAGAAGTTGCTATTGCCGCTATGATAAGCAGTATGCCTCCAGTGGGTTGCCGCCGTTAGCGCCTTGTCTTTCCATATCTTGAAAGTATATTCCACTGCCAAGCTCATCTCCGTCTCACCTCCACCCATATATTCTTTTATGTTCTGCAGGGTGGCAGCGAGCAATTCGTTCTGACAGTTGTATATGTCCAGTCTTGCCACCAAGTTCTCTCTGCGCCTTATCTTTGCCTTTGCACACACCATGTTCTTTGCGTTGGCATGAACGATGCTTGCCGTTACCCCCATCGTAAGGTCGCTGCTCTTCAATAGGTTCCCCGATGTATGATGGCTGTTTTTGAACGAGGCGCAGGCGATCTCTGGCTCTATGTTTACATCAGTCTTTTCCGTCCAGTTGACGTTCCAAAATCCTTCTGCCTTGATTTTTTCGATTTTTCCGTCGTATTGCTTGCGACTGCCAATCTGTGGGTATATGTTTCCCGTTGCGTCTCCGAATAGATTGTCTATGCCTTTGCGTTGCGCAACGTTTCCGGTCAGCCTCACCCCGTAGTCCTCGTTGTTGTAGCCGACGGCCCCATCCAGAGAGTTGACCTCCAGTCTGTTCAGCGGTAGCCGGTTGAGGTCGGTAAGTACTTTCTCTTTCCGTGTAAACAGATACCCAGCCGAGGCCGACCAGCCGGTAGTCTCTTTGCTTGCCATACTGATCTCCGCCCCTATACTGTAGCCCTTGTAGAAGCAGTTCTTTCCTTGTCCAGAAAAGCGAGTGAAGTCGTTGCCGATTCCTGTCAGGTGATATACCATCTGCGTTCCGAGTTCGTTGTAGAAAGCCAGCTCGTTGGTCTGCTTATACTTTCCTGCTGTTGCCGTCAGTGCCACGCTATAGCTTCCCCAGATGTTGAGTCCGATTCCGCCTTGGGCATACAAGTCGGCCACCGTATTGTTGGGTCGAGGGTCACGGTTGCGGTATTCCGACAAAGTCCGGTATCCCAAGTCCACACCATAGCATGTCTTTCCGTGTCGTGTGGAGTATCCCCCGTCGAGCCGATAGCTCTCGTAGTTTTGGTCGCCCCCTTTGGCGTCGCCCATGACATACGGGTATAAGAGCAGGAAATCACTCGTTTCGTTCCACGTCACGTCATATTTCTTTCCGTTCTGATAGGAAGCCTTTCCCCACACCACACTGTTCGCACCGAGCTGCTGGAAGGAGGAAGCTTCCATACCAAACTGTTTTCCACCGCGTCCCAGTTGCGGTATCCTTGCTGCCGCTGCTGGTTCCGTCGTTGCATAGACAGAGAATTCCGATATCGACGGTGTGTGCAGATAGTTTCTCATTGCGGGACTTGCCAGTACTTCTTGTCTGAAGCGCACGTGCCCCGTGCTATATACCTGCCTCTTCCAAACGATGCTATCGTTGGCTGCTGTCATTGCCACCGTGTTGAGGAGAGCGACGGGCAGTATTCCTGCCTTGATACTTATGTTCATATATGGATGCTTCTTCCTTGTAGTCACTATGAGCACTAGGTGTCTATATACCGAATGTATGGAACGGGTCCGCCTTTGCCCTTGGCTCAAAATCCTCCGCGGAGTTGTTAGTGTCCATCAGTATGGCTCTTTTGCCGTCCATCGAAGCTACTTTGCGTCGCACACTCTTTCCGAAGCGGCTATCATCAAAGTTAAACTCCGAGTTATAGGTGAACCCGCGGTCGAGGGCTGGCGATGTTACGATCCATTGAAATCCAGCCTTGCTACTCATGTTTACGGCGTCCAGAATCCAACTGTTTGGCAGACGGTAGCTTGTGCCTGTCATGTCAGCCTCGCCGGTCTGCCCCGTCAGATGGTAGTTGTAGTTGTATAGGTAGTCCAAGAGAAACGTATTCTTGTCGGTGTGCATCCTTGCCAGGGCGTACGACTTGAACCCTTGTGTGTGCGGACTCCACAGAGTCAGCGTGCTGCAGTAGATCTTCTCAAGATTCGGCACCTTCGGGTTGTCTATGTCCGTAAACTGTGGATTGGTCGATTCGTCATACCATTCGTAGTCGGCCGTGGTCATATTCCAGGAGTTGGGGTTAGCCACCGTGTGGTCCACGGCGTTGTCCACTATCAGCAGTTTGCCACCCGGCTGCACGGGCACGTCGCGCCCAGTTCCTGGAATCATATACATTGCCGCCACGGCCATGTCGGTATCCATGATGTTCGGTTTGTATTCCTGCTTCATGGTGGTCAAGAAATCGCTTTCTGCTATCACGAGCGAGTCAGCGTAGAGCACGTGGTCAGTATTGTTGTAAATTACAAAATACTTGTCAGCATAATAGTAGCTCCCCTGTGCGTTTACTGTTCCTGCACAGAAAATTTCTGCCAGTACGAATCCCTTGTAAGCGATGTCTGCCGGATCCTGGTCAGGTTGCGATACCACTTGCAGCGCGAGGTTCACAACGGCGTTTTCCTTTGATAGCGTTGTTCCGTCGCTATATGCCGTCACCTCTACCGTCTTCGCCACTAGGTCGCTGTTTCTGTAGTTCAGTTTTCCCGTAGCGCTGATTCTGTAGTAACCGCCATCCACGCTGTTCAGTGTTACCGTCATGTTTTCTGCCGTCGAAAAACTGAAGGCTGTCTCTATGCCGGTGTTGATTTCTGTCAGTGTCAAATGGACGTCCGTCATAGTCAGTTCCTCACTATACCCTGCAGGAGTAGTGAACGAGACGCGGATATCTGCCGGCGTCGTATCTACCGACTGAATGTCGTCGTTGCTACACCCAGTCAGTGCCAACATGCATAAAGCAATGAGCATCAAAAAAAGTGATGTTTTCATATTGTTCTTTTTTTTATTGTATCAAATATTGAAATTGATTTCCATACCGAAAAATGGCTTCGACGTCCTTCTCACCGTCATACCACTGTTGGTGGTATAGTCTGGCATGTAGTCGATCATACGGTTCACAAAGAGAGCCAGTTTCATCCACTTGCCAAACTCTTTAGTCACTTTCAAGTTCAGAAACATATAGAATGGCACTTTCTGCTTGAGCCATGCCGCATCGTTGTATCTGTTGATGAGCCATTGCAGATAGACATCCTGTTTGCTTTCTTCTGTGAAATCGTGTATCTCTCCGTTGTTGTCGATATATTTCAGTGGTACACCGCTGGTCCGGATCGATTTTGATGATGTGAACCACATACATTCAGCCGTGAGCGAGAACGACAGCGCGAGCTTAGGGATATAGGTGTCCGCCATGATGTTGGTGTTGAGTTGTTCCCGCACGCTTCCCGCCTTATTTTCATAGTAGCCGATATAGAGGTCGTTCACCGGTGTGCCGTCCACGACGGCAGTAGTATTGCTGCGAAACATCGGGTCGCTGTTGGTGTAGGTGGTCTTGAACCATGCCCCGTTCACGGTCAGCCGTGTCTTCAGCATCTCGAAGCGCTTGGTGGCCATCTGCCATTCTACACCCTCTTTGATCATTTTGCTGCCATTGGTGGTCATGCCATACATGCCGAGCACCCGTTTTTCTACATACGGCAGTTTCTCGAGTGCCGGTGGCGCGCTGAGGCTATTGCCGTCTATTGCGCTCTCGTCGTAATCCCTGTAGTCATACGGCCTTACCTTTGCAGAGGTCCGGAATCCGTCGTTCATCTGTTCGCGAAAATACGTCACGCTGATCGAGTTGCCGTCCCACTGTGCCCCGATTCTGATTTCCCATTTGTCGTTCCTTGCTGGTTCGAGCCCGTAGTTTGTGGGATTATCGATATACGTGTGCAGATAGATCCGCCTATAGTCGGCGTTCATGTTGTAATAGTTGAGCTCGATGAGGTCGGTGTATATGAGGTCGGGATAAATCTGGAGTAGGGTAGGAAACTTGCTTTGTTGTCCCCACCCCCCATTGATGTCGATCGTTAGCGGTTTCCCTGCCATGCTGATCTCGGGAAATCTCCATTGCAAGTTCAACCTCGGGTTAAGATATATTTTTCCGCTCATGGCGTATTCTTTCGCAATATGGGCCAGACTGCTTCCGCGCAGACCCACTTGTGCTGTCAGCAGGTTGTTGCCCACAGGCAACGTCAGGTTGTCTTGTAGGAAAAAACTCACTTGGTGCATCGCTGGTATGGCGCTGTAGTTGCGCGGCCGGTAGGGTGTCCCTGGGCTTACGGGCAGTGCTGGGTCGTACTCCTGTCCCCTGCCATAGTTTTTATCCATCTTCCACTCTGCTCCGACATGAATGCGCTGAGCCAGTTGACCGCTGTTGTATGCAAACAGTGCCTTCAGTTTGGCGTATAGGTTGAGTGGTCTCCCATCTACAGTCACGTTCGAGATATAGTGATAGGGTAGGAAGGTCCCGTCGTGTTCGCCTTCCTCCAGCGATGTCGATGCTGCCATATCGCGGCTCAGGCTGATGCTCTTCTGTTGTTCGATCCTGCTCCACTCGTAGGCCGCAGCCACGTCAAGGTTCATGGATTTGAAGAAAGAGGGACTGCTGGGGTTCAGTAGCATGGAGTGGCTCATGCTCAGTCTGTTGTATGACGACTTGTATGTGTCGTCTTTCTGTTTCAATATTTCTGGGTCGTGCTTCTCGTCATCGAAAGATCCTGTGTAGTCGATGTTGCTGCGCCATCTCAGCCGCGCGTTGCCCACCTGCCATTCGTCTTGCATGCGTGCCGATGCTGTCAGCCGCTTGTAGTTGTTCATCGGGTCTCGTGGGTCCGCCTTTGCGTCGAGGTAGTCCAGCCCCAGGTTGACGATCAGGCTACCCAGTTCTATTCCCTTTCCAGCATACAGTAGTTTACTATAGGAGTCGGCCTTGAACCGTGCCTCAAAGGGTGTGGCTTTCAACTTCCGCTTTATCAGTACCACGCCACTCGACATATCGCCGTATTCCACGGGTGCGATACCTCTTATCACCTCCACGCTCTCTATGTTATCCGTCGGTATACTGCGCATATCCACGCCGCTTGTCACATGGCTCCTCCCAGCATCGGGATCACCGACGGTGCCGTTTGATGCCTGCTTCACGATCTGCATGTTGGCATTGGTATTCATCGGGATGCCATCGGCTACAAACAGTGTTCCCATCGCACTGACATCGTAGTTGCTCCCTCCACTTCCAGCCTGGCGCAGTCTGATGGTGTTGGCATTGGTGAGGTCGGGCAGTTGGGTTGTCCCACCGGGCAATAGTGATAACAGGTCGGTGAAACTCGACGGCTGCAGATGCTCTATGGCTTTGCGGTCGATCACGGACGACGTAGTGATACCTTGCGACTCGTGCGCCGTCACTACCACCTCGTTCAGTACGCGGTTGTCCTGTTTCAGCTTCAGTGTCAGCGTTACGGTCTCTCCGTTCCTGCTGGTGTAGGTCTGGGTCAGGGTGTGGTAGCCCAGGTATGACACGGTGATGGTGTACCTGTCCGAACTGAGGTTCTGAAACATGAAATAGCCAGAAATATCGCTCACGGTGGTGAGTTTCCTATTGTGCGAATCAGTGATTGTCACTGTAGCGTACGCCACGGCATCATTGCTTCCGGCATCCACTATATGTCCGCGGATATCGTCAGCTTTTGCAGCAAGACATGCTGCGAGCATCGCCCCTGTTAGTATTATTCTTTTTTCACCCACTTGAGTTGCATTTTGCTATTGCGGGTGCAAAATTATAAATGGACAGCAGAACTAGCAATACTCAAAATATGTGATTTCTTATTAGTCAAAAGCAAATGGCTACTTACTTATAGGTTGTCCGGATGAAGGAAGGGGTCATTTGTGTATATACATATAGCCTTCGTTCTATGTGCGACAATCTACGACGATAAGCGTTGCATATTATAGAATATCGAAAACGGAAAATCCCATGTGTGCTCCATTTGCCAGACTCTCGGATGTTTGGGCTTGTTATTCAGTGCCTCTTCGTCATTGAGGATTTCTGACAATGCCTCTTTAATGTTCATATTGATTCTCTTTTGACGTTTTACTGGGTGCAAAATTTAAAAGGAGGTATGCCAACGGTAGGCACACCTCCAAGAAAAAAGTGATTTTCATCAAAAAGAACGCCTAAAAAGGCAAAAAATAGCAAAATAGAGCATTTGTTTTGAGTTTCAAGTGGTTGTGGCAGTCTTTGGCTTTAGTTGTCAGTGACAAGGAAATGAGGAAAAAGCAGATTAGAGAAGTAGAAACGCTTTCAAATCATTACCTCGCAGAAACGCCCTAATAAGCATTTTTAACGGTGGCGGTTCATATTTCTCCATTCTGCGTAAGTTTTGGTTT
>DLZV01000017.1:0-10152 GCA_003447235.1 Prevotella sp.
AGGACCGGCGCCGCTATTTGTTTATCCCTCGCTCCTGTCGTAAGAGAAGCCCGTCGCGGACCCTCTATGGGTTTGTTCCGCAAGTCTCAGTTATGGGTGCAAAGATAGTGCAAGTCGAGCGCCATGAGAACTTGTTCTCTAATGGCCGAGGCGCAGCCTATCTTATCGAAAGATTTTGCCAGCGAGCGCAATGAGAGCTTGCTCTCAAATTGCCGAGCGCCGCTAAATCTTCTGCAAAGGTATGAAGAATATTTCATACCTCCAAATAAAACCACAAATATTTTCCAACTTTTTTTCGTCTTGCTGAAAATGGCACATAGCAAAGCTATGTGAGCTACCGAATAACAGTATGAATATACTTTACAGTTTAGCATATTTTGAAAATCATACTGGGGAGAAGTGCAAAATGAAAACGTAAGAACGTAAGGTGTAAGGATGTAAGGTGGACACGATGACCCACCTTACATCCTTACAACCTTACACCTTACATCCTTACGTTTTTGAAAATGAATCGTGGTCGGGGGTCAAAGAAATAGTATATATAATATTAATATTATATATACTATTTCTTTGAACTCGTTTCACCCACTTTTCGCCCTGGTTCAAAAACGAAAACGTAAGAATGTAAGGTGTAAGGATGTAAGGTCCAATGGAGTCCCAACAAACTATCTATTGTTTAATGAACTGAGGGTAAACCGCTAAAAACCAATAGTTTATAGGCGATCAAAAAGTTCCACCACCCCTCCTCACCCTCGTTTCTCCTTACATTTTGCTTTCGTTAACAAATCAAGAAATCCTTCTCGCCAACTCTCCCTCTCCTCAAAAAAAACAGGGGGGAAGAGAAGAGAAATCAAAGAAAATGCGTAACTTTGTGGGGTCGAAGACTGCATCGACAAGCTAAAAACAGGGCCGCAGCAGTCGCTACGCCCCAAAAAATCGAAAAGCAAGAAGCTATTAACATCACAAATAGAAGCAAAAAAGATATGACATAATGGTAAAAACATAAGAAAGGATAGACGCTGACGCCTGGCTCTTCTGCAGCATTCGAAACCTGCAATTATAAGAAGTGACAAGAAGAAGATGACAGCGAAGCATCTACTCCTCCACGGCGTGGGACCTGCTTGATGGCGTCTTTTTCATACGCCAACATCTTGGTGCATTATTAGTAGGCCCACGCCGATTTTTACCATCTACGACTTTTAAAGCAACAACACTTAAAAGAACTAAGGATTATGGAGAAAGCACTACCTATGAACGAGAATGAAAATCTGCTTTGGGGAAAGTGGAAAGGAACGGGTGTTTCAGAACATCAACGTAGTCGCCTCCTAATCCAACATAGGCTGGAGGAAAGGAAGAAGAAAGAATACGAATGCAACCGAAAAAATGACGAGGATCAGCAAAGGCGGGCCGACATGCAATTACTGCCTTTTACAAAGGAGGAACGAAAGCTTTGGAGGCAGTGGACAAGGCAGGGTATTACAGGAAGGGATCGAAGGAAACTCCTAAAGCACGAAAGGCGAAAGGCACGAAAATTAAAAGGCCACGTACAGGAGAGAGAAATCACCAAGAAGAACGAAAGAGAGAAGGCACGAAAATTACAAGGCTACGTACAGAAAAGAGAAATCACCAAGAAGAACGAAAGAGAGGCCGACATATTTATCGCATGCCTTCTTGGCGTCCCCTTCATTCTCGTTGTCTTGGTGGTCTTCATATTCATCAGCAAACCTATGATATTGATGTGTATCATTTGGGTAATAGGCATGCTGCTGGCGTTGGCGTTTGGCAGATGAATACCATTTTTACCATTTATAGATTCTTTAAACGCAATCGAGAGAATAATGGCACGCAAAAAATATACACAAGAGCAACAAGTGATCGATGTGCTCCGCCAAATAGGTGGATACGCCACGCTGGGCGACCTGTACCGTCTTGTCGATACGAAATCGTGGGCGACCAAGACGCCCAACGAGTCCATCCGGAGAATCGTGCAGCAATCTGAGGAGATCTTCAAAATCCAACCGGGCCTTTGGGCCTTGGAGGATTGTCGCGAGAAAGTGATGCGCAAATTTGACCTTCTGCCCAACGAGAAACAGTGCGAGGAGCAGTTTACGCATGGCTACTATCAAGGATTGATCATCGCCATAGGCAACATGAAACACTACCAAACCTATGTGCCTGCCCAAGACCAAAATCGCAAGTTTCTCGAAAAACCCTTGAAGGATATTTGCACCACCATCCATATTCCCGACTTCTCGTATGAGTATCTGACCGACAGGGCAAGGACGGTAGATGTCATTTGGTTTAACGAGCGCAATATGCCCAACAGTTTCTTTGAAGTAGAGCACTCCACCGACATCCAAAACTCCGTCGCCAAGTTTTGTGACCTACAAGATTTCCACAGTCGCTTTCTGATCGTTGCGCCAAAAAATCGCAGGGGCAGTTTGACAAAGTGATGAGCCGAACAGCCTTCAAGGACATCAAAGCGCGCGTTGCCTTCCATAGCTATGAAGACATTTCCAAGCAGTACGAACTCATGTGTATGGCAAGAGCCAGCGAGGGATTTATCTGATTTTTTGTGATCATTTATTAACAACACTGTCACCCGTACAAATCGCTCAAATATTTGATAATTAAACATATACGAATATACTAATAGGATCATTTTGATCACAAATGTCAAACTATGATCTTTTCGGGGTTTCTCAAGTATTTTGCTATACTTTTGCGCCCGAATTATGGAGTATCGCATACAAGTAACTGAAAAATTACAACACATAGAAACCATTTCAGCGGCCTCGGGAACCGAAGCCGTGGAATTGGTGCGCCAATCGTATAAGGAAGAAAAGATCGTACTCAGTTCTGAACATTTCTCTGACGTAGCAGTCGCCGTCGAGCATCAGAAAGTACAAGCCTATTACAAATCGCCCAACCACGATTTCGTCCTTGCCCACGGCGACTGCTTCGAGCTGCTGCGGGCGTTTGACTTCAAGTTTGACATGATCTTTGCCGACCCACCCTATTTTCTCTCCAATGGCGGCATCTCGTTGCAGAGCGGCAAGGTGGTGTGTGTTGACAAGGGTTCGTGGGACAAGGGGAAGTCGCAAGCCGACATGATGTCATTCAACAGGGAGTGGTTGCGCCTCTGTCGCGACAAACTCAAGGACAATGGCACCATTTGGATCAGCGGCACTTACCACAATATTTTTTCCGTGGCCAACTGTCTGACCGAGCTTGGCTACAAGATTCTGAACGTGATCACGTGGCAGAAGACCAATCCTCCTGCCAACATCTCTTGTCGCTTTTTCACCTATTCCACCGAGTTTGTCATTTGGGCAAGAAAGATGCAGAAAGTGCCGCATAAGTTCAACTATGAGTTGATGAAGCGACTCAACGACGGCAAGCAAATGACCGACGTGTGGCGCATGCCGGCTATCGGGCGTTGGGAAAAGACCTGCGGCAAGCACCCTACGCAGAAGCCGCTGCGCCTCTTGGTCCGCATGATCCTTGCCTCGACCGATGAGGGCGACTGGATACTCGATCCCTTCAGCGGCAGCGCCACGACGGGGATAGCCGCCAATCTCTGCGGGCGCCGATTTGCGGGCGTGGAGCAAGACGAAGCGTTTTGCCAAATGGGCAAGGCGCGGAGAGAGGAGATAGAAGACCTCGACTGCTACCACTCGCTGGCGAGCCATATCGACGATCTGCAAAAGACAGAAGAGCACGCTATGGCAAGGGAAGCCCTCGACGGTTATCCCCATACGCCCTTTTGATCTCGGCTATCAGCGGTCCAGCGATTGTTTCCTTGCAGACAAAAACATCACCCTTCGGGGGGGGTAAAGGGGTATATGATTAGCTATTTTTGAAAACGACCCATTGCCCATTTTTATCACTCCCGATCCGAGCGATGTAGCCTTTGCAAAAAGAAACATCTATAACAATTCCCCCTGCGCCCAAATCAATTTATATTCACAAATAAAGCTATATAGCCTTAATCATCATCTTTTTGAATAAAATCAGCAACTAATTGCTTTATCGTTTTTTCGGCTTGCTCTATCCCAACAAGCTCTATCAATTTATTATAATCTTCTATTTCATTATCAGTAAACGTCAACACAATTTGGCGTTCTTTACGCCCTGCTATATGAGTGTATCCTTCAGGATGTGCCCAAAAGCAACTAGTACAAAACTCGACATTTTTTATAGACCAATTCGGACAATGCTCGCATGTCCATGACTTAGCTCTATTAGCCGAAGGGCTTAAAAGCATGTAACAATCTATATTTTTCTCATCTTGCTCACCACCAATCTCATAAGGAATTCTATGGTCTACTTGTAACAATCGCTCCTCCATCGGTTGCAAATATACAAAACATATTGCACCATATTTGTCCATCAAAGCTTTCTTTAAAGCTTTCGACAAAGTTGTACGACCAGCAACTTTAGACACTTTATCATCAAGAAATACTGGCATCCCAAACTTATAAGCAGCAATACTTCTTCCATCAGTAGCCTTTACCCTATAAGTAACCAAATTTACACCTCGTTCTCTGACATCTCTTGCTGCACGAGGCGCATGCTCATAACCATATTTTCCCTTTAACTCTTCAGTTGTTATAAAACCATATTTTAATATATGTTGAATCACTGTAGAAGGACGCTTTTCCGTTATGGCATTCAACTTATTTATTATTGCCTTTGGATATTTCATACAACTTCTTCAAACAAGAGCTTTTGTTGACAAACAGGATGTGTCATTTTTTGCAATTTATCACTCAAATAAAGAGCCTCATAGGTAACCTCTTTTCGTCCGAGTAATACACTTTGGCTAGACAACCCAGCGTTCAACAACACTTTACGTAGGCCTAAATTTTCAGGTAAGTCTATGCCATATTGTTTCTCACCACATTGTCCATCATAACTAATCATAAAATCTATTCCCCGACTATTCAATTCGTCAACAGCACCAACAAAATCATCAAATTCAATACCCGCATAATATCTATTATCATGAGAGCTACAAACTCCCTGATATGGCGGATCCATATAAACCAAGTCGCCAGGAACTGCTTGTTTTAGTATTTCTCTATAATCTAAAGAAGAAAATGTTGTTTTCCCCTTCAAATAACTAGATATTTGGTATACATTTTTGGCTAACGTGGTAGGAGAAGTACCCTTTCTCCGTTTGTCTGGGGACTGGTTAAACATGCCTGTCGAGCTATACCTAACAGAACCCTTCACACATCGAGCTAACAAATAAAGCATATTGGCAGCAGACTTATCGCCCGCATTAAATTCATCCCTCACCTTATAAAAATGCGCAACGCTTCCACCTTCGAAGACTAACTGTTCATTCCAAACTTTTGAATATTCCGCAACAAGTACATCTGGAGTTTCTATTGCTTCACGCAATATTCCCATCAAAGGGGCATTTAAGTCATTTAAGCTATATTGATTTGCCCGTTGCTGCTTTGATACAGCTATAGTGATAGCTGCCATACCTGCAAAAGGCTCAATCAGGCGATTAAATTTGCGAGGCATATATTGTAATATCAGAGGTGCCAAATTTCTTTTAGAACCTTGATATTGAACGATATGTGGAACTGTTCTTGTTATCATCCTAATTTCCGCAGCACTATGAGTTAGCATTTTTTACAAGTACCTGAACATCAAAGCTGCTCAGGATTATGACATGTCAGATTTTTCACCTACCTTAGTGCTGCAAAAAAGCATAGCAAAAACTCCGAATGACATGGCAAAAGTACAAATAAAATCCGAGAAAGTCACTTCTTTTGGAGGCTTTTTTCCAATCATGGAGCAATTTGATGCTCTTTTAGCTCAAACCATAGACTCCACCTTGGGGATGAGATGCAAATGGTACGGCCTTTGTTTTCAAGTTACTAAAGTTTCCCACCCCAAAATAATGGGGCAAAAATAACAGTTTCTCAATAAAAAGTTGTATCTTTGTAATCGCTAAAACACAATGAAGCAACGATTTAGAGAGTAACTGTTATGGATGCAAAATTAAGCAATTTTTCGGAGTTGTCCAACATCTTAAGTGTTAAAAGTTCATTGCGAACCAATTTGATGGCACTTTTCACCCGTTTTGGGCTTGGGCATCTGCTTTGCAGGATGTCATTGGAGAAACAGGCGGGCGTTCCCGCCGTCCAGCTCATATTGTCTCTCTGCCTTTTCCGTATAGCAGGTGAAAGCATACACTCCATGTACAAGAAGTCATATTATGACCTCCTGAACACTGGTCACAATTGCTATTATCGCATGCTACGTCGGGCCACTATGGACTGGCGCAAGCTTCTTTTGGGCATGGCTCTTCGTTTTTGGCAATCCTTCGCAAGGAACATGCCGAAGTCTCTTCGGACAACACAAGTTACATTTTTGACGACACTACGTTGGAGAAAACCGGTTATGGCATAGAGCAAATTAGCCGCGTCTTTGACCATGTGCAAGGAAAATGCGTCCTTGGTTTTAAGTTATTGGTATGCGCATTCTTTGATGGAAAGAGCACCATTCCAATAGACATGTCCCTCCATTGTGAGAAAGGCAAGAAGAAGGACTACGGTCTCACTGCGAAGCAACGTAAGCATCGTTTTTCCAAAAAACGCAAGAAAGAAGACCCCAACTCCACAAGACTCAGAGAGTCAACGCAGTCGAAGCTTCATGTTGCCGTGGAAATGCTAAGGCGCGCATGGGCTCACAAGAGTTTGCGTGCCAAGTATGTGCTCTGTGACAGCTGGTTCACCTGCGAGTACTTTATCAGCGAGGTTCTCAAGCTCGGCAAGGGCGCCTTGCACCTTGTCGGACTGGCAAAGATGGGCAACACCAAGTACTCTGTGTATGGGAAGTTGCACAATGCCATGGAACTAATAGCGCAATACGAAGGCAATCCTCAATTTTGTCATAACTGTAGGCGATACAAATGCCACTATATCGCATTGAGAGGAAAACTGGGTGGTCAATCTGTACGCATATTCATTATAAGATATGGTAGAAATCAACGATGGAATATATTGTTGAGCACAGATCTTATGTATGTCTTTCGTCAGAGCCTTTGAGGTTTACCAAATACGTTGGAACATAGAGGTTCTGAACAAAGAATGCAAGCAATACCTAGGTCTCGGAACATGTGCGGGTAGGGACTTCGATGAGCAGATTGCCGACTGCACCCTCTGTTTCCTCACATATATAACCATGAGCATAGAGAAGAGATTCTCAGAATACGAGACCATGGGTGAACTGTTTACGAATATGGGGGAAGACCTCATGGCATTGACTCTTTGGAAGCGGGTGTTAGCTTGCATAAAACGGCTTTTGGAGGTCCTCTGCGAACATCTTGGGGTTACCATTGACGAACTGGAAGAGAGCCTAATCAACGATGACGAAGCCGCGTCTGCTTACCTTGTCATGGCTAAAGCTCTGGAAGATAGAGAACGAGCGAAAAGGACTGCATGAAACCTTTTTTAGGTAAGAGTTAAATCCCCATATTTGCAGGGATTTACACGGTATTACATCTGCATAAGCCTTGTTTTATAGGGCTGGGAAACTTTAGTCAAGTTAGTCTCCGTCCCGGCAAAATGAATCAAGACATCACGAAGGCATGTGTTGAACATTTATACTGACAACCATGCTTACGCCAGGTTGTTCCATGCAGGCTTTGGCTAAAGCCTGTCCTTTCTGGTTAAACTAGCGTATTACCTCAAGTCGCTTTGTGGGGTAAGGGGGTTTTGTGTCTGAGACGTTTCTGCTGCACAAGAACATGTGCGACAAGATGATTGTTTCTCGCTTTGCAAGCAAAAACGCCCTAAGTCCTATTAGTTGCGGATTTGAGGCAAACATCTTTATGGCGAGCAAGCGAGTGCATTTCGCTTTGCAGCATTTCCTAACCCATTAAAACCATAAAAAGCCACACGTTTCTGTTGCTTTTTCTAAAAATTGTTTTATCTTTGATTTTTAAATCAAGGCGTCCGCACCTCAGCGACCGAATCGCGCTTTTTGTGTTTGCCCTATCCTTTTGGCGCTTGCAGGCGGCGGAATCTTAGCGCTGCAAGTGTAGGCCTATAACTCGTTTAAAATAATAGCAAAACAACTACCTAAGCAGCCATGAAGAATAAAATGACCGCTACGGGCGAGATGAAAATCGCCTCGGAAGAAGACTTGCTCACGCTCGACGCGAGCACAAGTGAGAACATTTACCGTCCCTTCACGCCCGAGGACTTTCGGGACTTTGAGACGGAGACCATCCACGTGCGCGAGGTAGCGCAACGGGCCATCGACGAGACCCAATGGGACACAGGAGAGCCAGGGACCGTTTTCAAAGTCCTCCACCACACCAATTGTATCCTGAGAGCGCGGCTGGCGAATTACCGCAATCTGCTCAAGAAGCTTCGCGCCAGGGCCTACGTCACCCTCTACAACATCTACGATGCGCAGGTGGAGCAACTGTGGCACCAACTGAGCCCCACGCTTACGGAGTTTGTGGCCTTGGGGAAGAAGACTCAAACTAACCTCATGGAGCAGGCCGAATCCTGCCCTGCCTCCGTCTTTATGAAGATTGTGAGAGCAAGCGACCCACAGGAGGAGCCCGGCATGATGCCCGCCGACTACGAAGGCCTCAAAAGCCTGGCCGTGGATCGGATGACGGAGAGCATGAGGTTTGTGATCAGCATTGCCGAGGAGATAGAGATGTGGATCACGGATTTGTGTCGCACGCGGAAGGTTCGTAGCGCGCCCGAGGAGGCCATCATCTACCGCTACCTCCAAAAGGAGTATGAGGAAACACGACAAGACGCTCACCTCGCACGGGTGGAGAAGCGCCACTGGCATTATTTGGACGACCGAAAGGCGGAGGCCGACATGAGCATGCTGCAACGCCTGCTGGACCGCACGGAGGAACAATATGAGCGCTACCCTATCTGCAAGCTATGGGCCGACTGGGGCTACCCGCAAGAGGAGGAAACGGAGGCTTTTGCCCACGAACTGAGCCAGCGCGCGTTTGGGAAAGAAGACTTTGAGAGGCTTTTCATGTACCAGGCTGAGCACCGCATGCTGACCGAGAAAATCAGCAAGCGAAACGCCTACGAGAACCACAGCGATTCGTTCTTTGCTCCCTGGCTCGATCCCAGCAAGGTGGAGGAGTTTCTAAAACCCTGGATAATGGTAAATGTCAAAAAACAAGAACAATGGTATATAGTATGGTGTTTGATGAAATATTCGTTCGACATGATACGGGAAAATCAGGATAAAAACGATTTTGCGGAACGCATGGAAAGCATGTTCAAGGACGTAGAAGTAAAATGTGTGGTAAATTCGTTTAGGCGACAGGAGAACAAATTGAACCATAACAAGCACTTTTCCAAGTGGTTTAAAGACACAGATCCGGATTATCCTATAGCGGAAAGTCTTTTTCGAAAATTGAAATTGAAAGATCGCTACCGTAGATAGCAGCGTTTCGGGAGTTTTACCAAGATTTTACCAAGCGTTGGTAAAATCTTGGTAATTTTCGCTATTTCGCACCCTAAAAGGTAAATATTTTTTACTGTTTTTTCTGTTATTTTCATCATCCACCTTGCTTTTACCAAAAAAAGGCCATTTTTTACCAAAAACAGGGGTTTTTTCGGGAAATGTTGGTAAAAAGATTGTGCGGCTCCCCGCCCCTTTCTACCTTTGCACCGTCAGTTCGAGGCGCGCGTGGCCCACGATGGCAAGCTAACAAAATAATAATAAAAGGTCGCGAGAAGGCGCGACGTAAAAAGAGTGTTATGAGTATGTATTTCAGTTTCACAGTCTGGAGGTTTTTGTTTAGCCTCAGTATGAGTTGTAGTAAAAAAGGAAAGTAAGAGCACGATGGAAGCAAAAATCATGCGAGTAGTGCAGCAGGGCGAGGCCTTCGCTGTGCAGAGTCAGAAGAGCGAAAGCGGGCAAGTGAAGAAGTGCCACATCCTGCTGCAGGAGTTCGGCGGGAAATACGCCGACCAGTACGCTTGCACGATGCTGGGCAATGCGGCCACCTGCCGCTTCTCCCAGGACGAACTGGTGGCCGTCAGCCTCCGCTTCACGGTCAACGAGTATGAGGGACGCCACTATCAGGACATCCTCGTAGCGGACATCCATCGGTTGAATCGGTGATTTATTTTAACA
>DLZV01000017.1:10441-68567 GCA_003447235.1 Prevotella sp.
TGAATCGGTGATTTATTTTTAACATTAATCGTCGTTAATCGAGACATTAATCATCATTAATAGGATTGGCCCAAGGGCCAATTTTGAGAACAGAAAAGTAAAAAAATAAAAATCTGAGTTGAGTACGAGGAGGATATTCCATGGTAAAGCGCGCAACAATCCACGTCTCTTCTCGCACAAAAATGAATCATCCGAAAAAATGGAGGGTTAGGATAATAACAAAGGACAAGAAAGGGAATGAAAAGAAAACAACAAATACAACCTATACAATATTTTAAAACCAAGTTACCCTTGCAGGAAAGCTGGTTGCAATATTGTCCTCGCGAAGCTGTTGTTTTGGTTGTTTACCTTGCAGCAAGATTGCTCAAGGCGAAGCGTTGTTCATCGTTGTAAAAGTTGTTTTAGTTGTTTTCCCTACTCAGCAGGCTGCATCGAAACAACACGATACAACGTTTGTGTCCCTCCATTTGAGGATAAAAAAACTATATAGTTATGAATAAGAATAATAAGAACATCAACAGCAATCAGAACCATGGCGATCATTGCCAGCATGTACAGATCGGCGGACAGGCTTACTACGACGACCGCAAGTATTTTCTTTTTTCGCCCGACGTGCCCGTGCCGCAGGCCGTGGAGAGTTTTCGGAAGACGGGCGTGGGCCAGCAGATGAGCGACGGAACTTTTGACTTCGTCGTGCGGCCCAAGGTGAAGAGCCGCAGCGTGCTCATCCGCAAGCTCGCCCACGGGCGCATCAGCAGGACGCAGGACGACGCCGTGCAACTGACGTTGAAGTTTTTCCGCACGGAGAACGTGGTCATCGCTCAGGCCATCATGGACGAGGCGCAGGACGCCATCGACGCCCTGCTCAATGAGCAACTGACGAAGTAAAAGAAAGGAGGAAGAAACAATCATGAGCGTACATGTAATTTTTTATCAGCAGGGCCACAAGATGATGGAGGCCGTGGCGAACGAGGAGGCTTATCGCCGCTATCGCGACAGCCAGGCGCAGCAGCGCTGGGTGGAAACGATCCGCCATCCGAAGCCCGAGACGGACGTATCGGCAGCGAAGCGGAAGCTGGTGCAGTTCAACTACTCCTGCTTGCCCACGGAGGACGGTTGCCTCAAAGGCGCGAAGCGGCTGAGCAAGTCGGTCGGTATGGACATCGACCATCTGAGTGCAGACGAGGTGAATCTGGTCGCTGCCACGGCGATCGAGAAGAAGGACGAACTGGGCCTGCTCATGCTGGAGCGCAGCGCCCGCGGAGGCGGCCTCCACGTCGTCTTCCGCCGCCATCCCGAGATGGACCAGGAGGCCAACCTGCGCTGGGCCTCCGACCTGCTGGGCGTGGAGTATGACGCTGGGGCAAAAGACATCACCCGCGTCTTCTTCGCCACTACGTCCGAGGACCTGCTCTACCTCCATGAGGACCTCTTTGACAACGCGGAATGCGAAGCCTCCACGGGTTCTGCTACGGCCACGAAGGCGGCCACTAAAACCGCCACGGAGGCAGCCACAACGGCGCCTGAGGCAACGCAAAAGGCCGATCGGACAAATAGATATCCAATGGCTTCCGTGGCCTCAGAGGCGGCTTCTACGGCCTCTGAGACGGTCTCTGAAACGACTGGGCAGAACGACGGGGAGGCTAAGACGAGCGATAACCAAGGCGAAAAGACGGACAAGGAAGCAAGCGAAGCAGAGGCTCCTTTGTGCTATGAGGGCATTCCCTACGACCGCATCATCAAGAAGTGGTGGGACTTCTACAACGAGGGGAAAACGCCGTCGAAGTCCAACCGCAACACGCTCACTTTCGAGCTGGCCGTCAACCTCCGCAACATCTGCGACTCCGACCCGCAGCTGCTGAACCGCATCATCCCCTGCTACGACGAGTTTCCCGAGGCGGAGAAAATGGCTTGCATCCGGTCGGCCCTGGGCGAGAAGAATACGCAGATGCCGAAGCGAGTGAAGGACGTGCTGACGGCCGTGCGCCAGGACATGAGGGCCGAGGCCCGGGAGGAGGCCGAGGAGGAGGAAGCCCTGCTGCAGGACGACCTCTACTACTACGACGCGCTGCCAAAAATGCCGCAGGGCGTGAGGGAGAGCATCGACGCCGTGGGCCCATACCTCGCCATGCCCGCTATCTTCGCCATCACGCCAGCCATCGGGATGCTCGCCACGGGCGTGCGCGTCGATATCCACGGCACTCCCTCGCAGCTCAACCTCATCAGCTATATCGCGGGAGACTTCGCCTCGGGCAAGGGCAGTATCGACCCGATCGTCTCCGCTTGGCTCTCGGAAATAATAATGGCCGATAAAGGCTACTTGGAGGCAGAAGAGGAATGGCGCGCGCGGAAGCGGGCGGCCAAGAACAAGAAGGAGCAACCGGAAGAGCCGAAATACCCCGTGCGCTACCTGACCCTCAACAACACCGTGGCCAACCTCGCCGACCGACTGGCCAACACGGGTGGCAAGCACGCCTTCTCCTTCACGCCCGAGGCCGACACCGTGGCGCAGAAGTGGCGCACGGCGATGTGTGACTTCTCCGTCATGCTGCGCCAGGCCTACGACGGCACGCCCTACAACCGCGAGGCGAAATCGGCGGACGCCGTCAACGTACACATCGAAAAACTGCTGTGGAACGTCGTGATGTGCGGCACGCCCGACGCGCTCTACCGCGTCATCACCAACTATACGGACGGTTTTCAGAGTCGTGTGGCCGTGGCCCGCACGCCCGACAACACCTTCTCGGCGCTCGCGGAGAGCCCCTACCGTCTGACGGAGCAACACAAGGCGAAAATTCAGCAGGTGGCCCACCTGCTGCCCTTGATGAAAGGCGACGTGGAACTGCCCAAGCTGGAGAAGCGGGGACGCGACTGGCTGGAACGAATCCGCATCGAGACGCTGGAGAACGACGACAAGACCAAGGCGCGCCAGCGCTTCCGCACCTGCCCCACGGCGATGCGCATGATGACCTGTCTGATGCTCTGTCGTGTGGCCGAGCAGCTCATCCAGCGCCACGGATTCCAAGGAGCAGAAAAGCAGTTGAAAGCCCATCCTACCTTGTGGCAGGAACTGCTCCAGCGCCAGCAGACGCCACAGATGCTCGCCACTTTCGACGTCTTGGCCGACTACATGATCGACAACGCCATCTACTTCTTCCGAGAGCGTATCGAAGAGGCGTTTCGGGCGACCACATACGCTCCGTCTGACGCTCCCCGCACCCAAAAGGGTAGCAATGACACGATCTATCGAAAGTTAGCCGGTCAGTTTACCACCGAGGAAGCCTATGGCGCCACCGTTAGTGTGAGAGGGTTCGATGTCCAGAGAGGAAGGGTGTTTACCATGCTCAGTCGATGGGAACGCCAGGGAATGGTCGAGAGAATCGAAAAAGGAGTGTATAAAAAAACGTATCGATAGGAAATGGTGTAAGCCTGTCCTTACAACCTTACATTCTTACACCTTACATTCTTACACCTTACATTCTTACGTTTTCACTTTCCCACTTCCCCCTTCGGGCTTTCGCAGTCGGAAGACAGTCGTAAACATTCGGAAAATCCAGTCGGCAAATCTGTCGGCAAAACCAAACATCAAAACAATAAAAAAATGAACAAGAATATGTCAATTATCTTATCAGAACACTTCCGCCTCACGGAGTTTACCACCTCTCTCGTCGCCGCCACGCGGCGCATAGACAACACGCCGCCCCTCTCGGCGGTCGGCAACCTCCAGCAGCTCTGCCTCCACGTCCTGGAGCCGCTGCGGGCGCATCTCGGCCACGCCGTCCGCATCAACAGCGGCTACCGGTCGCCAAAGCTCAACGCTGCCGTAGGGGGCGTGAAAACCTCGGACCACACGCGGGGCTGCGCCGCCGACATTTTTATTCCTGACGCCAAGACGGGCCGCGAGTGGTTTGCCTGGATGATGGACAACCTCGAGTTTGACCAGCTCATCTGGGAGACCGCATCCGCGGGCAAAGCCTGCTGGATACACGTCGGCTACCGGGGCGCGGGACGCAACCGCCAGCAGGTGATCGGCCACCTCGTGAAGCGGTAGGAAACAAACAGAGACCATAGGGACCCGTGGTGGACAAGCGCCTCCGCGGGGTCTCTATGGTCTCTCTATGTGTTTGGGTCCTCTTTCGGGACCGGGACTACGCAAGAATGGTTTCGTGGAGCTTCTCGGCACAATGCTTGCAGAGGCCGCGATAGTAGATCTGCGCCTCGTGCACCTGGAAGCCCTCGGGCACACCCTCGTAGCGGAGGGCGGGCACCTGCTCCTCCATGAAATCATAGACCTTCTCACACTTCTTGCAGAAGAAATGGACATGGGGCTCCAAATTGCCGTCGTAGCAGACGCGGTGCTCGTCGATTGTGATCATCTGGGCCGCATTGTGCTCGGAGAAGAGGCGCAGCGTGTTATAGACGGTCGTTCGCGAGAGCGTCTTGATGAAGGGCACCAGCGCCTTATACACCTCCTCCACCGTCGGATGGGTGGGATGGGTCATGAGATACTCCATGATGGCCATCCGCTGCTTGGAAGGATTGATGCCATGGGCCTTCAATCTATCATAAACTGATTCTGTTGTCATACCTGATCTCTATTTACTATGTTTGTAATTCTGATGCAAAGGTAGAAAAAAAAGCCGAGATGAAAGAAAAATTTTGGATAATTTACAAGAAGGGGTGGAAAAATTGCGTTATTTCCTACCCCGTCTTGCAGAAAAAGGGCGTACTACGACGAAAAAGGACGTTCGCGGGGGAATAAAAAGCGCAAGCGGAACATGATCCCAGCGGGCGGGACGATCAGTCGAGGGGAATCACCTCCAGGTCGTCGGGCACGAGGACCGGACCGTCATACTGCTGGGCTGCCTCCTGCGCATAGGCCACCTTGCGTGTGGCCAGCGTCTTCTCCTCGGTATGGTAGAGGATGAGGTGGCGCACGCCCAGTTGGGAGGCCAGGCGACCGGCGTCGAGGGCCGTGCTATGACTCTTCTCGTAGGGCTTGAAGGTCTCGCGGTCGGCATAGAGGCAGAAGGCCTCGGCCATCAGCCAGTCGGCCTGCTCGACGAGGGGGCGGTTGGCGGGATTGTAGGGTTCGTCGCCCAGGCAGGCCACCACCAGGGGAGACGCCGGGGCGCCGTCGGAGGCAGAGGCTGGAGACACGCTTCGGGGCAGTTCGGCTCGAAAACCGTACTGCTTCTCCTTCGTGGAGTGGATGTCGAAACACTGGATCGTCATGTCGCCCACGGGGAATCGGTCGCCGTCCTCCAACTGATGGAAGACGACACGCTGCGCGACCCGGGCGAGCTGCTTCTTGGCGAGGATCATGTCGATGATGGTGCGCAGGACCAGCAGCACCTTGTCGTGGCCATAGACGTGGAGATGACCCTCGTAGTCCTTGCACTGGGCCACCATGCGGATCACCCAGATCACGCCCAGCACATGGTCGGTGTGGGCATGGGTGACGAAGAGGTGGTGGAGGTCGCGGATGGCCACGCCAGCGCGCTGGAGCTGCCTCAGCACGCCGTTGCCTCCGCCAGCATCGACGAGGAGGCGCGTGGTGGAGGTTTCGAGGAGGAAGCACGTGTTGTAGCATTGGGTCACGGTGGCGTTGCCCGTGCCCAGCATGATGATCTGATTCATAGCTGATGGTGTTGTCTGGTGCGTTATACTTCGTGGGGCGCGTCTCGCCAGGGGCGAGCGCGAGGAAGGGGACTGAGCAAACGCCGTGTCACACAGCGGGTGGCACGGCGTTGTCAGTTTTATAAATGATCAGCAGGGGGGATGATTACTTCACCACCACCTTCTTGACCTTGCCATTGGCGAGCTTGTCGAGGCGCAGGCCCTTGGGGGCGGCAATGCGCTTGGCCTTGCCATCGACGCCATAGGAGCCGACCACCTTCGTGGCGGGAGCAGCCTCAGAGACCTTGTCGACGGCATCGGTCGTCTTGGTGTCGATCCAATAGGTACCGAAGCAGAGGTTCTCATCGTCGAGATCGACATAGCCGAAACCGGTGATGTAGCGGCCGTCGGGCGTGATGCAGCACGGCGTGTTGAGCTCATTGACATCGAGCTGGGCCAGTTCGGGAACCTGGGGGAAGGCCTCGGAGAGACGATGGGCCACGGTGTCGCCAGCGAGGCAGATCACACCCGTGCGGGCGTTGCTCGTTTCGTCGTTGATGTAGCCGATCATCGTACCGTCGTCGGAGATGGCGGTGGCGTAGTAGGCCAGCGTCTGCGTAGCCTCGGGGCAGGAGATGTACTCCAGGGCGTCGTTGAGAACGTCGTAGCGGGCGAGCGTGTAAGACTGCTCGGTGTTGTCCTTGTTGTGGACGCTGAGGGCCACCCAGCGACCGTTGGCGCTCATGAAGGCACCGTTGAAGTAGTCCATCGGCTGCGGGCCGCTGAGCTCGATGCTGGAGTCGTAGAAGCGCTTGCTGACGGGGATGACGGAGTAGGTCTTGCCGTCCTGGTTGAGCACCCAGACGCAGATGGGATAGGCAGCGAAGTCGTCCTGGACATAACCAAGGAACATGGAGCCGTCGGCATTGGCACCCGTGAGACCGAAGCCGTTGGCCTCGTAGCCGAGCCACGTGCTGGTGGGCATCGGGAGGTCATACTTCACGCCGTCCTTCAGGTAGATCGGGTGCTGCATGTAGGTGCTCTCGTCCCAGGCGTAACCGCCGATGACGGAACCGTCGGTGCTCATGGTGTTGGCCAGGGCGGGCTCGTTGACGCCGAGGTCGGTGTATTCGCCCGTGTTGAAGTCGAATTTGCAGAGTTTGTCGCCGACATAGCCCACGCCCGTACCATCAGGGTTGACGGCGCGCACCTCTGTGCTCGCGTCCTTCGTCTCGTCGCCGTTCTCGGGAGAAACGAAGTACTTGATCTGGCCGTTCTGGGTGTCGTAGATGAAGCCCTGGCCGCCGGCGTCGCCACCAGCGATGTAGCGACCGTCGCTGGAGATGTAGGTGCCCATCAGGTAGCCGTTGTCGGCATAAGGCACATACGTCAACTTCTGTGCGGACACGGAAGTCATGGCAGCCAGGAAGGCCGCAGACAATAACATTTTCTTCATAAGTTTTTAATTTTAAAAATATAGATACAACTTGAATTGATATCCTGATCCACAGAACACAGGATTTGCTCTCAATGTACTTTCCTAAAGTCTCGCCCTTCTTACCAACATGGAATATCGCTCTATCTCCTTTGAAAGCGAGACGTTTCGTTTGTACGGGTGCAAAGTTACATAATAAAAAAGAAACGCAAGCGGTTTTAATCTTTTTTATTCCAAAGTGTTAACGGACGTATAAAAACAAGCTACTCTACGATATAGGTAGGCCTCAACGAGAGAATTAACGAAAATATAGCGGGTAATTATGCAATTATCAATTTCAAAGTGGTTCTTCTCGAAAATGGAGTGATTCGACGTGGACACATGGAAAACAACTTGAACAACTTTTACAACAAGTAACAACTCTCGGACACATTTCCTGCTGATTTCTCCTGGCGTAATGTCCTGGCGAAGCCTTGTATTTTTTTGTTTACCTTGCAGCAAGATTGCAATACGCGCGAAGCGTGTAGGTTGTTACTTGTTGTAAAAGTTGTATTTGTTGTTTTCCCTAACTCAGAAGGGCTTATTGGCAACAGCACAAACCCTATCACTCGATTTTCCGGAAGCACCTTTTAAGTTTCAATCAATAGGACTTGGCCTCCAGGAGGCTGGCTTTGCGCTGGGAGGCGGGGGAAAGATGGCCCGTGAGGTGCTGCTCGATGAGGAGGGAAGCGATGGGCGCTGCCGCGTCGGCACCAAAACCGCCATGCTCGATATAGACGCAGACGGCGATGGCGGGATCGTCCATGGGGGCGAAACCGATGAAGGCGGAGTGGTCGCGGCCCGCGGTCTCGGCCGTGCCGGTCTTGCCACAGAGGGTGTAGGCGGAGGTCTTCACGCCCGTCAGCGTACCGTGGAGGACGGCCTGGCGCATGCCCCGGACGACGGCGGCATAGGCGGCAGGGGTGGCCTTGGTGAAATGGGGCGTGGCGTAGCGCGCGGAGAGCGGATGGTCGGGGGCGTAGTCGTGGAGATGGGGACGGTACCACCAGCCACGGTTGGCGATGGAGGAAGCCAGGACGCAGAGCTGGAGGGGCGTGGCGGTGACGTCGCCCTGCCCCATCGCGATCCACATGACGGTCTGGGCGTTCCAGCGGCCGTCGTAGCGGCGGTTGAGATAGTGGGCATTGGCCAGCAGACCGCCCTTCTCGCCCTCCATATCAATGCCGGTGGGTCCGCCGAGGCCCATACTGCGCATATAGCGGTTCCAGACGGTGATGGCGCTGTCCTTGGTCTCGTAGCGGTCGCGGTCGCCCATCATGCGGAGAAACGTGCTCAGAAACCACGTGTTGCAGGAATAGGCCAGGGCGTTGGTGAGGCGCAGCGGCGAGGCGTGGGAATGGCAGCGGACGCGGATGTTGCCCGAGCGCAGGGCTCCCTGGCAGGCCACGGTGGTCTCGTCGTCGATGATGCCCTCGGAGTAGAGCATCAGCGCCTCGGCGGTCTTCATCGTGGAGCCGGGCGGATAGGGTGTGGCCAGGGCCAGCGCGGGTTTTTCGCCCTCGGGGGAATGGGTGACAAGGCAGAGGATGCGGCCCGTGGCGGGCTGAATGGCTACGATGGATCCGGTCTTATGGCGAAGCAACCGGCGTCCCAACTGCTGGAGGGCGGGCTGGAGCGTGGAGGAGGCTTCGTCGAGGAGGGGCTGTGCCTGGAGGGCGGTGGCCATGAGGAGGGTCAGAAAAAATGTGAGTGTACGCATGATTCGGATACGGATGGTTCGGATAAGCATGGTTCGGTTATGGTGATTCGGACACGGATAATGGGCTGCTGCCCTCGCTTTATTTTTTATGGGGGCAGCAGCCGAAAAGGGGGAAAAGGGGGTCAGCGGCGGCGGTTCTTGGACTTCGGACGGTAGTTGTCGCGGCCGCTTCGGCGGTCGTAGTCCTCACGACGCTGATCACCACGACGGGAACTACCGGGTCGCTGGTCGCGATAGGACTTTTCTCCATAGGAGTTGGACTTCTCACGATTGGAAGCCGACTTCTCGCCATAAGAAGCAGATTGCTCTCTGTAAGAAGCAAATTTCTCTTTGTAAGAAGCAGGCCTCTCTTTGTAAGAAGAGGTCTTCTCACCATAAGAAGCAGACCGACGGTCGCCTCGGCGGTTGTAGTCCTCACGCGGTTGTCCTCCCCGACGAGAATAGTCCTCACGAGCCTGCGCGCCTCGGCGATTGTGGCCTCCGCGCGGTTCCCGATCCCCTCGCTGCGATCCTTGCTTCGGTGCGCCGCCGTAGAGGCGATCCAGAATATCCGTCCGTCCCAGGCGGCGCAGTTCGCGCTCGATGGCGGGTCGCTGGTCGTGCTGGTACCAGAAGAAGAACATGCGCTGGGCGAGCTTCTCGGAGGGCGTCTTGGCAGAGAAGACGGGCTCCAGGGTGTAGGGGTCGTAGCCCGTGTACCAGGCCTCGGTGGAGACCGTCATCGGCGTGGGCGTGAAGTCCTGCACCTGCTCCAGGTGGAAGTCGAGGTCCTTGGTGATGGCAGCAAGCTCGGCCATGTCCTCGGCGTGGCAGCCTGGGTGGGAGGAGATGAAATAAGGGATGATCTGCTGGTTGAGTCCCTCCTCGCGGTTGATGCGGTCGAAGATGGCCTTGAAGCGGTAGAAGAGGTCGAATGAGGGCTTGCGCATCAGGTAGAGGACGTGGGGGCAGGTGTGCTCAGGAGCCACCTTCAGGCGTCCGCTGACATGGCGCGTGATGAGCTCGCGCGTGTATTCCTCCGTCGATCGGTTGGCCTCCTCGTCCTTGCCGCGATGGAGCAGCAGGTCGTAGCGCACGCCCGATCCGATAAAACTCTTCTTGATGCCGGGGAGCGCATCGACGGCATGGTAGATGTCGAGCAACTTCTGGTGGCTGGTGTTGAGGTTGGGACAGATCTGAGGATGGATGCAGGAGGGGCGCTTGCAGTGCTCGCAGGCCTTGAGATTGCGCCCATGCATGCCGTACATATTGGCCGACGGACCTCCGAGGTCGCTGAGGTAGCCTTTGAACCCGGGCATCTGAATGACCTTGCGCACCTCGCGCAGGATGTTCTCCTTGGACCGGCAGGAGATAAACTTGCCCTGGTGGGCGGAGATGGTGCAGAAGGCGCAGCCGCCGAAGCAGCCACGATGGATGTTGACGCTAAACTTGATCATCTCGAAGGCGGGGATGGTCTTGCCCTTGTACTTCGGGTGGGGATAGCGCGTATAGGGCAGGTCGAAGGAGGCGTCGAGCTCCTCCGTCGTCATCGGCGGATAGGGCGGATTGACCACGGCGAAGCGCCCATCGACGCCCTGGAGGATGCGGCTGGCGTGGCGCTTGTTGGACTCCTCCTCGATATGGCGGAAGTTTTCGGCCTGAAACTTCTTGTTGCGCAGGCACTCCTCGTGGGTGTGGAGGACAATGTCGTCCTCGCGGATGCCTCCGGGAATGTCCTCGCGGCGGGAGAGGAAGACGGTCTGCGGCACGTCGCGCACGTCGCGGATCTGACATCCCTCCTCCAGCTCGCGCGCAATGGCAACGATCGACTTTTCGCCCATGCCATAGATTAGCAGGTCGGCTCCGCTATCGCAGAGGATGCACTTCATCAGGCGGTCCTTCCAATAGTCATAGTGGGTGAGGCGGCGCATGCTCGCCTCGATACCTCCCAGCACCACGGGCACGTCGGGGTAGATCTCCTTCAGGATGCGCGTATAGACGATCGTGGGATACTCCGGGCGCTTGTCGTGGCGACCGTCGGGCGAATACTCGTCGCGGGAACGGAGACGGCGGTTGGCGGTGTATTTGTTGACCATGGAGTCCATGGCGCCCGGCGAGATGCCGAAGAAGAGGCGCGGACGACCCAATTTCTTGAAGTCGCGGTAGTCGCCGTGCCAGTCGGGCTGCGTGACGATGGCCACGCGGTAGCCGGCGGCCTCCAGCGTGCGGCCAATGACGGCTACGCCAAAGGATGGATGATCGATATAGGCGTCGCCCGAAAAGAGGATGACGTCGAGTTGGTCCCAGCCGCGCAACTCACACTCCTTCTTCGTCGTGGGAAGGAAGTCGGTGAGCTGAAACTGGGGTGTGTCGTCGTAGTTTTGCTGTGCTGACATGATGATGGGTTGGCGATAAGAATAGATCGGGGCGTCGTCTCCCGTCGCGGAGAAGACGCCACCAGGGGGAAGCGGGGCGCGCCCTGCGTTAGGTGTCAGGCGCCGGCCTCCTCGGTCTCCTCAGTCTCCTCGGCTGGCTGGGGATGGTCCTTGTAGAGCTGGAGGAGGTGGGTGAGGGCGATGGCCTTCATGTTCTGATGATAGACCACGTCGAGGCAGAGGTCGAGGAGGGCCTTGTCCTGGCCGTGCTCCGACTCCAGCAGGGACCGGACGTTGAGCTTGAGTTTGTTGACCACGCTCTCATCGACGATGCCATTGGAATCGACCAGATGGTGGAGCAGATGATACTTGCGGAGCGTGGCCAGATGGGCGTCCGTCACCTCGATGCTGCGGGTGCCGGAGGCGTTGGCTTGAATTTTGTATGTCATAATCGTTTATTTTTTGGATGTTTTCTTGTCTGTGACGAGGAAGTGGAGGATGCCGCGCATGAGGGCCTGGCGCTTCTGGGCGTCCTTGATACACTCGAAGGGGAAGGCCATGGTGAAGGTGCGGAAGTCGGACCCTTTGTAGGCGACGGCAGCGAGCTGGCCACTGGCGTACTGCATGGCGCCGAAGGCCGCGCCCGTGGGACGGAAGACGTCGGGGTGCCAGGCGGCGTAGTGGCGGTCGTTGAGCTGGCGGTAGATGGCAAACTGGCTGCCAAGGCCCGTCATCTGCTCTTCGTCCTGACGGAGGTTGGTGCCGTCGTAGGCGGTCTTGAGATAGGTGGCAAGCCACTGCTGCTCCTCCTGCGTGCGGGCGTCGGAGGCGATATAGGCGCCGCTGGCGAGGAGCGACCCGTGGCCGGAAGAGAGATAGGCCGAGAGGCGGCGGCGCAACTGGGCCGAGAGGGCCTTGTAGTAGAGGAGGCTATGGCCGTCGTCCTTCTCCAGTCCGAGGAGGAGATCGACGCAGTCGTAGTCGGAGAGGCGGACGAGACCTTGCTCGACGGCGCCAACGGAACAACTGACGACGTGGTAGTCTTTGGACTGGGCGATGGCGTCGGCGTGGGTGCGCACATAGCAGAAGTCGTTGCCGGCGACGAAGCGGCCCTGGAGTTCGCTACCGGAATAGCCCAAAGCGCCGGGACCGTCCTTGCCGCCCTGGCTACGGTCGAAGCAGAGCTGACGACCAGCCCACCCTGCCATCAGGCCGTAGGTGACGCCGGGGTCGGACTCAAGGTCGAAGCCCTGGAGGGAATCGTTCTGGACGACGGCGGGGGAAGAGAGACGGCGGAATCCGTTGACCACCAGTACGGTGTGCTTGGCGCGGGGAGCAAAGTAGGCGGAGAGGACCTCGGTGGGGAAACTCTCGCCGCCGTCGTTACAGGCCGTCACCCGGAAGTGGTAGGTCACGCCGGGCTCCATCTCCACCTCGTGGTTCGTGCCACGGACGTTGACGCCATTGTCGAAGCCACCGGACCCGATGGCGGTATAGACGTTGTAGGAGGTGGGGCGCGCCGAGGGTTCGCTCTTGTCGTCGGTGGGGGCCCAGGCGAGGCGGGCCTTGCCGCCACGGGTCATGGTGACGCGGAAGAGGGCGGGCGCCAGGGGCGAGACGACGTAGGAGGTGTTGTGCATCCGTGCGGTATAGCGCAGGATCGTCTTGTAGAAGGATCGGGCCATCGTGAAGCGGAAGTTGGGGTCGAGGCCATAGCGCATGTCGGAGAAGTTCTGATGGGAATGGGTCTCGACGATGGCGGAGGGCACTTCGGGACGGCGCGTCTCGTTGTAGTTCTTGTCCCAGACGGAACGGGTGGCCCAACGGATGCCGAAACGGGACTCAAGGTCGCGGCGGGCATTCTCCACGAGCTGGGCGGCAAAACTGCGGGAGGCTTCGCGAGGAAGGCCCGAGGCGTAGGTGGTCTGACCGTCGGCCACGGTGGTGCAGATGCCCAAGGTGCCGACGAAGGATCCGTCCTGCTTGTAGCCTGCGTCGCTATGGACGGCCAACTGGAGTTCGATGGGCACGCCCTTGCCCACTTCCTTGGGGACGTAGGGGGATCCGCCTGCCAACCAATTGATCATGCCGGAACGGGCGTTGAGGTCGTCGTTGTAGTCGTTGGTCTGATTGAAGCGGCTCACGACGCTGCTGGGAGCGCCAGCCCACTGGGCGTAGTAGCGGGCGGCCTCCAGGGATCGGGGCAAACCGCTGGTCGTGCCGCCTCGCGTGATATTGCCCATACCGCCTCCGAAGCGGACGGCGTCGGTGGTCACCACGCCCTTGCTGCGACTGTAGTTGGAGAGGACGACGCGGTTGTAGGCATTGCTGCCGCGGTCGAAGTCGAAGGTGCCGAGATAGACCCAGGTGCCGCCGCCCATCTGCTGGTTGACATGGAAGGTCGTGGCCTGGCCTTTGTGATAGACGGTGTATTCGGCGTCATCGACGCTCTTGGGCAAGGTCTGATAGCTCACATAGACGGCGTAGCGGCCTGGCTCGGGAAAATAGGGCTGGTAGGAGGCTTCGGAGAGGCGCTTACGGCGCTTGCGGGCCTTCACCTGGCGGGCGGATCCAGCCTGGAAGGGATTCTCCAGGTCGGCATAGGTGCCACCGTGGAGGGCGAAGCCGGGCTTGCCCGTGAGTTTCCACGGCTCCTTGGTGGTGAGCTCGAGATAGCCGCTGGATCGCTGGTCGTTATCGACAATCACCTCGTTGCGCTGCCAGTCGCGCTCGCGGGGCGTGAAGACGTTGGCGCCGGCATTTTCCAGCATCGGGATGAGATAGGGGACGACGAGAGTCTGGGTGTATAGGTCCTCGGTCGTGCAGAAAAGGAAGGGACGCTGCCAGCGCCACTCGCCCTTGCCAATGTCGTAGTAGCGGCCATGGCTGGCCCAAAGGGAGAGGTGGCGACCCTGGAGGCCGTGGCTGATGGTGTTGGGACGCGAAACGTTCTCAACCCAAGGGCGACCCTTGTATTGAATTTTCCCCCACGTCGTGGACTGAGCCAGACAGGGGGTGATCAAAGTGGCGGCAAGCAACGTTGCCAACAGTTTTCTGCACATGATGAGTCTTTTTTACACCTCTTTTATTATACTTCTTTCTACAACTCTTTCCCCTCGCAGGGGCTACACCTCCCGATGGTGTTATTTTTCTCCACGACGAGGTTTTCCCCTCACCGAGGATGAACTTCCTACACCTCGCCGATGGTGAACTTCTCGGGGATTTTTCCCTTGAAGTCCTTGAAATAGAGTTTGATCTCGCGCATGTCCTTCTCTACGTCGCCCGTGGGATGGAGGGTCTTGGTCGAGACGATCAGTTTCTTCTCGTAGTCGATGGCGTAGAGGATGATGGGGAGGCCGGCTTTCTGGGCAATAAAGTAAAAACCCTTCTTCCAGTCGGGATTGAGCGAACGGGTGCCCTCAGGGGTGACGCAGATCATAAACCGGTCGGCCTGGCGGGCGAACTCGGCGAGGCGGTCGGTGAGGGAGGAACGGCGGTCGCGCCAAACGGGAATGCCGCCCAGATGGCGGAAGAGGGGACCCAGGGGCCAGAAGAACCACTCACGCTTCATGAGGAAGTTGCTCCAGATACCTTCGGCGCGCGAATAGAGCAGGCCGATGATGAAGTCCCAGTTGCTGGTATGGGGGGCGAGACAGATGATGCCTTTCGTGGGGAGATCGGTCGTGACCTCTTTTCTCCACCCCATCAGGCGATAGAGCAAAAACTGACAAAGATTTCGTAGCATTTTGCCAAACATTGGTGAGACATGAACACTCGGCGGCGGACCACACACGGGCGCACAGACTCGGTTTCCAAGCCGATCAGCCGTGGCTATACGCCGCAGGAGGCTATGTCAAAGCCAGGGCCTCGACACATCCTCACAATAGCGGAGAGGACCCAGCCGCCACAGAGCGGGGCCGGGTCGCCCTTCCGAGTGTTTTACCTTTATATATTATTAGTGAAGACCGTTGATTTGGTCGATCACGTCGTTGACGTCCTTGTTGAAATGGGTCTTGAGATCCTGGAAGTAAACGCTCGCCTTCATGCCGGGCTCGACATGGGAGACGCGGCAGATATAGCTGCTGTGCATGGTGAGGATGGAGGTGAGGAGATTTTTCACATCCTCGGGATTGGGCGTACCATTATATAATGATGCTGCCATGCACTCTGCGAACAGGTCACTACAAATGTAGTTGATCGAGCGTTTGAGTTCTCTTCTTTTTGCCATGATTCAATTTTTTTATACGATTAGACGATAATAATTGCTTTTGATGGTTCAAAGATAGGAAAAAAATGGGGAACGGCAAACGAATCGGGGAAAAAACTTCTTGAAATTCTTTTTTAATGGGGTTTTTGCCGTTTTCTGACGAAAATTCCATAACTTTGCAAAATAATATAGCTTCTCTGCAAGAAGCAGGATTAGTCAACACAAATAGATACATTCTATGGAAATAAGCGCATTACAGAAAGAGAGAGCCGCCTACCTACCCAAACTACCAATGGCTCTCCGTGGCGCCGTCAAGGTAAAAGAAGGTAAGCCCACTCACAGCGTGGACAATCAGGATGAGATCAAGAAATTGTTTCCCAACACATACGGCCTGCCGCTCATCAGTTTTGAGCCGGGTGAGATAATGCTGAGAAAACGGGTCAACGTGGGTGTCATCCTCTCGGGCGGACAGGCACCGGGCGGACACAACGTCATCAGCGGTCTCTTCGACAGGCTGAAACAACTGGATCCCGAAAACCGCCTCTACGGTTTCCTCATGGGACCGAGCGGACTGGTGGATCACAACTACAAGGAGATCACGGCGGACTTCGTCGAGCAATTCCGCAACACGGGTGGCTTCGACATGATCGGATCGGGACGCACCAAACTGGAAGAGGTGGATCAGTTTGAGAAGGGCATGGAGATCATACGCAAACTCGATATCCAGGCGCTCGTCATCATCGGTGGCGACGACTCCAACACCAACGCCTGCATGCTGGCGGAATACTACGCGGCAAAAAAATACGGCGTGCAGGTGATCGGATGCCCGAAGACGATCGACGGCGACATGAAGAACGATCAGGTGGAGACGTCCTTCGGATTTGACACCGCGGCCAAGACGTACTCGGAACTGATCGGCAACATCTCGCGCGACTGCAACTCGGCACGCAAATACTGGCACTTCATCAAACTCATGGGCCGGTCGGCCTCGCATATCGCACTGGAGTGTGCGCTCCAGACGCACCCCAACATCTGTCTGATCTCGGAAGAGATCCAGCAGAAGGACCTTTCGCTCAACGATATCGTGGAGTATATCGCCACGATCGTGGCGCATCGTGCAGCTCAGGGCAACAACTTCGGCGTGGTATTGGTGCCGGAGGGACTGATCGAGTTTATCCCGGCCATCGGCCGTCTGATCCAGGACCTCAACGACTTGCTGGCGACCAACGGCGACGAATACCGAGACCTGGACGAGGAGGCGCAATGGACCTATATCCTCGACCATCTGAAGGGCAAGAACCGCGCCACCTTCGCCACGCTGCCGAAGGAGGTTGCGCTCCAGCTCTCCCTCGACCGCGACCCGCACGGCAATGTGCCGGTCTCGCTCATCGAAACGGAGAAACTGCTCTCGGACATGGTGGGAGTGAAACTGGCGGAATGGAAGAAGGAGGGGCTCTTCGTAGGCAAGTATGCGGCGCAGCACCATTTCTTCGGCTACGAGGGACGCTGTGCGGCGCCTTCCAATTTCGACGCCGACTACTGCTATGCGCTCGGCACAAGTGCGGCGATGCTCATCGCCTGCGACAAGACGGGCTACATGGCGCTCGTGAAGCATCTCACGGAGAAGTCAGAGGACTGGGTGCCGGGAGGCGTGCCTCTGACGATGATGATGAACATGGAGCGCAGAAACGGAAAACTGAACCCGGTCATCCGCAAAGCGCTCGTCAATCTCAACGGACGTCCGTTCCAGGCTTTCGCCGCAAGGCGTGAGGAGTGGGCGCGCAAGACTTGCTACCTTTATCCAGGACCAGTACAGTACTGGGGACCTTCCGACGTCTGCGACCAAACGACGCTGACGCTGAGACTGGACAACGAAGACAGAGAGCAACAGAAGAAGTAGTAATAAGTCACAATAAAGTAGTAATAATAAGTACTAATAACAAGCAGCAGTAAGTAGTAGTAATAAGTAGTAGTAATAAGTAGTAGTAATACGATCCCATAAGACTATCACCCTCCCCTGCCCGATTGCTCAGCAGGAAGGCGGGAGGGGATGAGGTCGATGGGAAAATAAAGGAAAAAGCGACCGCTACAACCGCCGTAGCTGCAACTGCCATAGCTGCAACAAACGAATCAGAAACAAACGAATCAATAACAACCGTATCAACAACCAAAGTACCTGAACATCCACAACAGAGTTATGAAAGCCGTTCGTCTCCTCAACCGTTTGATCCAATCCTTCTGCCAGCTCCCTGGCAGGGCAAGGTGGACTGTGGGCATACTCGTGATGATCGCCTACAGTTGGGTGTTCTACGCGGCTTTCGTCGCTCCTACGGGATTCAGATGGCGCGCAATCTATGGCGACCCTGACTATCCGAAGGGCTACTCCATCCACGGCATTGACATCAGTCACCACCAGGGCCACATCAACTGGCACAGACTGCGCAACGCACTGGTGGCGCACGATCCGCTACGCTTTGTCTTCGTCAAAGCCACGGAGGGCGACAGCCATATCGACACACGGTTTAGGGAGAATTTCGACAATGCCAAGGAGGCGGGATTCATCCGGGGTGCGTACCACTTCTGGAGCAACCAGTCGTCGCCGCGCAGACAGGCGTACTACTTCACGGCGATGGTGCGGCTGGAACCGGGAGACCTGCCGCCCGTGCTTGATGTGGAGACGAAACCGGCAGATCTCAGCACGGAGGAGTTTCAGCGAAACATCCTCACCTGGCTTCACATCGTGGAGGACTACTACCAGGTGAAGCCAATCATCTATACGTATTATAATTTCAAACAGAAGTATCTCAACGACTCGCGCTTCGATGGCTACCCGTACTGGATAGCCCATTACTATGTGAGCAAGATGGGCTATCGCGGGCCGTGGAAGTTTTGGCAGCATACCGACGCAGGGCGAATGCCGGGCATTGGCACCTACGTCGATCTCAATATCTACAACGGAAGCTACTATGACCTGAAGCAGCTGACTATCCCTGAGCGGAAGGTCGTTGTAATAAGAGACAGCGCCAGTCGCCGCGAGCAGACACCCGACTCACTACCAAGCCTTGACGAGTAGCGGCTTCTTCGAGCAAAGGAATGTCCATCTCGTAGAAACCACTGAGAATGAGGCTACCATCGTGGGCGAGCACCTCGACAAAACTGTCCATATCGGCCAGGAGGACGTTGCGGTTGATATTGGCGAGGATCAGGTCGAAAAGGCCGCTCACATGGCTCAGAACCTGCTTGTCGCCCTCAAAAATCTCCATCTCCACACCGTTGATCTCGCCATTGTGCTGGGCGTTGCGCACGCTCCAGTCGTCGATGTCGTAGCCGACAACCTCGCGGGCGCCCAACTTGGCAGCAACGATGCCGAGGATGCCTGTGCCGCAGCCGCAATCGAGCACGCGCTTGCCCTTCAACGGCATGTCAAGGAGCGAGGAGACAATCATCTGGGTGGTCTCGTGGGTGCCGCTGCCAAAGGCCTGGACGGCCTCAATACCGACATAGAGGGGAGCCTCATCGCGGGAAGCCGCATCGGAGGAAACAGACGGATCATGGCCTTCGAGTCCGCGCTTGGCGTCGTAGATAATACAACGGCCATCCACGTCGATGGGATCGAAGCCGTGGGCCTCCCACACCTCGTTCCAGTTGTGGTCCTCCAGTTGCTGGGCGGAAAAGGTCACCTTCACATCGGGCATGGGGAAGTCGTCGAGAACGGACTGCAGCCCAACGGGGTCGAAACAGTCGGTAGCAACATAGCCGATGAGGTGGTCGTCGCGCTCCTCAAGGGAATCGACACCGCAGTCGCCTGAAAGAGCAGAAACGAGGTCGCGGGCCGTCTCACTATCAGGCGTAATCGTAAAGGTAATCTCTGTATATTTCATTGCTATTTTCTTATATCGGTCGTGTCTCTGTTAAAAGATACGTGCAAAATTATAAAATTTAGGGAAAAACCTACCATAGATTAGGGAAAATCCGTACATTTGCATCGCAAATAGGTGGTATTTTTGCACAAGGAAGCCCCCAAACGGTCTTTTTCGGCCAGAAAGAATCCGAAAAGGCAAGGAGGGACGCAGGCTTTCGACAGAGCATACGATTCACCAAGAACATCAAGAAAGGGACATAAATATGAAACGCGTAAGATTACTATCAGTACTCCTCGCTGCCATCCCGCTGGGGATGATGGCACAGGATGACCTCTACTTCAATCCGGCAGTGGACAAGGACGAGGTCAAATCGACAGTGACGGACTGCGACGGCGCACCCTACTACGGTGGACTCGATATGAGCGACGACGAGTATAACCGCCGTCACACCCTTGGAAGTTATTACCAAAAGATAGGCACGGACTCGCTGGGCAACGACATCATCGGCTTCTATGGCGCCGACGGAACGCTCTCCACCGACACGGTCTATCCTTTCAGCAGCCCCTATGCGTTTGACGATGATGATGACTTCGCCTACAGTCGCCGCATGGGACGTTTTGACAACTTCTATGGCTGGTATGACCCCTATTTCTCCAACTACTGGTACGACCCTTGGTATGCGAACAGCTGGGCCTGGGGATGGCGATCACCGTGGTATTATGACAGTCTGTGGGGCTGGCCTTACTATGCATCCTGGTCCTGGCACTACGGCTGGGGCGGCAGCTACTGGGCCTGGCACTATCCGCGCTACTGGGGCTACGGATGGGGATGGGGCTATCCCTCCACGGTTTGGGTAGGCCATACGGGCACGCGCAACCACTCCTTCTCGCGGCCTGACCGCCACTTCGGCATGGGGGCTTCGCAACAGGGATCGTTTGGCAACCAAAGACGGCCGGGAAGCGCAACGCGCCCGTCGGGCATGAATCGCGAGAACAACGGCGCACAGAGGGAACGCAACTTCGGCGGGTCTCGCCGCTACAATCCCAGTCAGCAGACCACGGGCACGCGGTCCTATACGCCGCAGCAAGCCTCGCCACGCGGTTCTTCCTTCGGAGGTAGCCGGTCTTCCTTCGGTGGCGGTTCCTTCGGCGGTGGAAGCCGTAGCGGAGGATCGTTTGGTGGCGGAAGCCGCGGAGGTGGCGGCAGCCACGGCAGCTTTGGCGGTCGCCGATAAAGGGGCCTTGCAGAATGATTGGCATGAGTGGTACAAGCACATCAACAACCAATCAGGTGCAACAACGACCAATTAGGTGCAATAACGACCAACAACGGATCTTCGGACAAGAAAAATCAGAGTAATGAAAGCAAAATATCTATTGATAGCCTCAGCGCTGACAACGCTTCCTGGCTTTGCGCAGGAGACTTACGAGAACGAGAAGCTGACAGGAAGCGACCTCAACGGTACGGCACGCTACGTCGGTATGGGTGGAGCGATGGAGGCGCTGGGCGCAGACATCAGTACCATGCAGTCGAACCCAGCAGGTATCGGCCTCTTCCGCCGCAGTCAAGTCACAATATCGGGAGGACTGGTGATGCAGGGCAATGCGCCGGCGTATGTCAAAGGTGACAAGACCAACGCCAGTTTCGACCAGGTGGGCTTCGTCTATGCCATGCGAGCCGGAGAACGCACGTTTGTCAACATGGGCTTCAACTACCACAAGAGCAAGAACTTCAACTTCCTGCTGGGGGCGGCCAACCGACTGAACAATGCTTCAGCCAACAAACTGACGTATCAGAAGTTGCGCAACGGTGCCTTTGACGGCGACGACGGAGCGTATTCGGGCTTCGACCACCTCAACGTGAAGGGATTCAAAATGGATGGCAGCGAGGTCTATAACTACCCAGCTGCCGACTACCAAATCAACCGTGAGCACTATGGTTACATCGGTGATTATGACTTCAACCTCAGCGCCAACCTCAGCGATGCTGTCTATCTCGGTTTGACGGCGAGCTACAAGGATGTGAACTACCGACACAGAGGAATTTATACAGAGAACTTGGTGGGCGATGGACGCAACTATCCTGTCAATTATGGTGACATCAGATCGGTGGATGGTGATGGTATCGACCTCAAACTGGGTATCATCGTGCGCCCGATCGAGACCTCGCCTTTCCGCTTCGGTGCTTATGTACAGACGCCGACATGGTACGATCTCACCATGAGCTACAGCAACTCTATCACGGGTTCGCTCGTCGAAGGGGGCAACGTGGAGTCATACGACTACAAGATTTTCACGCCGTGGAAATTCGGATTTTCGCTCGGACACACCGTCGGCAAGCAACTGGCGCTCGGTGCTACCTATGAGTATGCTGACTACTCCACGACCAAGACGCGCATCATCGACGGACAGCGCATCGACTGGTATTATGATGACGTCATCACCTACTCTCATAACGATGCCGACATGAACGAGCACACCAGCCAAACGCTCAAGGGCGTGAGCCTGCTCAAACTGGGTGCTGAATATAAGCCGATCAGCAACCTCGCGCTCCGTGTGGGCTACAACTACGAGAGTGCTCACTATGATGATCAGGGCGTGAAGGGGGTTTACGACAACGGCAACCTCGTCCACTCGCCGGGTATCTACTATACCAGCAGCGGAGACTACACCAACTGGAAGGCAACCAACCGCTTCACCTGCGGCTTGGGCTACAATATTGACAACTGGAATATCGACCTGGCGTACCAGTACAGTACGCAGAAGGGTGACTTCCATCCGTTTGCGGACTATGTCGATCGTGAATCGACGGCAGAGAGCAATATCGGAACGGTCAGCGAAGTAAAAAACAACCGCAGTCAACTGCTTCTTACGGTTGGCTACCGCTTCTAATAAGAATAATAGGACTTCTTTAAGGCATTTGGGGAGACGATGAGGGTCGGAAACGAATTCGGACCTATCTCGTCTCCTCATTTTTTTGATTTCACGTTCATTATCTCGTCAAAAAACCGTACTTTTGCATGCGAATTGCAAAAATCATACGATGAACGAGATACTTATTTTTCTTCTGAGCCTCGCTGGCGCATTCGTGCTGCGCGTCTGCGGGTTCGGCTTTGGCGTCTTCACGATGGCGTGGCTGCCCTATCTCCTCCCCTCCTACGGCGAGGCGACAACGCTATCGGGCATTCTGGCCATGGCAGGATCCATCCTCGTGGCTTTCAAAAACTGGAGGAAGATCGATTGGCATAAGCTCACGCCGATCCTCATCACCTTCATCGTCTCGTCGTGTGCCTCCATCCATTTTGTCTCTGTCGCCGACGACCACCTGTTGAAACGCATCCTCGGCGTGATGCTCATCATCGCCAGCCTTTGGTTTCTTGCCATCAGCAAGCATGTCAAGGTGAAGCCCACGCTGCCGGTACAAATCACCATGGGCACCATCTCGGGTGTCATGGGTGGACTCTTCGCCATGCACGGACCTGCGGCAGTGCTCTACTTCCTGGCCTGCGCCAAGGACAAGGACGAGTATGTGGTGCTGACGATGACCTATCTGCTGCTGGGCAATATCATGATGCTCGGGTTCCGCATTCACAACGGCTTTCTCACGCCAGCCGTGGGCCACGCCTTCCTCTATGGCATCTTTGCCGTGGCCATTGGCACATGGGTGGGGAGCAAGGTGTTCCACCGCCTCTCGACCGATGTCGTAAAGAAAATCTCCTATGCTTATATCGCCATCAGTGGTGTCCTCTCACTCGTGATGTCCTAAGCACGGAGAAGGTTGCCATCACTCAACTGATAAAAAAGACTGCTTCCTGCAACTGTTGAGGACCTTGTCATTGTCCTAATCATTGTATTCTTCCTGTATAAAAGCGCGAGAGACGTAAATACGAGTAGAAAGAAACGCAAACAAAAGTAGAGAATGGAAACAACAGACCATCCCATGGAGATCAGACTGGCTACGGAGGAGGACATTCCCCGTATGCAGGAGATATTCCGCCACGCCCGCCAGTTTATGGCAGACAAAGGCAATCCCAACCAATGGACGGAGGGCTATCCTGCCGAGGAATTGATTCGCGAGGACATAGCGCATGGCGACTGCTTCGTCTGTCTCTCGGAAGGACGGACCGTAGCCACCTTTGTCCTTAGAAGCGGAGTCGATCCTACCTATACTGTCATCTACGACGGGCAGTGGCCCGACAACCGTCCCTACGCCACGATCCACCGTATCGCAAGCAGCGGGGACCGTCACGGCATTTTTCACCATATCATCCGCTTTGCACTCACTCGCTACGACACCCTGCGTATCGACACTCACCAGGACAACGCGCCCATGCGCCATGCTATCGCCAAAGAGGGTTTCACCTACTGTGGCCTGATCCATTGCTGGAACGGAGACGAACGACTGGCCTTTCACCTGTCAAAAACACAAAAGGAAGAATAGAAACTCTCCCAACTGATCTATCAAACAAAAACACAAAAGGAAGAGTAAATGCTCTCCCTAATGATCTGTCAGACAAAACACAAAAGGAAGAGTAAATGCTCTCCCAATTTGTTTCGGTTGTTGTCGCGTGAAAACGTAAAAGCGTGGGGCCGATAAGCGAAGGTTTCTTTGACGGACTGTATCTCTGCGCTTCTATTTCCCCTTATTCTTCCCCAACAATCCACGAAGGAAAAAGTAGGCCTTCAGTTGCCAACAGAAGATGGTCCAACTACAACGGATGGGCCTATAACCAAACTTGCGACACAAGGCGGGACTGAGCCTTTGGACTTCTATACTTTCCCATGTGGATCGCAGGATGCGGCGTCCACGCGCGCGATCCTCGCCACTGAGCTGGCGATGGTGGAGATAGTAGAAGAGGCTGACGTCAATGAGATTTTTCCATCGTTCGTTCTCGTAGAGCGAGACGAGCGCATCATCTACCTGGAGCGAGAGGAGCTGGCGTTTCATGCTCTGGTTGGCCAGGAGGTAGTCGAAACGATGTCCGTCAATGCGATGGGTGACGGACTGATCGTGCTGGCGATAATAATAGTCGGCATCAGTAGCCACTACCCTTCGGGAAGCCAGGAAATGGAGACGCGTGGTGTTGTCGTCGCTATAGGCGTGGCTCGACGTGTCATAGGGATAACGCTGGTGGATGGAAGCCCGGACGGCATAGACGCCATGGATCTTCCATGTCAGACTGTCGGCGAAAGCAGTTCTACCCTCCTCGTCGTATGTATCCTGCATAGGATAGGGATCTCGTCGGCCATCAGCATGCCAAAAAACAAGGCGGAAAAGGACACTATCCGCCTCAGGCTGCGCCTCAAAGCGATCCACAATCTTTTGCAGGGCGTCGGGGGCAAGGCAGTCATCGCTATCCACAAAGCAGATGTAGTCGCCCTGGGCCTGGCGTAGTCCTTCGTTGCGGGCCTTGCCTTGTCCGCCATTATGGGGCAAGGAGATCAAACGGATGCGCGGGTCGGCCTCGGCATAGTTGGAGAGAATCGCGCGCGAATCGTCTGTCGAGGCGTCATCGATGGCGATGAGTTCCCACTCCTTCAATGTCTGACGACGTATCGACTCGATACTCTCGCGGAGATAAGGGGCCGCATTATAGACGGCCATAAGGATGCTAATCTTGCTGCTCATGGTGGAAACGGCGCAAGAAACGACTACTGACATGTTGCATCAGGTCAGTATTGGAACGGAAGAAATGGAGCGATACGGCCATGCTGACAAGGAAGAGGACGGCGCCCGCAAGCCAGTAGGCCACGGTATGGTAGGACAGGAAGGTGGCGGCGAAGGCCAGCAGTCCTAAAGGCACCTGGACGGCAGAGCAGCGCAGCAGTCCGACGGAGGGATGGTAGTGGTAGCGGTAGCGCGCATAGACGAAAGTGACCAGCAGGTCGAGGAAGGAGACGAGCGAAATGCCGATACCGGCTCCCGTCAGTCCCCACAGACTAAAGAAACCGATGACGGCACAGACGATCATCACAGAATAGATACCCTCCAGCAAAAGGTAGGACCGGGAGTCGCCCTTGGCCAAGGGAATATACTGCACGGGGAGTTTGATGGCTCGGAAATACATGGCAATCACCATCACCTGCATCATTCCAAGGACAGACATAAACTGGTGGGAATAGAGCAAGGGAAGGAGGATGGGCAAAGAAAAAGAGAAGGCAATCAAGATGGGAGCAGCGACCAAGAGCATCACTTCGGCCTGGCGGTTGACAGTCTGAGAAAACGTGAAACTGCGTTCGCAGACGCCACTGAGACGGGGGAAATAGTCGGTCTCCATGGCCGAGAATACCATGCCGATATAGGTCATCGTCATCATGTAGCCCGCATTATAGAGGCCCACGGTGTCGATCTGCGCCACATTGTTGAGGTAACTGCGGATGAGGAAGTCGGCCAGCGAACCGAGCACGCCTGCCAGGACAAAGGCCACGCCGAGCCGCACCATACTCATACCACGCCCCAAGACGCGACGGGAGAGCGAGAGGCGAAGCGGATAGAGATGGTAGGAGTAGCCGATAGTGAGCAGAAGCTGGGTGAGGGCCATCAGCACGATGGATGGGACGATGGCCGCATCTTGGAAGAAATAATAGAGCGGAATAGTAAGCAAAAGAGCGAGAAGAACATTCCAAATTGAAACTTTAGCCAAATCGCGCAACCGCCTGGCACCTTTTAATATAGCAAGCTCTCCTCCAGTAATGGTTGTAAGAAATACGGCTGGCGAAAGGAAGATAAAATGGAGCGTGTGGCCATCCCAAGAAAAGGTGAAGCGACTCAACCAAGGACTGAGCAGCGCACAGAGCAGCATGCCAAAGATGGCGGTGATCATACACCAAGATCGCACCATGAGGACAGTGTCGTTGAGGCGCTGGGCGTCGCCCGCGTCATAGGCCTCGGAGATATTGCGCACACCACTCATGGCAATACCGAAATTGGTACTGTCGCCTACAAGCTTCGTCGTAGAGTTGAAGAGCGACATCAGGCCCATACCCTGAGGCCCGAGGATGAGGGCCACGAGCTTATTGCGCACGACGCCTACGAGGATATTCAGCGCCTGAACACCCCCAAAAAGCCCCGTGTTTTTGAGTATATTACCGTAACTTGAAGATCTTCCCGATTTTTTCATCTATAAAATAAACGTAGATTAAAACTTTTTATTATTTTTGCAGCGTAATTTCATCTATGATATTAAGCATCATCATACCCGTCTATCATGTGGAACGCACGCTCGACCGCTGTGTGGAGGGGGTGCTACGGCAAGATTTGGACGACTTCGAGGTCATTCTCGTCGATGACGGAGGCGACGACAACTGCCCGCGGATGTGCGACGAATGGTCACGACGTGACACTCATGTACGTGTTGTCCACCAAAGCAATGCGGGTCTCTCCGCTGCTCGCAATGCGGGCATAGAACTGGCGCAAGGCGACTACCTGACCTTTGTCGATTCGGACGACTACCTCGACGAGGGCCTCTATGCTCGTCTGTTGCCCATCCTACAGACGCAACCCGACATCGACCTGCTCGAATACTCGGTGATAGTGCGCGAGGGAGGCAGCGAACAGCATCCACTTCTCCTCCCCCAGCGACGCTACGACAACGCTACCCGCTACTGGCTTGAAGGACGCGCCTACGCCCACACCTACGCATGGAACAAGATCTACCGACGCCGACTATTCGACACGGTACGCTTTCCCGTGGGACGGCTCTTTGAGGATGTCCACACGCTGCCACCCTTGATGCAATCGGCCAAGGTCATCGCCACCACCCCAGAGGGATTCTACCACTATACGGACAACCCCGATGGAATCACCCGAAAGGCCACGGGACGCGAACTGCAGGACTTGCTCGACGCGCACCTCGCCTACATCGGAGAAGGCAACGAGGTCGATGCGGCCTATTATGCGCACGTGCTCAACATTCAGCTGTCGGTCTATGACCTGACGGGAAAGGAGCCTCAACTGCCGCGCCGACGCTTCCTCGGCAGCCTCAAACTATTATTGTTGCAACTATTAGGAATGAAACGCTTATGCCAACTCATCCATCTTACACACCAGCTCATGGGGCGCAACCGCTCGTGAGTTTCATCGTCCCGACCTATAACTTGCCGGTCGATATGCTTCGGGAATCGCTCGACAGCATCATGGACCTCTCGCTCACACAGGAGGAACGGGAGATAATCGTCATCGATGACGGATCCATAAATTCGCCGCTGGCGGCACTGGCCGACGTGATAGACCAAATCATCTATATACGACAACCGAACAAGGGAGCGGCTGCGGCACGCAACACGGGACTGGGCATCGCCAAGGGCCGATACATCCAGTTTGTCGATGGCGACGACCGTCTAGTTCGCAGTGGCTACGAACACTGTCTCGACACTATCCGCTTCCAAGAGGCGGACATGGTCGTCTTCCGTTCGTCGGCGAAGGAACAGGAGAGCATGGGGACTGCCTCTGATCGGGGTCCCATGAGTGGCAGCGACTATCTGCGCCACAACAACCTGCGATCCTGCGTCTGGGGTTACCTCTTCCGTCGCTCGCTGCTCGGCAACCTTCGCTTCCACGAGGGCATCACAAGGGAGGACGAGGAGTTTACACCGCAACTGATGCTTCGTGCCGAACAGTTGGTCGATACGGATGCCGTGGCCTACTACTACCGCAAGCGCGAGGGTTCCGTGATGGAGGCCGACGACAACCGTGCGAAAGCAAGGAGGCTGGACGACCTACTGACGGTCCTAGACACGCTCACCGAGCGACTCGACCGACTGCCTGCTGACGACCGTGCGGCTCTACAACGAAGGGTAGATCAACTGACGATGGACTATCTCGTCAACATCATCACTTACACGCGGAGTGCTCGCCACCTGGAGCGCGGACTCCTGCGACTGCGCCGTCGGGGTCTCTATCCGCTTCCTACGAAGCACTACACCAACAAGTATCGCCTCTTCGCCACGATGATGAACAACAAGGCAGGACGCAAGGTGCTACTCTATTCAATTCCATTGGTTGTCAGATGAAGATTCTATTGCTAGGCGAATATAGCAATGTCCACGCTACGCTGGCGGAAGGCCTCCATGCGCTGGGCCACGATGTGGTGGTTTGCTCCAATGGCGACTTCTGGAAGAACTACCCACGGGACATCGATGTGGCGCGCCCCACGGGACGGTTGGCTGGCGTGCGCCTCTATGCCCGCATCCTCAGTCTCCTGCCACGACTCAGGGGCTTCGACGTGGTGCAACTCATCAACCCGATGTTCTTCGAACTGAAGGCCGAACGCTTGTTCTTCCTCTATCGCTATCTCCGAAAGCACAACAAGCGAGTGGTGCTCGGAGCTTTCGGCATGGACTACTACTGGGTGGAAGTCAACTCCACCAAGATGCCCTTGCGGTATAGCGACTTCAACATCGGAAAGAAGCTGCGCAACAACGCCGACGCCGTCAAGGAGCGACGCGAGTGGCTAGGGACAGCCAAGGGACGGCTAAACCAGTTTATAGCGGCCGACTGCGACGCAATCGTAGCGGGTCTCTACGAATACTGGGCCTGCTACCAGCCGCTCTTCCCCGACAAGACCACCTTCATTCCCTTCCCCATCCACATCCGAGAGTCAATGCCCAGTTCTGACTTTACGCCGCCACTCAAACTCTTCATCGGCATCAGCAAGGGCAGGAGCGAATACAAGGGTACGGACATCATGCTACGGGCTGCCGAAGAGATCTGCCGCAAATTTCCCGACAAGGTGGTGCTTCGCAAGGCAGAGGGCGTTCCCTTCGATGAGTATGTGAAGATGATGAACGGGTGCGATGTGATCCTCGACCAGCTCTATAGCTACACGCCATCCATGAATCCCCTGGAGGCGATGGCACATGGCTTGATCTGCGTGGGAGGTGGCGAACCCGAAAACTACGAGATTATTAACGAGGAGGTTTACCGACCTATCATGAATGTCGAACCCTACTATGATAGCGTGTACGATGCGCTCGAATGGTTGGTATTTAGTCCTGAACTGATCGGCCTGTTGAAACAGGATAGCTGGACGTACGTCCTCCGCCACCACGACTTCGTCACGGTTGCGAGAAAATATGAGCAACTGTACAAGGGACTGTAAGGATGGCATGGAAAAAGCAATTTCGTTGCAAGCAATGTGGCTACGAGGCCGACGTCTATGAGGGACGCGGCTTCATGGGGCAACATATCTCCACGATGACCTGCCCCGACTGCCACAGCCTCCAGCCACTGGTCGTTGGGGGCGTCATAGGCGACGCAGCCCCGTCTTTCCGTTCCGAGGTGGGACGCCTGTGCCTCCAGTGTGGATCAGACCGCATCCGTATCTGGGACGGCCATACCTGCCCCTGTTGTGGAGGCAGGATGGAGGAGACAGGACAACGGGATTTTTGGACTTGACAAGGATTTGGGGCTCTGCTGACGCTTGAATTTCAACTAGACTCGTGGATTTCAATTAGACTCTTGGGGTGCAAAAACGTTTGGATTTTCCCCCTATATAACAACAAGGCTCAGACCTCACAAGATACTTATCCTACCTTGTTTCTTAACCACTTGCATTCGGACCCCAAGTATATCATTTCTTGCGCTCAGACGGTTTTGAGTTGACCCGTCTTGCGCTTTTTCCAAATCTCGATACTATTGATGGTGTTCTGCCAAAGAATATAGCAACCCGGTCCTACAGAGGCCAGGGGCGTGAGGTACATGAAAGCGATCCAAATGGCAAAGCCCGTGTTCTTCTGTCCCAAGGCCTGACCCGCCTCGATGGACCGGTCAAAGAGACGGCCCACAGAACGGCCCACGGCAAATTGAACGACGCAGACGAGGAGGCCCGAGAAAGCGATGGCGAGGAGAAAGGGCAAAGTGGTATGAGCATGGACGATATTCTTGACCGTTGCTCCCGAGACGATCATCAACTGCACGGCCCAGAGATAAAAACTCAGGTCCTTGACATTGATCACCCATTGGTGGAAGCCGTGGAGAGGCTTGAAATGCTTCACGAAGAAGGCCAATCCCATCGGCAAGACCAAGACGATACACACCTGATAGAGGATGCGGAGGAAGGCGGCAAGAAAGGAGACGTGGGCTGACGACTGCTCGATGAGCGGGAAGCAAACTGGGATTAGGATTGCACAGAGGAAATTGGAGAGAAAGCCATAAGTGGTGATTTCCTCCAGTCGTCCGCCGAGTTTGGCGGTCACTACGGGTGCTGCCGCGGCACAAGGCGCGATAATGCAAGTCAGGACCGACTCTACAAACGTCAGTTCGTTGCCCTTCAGGCGGAAGAAGAGAATGGCGCCAACCAAGATCCACACGAAGGCCACCTGAAAAAGACTCACACAGTAGTTCCACTTCACAGGCACGAGTTTTCGGAAATCCACTTTGCAGAAAGTGACAAAGAGCACCAAAAACATAAAGAGCGGCAAGATGGCGTCGAAGAATGCACCCAAGGCTGGCGAGACCCCGTCGAAAGCAGGAATGAAGGCAAACAACAAGTAAAGCGCCGCTCCCGAAAGCATCGACAACGGCAAAGTCCAATTTTTGATAAAAGCGAATAGTTTCATAGATTGCAGGTCAAAACGCCCCGTCCCCATCGTCCGTATTAACAGACCCTAACGATTTTTAGACCCTGAGGATTATTTTCCCAAAGCGTTTATTAAACTCTGAGCAGTTATTAAATCTCTAAGCACTTATTAAACATCTAAGCACTTATTAGGTCCAAACGGTCGGGACAAAGCAATCCACCCCGCCTCCCCCAAGTCGGGAGAGGATGGGTGGGAAAATGATTCATATCAGAGCGGTTTATATTCCACAAAAGCCTCCATAGCCTCATAGCAAGCTAGTCCGAGACGGTCGTAGAGTTCTGCCGTGGCCCGGTTGCGGTCCTCGGCCCGCTGCCAGAAGAGGCGCTCATCGTTGCCCAGGTAGGGTGCGCTCTCCATCTGACTTTGGTGTTTGAGGATGGCGTTGCGCTTGGCACGAAGCTCCTCTGGACTCATCGGGACACACATCTCGATATTTTCGATCTCCCATTCCGCCCAAGCGCCACGATACATCCAGATGCGGCATTCTTCGAGCCAGGGAGCTCCCTCCTGTTTCTCCAGGTCGATGGCAGCCAAGACTGCATCCGTACACTTGCGATGGGTGCCGTGGGGATCCGCCAAGTCGCCAGCCACATAGATCTGATGAGGCTGCACCTTGCGTAGTAGGTCGCGGACGATCTCCACATCCTTCTCCGTCATGGGGAATTTCTCTACCCTGCCCGACTCATAGAACGGGAGGTCGAGGAAGTGGACATGGTCGAGAGGTATCTGATTGTAGGTGCTCGCCGTGCGCGCCTCGCCACGACGAATCAATCCCTTGATAGTCAGAATGTCACGCGTGTCAATGTCACCATCCTTCTTGGTGGCGAGGAAATGCTTGATCTCCTGATACTTGTCCTTGATGACCTCGTCCTTATTGTGATCAAACAACTGGTTGAAACCGTTGATGAAGTGCATGAAGCGCGTCACCTCCTCGTCACCGACGGCAATATTGCCCGAAGTCTCATAGACCACATGGACGTCGTGATTCTGCTGCACCAATCGGCGAATCGTGCCACCCATGGAGATCACGTCGTCGTCGGGATGTGGCGAGAAGACCACCACTCGCTTCGGATAGGGCAACGCACGCTCCGGACGGTTGCTGTCGTCCGCATTCGGCTTGCCACCAGGCCATCCCGTGATGGTATGCTGCAGATCGTTGAAGATCTTGATATTGGCATTGTAAGCCGACCCATAGAGCGCCAAGAGCTCAGAGAGGCCGTTCTCGTTGTAGTCCTTGTTGGTGAGTTTAAGGATAGGCTTGTTCGTCTTCTGACAGAGCCAAACGAGCGCCGATCGTACGAGTTTGTCGGTCCAGTCACACGAAGTGACGAGCCACGGGTGAACGATACGCGTCAGTTTCGAAGCCGCGGCCAGGTCCATGACGAAATGGGTGTCGTTGTGCGTCTGGAGGAACGAGGCCGGTATGGAGTCGCTCACATGCTCCTCTACCGTCTTTTGGATAATGTCGGCCTTACTCTCTCCCCAAGCCGTGAGATAGATCTTGCGCGCCTTGAGGATAGTGGCAATACCCATCGTGATACAACAGGGCGGCACCAAGTCCTGCGAGGCAAAGCTCATCGACATCTCCTCTCGCGCCACGGGGTCGAGCAGGATCAGGCGCGAGGTGGACGTAACGGTAGATCCCGGCTCGTTGGTAGCGATGTTGCCCATACGTCCGATTCCCAGCAGCATCACGTCGATGCCACCACAGGAGTTGATGCGCTGCTCATACTGGCGACAGTAGTTGAGCACATAGTTTTGGTTGATAGTCGAGTCGGGCGAGAAGATATTCTGCGGAGCGATATCCACCCGGTCGAGCAGCCGTGCGTGGAGCTGGCGGATACAACTGTTCTTGTCGTCCGGCTTCAACGGATAGTATTCATAGGCGTTGAAGACGATGACGTTATGGAAGCTAAGTTGTCCCGCCTCGTAGCGTCTCACCATTTCCTCGTAGATAGGAGTGAGCGAGGTACCCGTTCCCAGTCCGAGCACACACATTCTTCCGTCGCTGTCCTTCTGCTTGATGAGTTTCTCTACCGCATCGACGATAGCCTGGGCTCCTTCTTCCATCTTCGGGAAGATGTCCGTAGGGATCTTCTCGCGACGTGTCAACTCGGAACGCTCCACGGCAGAGCGCGGATGGTAGTACTCCTCCGGCACTTTGTTGAATGCAATCTGTGAGCTAAGATTCAATCTCATTATTCTTTTTCCTTTCTCTATATTGTCTGTCGGGGATTCAACCTAAGCGGCCGATCCCCTCTAACTTAACTTCTTCTCCCTCAGTCTCCTACGGCAAAGGCGAGCCATCGTCCCCTGTCAGGGGCGAGCCCGCTTTGCTGTTGCCGTAGTAGTGTTGTCGATAAGTCCGTGAGTCCATGAGCCCACAGGAAAAGTACAAAGTACAAAGTCTATGGGACAAAATTCATGGGCCCGCAGGCTTACAGGTTGTTTTTCTCTATATCCTTGAAGTAGCGGTAGGTGCCCACCTTCAGTTCCTCGCAGGCAGCCTCGTCGGCCACGATGATGCCGTGCTGGTGCATCTGCAGGGCGGAGATGGTCCACCATTGGGTCACTGGTCCCTCGACAGCAGCCTGGAGGGCACGCGACTTATGGTGTCCGTTGACGAGGATCATCACCTCGCGGGCATCCATGACCGTACCCACACCGACCGTCAGAGCATAGTGAGGCACCTTCTCCACGTCGTTGTCAAAGAAGCGGGAGTTGGCGATAATCGTATCGGTGGTCAACGTCTTCTGGCGCGTGCGGCTGGTGAGGCTCGATCCCGGCTCATTGAAGGCGATATGGCCGTCGGGGCCAATGCCGCCGATGAAAAGGTCGATGCCTCCTGCGGCCTTGATCATCTCCTCGTAGTGGTCACACTCTGCCTCCAGGTCCTCGGCATTGCCGTTGAGGATATGGATGTTCTCGGGCAGGATGTCAATATGATCGAAGAGGTTGCGGTGCATGAACGAGTGGTAGCTCTCTGGATGATTCTCGGGGAGCCCGACATACTCATCCATGTTGAACGTGATGACGTGGCGGAAAGACACACGTCCCTCGCGGTTGGCCTTGACCAGCTCAGCATACATTCCCTCCGGCGACGAGCCGGTTGGAAGTCCGAGCACGAAGGGACGCTCCTCGGTAGGTCCAAAGGCGTTGATACGCTCTACCACATGGCGAGCTGCCCATGCAGACAACTTCTTGTAATCGCTTTCGATGATTAATCTCATACTTTCCTGATTTAGCTAAGTAAAATTGACTCTGTTTCTGTCGCTGCAAAAGTACAACAAAATGTGCAAACTACATGTTTAGCCCCCAACAATTTATAAAAAATAACAGTAAGGGGACTAAAAAAGGCCGTCGCGACGGGAGATAGGTCTCAAGATTTTTGTAACTTTGCACGGTATTATAAACAGTAATTAAGCTGGATGAAAGAATTTGTCATATCCGAGGCCAAGGCCGAATCCGCCATTTTGGTCGGATTGATCACCAAGGACCAGGACGAGGCCAAGACCAAAGAATATCTTGACGAGCTGGAATTTCTCGCCGACACGGCAGGCGCCGTGACCGTGAAGCGCTACACCCAGCGCGTAGGAGGCCCCAGCCAGACGACCTATGTCGGCAAGGGCAAGCTCGAAGAGATCAGAAACTATATCAAGGAAAGAGAAGACGCGGAGGAGCCCGTAGGCATGGTCATTTTCGACGATGAGCTGTCGGCACGCCAGATCCGCAACATAGAGAAGGAACTGGGCGTGAAGATCCTCGACCGCACCAGCCTCATCCTCGACATCTTTGCCATGCGCGCCCAGACGGCCAACGCCAAGACGCAGGTGGAGTTGGCGCAGTATCGCTACATGCTGCCGCGCCTCCAGCGCCTCTGGACCCACCTGGAGCGCCAAGGCGGTGGATCGGGAAGCGGTGGCGGCAAGGGTAGCGTCGGTCTGCGCGGACCTGGCGAGACGCAGCTGGAGATGGACCGCCGTATCATCCTCCAGCGCATCACCCTCCTAAAGCAACGCCTCGTGGAGATCGAGAAACAGAAGACCACCCAGCGCAAGAACCGTGGCCGACTGATCCGCGTGGCCCTCGTGGGCTATACCAATGTCGGCAAATCGACCATCATGAACCTTCTGGCCAAGAGCGAGGTCTTTGCCGAGAACAAACTCTTCGCAACCCTCGACACGACCGTGCGCAAGGTGGTTATCGAGAACCTTCCCTTCCTCCTCGCCGATACTGTCGGCTTTATCCGCAAGTTGCCTACCGACCTGGTCGATTCCTTCAAATCTACCCTCGACGAGGTGCGCGAGGCCGACCTCCTGGTCCATGTCGTGGATATCTCCCATCCCGACTTCGAGGAGCAGATAGAGGTGGTCAACACCACGCTCAAGGAACTCGGGGCGAGCGACAAGCCGATGATGATGATCTTCAACAAGATCGACAACTATAGCTGGGTGGAGAAGGAGGAGGACGACCTCACCCCCGCCACGCGCGAAAACATCACCCTCGACGAGCTGCGACGCACGTGGATGGCAAAGCTCGGCGACAGTTGCCTCTTCATCAGCGCCAAGGAGCGCGAGAACATCGACGAGATGCGCGACGTACTCTACAAGCGGGTGCGCGAGTTGCATGTACAGAAATACCCATACAATGATTTCCTCTACCCCACAGAGGACTAATCCCAAAAACGAAAGATGGAATATAGAAAATTGACCACAGACGAGATTGCCGTCCTGGAGTCCAACTGCTGCTGGGCCGAGGACTGGCAACGGGTGACGGTAGCCGTAGAAGGCTGGGCACCTAAGTTTTACCACCGCGTGATGTTCTATGGCGACATCCGACTGGGCAAGGTGGAGAAGAACATCGAGATAAGCGCCGGCTTCGAGAAACACTCGGGCATCAACGACGCCACGCTCCGCAATGTCTCCGTCGGCGACAATTGCCTCATCGAGAAGACAGGCAACTACATCAACAACTACACCATCGGCAACGACTGCTATATCGCCAACATCTCGCAGATGGAGACGACCGAGGGAGCCACCTTTGGTGAGGGCAACCTCATCGCCGTACTCAACGAGGTGGGCGACGGCAACGTCATCCTCTTCCACGACCTCAATAGCCAGTTTGCCGCCTTCATGGTGAAGCATTTCCGCGACAAGGCACTCAAGGACGCCATCAGGCGACTCGTCAACGAAGAGATAGAGCGCACGCTCCCTGACCGCGGCACCATCGGCAACGGAGTGAAAATCGTCAACACCAAGGAGATCACCAATACCGTGGTGGACAACGACTGCGAGATCTGCGGCGCCTCACGACTGAGCGACTGCACGATCCTCTCCTCGGCCAACGCCCCGGTCTATATCGGCACGGGCGTCATTGCCGAGAACAGTATCATCTCCGACGGCAGCTCCATCATCAATAGCGTGAAGATCCAAGACTGCTTCGTGGGCGAAGCCTGCCAGTTGGCCAACGGTTTCACGGCCTCCCAGAGTGTCTTCTTCGCCAATAGCTACATGAGCAATGGCGAAGCCTGCGCGGCCTTCTGCGGCCCGTTCTCGGCCTCCCACCACAAGAGCAGCCTGCTGATTGGATCGATGTTCTCGTTCTACAACGCGGGATCGGCCACCAACTTCTCCAACCATGCCTACAAGATGGGTCCCATGCACTGGGGCGTGCTCGAGAGAGGCACCAAGACAGCCAGCGGCGCCTACCTGCTCATGCCGGCCACGATCGGATCGTTCTCGGTCTGCTTCGGCAAACTGATGCACCATCCCAACACCCAGGCGCTGCCCTTCTCCTACCTCATCGCCTATGGCGACAAGATGACGCTCTCGCCAGGCCGCAACATCACGACCGTGGGTCTCTACCGCGACATTCGCAAATGGCCGAAGCGCGACCGCAGATCGCCCAAATGCCATAAGAGCATCGTCAACTTCGATTGGCTCTCGCCCTTCTCCGTGGGAGAGATTCTGCGTGGCAAACGCATCCTGGAAAACCTCCGCCAGGCCTCCGGCGACAACGTCACCTCGTACAACTATCACGAGTATGTCATCAATGCCTCGTCGCTCAAGAAGGGCATCAAATACTACGACATCGCCCTGCGTATCTATATGGGGGCGGTCCTGAAGCGCGCCCACAAATGGGGATTCTTCGGCAAACCCGAGACCGACACGGGACTGGGCCGCTGGAACGACCTCAGCGGACTCCTGCTCCCCGCCACGGAGGAGCACCGCCTCATCGAGGACATCAAGGACGGTACGCTCGACACGATCCACGACGTCATCGAGCGGTTTGAGCAGATCCATCGCAACTACCGCGTCTATCAATGGACCTGGACCTACCGCCTCATCCTCGACTACTACGGCATCAAGGAGATCTCGGAGCAGGACGACCGCCGCATCAAGAACGACTACGTGGAGGCGCGTCGCGCCTGGGTGGCCGAGATCAAAAAGGATGCCGAGAAGGAATACGCCATGGGCGACGTGGAGCGTGAGGTCTACGAGCAGTTTATCAACCAGCTCGACCACGAGGTGGACTATGAGGGCAACGGCGCCCTGTAGCAGCCGAAGGCGGAGAGCATATAGCAGAGGTGGCAATTTATATATGGCACGTGCGTACAAAATATTATTATGGAAACCTTGCCACCATAATAAACCTCTGCTAAAAGAATGGCAGGTCCCCTGTAAAAAGTGAAGGTATGCTCTCTGCGATAAGGAATGGACAACCGAATTATTATTAAAATAAAAACTTATGATTTTAAGCAAAGCTATCAACCGAATGCGCAGCTCCCTGCTCACCGCAGGACTGCTGACGCTGGCTACGGCAGCCTCGGCCCAGGGCTACACTTACAAGAGTGTGCCCAACGACCCGATGCAAACCCGTATCTACACGTTGAAAAACGGTCTGACGGTCTATCTGAGCGTCAACAACGAGAAGCCCCGCATCCAGACGTACATCGCCGTGCGCACAGGATCGCGCAACGACCCGCCCGAGACAACGGGACTGGCCCATTACCTGGAGCACCTGATGTTCAAAGGCACTACCCACTTCGGCACTTCCAACCTGGAGGCCGAGCGCCCCTACCTCGACTCCATCGAGGCACGCTACGAGTACTACCGCACGCTCACCGATCCCGCTCAGCGCAAGGCTTGCTATCACGCCATCGACTCCCTGTCGCAGCTCGCAGCCCAATACAACATCCCCAACGAGTACGACAAGATGATGGCGAGCATCGGAGCCGAAGGCACCAATGCCTATACGAGCAACGATGTCACCTGCTACGTGGAGAACATCCCGAGCAACGAGATCGACAACTGGCTCAAGGTGGAGAGCGACCGTTTCCAGAACATGGTCATTCGCGGTTTCCACACGGAGCTGGAGGCCGTCTATGAGGAGTACAACATGGGTCTCGCCAAGGACGGCAACAAACTCTTCACGGCCTTGATGGCGAAGCTCTTCCCCACCCACCCCTATGGCACACAGACGACCATCGGACGCGGTGAGCACTTGAAGAATCCGTCCATCACCAACATCAAGAACTACTTCAAGCGCTACTACGCACCCAACAACGTGGCCATCTGTATGGCGGGCGACTTCAATCCCGACGAGGTGATCGCCAAGATCGACCACTACTTCGGCCAGTGGAAGCCCAACCCCAACCTCTCCAGCCCGCAGTATGCTCCCATGGCTCCTATCACCTCGCCGCAGGACACTACTATCATCGGTCAGGAGCAGGCCATGGTCTATCTCGGCTGGCGCTTTCCTGAGGGCCGCGCCCTGTCGAGCGACACGCTGGCCGTGATCGGCGAATTGCTCAACAACGGCCGCGCCGGTCTCATGGACCTCGACATCAACCAGCAGATGAAGGCGCTGGGCGTCTTTGCCGGTCTCAACACGATGAACGAGTATTCGATGTTCATCGCTGGCGGTGTGCCCCTGGAGGGCCAGACCCTTCCCGAGCTGCGCCAGTTGATGCTCGACGAGATCGCCAAGCTCAAGCGTGGCGAGTTCTCCGACGACCTACTGCCCTCGGTGGTCAACAACATGAAACGCGACTTCTACAAGCAGTTGGAGAGCAACCAGTTCCGCGCCAACGCCTACGTCGATGCCTTCATCAACCGCCAGGATTGGGAGCAGTCCGTGGGCCAGATCGACCGCATCTCCAAGATGACCAAGGCCGAGATCGTAGCCTTCGCCAACAAGTATCTCAACGACAACTACGTCTGCGTCTATAAGGAGCAGGGTGTCGATACGTCTATCAAGAAGGTGGAGAAGCCGGCCATCACGCCGATCCCCACCAACAACGACAAGCACTCCGCCTTCCTCCAGGAGGTGATCAACGACACACCGGAGCCCATCCAGCCCGTCTTCGTGGACTACGAGAAGGACATGACGCAGGCCACGACGAAGAAGCAGACCCCGATGCTCTACAAGCAGAACACGGAGAACGGCCTCTTCACCCTTCAGCTCCGCTACCCGGGTCTGGGAACGGAGACCTGCCCGATGTACGACTACGCCTATGAGTATCTCAACTATGTCGGCACGAAGAAGATGACCAACGAGCAGATCAAGCAGCAGCTCTACAAGCTCGCTTGCGACTATAGCGTCTCTCAGAGTGACGACGAGCTCGTCATCACACTCCAGGGTCTGAGCGAGAACATGATGCCCGCCCTGCGTATCGTCAAGGACCTCATCGACAACGGACAAGCCGACGAGGAGGCTTGGAAGAGCTATGTGGCCCTCGTGCTCAAGTCTCGCGCTGACAACAAGGCCAACCAGGAGGCCAACTTCTCTGCCCTCTTCGATTACGGCCGCTATGGCGAGTACAACCCCAACCGCAATACCGTCGTGAGCGAGAACACACTCAAGTCGATGTCTGCTCAGACGGTGCTCGACTACGCCAAGGCCATCTACACCCAGATGCCCAACGTGCTCTACTACGGTCCCATGACTCTCGCCGACCTCAGCACGCAGATCGACAAAATGAAGTTCTACACGCCCGGCAAGGTGAAGTTCAAGATGCCGCGCCAGGTGCGCCCCTACAAGACGCAGGAGACGTCCAAGAACGAGGTGTATATCGCCCCCTACGACGCGAAGAACGTCTACATGATTCAGTACCACAACGCCAACCAGAAGTGGACGCCCGAGCGCGCCCCCATCATCTCCCTCTTCAACGAGTATTTCGGTGGCTCCATGAATGCCATCGTCTTCCAGGAGATGCGTGAGGCCCGTGGTCTCGCCTATAGCGCCAGCGCCTACTACGCTTCGCCCTCTCGCACGGACGATCCGGAGTACTTCTACACCTACATCATCACGCAGAACGACAAGATGGGCGACTGCATCCGCCAGTTCAATCTCCTGCTCGACTCTATTCCCGAGCGCGAGGCTGCCGTCGAAGTGGCACGCCAGAGTCTGATGAAGAGCATTGCCTCTTCCCGCACCACGAAGTTTGGCATCCTCACCAGCTACTGGTACAACCAGAAGCGCGGTCTCAACTACGATCTGCGCCGCACCATCTACGAGCAGCTTCCGAAGATCACGCTCCGCGACCTCGTGGAGTTTGAGAAGGAGTACATGGCCGAGAAGCCTTACAGATATATCATCCTTGGCGACGAGAAGGAGCTCGACATGGACCTGCTGCAGAAGATTGGCCCGATCAAGCGTCTCTCTACCGAGGAGATCTTCGGCTACTAATTTCGAGCGTTGAACTCGTCCGGAACGCATCCTCCCCTATGCGTTCCGGATGAGTCATCATAGAGCAAATTGTCAGACAAAAACATTGATAAAACATTTATGGCTAAAGAACCAGATTTCAAGTATGCGCCCATGTTCCAGTTGGGCAAGGACACAACCGAGTATCGCCTCCTTTCCAAGGAGGGCGTGTCGGTAGGCGAGTTTGAGGGCAAGCGTATCCTCAAGGTCTCCAAGGAGGCCCTGACACTTCTCGCCCAGCAGGCTTTCCACGACTGCGAGTTTATGCTTCGCCGCGCCCACAACGAGCAGGTGGCTAAGATCCTCACCGATCCTGAGGCATCAGAGAACGACAAGTATGTCGCCCTCCAGTTCCTCCGCAATGCCGAGACCTCCGTCAAGGGCGTACTGCCCTTCTGCCAGGACACGGGCACGGCCATCATCCACGGCGAGAAGGGCCAGCAGGTGTGGACAGGCTTCGAGGACGAGGAAGCCCTCTCCCTCGGTGTCTATAACACCTATACGCAGGACAACCTCCGCTATTCTCAGAACGCCCCGCTAAACATGTACGACGAGGTCAACACGCGCTGCAACCTCCCCGCACAGATTGACATCGAGGCCGTGGAGGGCGACGAGTATCGCTTCATCATGGTCGCCAAGGGCGGCGGATCCGCCAACAAGACCTACTTCTACCCCATGACCAAGGCCACCATCCAGAACGAGGGCACGCTCCTGCCGTTCCTGGTGGAGAAGATGAAGAGCCTCGGCACGGCAGCCTGCCCGCCCTACCACATCTGCTTCGTCATCGGTGGCACGTCTGCCGAGAAGAACCTTCTCACCGTCAAGCTCGGCAGCATCAAGTACTATGACAACCTGCCCACCACGGGCGACGAGACAGGCCGCGCCTTCCGCGACATCGACCTGGAGGAGAAGCTTCTCAAGGAGGCCCACAAGATCGGTCTCGGTGCCCAGTTTGGTGGCAAGTACCTGGCCCACGACATCCGCGTGATCCGCCTGCCGCGCCACGGTGCCAGCTGCCCCATCGGTATGGGTGTGAGCTGCTCCGCCGACCGCAACATCAAGGCCAAGATCAACGCCGACGGTATCTGGCTGGAGAAGATGGACGAGAACCCCACGGAGCTCATCCCCGAGGAGCTGCGCAACCCGGGTGAGGGTGGCGAGGGCATCGTCATCGACCTCGACAAGGGTATCGATGCCGTGCGCGCCGAACTGACGAAGTATCCGGTCTCTACCCGCGTGAGCCTCAATGGCACGATCATCGTGGCCCGCGACATCGCCCACGCCAAGCTCAAGGCTGCCCTCGACAAGGGCGAGGAGCTGCCGCAGTACTTCAAGGATCATCCCATTCTCTATGCCGGTCCCGCCAAGACGCCTGAGGGCTTCCCCTGTGGCTCTATGGGCCCGACGACAGCCAACCGCATGGACCCCTACGTGGATGAGTTCCAGGCCCACGGCGCCTCGCTCGTCATGATCGCCAAGGGCAACCGTACCGACATAGTGACGGAGGCCTGCAAGAAACACGGCGGATTCTACCTCGGCACCATCGGTGGCGTGGCTGCCGTCCTCTCCAAGGAGTGCATCACGAGCATCGACTGCGTGGCCTATCCCGAACTCGGTATGGAGGCCATCTGGAAGATCACGGTCAAGGATTTCCCAGCCTTCATCCTCGTCGATGACAAGGGCCACGACTTCTTCAAGGAGCTGAAGCCCTGCAAGTGCCAGGGATAATACGCGGTGGTTGATAAGTAAAACCACAATAGATTATTAGTAGGGGGCGGTCGCTGACCGCCCTTATTTTTTATCTTCTGCCAACTTTCGATATTTTCGCCTTTGTTGTATTGGTTTTTCCTTTCCAAGCAGGCCGTATTGCCTCAATACAAACTACCCTATCACGCCATTTTGCGTATGAACCATTAGGCCCAAGGAAAGTTTTGTATGGCAACGTTTGGTAGTTTGGGGGAAAATATGTAAATTTGCGCCTTAAATATCACAAAAAAGTAAGAAAAGCAAAACAGGCTTATGGCAAAGAGATTTCCGGAGTACAAAGGTTTAGACCTTGTAGGCACCAACAGACGGGTGCTCGAAGCGTGGGAGAAGGACGATATTTTCCACAAAAGTATCGACGAGCGTGAAGGCGAGCCGAAGTTTATTTTCTTCGAAGGCCCTCCCTCGGCCAATGGCCATCCCGGCATCCACCACGTCCTGGGCCGCTCCATCAAGGACACATTCAACCGCTACAAGACCATGTGCGGATTCCAGGTACGCCGCAAGGCCGGCTGGGATACCCACGGACTGCCCGTGGAGCTCAACGTAGAGAAGGAGCTGGGCATCACAAAGAAGAATATTGACAACAAAGCCTCAGACAAGTATATTTCCACCGTAGATTACAACCGCCATTGCCGCGCCGACGTACTAAAGTTCACGGCCGAATGGAGCAAGCTGACCAAGGAGATGGGCTATTTCGTCGATTTGGAGCACCCTTATGTGACCTACGACAACAAGTTTATCGAGACCCTGTGGTGGCTCCTGAAGCAGCTCTACAACAAGAACCGTCTCTACAAGGGCTACACCATCCAGCCCTACTCCCCCGCCGCCGGCACGGGCCTTTCGAGCCATGAGCTCAACCTTCCCGGCTGCTACCGCGATGTCAAGGACACCTCGGTGACGGCCCAGTTCACCATCCGCGACCCGAAGGAGAGCTGGACGAAATGGGGCAAGGCCGTCTTCCTGGCCTGGACCACCACGCCCTGGACGCTGCCCTCCAACGTAGCCCTCTGTGTGGGCCCACGCATCGACTATGTCGCCGTGGAGACCTACAACCCCTATACGGCCGAGAAGATCACAGCCATCGTGGCCGAGCCACGCCTTGGAGCTTATCTGAAGCCCGAGGGCGAAGTGGCCGAGGGCGCCGACATGCCCGCCTACGAACGTGGCGACAAAGTCGTGCCCTACCGCATCATCGACCGCATGAAGGGCGCTGACCTCGTAGGCATCCACTACGACCAGCTCATGCCCTGGGTGAAGCCGACGGAGAAGCTCGACGACTACGCTTCGGAGCAGGTGAAGGCCTACGCCGCCGCCCATCCCGACCAAGTCTTCACGGGCGAGAACGGCAAGGATCGCTTCGTAGAGATGACCTCCGCCGCCTTTGTCGTCATCCCTGGCGACTACGTCACTACCGAAGACGGTACGGGCATCGTCCACACCGCCTCCACCTTTGGTGCCGACGACGCCAAGGTCTGCCGCGACGCTGGCGTCCCGGGCCTCTACCTCGTCAACAAGCAGGGCGAGACGCGCCCGATGGTCGATCTCCTGGGCAAATACTACGCCATCGAGGACCTCGACGCCCACTTCATCGATCGCTGCGTCGATAAGGCCGCCTACGGCCACCATGCTGGCGACTACGTGAAGAACGCCTACGACCCGCGCTTCAACGAAGGCGGCAAGTGGGACAAGGAGGCTTCGGAGAAAGCCGAGGACCTCAATATCGTGATCAGCCTGGAGATGAAGATGGAGGGCACGGCCTACAAGATTGAGAAGTTCACCCACAACTATCCCCATTGCTGGCGCACGGACAAGCCCATCCTCTACTATCCGCTCGACAGCTGGTTCATCCGCGACACCCTCGACAAGGAGCGGATGGTGGAACTCAACAAGACCATCAACTGGCAGCCTGCCTCCACGGGTACGGGCCGCTTCGGCAACTGGCTCGAGAACCTCAACGACTGGAACCTCTCGCGCTCCCGCTTCTGGGGCACACCGCTCCCGATTTGGCGCGACGAGGACCGCAACGAGAAGTGCATCGGCTCCGTCGAGGAACTCTACAACGAGATAGAGAAAGCCGTCGAGGCAGGCGTGATGAAGGAGAACCCGCTTAAGGTCCGCGGCTTCGTGGTCGGCGACAACGCCCAGGAAAACTACGACCGCATCGATCTCCACCGTCCCTATGTGGACGATATCGTCCTCGTCAGCGACACGGGCAAGCCCATGCACCGCGAGAGCGACCTCATCGACGTGTGGTTCGACAGCGGCTCTATGCCCTACGCCCAGCTCCACTACCCCTTCGAGGGCGAGCTCAATGCCGAGAAACTCGCTGCCACGGGCAAGAGTGAGGCCGAATACCGCGACCAGCTCATCCACTCCTGCTACGAGGGCACACCCGTGCCGCCCGCTTTCTTCCCCGCCGAGTTTATCAACGAGGGCGTCGATCAGACCCGCGGCTGGTTCTTCACGCTCCACGCCATCGGCACGATGGTCTTCGACAGCGTGGCCTTCCGCAACGTCATCTCCACCGGCCTCGTCCTCGACGCCAAGGGCAACAAGATGTCAAAGCACGTGGGCAATGTCGTCCCACCCTTTGAGATGATCGAAAAGTATGGCGCCGACGCCGTCCGCTTCTATATGATGACCAACTCCGAACCTTGGGACAACCTCAAGTTTGACGAGAATGGCGTCGATGAGTGCCGCCGCCGCTTCTTCGGCACGCTCTACAACACATACAGTTTCTTCGCCCTTTACGCCAACGTGGATGGCTACGATCCCAAGGACGCCCAGCTTCGCGCCGACGCTCCCGAGATCGACCGCTGGATCATCTCGCGTCTCAACACGCTCGTCAAGGGCGTAAGCCGCGAACTTGACGGCTATGATCCCACGCGCGCCGGACGCCTCATCGAGCAGTTTGTCAACGACGAACTCTCCAACTGGTATGTGCGCCTCAACCGCAAACGCTTCTGGGGCAAGGACATGAGCGACGACAAGCGTTCGGCTTATGACACGCTCTACACTTGCCTGATGACCGTGGCCCACCTGCTCGCCCCGTTTGCCCCGTTTATGAGCGACGAGCTCTACCACGACCTCGGAGGCCAACTGGAGAGCATCCACCTCGACCGCTGGCCGAAGGCCGACGAGGCCCGCATCGACGCCGACCTCGAGGCCCGTATGGACATGGCACAGAAAATCACCTCGATGGTGCTCGCCCTGCGCCGCAAGGTCAACATCAAGGTGCGCCAACCGCTGGCCCAGATCATGGTGCCCGCCATCGACGAGGAGCAGCGCCGCCATATCGAGGCCGTGGCCGCACTCATCAAGAGCGAGGTCAACGTGAAGGCACTCAACTTCGTTGAGGGTGAGGGACTTCTGGTCAAGAAAGTGAAGTGCAACTTCCGCGTCATGGGCAAGAAGTTTGGCAAGTTGATGAAGGGTGTCGCCGCCAAGATGAACACCCTCTCCCAGGCCGAGATCGCCCAGCTGGAGCGCGAGGGCAGCATCGGCTTCGAGGTCGAGGGGCAGCCCATTAGCGTGGATGCCACCGACGTGGAGATCATCTCCGAGGACATGCCGGGCTGGCTCGTCAGCAACGAGGGCAACCTGACCGTGGCCCTGGAGGTGGAGCTCACCGACGACCTGCGCCGCGAGGGAATGGCCCGCGAGCTCATCAACCGCATTCAGAACCTCCGCAAGGAGAGCGGACTGGAGATCACGGACCGTATCGTCGTCAGCATCGACCCGCACAAGGAGACCGACGAGGCTCTGGAGACCTTCGGCGACCTGGTGCGCCAGCAGGTCCTCGCCAACGAGATCGTCGTCAAGCCCACGGGCGGGGACGAGATCGACCTCGGCGACTTCACGACCCATATCGCAATCTCGAAGGCATAAGAGCCTTCACTATATAAAATGGATACGATTAAAAGACGTTATAGTGACGCGGAACTGGAAGAGTTCCGCGCCATTATCCTCGGCCGCCTCGAGACGGCCAAGGCCGACTATGCTGAGACCATGAAGGTGCTCACCAACCAGGACACCAACGACGTGGACGACACCTCGCCCACCTACAAGGCCCTAGAGGAGGGAAGCAGCTCACAGACCAAGGAGGAACTGGTCCACATGGCCATGCGCCAGCAGAAGTTTATCCAAGGACTGCAGGCTGCCCTGCTGCGTATTGACAACAAGACGTACGGCATCGACCGCATCACGGGCGAGCTGATCCCCAAGGAGCGCCTCCGCGCCGTGCCTCATGCCACGCTCAGCGTGCAGTCGAAACAGAACTACAAAGATCATTAAAGGCGTGAAAAGAAACGCATGGATAGCTATGGCAATGGGCATTTTGCTCATTGCCATTGACCAATGCATCAAAGTGGCCGTCAAGCTCCACATGGGGCTGGGCGAGCAGATCGTCGTATTCGACTGGTTTCGAATCGACTTCATCGAGAACCGCGGCATGGCGTTTGGCATGGAGATCGGCAGCAAACTGCTGCTGAGCCTCTTTCGCATCGTGGCCGTCGGTTTCATCATCTGGTATATAGGCAAGAAGATACGACAAGGGCGCCCGCTGGGCTTCATCCTCATCCTGACGATGATCTGTGCCGGCGCCGCGGGCAACATCTTCGACTCCCTGTTCTACGGACAGATCTTCACGGAGTCGGTGCCCTATGGCGAGCCCGCCCAGTTGGTGGCTTGGGGTGAGGGCTATGCGCCCATGCTCATGGGACGCGTGGTGGACATGTTCTACTTCCCGCTCTTCCATGGCACCTTCCCCACATGGATGCCGTTCTGGGGTGGAGAACCGTTTATCTTCTTCTCGCCCGTGTTCAACTTCGCCGACGCTTGTATCAGCGTCGGTGTGGCGTTGTTTTTGATTTTCTATCGCAAAGAACTGGATGCGGAGACTCATCGATCATAGACTACTGCTGCCGATCGTGGCCTTGCTGCTGGCCGTCGTGGGGTGCAAGCCCACCGTCCCCTCCGACTACCTCAGTCCCTCGGAGATGGAGGACATCCTCTACGACTACCACCTGGCCGTGGCCATGGCACAGAACAGCAATGCAAGCGACATGCAGCGCAAGTCGTGGCAACTGGCCGTGCTCAAAAAGCATGGCGTCAGCGAGCAGGAGTTTGATCGCTCCATGGCCTACTACATGCGCCACACCGAGCGCATGCAGACTATCTACGAGCACCTCGCCGACCGCATGGGGCAGGAGGCCCGCTCCCTGGGCGCTTCCGACGCTGAACTGAGCCAGTATGGATCCATCGCCTCGCGGGGCGACACTACCAACGTATGGCCTGGTCGCAAGACGCTCATGCTCAGCACCTTTGCACCCTACAACAAATACACTTTCGAACTTAAGGTCGATACGGCCTACCACAAGGGCGACCGCCTCGTGCTGAGCTACGACGCGCTCTTCCTTCTCCAGGAAGGCATGCGCAACCTGACCGTCGGACTGATCGTGACCTTTGCCAACGACAGTACGGTGCAGCAGGTGCAGGAGGTGGCGAGCGACATGCGGCAGACGCTGAGCGTGGAGGACCGCGACAGTATCGGCATCAAGCGCGTGAGAGGTTTCTTCCTCCTGGGCCGCAACGCGCCGCCGCCCACGACGACGCTGACGCTCTTCTTTGCCGAGAACGTGAAACTCGTGCGCATCCACCCGCAGAAGGGCCAGCCCTGGGAGGACAGTTCCAACCCGATGAATCCCTCCACGCCCATCCGCAACGTGGGATCTCCCTCGGCCCCCGACCGTCCCGGACCGCCCGATCAGCAACCAGGTGCGCCCGAACTGGGAATCCCCGAGCCAACGGCCCCGCAACGCGGCACGCCCCAGCCGCCCACACCCGTGCGCCAGTTGACCCCGCAGCCACAGAGCACGTCGAAGATGCGGCCCATGTCGGAAGCCGGACGGCCCATGAAATCGATGAGTTCGCCATGAGAAAGGTAGCAGCCCACAGGATCGTCACCCCGCGGGAGACGATCGTCCTCGGCCTCTGCACGATCAAGGGCGACGAAGTCGTCGAGACACGCCCGCTGACGGGCGAGGAGGCCATGGTGGAGTGGATGGACGGCAGCATCGTCTGCCGCGAGGAGGGACCCAAGTCCACGCTCCACGCTTACCACAACGAAGTAATGTTGAAAGAAGATATTTTTATTTATAACGAAGAATTTTTAAAAGAAAAATAAGATATGCTGAGTGTAGAAGAATTGGAAGAGAGATTGATCGATTTGGCCTTTGCCGAGGATATTGGCGACGGCGACCACACCACCCTTTGCTGCATCCCCGAGGAGGCGATGGGCAAGAGCCAGCTCCTCGTCAAGGAGGAGGGCGTGCTCGCGGGCGTGGAGATTGCCCGCAAGGTGTTCGACCGCTTCGACCCGACGCTCCAGATGGAGGTCTTCATCCATGACGGCGCCCATGTCAAGCCGGGCGACGTGGCCTTCATCGTCACGGGCAAGGTGCGCTCGCTGCTGCAGACGGAGCGTCTGATGCTCAACATCATGCAGCGCATGAGCGGCATCGCCACGATGACGCGCCGCTACGTGGAGCGCCTGGAGGGCACGGGAGCCCACGTCCTCGACACGCGCAAGACGACGCCGGGCCTCCGCATCCTGGAGAAGCAGGCCGTCAAGATCGGCGGCGGCATGAACCATCGCATCGGCCTCTTCGACATGATTCTGCTGAAGGACAACCACATCGATTTTGCCGGCGGCATCGTCCAGGCCATCGATCGTTGCCACGCCTACCTCCGGGAGAAGGGCCTCGACCTGAAGATCGAGATCGAGGTGCGCAACTTCGACGAGCTCCAGCAGGTGCTCGACCACGGCGGCGTCAACCGCATCATGCTCGACAACTTCACGCCCGCCGACACGCGCAAGGCCGTGGAGCTCATCGACCATCGCTACGAGGTGGAGTCCTCGGGCGGCATCACCTTCGACACCATCCGCGACTATGCCGAGCAGGGCGTCGATTTCATCTCCGTAGGCGCGCTCACCCATAGCGTCAAGGGACTGGACATGTCCTTCAAGGCCATCTCGTAAGCCGATGCTCGCAAGTCTTTTGCTGGCCGCGATCGCCTATGTCTCGCCCGTCCACTACCCCATCGAGCTGGCGGGCAACTTCGGCGAGCCGCGACCGAACCATTTCCATGCCGGCATCGACGTCAAGACCGACCGCATGACGGGCAAGCCGCTCTACGCCATGGCCGACGGTTTCATCAGCAAGGTCTCCGTGGGCACGCATGGGTTTGGCAAGGCCGTCTATGTGCGCCATCCCGACGGCAACACCTCGGTCTATGTCCATCTAGACGACTTCGCCCCGCAGATCGAGGCCGCCGTGAAGCGCTACCAGTACGCCCACAAGGTCTATGCCACCGACATCACCTTCCCAGCGACGATGATGCCGGTCCACAAAGGACAGTTTATCGGGTTCAGCGGCAATACGGGTTCCTCCCAGGGCCCGCATCTCCACCTGGAGCTCCACCGCACGCAGACGGGCGACCTGCTCGATCCTCTGGCCTACCTCAAGGCCTACGTCCGCGACACCATCGCCCCAGCCGTCTATGCCTTCAAGGCCTACCCCGTGCCCGGCGAGGGAACGTTTCAGCACGGATCCAGTCCGCGCGTCTTCACCTTCGACAAGGGCCATTTCTCGGCCTGGGGCAAGGTGGGGTTCGGCGTGCGCACCATGGACCACATGAATGGCGTCTATAACAGTTTTGGATCGCGCCTGATCCGTCTCTACTGCGACGGCCGCCTGGTCTTCTCGGCCGATATCAACGGCCTTCCGCAGTCGATGCACCGGATGATGAACTCCTGGGGCGACTACGACCACTTCATGCAGAGCCGCGTCTGGTTTCTCAAGTCGTTTGTCGAGCCCGGCAACCGCCTGCCCTTCCTCAAGACCGGACAGGGCAAGGGCTACATCCTCTTCAACGAGCGCCGCGAGTATCGCCTGCGCTACGTCGTGAGCGACGTCTTTGGCAATCAGACCGTCCGCGAGTTTACCGTCCTCGGCACGCCCGAGGCCTTGGGTCCGCGACCCGTGATAACGGGTCCCGAGGCCCTGCTCACCTCACGCGACAACCACTGGCAGACCGACGGCATCCGACTCGACGTGCCAGGCCGGCTGATGGCTGTGGACCGACTGATGAAACCGCAGCTGCTCGCCTCCGCCCGCGGCCTCTCCCAGGCCGTGCGCTTCATCCCGGGCAACGTGCCGCTGCTGGGCTGGGCCGACCTGGCCTTCCGCATCCCCGACGCCACCATCGACCCGCGCAAGCTCTATGTGGCGATGACGGGCACGGGCACGCCTCCGCGCTACTGCCGCAGCGAGGCCAAGAACGGCTGGGTCTATGGCAAGGTGCGCGAACTGGGCATGACCTACTACCTCGCCTCCGACCAGCAGGCGCCCACCATCAAGGCCACCAGCCGCTCCTACGACCACGTGACGCTCTCCATCACGGACAGCGGCAGTGGCACGGCAGGCTGGGAAGCCACGATCGACGGTCAGTTTGTGCTCTTCGAGCAACAGAAGAACCCGACCATCCTGGTCTGCGACCTCCGCCGGACACCTGTGGGAAGACTCCAGAAGGAGCGACAACTGCGCGTCACGGCATGGGACTTCTGCGGCAACCGTCAAACGTTTGAAACCTCTATTAATTACTAATCGATATGAAAATGAAAAAGCAACTGCTGCTGGCTGCAGCACTGGTGCTCAGTTCGGCTGCCAAGATGTCAGCCTGCACCGACTTCATCGCGGGCAAGGGAGCCACTACCGACGGTTCCGTGCTCTGCACGTACAATGCCGACGACTACGGCATGTTCACCAAACTCTGCCACTATGCGGCAGGCAAGCACGCCAAGGGCGCTATGCGCGAGATCATCGACTACGACACCCACGAGAGCCACGGCTTCATCCCCGAGGCACCCGTGACGTACAACGTCATCGGCAACATCAACGAGTGGCAGCTCTGCATCGGCGAGTCCACCTTTGGCGGCCGCGACGAGATGGTCAACAAGCAGGGACAGATCGACTACGGTTCGCTCATGTACCTCGGTCTGCAGCGCGCCAAGACGGCCCGCGAGGCCATCAAGGTGATGACGCAGCTGGTCGAGAAGTACGGCTACATCAGCGGTGGTGAGTCGTTCACGATCTGCGACCCCAACGAGGCCTGGATCATGGAGATGCAGGGCTGTGGCGACGACCCGAAGCAGAAGGTGGTATGGTGTGCGGTCCGCATCCCCGACAACGCCCTCTCGGGCCATGCCAACCAGAGCCGCATCGGCCTCGTCAGCAGCTACGACACGGACGTGATATGCTCGAAGAACATGATCTCCTTCGCACGCCAGAAGGGTTGGTTCACGGGCAAGGACAATGAGTTCAACTGGAAGATGGCCTACGCCAAGCCCGACTTCAGCGGCCGCCGCATCTGCGACGCGCGCGTGTGGAGCTTCTTCCGCCGCTTCGACAAGGGCATGGACCGCTACCTGCCGTGGGCCCTGGGCAAGGATCCCAACGCCGAGGACATGCCGCTGTGGATCATCCCCGACCACAAGATCAGCCCGCTGGAGATGATGGCCTGCATGCGCGACCACTACGAGGGCACGCCGCTGGCCATGGACAACGACCTCGGCCAGGGTCTCTGGGACTCGCCCTACCGTCCCACCCCACTCTACTATAAGGTGGACGGCAAACAGTACTTCAACGAGCGCCCGACGAGCACGCAGCAGACGGGCTTCACCTATGTGGCACAGATGCGCTCCTGGCTTCCACGCGAGGTGGGCGGCATCCTGTGGTTTGGCAACGACGACGGCAACATGGTGGCCTACGTGCCTATCTACTGTGGCAACACCGTGCAACCCGAATGCTTCAACACGCCCGGCGCCGACGCCGTGACCTTCTCCGACAAGAACGCCTTCTGGGTGTGCAACTGGGTGAGCAACATGGTCTATCCGCGCTACTCGATGATGTTCCCGGCCCTCCAGGCTGTCCGCGACTCGCTGGAGAACAGCTATTTCGCCCATCAGAAGGAGGTCGAGGACAAGGCCGTGGCACTCTACAACACGGACAAGCAGGCCGCGCTCGACTACCTCAACCTCTACTCCAACCAGAAGGGTGCCGAGATGATCCAGCGCTGGCGCCAGTTGGCCACCTACCTCATCGTCAAGTACAACGACATGGCCGTGAAGCCCGAGAAGGACGGTCAGTTCCTCCGCACCAAGACCGGTCTTGGCGCCCGTGTGGAGCGTCCCGGATTTAGCGAGCACACCCAGCGCGCCATCGTCAAGGAGACAGGCGACAAGTTTGCCGCTCCGACCGAGTAAGCCGACCGCGTAAAGCCGACCGCACCCAGCGGCTGCACACGCCGCAAGACGCAAGTCGCTAAAGCATAAGAAAATAGGAAGACAGTCCCCGACAAGCCGTCCACGATGGCCTGCCGGGGACTTTTCTTAGAGGAGCCGCCTCCACTTGGTTTTATGAAAAAAGTTGGACCATTTTCTTTGCGTTTTCGCAATTTTGCACTACCTTTGCATCCGATAACAACCTTCACAGTAGTAATGGACGACTATCACGCGGATAATTTCAATCTTTAAGCGTGAGGATTTCATCTTCAGATGCTAATCCCCACCTTATGAACCATTGGAGATTAGCGAAATGAAGACATACTGGAATTTCAACGGAAACTTGAATGCCATCTCAGAGTGGCAGCCCAATTGCTGGATACAAGTCACTTGTCCCACGGAGCAAGACCAACAGGAACTGCAGGAGCGGTTCCAGATACCCGATTATTTCCTCTCCGACATCGCCGATACCGACGAGCGGGCCCGCTATGAGTATGACGACGGCTGGATGCTCATCATCCTCCGCATCCCCTACGTCAAGGAGGTACGCTCCCGCACGCCCTACACCACCGTCCCCCTCGGCATCATCCACAAGCGCGACGTCACCATCACGGTCTGCAACTTCGAGACCAACATGATGATCGACTTCGTCAGCTACCAGCAGAAGCGCGGCGAGGGCTTCACGGACTACGTGGACATGATCTTCCGCCTCTTCCTCTCCTCCGCCGTATGGTACCTGAAACGACTCAAGCAGATCAACGCCCTGATCGAGAAGTCGAAGAAGAACCTCGACAAGGAGGTCAACAACGAGAGCCTGATCGGACTCTCCAGGCTCCAGGACTCGCTCACCTACTTCGTCACCTCCATCCGCGGCAACGAAAACCTGCTGGCCAAACTGAAGTTCAAGCTCCAGGTCGATGAGCTCGACGCCGACCTCATCGAGGACGTCAACATCGAGATGAGCCAGGCGCGCGAGACCACCAGCATCTATTCCGACATCCTCGAATCGACGATGGACACCTACTCCAGCATCATCAACAACAACATGAACACCGTGATGCGTACGCTCACCTCCGTGAGTATCATCATGATGCTCCCCACCCTGGTCTCCTCGCTCTTCGGCATGAACCTCATCAACGGCATGGAGGACAGTCCCCTCGGCTTCCCCCTCGCCCTGCTCATATCCGTTATCGTTTCGGGCGCCACATGGTGGATTTTGCGCCACAAACGGCTTATTTAGCGGCAGAAAGGAAAAAACTTCGCATATTTTTAGGTGGTATCAATTATTTTGTCTAAGTTTGCACATTATTATGTGTAAGCACTACCAAACTCCCCCGATAACAAGGAGGGGAGAGGGAGGTTTGTGCGTCGAGCTGATAACCATGTCATAAACAAAAATGTGAAATGATGGATTCTCAAGAGAACGCCCTCACGCAGGGAACTGAAGAAGTAAAGCAGGCCGAAGAGGCCAACAAGGTGAACCCGCCGTCTGGCGAAGAGACCGCACCGATCGCAGCCGAAGCGGCTGAGGATGCGCAGCAGGCGCAAGAGGAAGAACTCGCCAAGAAGGTTTACACCTCCAAGAAGGAGATCGTGGACCGCCTGGGCGAGATCGCCAAGAGCGAGACCACCCCGGACAAGGCGGAGATAGAGCACTTGAAGACAACGTTCTACAAGTTGCACTTCGCAGAGCGTGAGGCCGAGCAGAAGGCGTTTGTCGAGGCGGGCGGAGACCCGGAGAAGTTTCAGATTCTGCCCGATGATGACGAGCAAGCCTTCAAGGCCGAGATGACCATCATCAAGGAGAAACGACAGAAGGCGTTTCAGGAGCTCGAGCAGCTGAAGCAGGACAACCTCCAGAAGAAGCTGGAGATCATCGAGAAGATCAAGGCGATGGTCACCACGGCCGAGGAGGCCAATGCCAACTTCCAAAACTTCAAGGCCCTCCAGGCGGAGTGGAAGGAGATCAAGCCCGTGCCCGCCGAGAAGGCCAACGAGCTCTGGCGCAACTACCAGCTCTACGTGGAGCAGTTCTACGACCTCATCAACCTCAACCGCGAGGCCCGGGAATACGACTTCAAGAAGAACTTGGAGAAGAAGACGGCGCTCTGCGAGGCTGCCGAAAAACTGGCCGAGGAGAAGGACGTCATCAGCGCCTCGCGCAAGCTCCAGGACCTCCACGTGCAGTATCGCGAGACGGGACCCGTGGAGAAAGACCTGCGCGAGCAACTGTGGTCTCGCTTCAAGGCTGCCAGTACGGTGGTCAACAAGCGCCACCAGCAGTTCTTCGAGGACTTGCGCTCACGCGAGAACGACAACCTGGAGAAGAAGACGGCCCTCTGCGAGAAGGTGGAGGCCATCGTGAAGGAGGAAAACAAGACCAACGCCGACTGGGAACGCCATACGCAGGAGATCCTCGACGTGCAGCAGGAATGGAAGAAGATCGGCTTTGCCGCCCCGAAGGTCAACCAGAAGATCTTCGACCGCTTCCGTGCCGCCTGCGACGACTTCTTCGGACGCAAGAACGCCCACTACAAGGAGCGCCGCGCGCAGTATTCGGAGAATGCCGACAAGAAGCGCGAGCTCATCGCCAAGGCCAAGGAGCTGATGGACAGCACGGAGTGGCGCAAGACGGCCGACAAGCTGATCGAGCTCCAGAAGGAGTGGAAGACCATCGGACAGGTGCCCCACAAGCTGGGCGACGAGCTCTGGAAGGAGTTCCGCGAGGCCTGCGACCATTTCTTCGACGCGCGCACGGCAGCCTTTGCCGACGTCCACAAGGAGGAGGATGAGAACCTGAAGAAGAAGCAGGAAGTCATCGCCCGCCTCCAGGCGCTCCTCGACGAGGGCAAGGACGAGGGCGACCTCCACAAGAAGGTGCAGGCGCTCTCCGACGAGTTCTTCGCCATCGGCCATGTGCCCATGAAGCAGAAGGAGAAGACCTATCAGGCTTTCCGCACCCTGCTCGACAAGTTCTACAAGGAGCTTCACGTCAACTCCTCACGCCGCCGCATGGACAACTTCCGATCCAACCTGCGCCAGGTGGCCACCCGCGGTGGCGACGCCCTCGACACGGAGCGTGGACGCCTCATGCGCCGCTACGAGCAACTCAAGAACGATATCAACACCTACGAGAACAACCTCGGATTCCTCAACGTCAGCAGCAAGAAGGGCAATAGTCTCATCGAAGAGATGAAGCGCAAAGTGCAGCGACTGAGAGACGAACTGGAGGAGACGCGCCAGAAGATCAAGGCCGTCGATGCCGAAAACAAGGATCAGGAGGCTGTTCAGAGCAAAGAATAATATTTTATGGCATCACTCAGTGGAGTGATTATCGTACTTTTGTCATTTAAGTACGATAGCTTAGATTAATAGGGAGCGGATGGCTCGGGACGAGTCGTCCGCTTTTTTTTGATTATCCCAACGAAGCTAATACGCTTATGAAGAAAACGATTTTACTCTGTGCCATGGCCATAGCAGTCCTTGGCGCACAGGCCCAAGGAAAGGAGAGTCAACCGAAGCGGGGCACCTTCTCTTTCACGCCCCAGGTGGGTGTGACGTGGGCCAAACAGACGAACGTGGCGGCCTACAAGGCCACGGAGGCCGCTGGCTTCAGTGCGACGGGCTATGAGCCGGACGCAAGATACAACGCGGGATTCACGGGCGGACTGGAGGTAGCCTACCAGGCCACCACCGACTGGGCCTTCTCCCTGGGACTGTTCTACACCCAGGCGGGATCCAAATACAAAGACTTCGAGGAGAAGATCTTTGCTGAAGGCCAGCAGGCTGCCGAAAGCCAGCAGCTGCCCACGTTGGTGACGGGCCATGCCTTCACCAACCAGCACCACACCTTCGGCTATATCACCGTCCCCGTCATGGCCCACTACTATGTGGCGCAGGGCTTCGCCGTCAAGGCGGGTGTGGAACTGGGCTTTCTCACCACGGCGAAGCGCAAGTGGGATCAGACGGAGTTTACGGTCAACAACGAGACCAACGTCACGACCTATGGCAAGCCGCAGAGCTGCGAGATGGACCTGAAGGACGAGGCGAAAAGCGTGATGCTCGCCCTCCCCGTGGGCGTGAGCTACGAGTATGAGCAGGTGGTGCTCGACGCGCGCTACCACTTTCCCCTGACCAAGGCGATGGAGACGATCGACACGCGCAACCGTCTCTTCACCCTGACCGTGGGCTATCGGTTCTGACCCTCTTTTAGACCGACGGATAGACCAGGTTGGCTTCCGTCATCTTCTCCAACACCTCCTCCAGATATTTGCGGGCCTCCCATCGGGCCATGGGGAGGTCGTGGAGGAGGTAGTTGCCGCAGTCCTGGGGAGCCGCTCCTGGCACCTCGCCCTCGAAGTCGGCCACGAAGCGAAACGTGCGCTGCATCAGGGCCACGATGTCGCGGCTCTGCAGGTCGCCCCTCATCAGCAGGTAGTTGCCCGTCAGGCAGCCCATCGGGCCCCAATAGACGATGCGGTCCTTCCATTCCGCGTCGTTGCGGAGATAGGTGGCGGCCAGATGCTCGATGGTGTGGAGGGCACCGGGATGGAGCGCGGGCTCGCGGTTGGGCTCCTTCATGCGAATGTCAAACGTCGTGACGACATCGCCGCCCACCTTGTCCTTGCGGGAGACGTAGATGCCGCGGAGCAAACGATTGTGGTCAATCGTGAAACTGGGTATCTTTTCCATTGTTCTTTTTCTCTATTTATTCCTTGTTTTCTTTTGCTTGCTATGGCCGATGAGGATCGGCCTTCTTGCCCTGTGCGTCCGATCAGAGGATGGACTCCACAAAACGGAGCGTCACCTCGAAACTATCCTCGGCCACGCGGTCCCAGAAGTCAAAATACTGGCTGGCCTTGGTGTCTTTGAGTGGGATGTCGCTGATGACGCGAAACGAGATAAAGGGGACGGCGTAGCGGTGGCAGACCTGGGCGATGGCGCAGCTCTCCATATCGACGGCCATGGCCTCGGGGAAATGGTCGAGTATCTCGCGCATCTTCTCCTTCGAATCGACAAACCAGTCGCCGCTGACGGTCAGTCCCGCCTTGACACGCGGTATCTGCAGCGCCTTGTCTATCAACGCCTGCGGAGCCTCAAAGCGGGCGGGCATCCCGAGCACCTGGCCGTAGGCCGCATTGTCTCCGCAATAGACGTCGTGGTAGGCGCAGGACGAGGCCGCCACCACGTCCATCACCTCCACCGACGTGCTCGCACCTCCAGCGCAGCCGCTCGACACGATCAGGTCGGGCTGATGGTCGCGGAGCATCTCCGTGGCTCCGACGGCAGCGTTCACCTTTCCTATCCCACACTTTTGGAGCACAATGTCGGTCCGGCCTTCAAAGACCTTCGACAGCTGCTCATACTCCTTGTCCATCGCAACGATGATTCCTATCTTTTTCATGTATTCCAATATACGTTTTGTTTAGATAAAGGGATGCCTTCTGACGGCAACCCTTTTTCCTCTTGCAAAGTTAGTGCAAATCGAAGACA
>DLZV01000010.1 GCA_003447235.1 Prevotella sp.
GTAATTATTAACAGAGTATTGTATATAGATGGCGAGGAGATAGTTTTTGTCATTTACCACATGATATTTGCGCTTGTACTCTTTGTCAGAGACATCCCGCTGGTAGCGGATATGAAGTGGTTGGGTGACTTGGGGCGTATAGCAGCGTACCTTTTTGATGGGTATCTGCTTCTCCTCGTTCATCCAAATGGTGGAAGCCATGGCTTCTGTGAAGCCCAAGCGATCGACGGCCTCTTGGACGATTTGCCTCACGGTGTCATCCACGATATACTTGATGTTCTTTTCTTCCAGTTGTGACAGCTCTACACGTTTCACATATTTGACCTCACCTTCGCGCTCTATTGCGCCATAGTAAGTCTCCTTGTGGAGTGAGCCACGCACGGCGTCTCCCTTTGCCAGGACCTTTTTCCCATTGATGATGATTCTGCGACGGCCCTGCTTGGCCATGTTGTCGGGAGTGTGGTGATAAACGAGCAGTTCGTTTTGCATCCGCCTCACGTCCTCGACGAATGTCGGCCAGGGCTTGGCAAAAGTGGCTTTGGACGCACCGTACCACTCATGCTTTTCCTCATCGTGATAGTACTCGGCCAGTTTGCCATATTCGTCCAGTCCGATACAGGCTACGACGATGGCGTCTATGCAATGGTGGACATGGTTCACGCGCTCCTTGGCGCTGTAAATGTCCTGAAGTCCCCATATCTTTCGGAAATCAGATGTGGCGAGGCCCTTTACAGGATACACTCGCTTGAAGACCGACTTCAGATAGAGCCGGGCGTATTTTGAGATGATGCCGATATCCACACCCTGTCGCCTCTTGAATCCTTCGGGCACGCTTTCCATCGTGAAACGTTCATGTTTTCCGCGCAAATAGTCACGCTGGAGTTCCAGGTAATGGCGGTAGCTGATGGCTTTGTCTTTTTGCTCCTTGGTTGTCGCAGCCTGTGATTTGCGTTTCTGTTTGCGAATCTGTTGGCTCAGCTCCTCGTATTTTTCCTGCCATATAGCTATGCGGGCCATGATTTCATCGTGGTTGGCAAGTTCGGTAGGCAGATGTGTCTTTTTCACATCGCGGTTGAAGCGGCTGTCACAAAGAGTCAGGTTCATCTTGGTGCTGTCTCCGCCTCTGCTTCGGGGCAAGGTGTGCTCGATGTCAAATTTCGGATTGGGTCCGATAAAATCAGATATGCGAATCTGCTGACCTGTGTATAAGCAAATATGCTGCTGCTCTTCCCATAGTTCATATTTCAAAATGTCCGTGGGTGTCGGTTCTATTGCTTTGCCTGTTTCTGCCTTGTAATCCTCGACGATGTGCTTTCGGGCTGTGTCGTGTGCCTTTTGGTTGTCCCTGCCATACCGCTTGAGGGCGCTCCGCTTGTTGGCATCGTTCAGCTCACGCGAAAACTCGATGTGAATCTCCGTCTCTTGGTCTATCTTTCCCTCTTTCAAGAGACGGTTGACGAGCTTGCGAAGGCAGAAAAGGGATCGCATGGCCATCGGGTTGCGAACGCTGTCGGTGCGTGGAGATCCGAGTTGATATATTCCGTCTTGACCAGGGCGCACACGAGGGTAAGTCTCTAACATCGAGGGATGGTAGAGCTTTTTGAGATTTTCGTCTGAGACATGATACCTTTCTTTTAGATACTCTTTGATGCACGTCTCTAGAGTGCGTCCGTCTGTTTTGGGGTCATAGCTGTTTATCTCTTTGATGACGCAGTCAATGGCAGCTTGGCGCATTTCCTCGATTCCCCATTCATAGGCAGGCATCACTTCGCAAAGATTGCCTAAAAAAACCGCATGGGAATAGACAAGTCCTCTTCTGAGGTAGGGGAGGATCTTGCAAATTGCCTTGAGGCTTAGCGAAGCATAGGCGGAGGGAAGGTTGATGTTGCTGAAGGCCTGGGCTTGTTCGTCGTCAAGCTGTAGGCGCACCTTGGCAAACTCAGCCAGCTTGTCTTGGTCGGAATAGAAGAAAAGTGCATGCCAGATGTCGTTGAGGATCTCAAGCCGGCTTTTACCATCGGCCAGCGTATAGACCTCGCAGATGGAGTCGAGCCAATCGTCACCGAAAATATCTTGTAGCGCCGCTGTGACGGGACAACCAGAGACGGAAGTATCCATCGGATAGTTGAAGAGATACGGCATTTCCGTATCAGCGGCCTTCTTGTAGAATCCGTAGAGCTTTTTAGGAGCCAACTTCTTGGCAATATCCTCGAAATTAAAGGTTTTCTTGGTCTTCCTAAAGAAAAGCGGAAGAATCTTCTCGCGCTCCTCGTGGTTCAACGGTCGGAGCTCATCTTCCTTTGGTGTTTTTATTTTGATATGGTTGATGAAAGACAACATTCTAAACTCCTCGTACAAGGGGTGGGAGGCAGGACATTTGGCTTTGTTTTTCTCAAATACGCACTTGCCCACTTGTCTTTTTTGAGATTTCAAAGGCCGCTGGGTAAAGATGGCCTTCTCCAACTCCGACACGAGCGTGGCGTCCAATTGCTGCTTTTCGCAGATGGCATGAAATTCTTTGAGGTAGTGTTCGTTGCGTGCGGTGTAGTGTTTGCGTATCTTTTTGCCTTTCTCATAGAGCTGGTAGAAATAATCGCCAAGGTATTCGCATCCCGCTTCCCGCATTTCTTCGGAGAGGGAACTGATACCGTCCTTCACGACGCCCACGTCCTCACCACTCTGATCCTTGCGGTTGCTGAGAAAGCCACGGCGCTGGGCAAAGTGATAGAAAACGCGACCGAGGATGTAGCGGTTCGCAACCTGGGTCAAATCCAGTTTCTCATGCAGGCATAGATGTCGATAGGCGTATGGGTTTTGCCCTTTTTCCTCGTCCGTGCGCTGCCATTGCATGAACAACTCATCGGTTGGGTATATGCTCTTTAGTCGCCATTGGCGTAGCTCCCAGGAGGTGAGTGGGGGACAAAGGTGGTGCTGTGTCAAGATGTGCAGCAACCTGATTTTGCGTAGCTTTATGCGATAGTAGCGTACTCGGATAGCACGGTAGCCCGTCCTTTCTGCCGCTTTGGAAGATTCGTTGTCCTTGTCGATGTTGACTCCCTCTTGGAAAATATTCACTCCCTTATCAAGCAGGCAGTATTGCTCTGCCTTCTTTTCTACGATAGCCCATCCAAGGCTGTTCGTGCCTGTGTCAATGCCAAGTATTTTAGTCATTTTTGATGCGGTTTTAAATTTTTCGGTAAAATTACAATAAAAAATTTGTTTAAACAAAAATAAAGTGGTATTTTTGCATCCAGAATAAGATTTCCTACATCTTATCACAATAAGGCCAGCAATGGCCGAAGGGTAAAACCTATACTCCCGCTTCGGTGGGAGTTTTCTTTTTTTATAGCTTGCCGAGAGGGCTGTTTTGTTTATTTGAGCTAATAAAAGGTAAGGCTCTCCACTTTCAGGCGTCCCAATTGTAGATAGGCTTAAACTATCTAATGTGGCAACCCTTTTGCAGGTCGCCGTATTGGCTACTTGATGGAGGTTTTCTCGTAAAATTTCCCTAAAGTCGTTGGGATTTGGGGCGAAAAGATGACGGCGAATGAGTCATCAGACCAAATGGATTGATCCGATACGAAGGCTGATATCCTGCGTTGCGTCGTTGCTTATTAGAACCGTTCTCCGGTTAATTTACGAATCCTGGATTTTATAGCGCTACGATTTCTAAGAAACATTTGTGCAAGTTCGCTAATAGATTTGCCTTCGTTGTATAGGGCAACTAATCTCTCGTCATCTGATTCTGTCCATGGCTGATAAGCATTAGGGTAAACAGATCTTTGCTGCTCCATGTATGTAGAGTCGTCTATGATGGTACTTGGACTCTTGATACCAAATATTTCCATCAGATCCTGTATGACTCTTTCTTGATTTTCCTTCACGGTTTCAGGTGTCCATGCGTTCGGATATGTTTGGTATATTTTTTGTGAGCTTGCAAAGGATCCGATATTCTTCTCGAAATATTTTTTTAGTTTCTCCTGATAATCAAGATTGCCAAGGGAAGAATTCTTTCTGCGTCCAATCAGGCACAGGTTTCCTATCCTATGTGTATAATAGCTTCTCTGTTCCTCGCTAAAGTCCTTCACCCACTGGCTGGTAGTTTTAGGATTCTGTGGAAGAATATGCTCAATGGATGTCGTTCCGAATTCTTTCCATTCAGACTTGTCCTTGTATTTGTATTCAAGAAGCATCAGGAGCGCATAGGTGTATCGTCTGCCGTATATCTCTGATTGGATATTTGCCATAAATACATGTTCATTAAATGAATAATATCCTTGAGCGTCAAGTACATCGGAGGGTTTCCCAGACTCTTCTATCAAGTTGATGATACTATTCAAGATGTCGATGCGATACGATGGGCTTTTGCCACATACTGCATCTGCAATGTTTTTACAGGCTACCTTCTGTGAAAATTCAAGAAGCCCGTTGTCTCCAAATTTTCTTCCATACGCCAAAATGACAGGAATCCAATCGGTCGAAGGCATACACTCGATGAGGATTCTTATCAACGAACAATACTCGGTATCTTCATTGCCTGCCAAGTTGATCAACTTGTTGTAATCCTCATACGCCCTAAAGACATAGTTGAAAAAATCTTTTCCCTGTTTGATTTTCCCTGCTTTAAAAATCTGTTTCTCATATTCGTCAAGCAGATTCGTCTTTTGGCGCTTTTTGAGCAGCATCGTTCGTACATAGGCAAGGAAACGGTCAAAATCATTACCCAAATCCTCTTGCATGTTTTCCCATTCGCGCGCATACTCGTTCATTTCGCTGCCATCCTCGATTTTTTCAAGATTGGATGATTTTAGAATATCAGCATTGCTCAGTTTTTGGCCACGATCATTCATCACGGAGAATAGGCGAAATGCATCCTCTAACGAGTCTGCCGATATATAGATCATCACAACATTGTTGAGGATGAATATGAGAAAGGAATCTAAATCTATTTCTTTATGATTGGTAAAAAACTCGTTGTAGCAAACCAATGCATTGCACATTCTTTGAATAGACGTGCATTCTTTTTTGTCATTGGCTTTCTTGACAATATCGTCCCAATGCTGCGTAATACTTCCAGGCGTCATTAAGTATTCCTCAATGAACTTCCTCACATTGCCACGAATCTCATAAGAAAGGCGTATCCGTTCGGGAATTTGCTTAATCTTATTGGCCTTTTGGAATATCAAGTCAACGCAGTTGACCTTGACATCCTCTGAAGAACCAGCATAGTCGCGCAAGAAAGCAAACAAGAGAAACAAGGTAGTGATACGCTGCTGTCCATCAAGCAGGTCATTGTTGTTGCTTTTACTTTGAATAATGTAGGAGCCGAGGAAATATTCCTCCTTGGCATGTTCTATATAATTAGACGCAAAGTCATCCAACATGTCATTCACGTTGTCGCTTTCCCATACGTAATGTCTTTGATATGAAGGAACAGTGTACCACTCCTCGAAAACCTTAGCAATAGTTTGTTTGCCAAATCCTATTTCTTTATTTGCGGATTTCATAATTCGATGTGATTCTTTTTATACTCTAATTTCCGCAGTACTATGAGTTAGTTGTTTTTATAAGTACCTGAGCAACTATAGGGTGCTCGGGATGATGCCATGTCAGATTTTTCACCTACCTTAGTGCTGCAAACAAGTATAGCAAAATCTCCGAATGACATGGCAAATGTACAAATAAAATCCGAGAAACTCACTCCTTTTGGAGGAATATTTCCGATCATGGAGCAATTTGATGTTCTTTTGGATCAAACCATAGACTCCACCTTGGGATTGAGATACAAAAAAGTCCAATCACGAATGACTGGACTTTTGTACACCCTTAGGGATTCGAACCCTAGACCCACTGATTAAGAGTCAGTTGCTCTACCAACTGAGCTAAGGGTGCATTGTTGGCGTATGATCGCAAAAACAGACTGTGTACACCCTTAGGGATTCGAACCCTAGACCCACTGATTAAGAGTCAGTTGCTCTACCAACTGAGCTAAGGGTGCCTGCATTTCTGTTTTGCGGGTGCAAAGGTAGCAACTTTCTTAGACCCCACCAAATATTTGGCCAACTTTTTTTTGTTTTTCTGCACTTTTTTTGTTTTCCCCTTGCCGTGCGAAGCAGCAGCATTGCGCTTTGAAAGCGGGCAGGATAGGGGACAGGCGATGCTAACGACCGATGTATCAAGCCGATAGAACGACGGAGGCCAGTCCTCCGCGGGTCCCACGCCCTTCTCGGCAGGAGAGGGGTGGACCAGCGAGGGACCGGCCTCTATAGACAGGTGCGGCCGAGGGCTTAGTAAGCCTTGGCGATGATGACGCGCTGTGTGGCGGGCTTGCCGCTCACCATATCGACGCCCGGGGTCTGCTCGAACATGTAGGGCACGCAGCGGATCGTGGCCTGGGTGTCCTCCTTGATCTTGGCCTCGGTCTCGGGCGTGCCGTCCCAGTGGCAGAGGAAGAAGCCGCCGTCCTTGATGCGCTCCTTGAACTCGTCGTAGTTGTCGCACTCGTAGATGTGGGCGTCGCGGAAGGCCACCGCCTTGCGGTAGATGTTCTCCTGGATCTCCTCCAGAAGGCGCTTGACGCGGTCGGCGATGCCGTCGAAGCTTACCTCCTCCTTCTCCAGCGTGTCGCGGCGCATCAGCTCCACGGTGTTGTTCTCGAGGTCGCGGCCACCCATGACGAGGCGCACAGGCACACCGCGCAGCTCGTAGTCGGCAAACTTGAAGCCGGGGCGCTTGTTGTCGGCGTCGTCATACTTCACGGAGATGCCCATCTGGCGGAGCTGGTCGATGACGGGCTGCATCTTGGCCGTGATGGCGTCGAGCTGCTCCTTGCCGCGGTTGATCGGGATGATGACCACCTGAATCGGGGCGATATGGGGCGGCAGCACGAGGCCGTTGTCGTCGGAGTGGGTCATGATGAGGGCGCCGATGAGGCGGGTGCTCACACCCCAGGACGTGGCCCAGACATACTCGGGCTTGTTGTCCTTGTTGAGGAAGGTGACGCCGAAGCTCTTGGCGAAGTTTTGTCCGAGGAAGTGGGACGTGCCGCTCTGCAGCGCCTTGCCGTCCTGCATCATGGCCTCGATGGTGTAGGTGTTGAGGGCGCCGGCGAAGCGCTCCGTCTCGCTCTTCACGCCCTGGACGACGGGGATGGCGAGCCACTTCTCGCAAAACTCCGCATAGACGTGGAGCATCTTCTTGGCCTCCTCCTCGGCCTCCTCCTTGGTGGCGTGGGCGGTATGGCCCTCCTGCCACAGAAACTCGCTCGTGCGCAGGAAGGGACGCGTGCGCATCTCCCAGCGCATCACGTTGCACCACTGGTTGCACATCAGGGGCAGGTCGCGGTAGGAGTGGATCCAGTTCTTATAGGTATTCCAGATGATGGTCTCGGAGGTGGGGCGGATGATCAGTTCCTCCTCGAGTTTGGCGGCGGGGTCCACCTCGATGTCGCTGCCGTCCTCGGTGGTACGGAGGCGGTAGTGGGTGACGACGGCACACTCCTTGGCGAAGCCCTTGACATGCTCGGCCTCGCGGGCGAAGAAGTTTTTGGGAATGAGCAGGGGGAAGTAGGCGTTCTGCACACCCGTCTCCTTGAACATCGTGTCGAGCTGATGCTGCATCTTCTCCCAGATAGCATAGCCGTAGGGCTTGATCGTCATGCAGCCTCTCACGGCGGACTGCTCGGCCAGGTCGGCCTTCATCACCAAGTCGTTGAACCACTGAGAGTAGTTCTCGCTGCGCTTGGTGAGATTCTTAAGTTCTTTTGCCATATTCTTTAGTCGAATTTTGTTGTTGTCTTCCGAAATCCCCATCGCGATTAGTATTATTCCTATAATGAAATAGGAGAAATCCCTTGCCCGGATGGGTGCAAATTTCTAATTTTGCCGCAAAAGTACAAAAAATAACTCGCAATGGGCCCTTTTTTGGGGAATTTGTTATAACTTTGCGTGAAGAAACGAATGTGAAAACAATATAAAGAACAATACAAATAGAACGATTATGAAGAAGTTACAGATGTTTACGGCAGGCCTTTGCCTGCTCACCGTAGTGAGTTGCCAAACGAAGCAGGGCACGGGTACGTTGGTAGGAACGGGTGCTGGCGCCGTCATCGGCGGCATTGTCGGCAACCTGATCGGCAAGAACACCAAGGGCACGGCCATCGGTGCCGCCGTGGGTGCCGCCGTGGGTGCTGGTGCGGGCACGCTGATCGGTCGCCACATGGACAAGGTGGCCGAGGAGGCTGCTTCGAACGTGAACAACGCCAAGGTGGAGACCATGACGGACGCCAACGGACTGACTTGTGTGAAACTGACCTTCGACTCGGGTCTGCTCTTCGCCACCAACAAGTCTGACCTCTCGTCGGGTGCCATGAGCGACCTCTCGCGCACTGCCACCGTGCTGAAGGGCAACACCGACTGCGACGTGGCGATCATCGGCCACACCGACAAGTCGGGCAACGACAACATTAACATCCCGCTGTCGCAGCGCCGTGCAGAAAGCGTGGCCAACTACCTGAAGGCGCAGGGCGTCTCCTACGGTCAGATCCGTTCCATCCAGGGCGTGGGTAGCTCGCAGCCTGTGCCGGGCCACGAGAACAACGTGAAGGATGCTGCCAACCGCCGTGTGGAGGTCTATCTCTACGCCAGCGAGGCGATGATCAAGAAGGCCGAGGCCGGCACGCTCAACTAATACCCAAGCTCCCGCCTGGGGCCACAAAGGCCCTGGGCCTCGGCAAAGGGGCTGAGGACAGAGAAAAAAGCAAGCCACCCGATCGCTGCTCAAAGGAGCGGAGGTCGGGTGGCTTTTTGATGATGTGGCGCCTTAAAAGGGCTTTTCTGAGGACGGGGGCGCTACGACTGCACAGGGCCGCACTCCACGCGGTCCATCGCCACGTCGGTGGCTTCGCAGGGCACGGCCTCGACCAGCTGGAAGGGGAAGCAGAGGCCCACCTTATAGACATCGGCGGCCTGGGCGAGGAAGCGGTCGTAGTAGCCACGGCCGCGCCCGAGGCGGTGGCCCTGGGCGTCGAAGGCCATGCCGGGGATGATGGCACAATCGACGGAGGCGTAGTCGGTAAAGGCGGCGCCCTGGGGCTCAAGGATGTGGAAGTCGTCGCTGAGCGCCATCTCCGTAGTGGGCAGATACTCCCTGATCTCCATCTCCGTCCTGCTGATGACCACGGGCAGCAGCACGCGCTTGCCCATCCTCAGCGCGGCGGCGATGAGCCCCGGGGTATAGACCTCGTCGGGCAGCGAGTGGTAGAGCAGCACGGTCTGTGCCTCCTGGAAACGGGGGTCGGCCAGTACGGCCTCGACGATGGGCTGCGACAGGGCCACCAGTTCCTCGTCGGTATGGCGCGCCTTGCGCTGGCGGATGTGCTGGCGCAGCGACTTCTTGGACAGCGCGCTGGTCTCCCTGTCTTTTCCCTCTATGTTTTGATCTTCCATGCTTTTTGTAATCTGTGCTTTTATCCTCTGTTTTTCAGTCCTACATACCTTCTATCTCCTGGGCTCCATCTCGCTGGTGGCGCGGCGGGGCTTGGCCGCGGCGGCCTTCTTGGGGAAGGCCTCGTGGCGCTTGATGACGCCGATGGCGGCCTCGACCACGGGGTCGTCCTGGTTGAGATACTCCATGAGGGCCTGCTCGTCGAGCATGTTGTAGATGACGCGGCTGCTGATGAAGCGGTCGAGCAGGTGGTAGGAGCGACGGATCATGAGGTTGCGCCGCGGCAGGCCGTTGTGGGTGCCGAAGGTGGCAAACTGATCGACGAGGCCCTGGCCCTGCAGATACTTGGCCAGGTCGATGACCTCGGTGAGCGTGCGCAGGTGGGGGCGGTTGGCGTCGGTGTAGTTGAAGGCAAACTGGAGGATCAGTCCGCTCATGACGGCCTGCTTGTAGTAGGAGGTGATGTCGGTCGTGTCCTCGGCCACGAAGATGTCGGGCGTGATGCCGCCACCGCCATAGACGGGGCGTCCGAGCGTGGTGTGGTAGGCGGGACCCGTATGGTGGATGCTGTCGCCGGAGAAGAGCTCGCCCCGCTCGTAGCGCTGGAGGAGGTCCTGGTCGTAGTCGGCCTCGTCGCCGAGCTTGTAGGGCTTCTGTATGCAGCGGCCCGAGGGCGTGTAGTAGCGGGCGATGGTGAGGCGGATCTCGCTGCCGTCGGGGAATCCGATCTGCTGCTGCACGAGGCCCTTGCCGAAGGATCGGCGGCCGACGATGGTGCCGCGGTCGTTGTCCTGGATGGCACCGGCGAAGATCTCGGCCGAGGAGGCCGAGGCCTCGTTGATGAGGACGACCAGCGGGATGGTCTGATAGGCGCCGCGCCCGCTGCTGCGGTAGTCGCGGCGGGGACTCTTGCGGCCCTGCGTATAGACGATGAGACGGTCCTTGGGCAGAAACTCGTCGGCCATCTGTATGGCGCTCTCAAGGTAGCCGCCGTTGTTGTCGCGCAGGTCGATGATGAGGTTCGAGAAGCCCTGCTGCGAAAGCGAGGCCAGCGAGGCCAGCATCTCCATGTAGGTCTTCTGGCCGAAGGACTTGATGCGGATGTAGCCCGTGCTGTCGTTGAGCATGTAGGTGGCGGCGATGCTCGGCGTGACGATGTCGGCGCGGGTGATGGTGAAGCGCTTCACGGCCTTCGTGCCATAGCGCACCACGCCCACCTCCACCTTCGTGCCCTTGGGGCCCATCAGGCGGCGGCGCGCCTCGGTGTCGGTGACGACCTGGCCGACGAATGGCTTGCCATCGACCTCGACGATCTTGTCGCCGGCCAGCAGGCCCATCTTCTCGGCGGGACCGCCCTTGATGACGTTGCCCACGTTGATGGTGTCGCGCTGGATGGTAAACTCGATGCCCACGCCGGAGAACGAGCCCTTGAGCTCGCTGTTGACCTTCTGCACGTCCTCGGCGGAGATGTAGGTGGAGTGGGGGTCGAGCTGGGCAAGGATCTGGGGGATGGCCTTGTCCACGAGGTCGTCGATATTGACCGAATCGACATACTGGTCGTCGATGATGCGCAGCAGGTTGTTGAGGCGGTTGCTGCCGTTGTTGATGATGCTGAGGCGGTTGCCCGAGAAGTGGTTGGCGTAGAACGTGCCGACAAGGATGCCGAAAACGACGCTCACGGCCATGAGCAAGGGGGTAAACCGGTTGGATTTTTTCTTTGACATAACGATCGATGACAAGAGCCGCGCCGACCGTGGTGTCCGGACGGACGGGCGCCTGGGGGCTTGCAGCGCTTGGAATGCTATATACTACATTATTATGATGATTAGACAGAGAGGTCGAGGGGCAGGTGCTCCACCTCCACGCCGGCGCGCCGCAGCAGGTCGATGCCGTCGGTGAGCCGGTACTGCTCGGCATAGACCACGCGCCGTATGCCAGCCTGGATGATGAGTTTGGCACACTCGATGCAGGGCGAGGCGGTGACGTAGAGCGTGGCCTGGTCGCTGTTGTTGCCGCTGCGCGCCAGTTTGGTGATGGCGTTGGCCTCGGCGTGGAGCACGTAGGGGTGGGTCACGCCGTGGGCGTCCTCGCAGACGTTCTCAAATCCGCTCGGCGTGCCGTTGTAGCCGTCGCTGATGATCATCTTCTCCTTCACTACCAGCGCACCCACCTTGCGGCGCTGGCAGTAGGAGTTTTCGGCCCAGATGGCTGCCATGCGCAGGTAGCGCAGGTCGAGAAGCCGTTGCTTGCCCGTATCTTTCATCTTGTCTTGCTTTTTCTCTGTCTATATTTTGGAAATCTCTCTGATTGCGCGGGGAAATGGTCCCTCGGCATAGGGGGAATGTTATTGCTTCTTGATGCCGTCGCGGCGCAGCATGGCGTCGATGGTCGGCTCGTGGCCGCGGAAGCGCTTGTAGAGCGCCATGGGGTGCTCCGTGCCGCCCTTGGAGAGCACGCAGTCGCGGAAGCGCTGCGCCGTGGCCTGGTCGAAGATGCCGTGCTCCTGGAAGGCTCCGAAGGCGTCGGTCTCCAGCACCTCGGCCCACTTGTAGCTGTAGTAGCCCGCGGCGTAGCCTCCCGCCATGATGTGGGAGAACTGCGTCGTCATGCAGGTCTGCGGCAGTTGCTGGCCGATGATGGCCTTCTGCCAGGCCGCCTTCTCAAAGGGGATGATGTCGGCCTCGAAGGGATCCTTCTGCGTGTAGTAGGCCATGTCGAGCAGGCCGAAACTCACCTGGCGCAGGCAGGCCGAGGCCACATTGTAGTTGCGGCTCTGGCGGATGCGGTCGATGAGGTCGTCGGGGATGGGCTCGCCCGTCTCGTAGTGGAAGGCGAAGGTGCGGAGAAAGTCGCGCTCCGTGGCATAGTTTTCCATAAACTGCGAGGGCAGTTCGACGAAGTCCCACCAGACGTTGGTGCCGGAGAGCGACTCGAAGCGCGTGTTGGCGAACATGCCGTGGAGGGCGTGGCCAAACTCGTGGAGGAAGGTCTCCACCTCGCCCAGGCGCAGCAGGGCGGGTCGGTCGTCGGTGGGCTTGCTGAGGTTCATCACCAGCGAGACGTGGGGGCGCACGTTGGTGCCGTCCTTCTCGATCCACTGGCCCTGGTACTCCGTCATCCAGGCGCCGCCGCGCTTGCCCTTGCGCGGATAGAAATCGACGAAGAGCACGGCCAGGTAGCTGCCGTCGCGGTCATAGACCTCATAGGGGCGCACGTCGGGGTGATAGACGGGGATCTCCTTGTTCTCGCGGAAGGTGATGCCGTAGAGGCGCGTGGCCAGTCCGAAGACGCCCTTGATGACGTTTTTCACCTCAAAATAGGGGCGGAGCATCTCGGGGTCGAGGTTGTAGCGGCGCATCTGCAACTTGAAGGAGTAGTAGGCCGTGTCCCAGGGCTGGAAGTCGAAGTCGTCGCCCTCCAGCTCCTTGGCCAGGGCCACGACCTCGGCACGCTCCTGGACGGCCGTGGGCTTGTAGGCCTCGATGAGGTCGTCGAGCAAGCGATAGACGTTCTGGGCCGAGGAGGCCATGCGATATTCCATCACGTAGTCGGCGTAGGTCTCGTAGCCCAGGAGCTGGGCCAGCTCGCGCCGCAGGTTGACCAGCCGCTTGCAGATGTCGAGGTTGCACTCCTCGCCCTCGGTGCAGAGCGTGCCGTGGGCCATGAAGACCTGCTGGCGAAGGTCGCGGCGGTCGGCGTACATCATGAAGGGACCGTAGCTCGGGGCGTCGAGGGTGATGATCCAGCCCTCCTTGCCCTCCTCGCGGGCAACCGTGGCAGCAGCCTCGCGCACGGTCTCGGGCAGTCCGCTGAGGTCGGCCTCGTCGCTGAGGTGGAGCTTGAAGGCCTTGGTGGCCTTGCGCAGGTTTTGAGAGAACTGCAGCGACAGACGGCTGGCCTCCTCCGTCAACTGGCGGAAGCGGTCCTTGCCTGCCTCGTCGAGCAGCGCGCCACTGCGGACGAAGGCCTCGTAGCTCTCGCGCAGCAGCGTCTCCTCCTCGGCGGTGAGGGGACGGTGGTGGGCCTTCACCTTCTGCAGACGCTCGAAGACGCGCGGATTGAGGCTGATGTCGTTGGCGTGCTTGGTCAGCAGCGGACTCATCTTCTGCGCCAGCGCCTCCATCTCCTCGTTGCCCTCGGCGGAGAGGAGGTTGAAGAACACGCCGCTGACGCGTCCGAGGAGGTTGTAGTAGTCCTTCGGATGGTCGTCGTGGTCGCGCACGAGGGTGTTGTCGAACGTGGGCTCGGCAGGGTCGGCGAGCATCTGCTCCACCTCCTCGTCCTCACGGCGCATGCCCTCCAGCATCGCCTCCTCCACGTCCTGAAGGGTGAAGCGGCCGAAGGGCGGCGTGTTGTGGGGCGTGCCGTAGGGCAGGAGGAAGGGATTCTCGTGCTTCGGTTGCGTCGCTATATCTTTATCTTCTGTGCTCATTGCTAATTCTCTCTTGTGCTTGGTGTCGGGGTGGGGCGGGGCACGTCGGCCGTGGCCGCTTCCACCTTAATAATATATTCTTTTAACGATAATGCAAAATTACGGAGTTTTCCCGAAGTACGCAAGTGGGGATGGGAAAAAATGCTTTTCGGAGTGACAAATAGCCGTCCTCCCGATGCTCTCGCCGCCTCGGGCCCCGAATTTTCCAGCAATCGGAAAGAAAAATCGGGGCACATTTTGCTTTTCGAGAGAAAATGCGTAACTTTGCAAATCATATAACCAGCAAACAAAAGGTATTCAACAAGACAGATAGCGACAGTCATGGAATTAGCTACGAAATATGACCCCAGGGAAGTGGAGTCGAAATGGTATCAGTATTGGTTGGACCACAAGCTCTTCAGCAGCCGGCCCGACGGGCGAGAGCCCTACACGGTGGTCATCCCGCCGCCCAACGTGACGGGTGTGCTCCACATGGGCCACATGCTCAACAACACCATTCAGGATATCCTCGTGCGCCGCGCGCGCATGGAGGGGAAGAACGCCTGCTGGGTGCCGGGCACGGACCATGCGAGCATCGCCACGGAGGCCAAGGTCGTCGCACGACTGGCCGAGGAGGGCATCAAGAAGAGCGACCTCACCCGTGAGGAGTTTCTCCGCCATGCCTGGGACTGGACCCACGAGCACGGTGGCATCATCCTCAAGCAGCTGCGCCGTCTCGGCGCCTCCTGCGACTGGGACCGCACGGCCTTCACGATGGACGAGGAGCGGTCGAAGAGCGTCATCCATGTCTTTGTCGATCTCTACAAGAAGGGACTCATCTATCGCGGCGTACGCATGGTCAACTGGGACCCGAAGGCCAAGACGGCCCTCTCCGACGAGGAGGTGGTCTATAAGGAGGAGCACAGCAAGCTCTACTATCTGAAATACTACGTGGCGCCCGAGGACCAGGCGAGCGTGGAGCGCAAGGACGAGGCCAACGTCATGCACCGAGACGACCGCGGATGGTACGCCGTAGTGGCCACCACGCGCCCCGAGACCATCATGGGCGACACGGCCATGTGTATCAACCCCGACGACGCCAAGAACACGTGGCTCAAGGGCAAGCACGTCGTCGTGCCGAAGGTGGGACGCACGATCCCCGTCATCGAGGACGGCTACGTCGATATCGAGTTTGGTACGGGCTGCCTCAAGGTGACACCGGCCCACGATATCAACGACCACGCCCTCGGACTGAAGCACAACCTGGAGACCATCGACATCTTCAACGACGACGGCACCATCTCGGAGGCCGCCGGACTCTATGTCGGACTGGACCGCATGGACGTGCGCAAGCAGATCAGCCGCGACCTCAACGAGGCGGGACTGATGGAGAAGATCGAGGACTACACCAACAAGGTGGGATTCTCCGAGCGCACCAACGTGGCCATCGAGCCCAAGCTCTCCACACAATGGTTCCTCAGCATGCAGCATTTTGCCGACATCGCCCTCGCACCGGTGATGGACGACGAGATAGAGTTCTATCCCAAGAAGTATAAGAACACCTACCGCCACTGGCTGGAGAACATCAAGGACTGGTGTATCTCGCGTCAGCTCTGGTGGGGCCACCGCATCCCGGCCTGGTACTACCGCCCGCAGGGCGAAGCAGCAGCCGAGGGACCGAAGGTGGGCGAGGTCTTCGTCGATGAGGACCTGAAGGGCGTGATGGCGCAGGCGCAGGCGAAGTATCCGCAGGCGCAGTTGCAGGAGGCCGACTTCCAGCAGGACGATGACGCGCTCGACACCTGGTTCTCCTCATGGCTGTGGCCGATCTCCCTCTTCGACGGCATCAACAAGCCGGACAACGAGGAGATCAACTACTATTTCCCGACCTCCGACCTCGTGACGGCTCCGGATATCATCTTCTTCTGGGTGGCGCGCATGATCATGGCGGGCTATGAGTATCGCAACGACAAACCCTTCAAGCACGTCTATTTCACGGGTATCGTGCGCGACAAATTGGGCCGCAAGATGTCGAAGAGCCTAGGCAACTCGCCCGACCCCATCGAACTCATCGAGAAGTATGGCGCCGACGGTGTGCGCATGGGCATGATGCTGAGTGCGCCCGCGGGCAACGACATCCTCTTCGACGAGACGCTCTGCGAGCAGGGACGCAACTTCAACAACAAGATATGGAACGCCTTCCGACTGGTGAAGGGCTGGGAGGTGTCGGCAGACGCCGAGCAGGACGAGGCGAGCCGCATCGCTACGCGCTGGTTTGAGAGCAAACTCCGTGAGGCCTATGCCGAGATGGACGCCCACTTCGCCCAGTATCGCATCTCCGACGCGCTCATGACAGTCTATCGACTCTTCTGGGACGAGTTCTCCAGCTGGTATCTGGAGATGGTGAAGCCAGCCTACAAGGACGGCAAGGCACAGCCCGTGGCTCAGGCCACCTACGACGCCACGCTGCGCTTCTTTGACGCGCTGCTGCGCATGCTCCATCCCTTCATGCCGTTTATCACCGAGGAGCTCTGGCAACACCTTGCCGACCGCAAGGAGGGCGAGAGCATCATGGTGGAGTGTCAGACTGTGGAGAAGCCGACGGAGGCCGACGCACGTCTCTGTGAGGAGTTTGAGGCGGTCAAGCAAGTGGTGGCAGGTGTCCGCTCCGTGCGCAACCAGAAGAACATCGCTCCACGCCAGCAGCTCGTCCTCCAGGCCGTGGGCACCAACGAGGTGGCTGCTTACGACGCGGCCATCCTGAAGATGGCCAACCTGGAGAAGATAGAGGTGGTGGAGGCCAAGGCCGCCGACGCCTCCGGATTCATGGTCGGCAAGTCGGAGTGGGCCGTGCCCGTGGGAAGCCTCATCGATGTGGAGGCCGAACTGGAGAAGGCAAAGAAGGAGCTCGCCCACCTGGAGGGATTCCTCATGGGGGTGACGAAGAAGCTCTCCAACGAGAACTTCGTGGCTCACGCGCCGGCAGCGGTCGTAGAGAAGGAACGTAAAAAACAAGCTGACGCCATGGAGAAGATTGCCATGGTGAAGGCTATGATCAAAGCGTTAAAGTGAAGCAAGTAGCGACTTGCTAGTGTTAAAAGTATGTAATCAAATTGACATTTGGAAGGGTCGCCGAGATGTGAATCTCGGCGGCTTTTTTTTATTTACGCTCGGACTGAACGTAGGAGGAAAATAGTGAGACTACTTGGTCAAAGCGCAGGTGGAAAAACTATTCTGCCAACTTTTCCCTCACGCGATCCATGAGCCATGCGTCCTGCTGGGCAATGGTCAGGTGGCTATTGTCGAGGACGATGGCGTCGTCGGCCTGGCGCAGCGGCGAGACTTCGCGGTGGCTGTCCATATAGTCGCGGTCCTGGACGTTCTTCAGGATACTCTCGTAGTCGGCGGGCTGGCCCTTGGCCTGCAACTCCTTGTAGCGCCGCTCAGCGCGCACCTCAGCTGATGCGGTGACGAAGATCTTGAGTTCGGCCTTCGGGAAGACGACGGTGCCGATATCGCGGCCATCCATCACGATGCCCTTGCCCTCACCCATGGCTTGCTGCTGGCGCACCAGCATCTCGCGGACGAAAGGCTGGGCTGCCACGATGCTCACACGGCTCGACACTTCGAGGCCACGGATCTTCTGTTCCACGTTCTCCCCATTGAGGCAGGCGTCGGCATGGCCCGTCTCGGGGTTGAGGCGGAAGTCGATGCGTACCTGGGGCAGCAGCGCGCTCAGGCGATCGGCGTCGAGCGTGTCCTCGGCGTCGAAAAGATGTTCGCGAAGGGCAAACAACGTGACGGACCGGTACATGGCACCTGTATCCACATAGACGTAGCCCAGTCGGTGGGCAAGTTCCTTGGCCATCGTGCTCTTTCCGCAGGAGCTGTAACCGTCGATGGCTATCACAATTTTCTTCATATCAAAATATACTACAAATGGTCTGATGTAAAACGAGTGGTGTGGGGAAGGAGGAAATGCCTTCTGCTGGGATGGTAGGTCAGAAGGTGTAACCCACGTTGAGGATCAGCGAATGGCTGCTGACATGATATTTGCCGTAGGCCACATTGAGGCGGAAGCGCTCCAGGTTGAGTCCGGCGCCGAAACTCAGTCCGGCTCCGTGGGCGCTCTCCTCGTCGCCTTCGCCCATCTTCATCTCCTCGGCGCGGCGGAAGTTGTAGCCCAAGCCCGCCCAGATGCTCTCCGAGAAGAGGATGTCGGCACCCAGACAGAGGTGGTCGGCGAAGCGGTAGTCGTAGTGGGTCATGTCGATCAGCGTGGCCGAGACGCGCACGGGCAGTCCCTGGAAGGTCTTGCTCACGCCCAGCTGGAGGTCGAAGGGCATCTTGCCAAAATCGTCGTTGTAGGCCTTCACCTCGCCACCAAGGTTCTTAGCGACGACGCTGATCGACCATTCGCGCTCCGGCATATACCAGTTGAGTCCGAGATCGACGGCCACACCCATGGAGCTATAGTCGGCGATGTGGGAATAGACATACTTGGCCGTGATGCCGCCCACGACATTGCGCGCCAACTGGTAGGCCAGCGTGCCCTCTATGGCAAACTCGTTGGCAGAGAACGTGCCCACCTGCGTGCCCGTGGCATCGGTCTCCTTCATCGAGCCGTAGTTGATATACTTGACGCCGCCCACCACCGTGGCCTTGGGCGCAAGCACCTTGGTGTAGGACGCGCTCGCATAGCTCACGCCGCTCATGTAGTTCATGTAGTTGAGCCCGGCCGTGCGGTCGCTCACAGAGGCTGCCAGGGCGGGGTTGGAGAAGACGAGCGAGGGGTCGTCCTCGATGATGGTGATATTCTCGCCACCCAACGCGGCAGCATGCGCACTCACGGGGAGGCGCAGGAAGTTGTATTCAGTTTGGCTCTCCTGTCCCCATGCCAGCGAGGGCAGAAATGCTAATAGGAGGGCATAAATGGCTTTTTTCATTTAACGTTTTCTAATTTCAGCACAAAGATACGGCTTTTTTCAAATATCTTCGCTATTTTTGCATGCGTAAAAGCGATACAGAGTCCGTCTTCACCCTAATATAACGGCAAAAGGCGGCATTTAGTGTTTAAGCGGTTTGGAAAACGAGAAAACAAAACGTGCGGATTTGGAGCGACATCACCTGACGGGGTTTCTGTTGGGGCTGGTGGTGGCCTCGTCGTTGGTCTATACGGCGCTGGAATATACCACGGGGGGCGATCTCCTCGACATTCCTACGAAGATGGATCTCGACAAACTGCATCGCGACACCACGATGATGGTGGCCATCGACCGCGAGGATGACGCCTCGGCACAGAAGCCGGACCGCCACCAGGACGTGAAGGACCGCCTCAACATCAAGGTGGGGGATCTCGACCGGGTGGATGGCGCCAGAAAAGGGGCGGACCATACCGACGCGAGCGAGGCGCCAAGTGGAGGCGAGACCGTGCTGGACGACGTCATCCCCGTGGAGAAACCCGTCGAGGAGCAGCCCACGCTCATGCCGCCACTGCCTCTGGCCATCAAGGAGCCGCCTCCCGTCCCCGTCTCCGAGCCACAGGACAAGAAGACGCTGCGCGTGCTGGCCGACACGCCGACACCGCCTGGAGGCTGGGTGGAGTTTATGAAGTGGATCACGAAGACGCTGGTCTATCCCAAGCAGGCTGCGGCCAGCAAGAAGGAGGGCATGGTCGGTGTGACCTTCATGGTGGAGGCCGACGGTACGGTCACGAATATCCGCATCAAGACGTCTGCGGGCAAACCGCTGGACAACGAGGTGATGCGCGTGATGCGGATGATGGGGAAGTGGAAACCGGGCATAGACCACGGCAAACCCTGCCGGTCGATGGTGGAGCTACCCGTGGTCTTCCGACTATAGAGAGAAAGAACTATCCCCCAAATACAAGGAATAGTATTTCCTCCCAATACAAGAAATAGTATTTTTCCCCCCCCCAAAAAAAAACAAGAAATAGTATTCCTCCCAATACAAGAAATAATAATCCTAAAATATTAGAAGCAATGCTTACTGCCGATGAAATTCTGAAACTGGTCAACGAGCGACTGACCGTGGTCGCCACGGGACGCACTCCCGAGGGACTGTACGAGCCCATACGCTATGTACTCTCTCTGGGTGGCAAGCGCATCCGCCCGACGCTGATGCTGCTGGCCTACAACCTCTTCTGCGAGGATCCGGAGCGCATACTGACTCCTGCCTGCGCACTGGAGACCTATCACAACTACACCTTGCTCCACGACGACTTGATGGACAATGCTGACAAGCGTCGCGGCAAACCGACGGTGCACGTGCAGTGGAACGACAACCAAGCCATCCTCTCGGGCGACACGATGCTGGTACTGGCCTATCAGATGATGGCGGAGAGTCCGGCAGAAAGGCTGAAACCCGTGCTCGACCTCTTCACGGAGACGGCGCTGGAGATAGGCGACGGTCAGCAGTTGGACATGGAGTTTGAGAAGCGCACGGACGTGACCGAGGACGAGTATATCGAGATGATCCGTCTGAAGACCAGCGTGCTGCTGGCTTGTGCGTTGAAGATTGGTGCCATCCTCGCAGGGGCCTCGGAGGAGGACGCCGACAATCTCTATCGCTTTGGCGAGAAGATAGGACTGGCCTTCCAGTTGCAGGACGACTATCTCGACGTCTATGGCGACGAGAAGGTGTTTGGCAAGGCCATCGGCGGCGACATCACCTCCAACAAGAAAACCTACATGCTCATCAACGCCTTCCTCCGTGCCGATGCGTCGCAGCGCCAGGAACTGGAGCGCTGGATGGAGATGGAGGACTTTGACCGCCAGGAGAAGGTCAGCGCCGTCACAAGTCTCTACGACGCGCTCCATATCGACGAACTGGCCAAGGAGAAGATCAACCAGTATTTCAAGGAGAGCAAGGCTTATCTCGACGCAGTGAGTGTGGCGGAGGATCGCAAGAAGGAACTGCAGGCCTATGCGGACCGGATGATGCGGAGAAACAAATGACGTTTATTGACACACATGCCCATTTGGACGGCGAGGAGTTTCGCGAAGACCTCCCCGCCGTCATTGACCGGGCCCGCGAGGCTGGGGTGGGGAAGATCATCGTGCCGGCCATCAACCTGGACAACGTGCCGGCCGTGCTGGCGCTCTGCCGTCAATATCCTGGCTACTGCTACCCGTTGGTAGGGCTGCAGCCCGAGGAGGTGGACGCCAGTTGGGAGGAGGCGTTGCGCCGGATGAGAGACTATTTGTCGCCGGAGGTGATCGGTATCGGCGAGTGTGGACTCGACTTCTATTGGTCGCGGGAGCACGAGCAGGAACAACTGAAGGCGTTTGAGGAGCAGGTGAGGTGGAGCGTGGAGACGCGCCTCCCACTGATGATCCACTGCCGGAAGGCGCAGCAGGAGATGATCTCTATCTTGCGAAAATACGAAGAGGACTTGCCTGGCGGCGTCTTCCATTGCTTCACAGGCAACCAGCAAGAGGCGGAGTGTTTCCTCCGCTTCCCGCGTTTCGTACTGGGCGTGGGCGGCGTCTCGACGTTCAAGAGTAGCCATCTGCGCGAAGACCTGCCTGCCGCCGTCCCCCTGGACCGTATCGTCCTGGAGACCGACTGCCCGTACATGGCGCCCGTGCCTCATCGGGGCAAACGCAACGAGAGTGCCTTCGTGGCCCAGGTGCTCACCACGCTGGCTGCGGCCTATGGCGTGAGCGAGGAGGAGATGGCGCGGCGGACCAATGAGAATGTAGCCCGCGTCTTCGGCATATAGCAAATTGTCAAGTTAGCAAATTGCTAACTTGCTAAGTTGGCAAGTTACAAAAAAAGTCCATTTCCCCATGGCTCGTGAACTGCCTTTGCGTTCGAAGAGCATGTGGAAATGGACTAAACTATATGATCTTGTACTTAATGATTTTGCTATAAATCATCTTGTAGTCAAAATCAACCCTGTGCCTGCATCTGGCGGACCAAGTTCTCTTGCTCAGGCGTCAGATGGTCGGGCAACTTGATATTGTAGGTGATGATCAGATCGCCCATCGTGCCGTCGGATCGGCGGTTGCCCTTGCCACGAAGTCTTACCTTCGTACCATTCTGCGTGACGGGTTTCAACCTCAGACGGAGTTTGCTGCCCGACGGCAAACGGATGATGATGTCGCCGCCCAGCAAGGCCGTGTAGAGGTCGATGTTCACCGTAGAGGAAACTTGTCCCTCGTCAGGGCGTGGCGCCGCGCTGCCCCAATGCATGGTGCGACCCTGCGATCTGCCACCAAACAAATCCTGAAAGAAACTACTGAAGCCTCCGCCACCACTACCGCTAAACTGGCTAAAGTCGAAGCCGCCAAAGGGGTTGCCGCCACCGGCACCGCCTCCGCCGAAGCCACCAGCGCCCCCTTGGAACGCATCAGCCTCACGCCACTTCTCGCCATACTGGTCATATTTGGCCCGCTTGTCGGGGTCGCCTATGACTTCGTATGCCTCGTTGAGCGCCTGAAACTTTGCTTTGGCCTTCGGATCGTTGGGGTGAAGGTCGGGGTGGAAGAGCTTGGCCCGTTTCCTGTAAGCCGCACGCACATCCTTTTGCGGAATATTGCGATCGACACCTAAAATCTTATAATAATCTATGAAAGCCATAATCTTATCCTCCTTGTTTTATCTCATGAGGAGGACAACAAAATGTATGCCAAACTGTCACACGACGCAACGCCTACTTGAGTTTTTTCTCCACTTTCCCCTTGGAATTGATGCGAAGGGCTATGACGTAGGTCGTGGAAGCGTCGGGAATGCCAATACTGACATCATAGTAGAGCGCGTCACCAGCGGCATGGCTGAACGTGATGCCACGCAGAATACATTTCTCCAGAAAGTCGGCAGGCACCAGCTCCGAAAACTCCGCCTTGCGGAAGTCGTGGCTATAGACCAGTTTGCCATGATTGTAGGTCGTGATGCGTGCCACATTGTCAAGGTACATGTTGTCTACCTCGATGCCCTGTCCGTTGTAGGAAGACCGTATCACCTGGTCGGAGGTGGTCTCCACATGGATGCGCGTGTCGAAGAAGCCCATGTCGTTGCTCACGACGGTGTCGGAGTCGAACGTCCTGAAAGTGTTGAGCGCATAGGGCCTTGCTTGCAGAAAATCGGCACGAAGCGCGTTGTTGCTGGTCTTCGTCACTTTGATCTCGTCGCCCGAGGGGTTGGCTATCTTGAAAAGATGGGCCGCTTGGGCCGTGATCTTATAGTGGCAGACATGGTTGCCCTTCAGATAGATGGAGTCGTTGGCTATCCAAAACTGGACGGGCAGGCTGGTCGTGTCGGGGAAGAAGATGCTGTCGCCGTTGGCCATAAAAGCCGTCTCGCCATCCTCATAGAGCCAAATGCCCTGCAAGAGTTTCTTGGCCTCTTGGTCCTCTTGCTTTCGCGTAGCCTCTCCGCCCTGGTTCTTGCAGGCAGCGAGCGAGAGGATGGCAAGCAACAAAAGAAAGAAACTTGATTTCTGCATGATAGAAGATACTTAGAAAGTCGCGTTTTAGTCGAAGAGCTCAGCTTCCTGAAGACTCTTGCCGTGGAGATCCTTCTCCGACGTGAGGACGTCCTTGGGGTCGATGGGCCATTGGATGGCGATGGTGGGGTCGTCCCAACGGATGCTAGCCTCCTGCTGGGGGGCGTAGCCGTTGTCCACCTTGTAGGTGAAGACGGCCTCCTCGCTCAGGACAACGAATCCATGGGCGAATCCGCGCGGGATGAACAGTTGGCGCTTGTTGTCCTCGCTCAGTTCCACCGCCACATACTGTCCGAAGGTGGGCGAGCTGCGACGGATGTCCACGGCCACATCTACTACCGTGCCGCGTATGACGCGCACGAGCTTCGCCTGGCTATAGTCGCCCTTCTGATAGTGGAGACCACGCAGTACGCCATAGCTCGACTTCGACTCGTTGTCCTGCACAAATTCCACATGGTGGCCGATATGATCGTCAAACTCCTGCTGCTTCCATGCTTCGAAGAAGTAGCCGCGCGCGTCTTTGAACACTTTCGGCTCTATAATCCATACGCCCTCAATGGCCGTTTTGATGTATTCCATAACAATTGGATGCTTTTTATTTATTTGGCACAAAGGTAGTCATTTTCCCGCAAAGAATAGGTTAAAAACTTGGAAAACCTAAGGTCATTGCACAAAAAACCGTCGGACTCGTGAGGAGTCCGACGGTCAATCTCTCTTTTTAGTTCGAGCGATTACTTCACAGCGGGAGTGTCAACCGTGTTGGTGTCAACCGTGTTGGTGTCAACCGTGTTGGTGTCAACCGTGTTGGTGTCAACCGTCGTGGTGTCAGCGTTCTGAGCAGCCTTGTCATTGTTACCGCAAGATGCGAAAGAGATAGCTGCCATAGCTACGAACATAAAAACTAATTTCTTCATTTCTTTGCTTATTTAAATCTGTAAAACAATCATTTGGTTCTTATAACCGAGTGCAAAGGTATAGCTTTTTTTGATACGGCGATACTTTTTTTTCGATTATTTTTGATGGTTTGCTGTAACATTGTTTATATATGCTGAAAATCAAGTGTTTACAATAAACAAACAAACGTTAAACTATTCTTCCCTTATTCAAGTCCCCTTTCTTGTGACGTCTCATCCACCCTTTCTGTAGCCCTTTTCTGCCTCATCATGGGCAAGGAAAGAGGCTCTGAACGGGTGGATAACTCGCTGACAATCGTCTGCTGGATGAAAAATACGCAGTCAAAGTTTGTGGCTTTAGCTTCTTCTTCGTACCTTTGCACGATAAGACGGATGGGGACGACTCCCATCCATGCGTTTCAGAACAGAGAAAGAACGAATGACAGACACTTCCGTCTTCCACGGGAAGACAGCCAAATACATGACATTGGGTTGCAAACTCAATTTCTCGGAGACTGCCACCTTCGCGCGTACCTTATATAATATGGGTGTCGGCGAGGCGAACGCGGGCGAAGCTGCAGACATCTGCTTGATCAACACTTGTTCGGTGACGGAGATGGCGGACCATAAATGTCGCCAGCAGATCCACAAGATGGTGCGGGAGAATCCTGGCGCCGTCGTGGTCGTGACGGGCTGCTACGCCCAGTTGAAAAGCGAGGAGATCGCCCAAATCCCTGGCGTCTCCCTCGTGCTGGGCAGCAACGAGAAGGCTCACCTCGTCGAATACCTCCTCCAGGCCATGCAGGCCCGCGAGGCCGACCCCATCGCCTTTGCCACGTCCTGCGAGGGCCATCCGGCCTTCCACCATGCGGAGAAGACGAAGGACATCCATAGTTTCCAGCTCTCTTGCTCGCGGGGCAACCGCACGCGCTATTTTCTGAAGGTGCAGGACGGTTGCAACTACTTCTGCACCTACTGCACGATTCCCTATGCGCGCGGCTTCTCGCGCAATCCCTCCATCGCCACGCTCGTGGAGCAGGTCAAGCAGGCCGCTGTCGATGGAGGCAAGGAGGTGGTGATCACGGGCGTGAACATAGGCGACTTCGGACGAACCACCGGCGAGCGATTCATCGACCTGGTGAAAGCGCTCGACGAGATAGAGGACATCCGCCGCTATCGCATCTCGTCGCTAGAGCCCGACCTCTGCAGCGACGAACTGATAGACTACTGCGCCCACAGCCGTGCCTTTATGCCCCATTTCCACATTCCCCTGCAGAGTGGGTCGGACACGGTGTTGCGCCTCATGCACCGTCGCTACGACGCGGCCCTCTTCGCCCACAAGGTGGAGCTGATCAAGGAGAAGATGCCCCACGCCTTCATCGGTGTGGACGTGATGGTGGGCTGCAGGGGTGAGACCCCCGACTGCTTCGAGGAGTGTCGCAGCTTCATCGAGGGCCTGGACGTCACGCAGCTCCATGTCTTCCCCTATTCCGAGCGCCCAGGTACGGCGGCCCTCAGCATCCCCTATGTCGTCGATGACAAGGAGAAGAAGCGTCGTGTCCACGAACTGCTGGAGCTCTCAGACCAAAAGACGCGGGCGTTCTATGCGCACCACGCCGGCACCGAACAGGAGGTGTTGCTGGAGAAGTCGGCGAGTGGCAAGGCCATGCACGGTTTCACGCGCAACTACGTGCGGGTGCAACTGCCCGAGCATCTTTCCAAACCAGAATACGACAACGAGTTGCTGACCGTCAGGATTGGCGACTTCAATGCCGACCAAACCGCCATGATGGTGGAGGACATCATCCAGCGATAACCTCATATACTATCCAAACACATGATGAAGGTAGCCATCGTAATACTCAACTGGAACGGTCAGCAGATGCTGGCCGACTACTTGGGCCAAGTCGTGGAATATTCCAAGGACGAGGCTGAAATCATTGTGGCCGACAATGGATCCACCGACGATTCGGTGGAGTGGGTGAGGACCCACTTCCCCGAAGTGAGGATCATCCAGCTGGACCGCAACTACGGCTTTGCCGAAGGATACAACAAAGCGCTGGTGCAGGTGGACTGCACCTACTATGTCTTGCTCAACTCCGACGTGGAGGTGACGCCCCACTGGCTCACCCCGCTCATCGAGGAGATGGACGCAAGGCCCGAGGTGGCAGCCTGCCAGCCGAAGATCCTCTCCGAGGTGCGAAAAGGATCCTTCGAGTATGCGGGAGCTTGTGGTGGCTACATCGACCGCTTCGGCTACCCGTTCTGCCGGGGACGCATCTTCGACACGGTGGAGGAGGACCACGGCCAGTACGACACGCCGCAGGAGGTGCTATGGGCCTCGGGTTGCTGCCTGATGATCCGTGCCGACGACTACTGGAGCGCCGACGGCCTCGACGGTCGCTTCTTTGCCCACAACGAGGAGATAGACCTCTGCTGGCGACTCTACCAGGCAGGGCGCAAGATCTTCTGCTTCCCGCAGAGCACGGTCTATCATGTGGGTGGAGGCACGCTCCCCAAGGGAAATCCACGGAAGACCTTCCTCAACTTCCGCAACAACCTGACGATGCTTTGGAAAAACCTGCCAGAGGAGGATCTGCGGCCCGTCATGCTGTGGCGCTGGCTCCTCGACTATGTGGCGGCCTGGTGGACCCTCATCGGCCAGCGCAACCTCGGCGACTTCAAGGCCATCTACCGCGCACGCCGGGCCTTTCTTGCCTGGCGCCACGATTTCGATACCGACCGCTGTTTTGCCTCCCCACAGGAGAAGGCAAAGCAGCCTGTGGATGGTCGAAAGCCCTACTCCATCCTTTGGCAGTATCACGTCAAGGGGAAAAAACATTTCTCCGACTTGCCATAGTAAGGCTCACTCCGACTTGCCGCAATAAGGCTCATCCAAAGTTGCCACAGTAAGGCTCGCTCCGGCTTGCCGCAATAAGGCCCAAGGATACGATTCGCGATCCTACTCAAAACAAACCCATACAACGACTTACAAGCATAATCGTTGCATGGGTTTGTTTTGTTTTTCGGATAGAACTAAAACCTTCTCGTTGCGTCTCGTCACGACCTGACGAGATAGGGCCGCAGGTATTGTCCCGTGATGCTCTCGTCGCAGGCTGCCACCTCTTCCGGCGTTCCCACGGCGACGACACGTCCTCCGCGGTCGCCTCCCTCGGGTCCGAGGTCTATCACATAGTCGGCCTCCTTGACCACCTCCATATTATGCTCGATCACCAAGACCGAATGGCCTTTCTCGATCAGGGAGGAGAAGGCGGAGAGCAGCCGCGCGATGTCATGAAAGTGGAGGCCCGTCGTCGGCTCGTCAAAGATAAACAACGTGGGTTCCTGCTTCTCCTGTCCGATGAAGTAGGCCAACTTCACGCGCTGGTTCTCACCACCGGAGAGGGTAGAGGAACTCTGTCCCAGCCGTATGTATCCCAGTCCCACGTCGGCAAGCGGCTTGAGACGTTTTGCCACCAGTCGCTCCCCATGCTTCCCGAAGAAGTCGATGGCCTCTGCCACCGTCATGTTGAGCACGTCGTTGATGTTCTTGCCATGAAAGCGCACGTCGAGCACCTCGCGCTTGAAGCGCTCGCCGTGGCAGGCTTCGCAGGTGAGCGTGAGATCGGCCATAAACTGCATCTCGACCGTGATCACGCCCGCTCCCTTACACTCCTCGCAGCGTCCGCCCTCGGTATTGAACGAGAAATACTGGGGCGTGAAGCCCATCTGCTTGGCCAGGGGCTGGTCGGCGAAGATGCGGCGCACCTCTTCGTATGCCTTGACATAAGTAGCTGGATTGGATCGCGTGCTCTTTCCGATGGGATTCTGATCCACAAACTCCACATGGCGCACCTGTCGCCAGTCTCCCTCCATACCACTATACTCGCCTGGCACCTCGGCCACCTCGTCGAGCCGGCGCTTCATGGCGGGGTAGAGGATTCCCTTGACGAGCGACGACTTGCCACTGCCGCTCACTCCCGTGACCACGGTGAGCACATTGAGGGGGAAACTGACGTCCACGCCCTTGAGGTTGTTCATGCGGCAGCCTTTCAGTCGGATAACACTCGTCCACTGTCGGCGCGAGGCAGGGAGAGGAATCTGGTCGCGATGGGTAAGAAACGCCACGGTGTAGGACGGCTCGTCTTTGAGCCGGTCCCGGTTGGCGGGCGTCAGATCCTTGGCCTCTCCTTGGTACACGATTTCTCCGCCCAGGCGTCCTGCGTCGGGTCCCACGTCGATGATCTGGTCGGCAGCCCGCATGATGTCCTCGTCGTGTTCCACCACCACCACGGTGTTGCCCTCGTCGCGCAGGTCGCTCAGCACGTGGATGAGACGGTCCGTGTCGCGGCTATGCAGTCCGATGGACGGTTCGTCGAGAATGTAGAGCGATCCGACAAGCGGACTGCCCAGAGCGGTACTGAGGCTCACACGCTGGCTCTCGCCACCACTGAGCGTATTGGAGGGACGGTTCAGGGTGAGGTAGTCCAGTCCCACCTCGCAGAGGAAGTCGAGGCGGTGGCGTATCTCGGTGAGCAGTCGCCGCGCCACGTCGGCGTCATGGTCCGACAAGGGTAGGGCGGCAAACCACTCCCGCAGGTCGCGGACCGGCATGTTGACCAGTTCCGTGATAGACCGCCCCCCGATCTTCACCCACGAGGCCTCCTTCTTCAGTCGGGCACCGTGGCAGTCGGGACAGATCGTGCGCCCCCTGTAGCGGCTCATCATCACGCGATACTGTATCTTGTACTGATTCTCCTTCACCATCTGAAAGAACGAGTCGATGCAGACCCGCTCCTGCGGCGGCAGTCCCTGTTCGCTGGGCAGTCCGTGCCACAGTGCGTCCTTCTCCTCCTGCGTCAGATCGTGATAAGGCTTGAAGATAGGGTAGTTGTCTGCTTTCGCACGCCGGCAAAACTCCGTGAGCCACTGGCCCATCTTCTCGCCGTGCCAGCACTGCACGCAACCCTCATAGACCGAGAGCGACGTGTTGGGAATCACCAGGCGCTCGTCGATGCCGATCACCGATCCGAAACCCTCGCAGGTGGGACAAGCGCCGAGGGGCGAGTTGAATGAGAAGAGATTGTCCGTGGGCTGCTCGAAGGTGATGCCGTCGGCCTCGAAGCGCGTGGAGAAGTCGAAGGCTTCCTGCGACGGTATGAAGAGCAGGCGGCACGCGCCGTCGCCCTCGTAGAAAGCCGTCTCCGCACTATCCGTCAGCCGCGCGATGGCATCCTTGCCCTCATCGACCGATCCGCGGTCTATGACCAAGTAGAGCGTCTTGTCCTTGCCGTCGTCCTCCTCGGAAAGCGTCTCCATGTAGTCGTCGATGCGCGCAAAGTCGCCCTCCGTATAGATACGGGCGTAGCCCTCCTGCATCTCCATCTCCAGTTGGCGTCTCAGCGTGCGCCCCTGGGCGACACGCAGCGGAGCCAGCACCACATAGCGCGTGCCAGCCTCGTGGGAGAGCACTGTGCGGACCACATCCTCGGCCGTATGACGCCGCACCTCCTGTCCGCTCACGGGCGAATACGTGCGGCCAATGGTGGCGTAGAGCAAGCGCATATATTCGTAGATCTCCGTCGATGTGCCCACCGTGGATCGCGGATTGCGGGCCACGACCCGCTGCTCAATAGCAATGGCGGGAGGCAATCCCTCGATGAAATCGACCTCGGGTTTGGCCATACGGCCCAAAAACTGGCGTGCGTAGGACGAGAGGCTCTCGACGTAGCGCCGTTGCCCCTCGGCATAAAGGGTGTCGAAGGCGAGCGACGACTTGCCCGATCCCGACACGCCCGTCAGCACGACCAGACGGTTGTGGGGAATGCGGACGCTGACGTTCTTCAAATTGTTCACCCTTGCTCCTTTTACCTCTATGTAGTCCTTCATACCTGTGTTTCGTTGAAATGAATGTGCAACTGCTTTGTTGAGAGCAACTGCTTTGTTGAAATGAATGTGCAAATATACAAAATATTTTTGGCACCTCGGAACAAAGCTCAGTTAATCTATCTGTCGCCAGCGTTTCTTTCGGACGAATCCCGACCGATGCATCTTCAGAGGAGCGGAAAATATGAGGCAAAGAAATCCAAAAAGAGAATTTGTTATTTATCATAATGTCGATTGTGGGATATAAATATAAATCCTCAGACCGAGCTATTTGTATGGGTCAAAAGACGCGGTTTTTCACCCCTTTTTAGCATATTAACTTCAGAGGCCGATGAATATAACTTCATAAGCCGATGAAGTTAACTTCGTAGGCCAATGAAGTTATATTCGTGGACTGATGAAGTCAACATGCTTTTTTCGGGCAAAAATAAAATAGCCTGGAGCATCCATATCTGTACGGATACAAGAACAAGAGCCATCAACATTTGTGCGGATAAAAATCAAGGAGTATTTTCGTCAGCACGGACGAAAATACTCCTTGATGATCAGTTAGAGGCCGCAGCGCTACGATGCGGGTTTGCGTCACGATGCGGGTTTGGGCCACGTCGCTCATGCTGCCGCGATTAGAAGCGGTAGCTCAGTTCCACGTCGATCATGGAATAGTTGGGATCTGCCAAGGCGCGGTCGTGGATATAGGCATACTCGCCCGTGAGACAGATGTTCTTGTTGAAATAGTAGTCCAATCCGATCTCATACTGCGTGCGCTGCTTCTCGGCTCCCTTCGAGGGCTGGTACATGTCGTAGCGAGCTTTGGCGTGACACTTCTTCTTGATGATCGGCGCGATGACGAGCGCATAGACACCCTGCGACTTGTCGCCGTTGCTGGAGAGCGTGATGTCCTTGGCCGAAGCGTCGTTGGTGTTGACCATCGCCTTGGCAAAGGCGTAGCCCGTGGAGTGGACATACTCTGAGCGGAACGTCCAGTCGTCCACCTTATACTCGGCGGAGAAAGCGTAGCGGCGCTGCTGCAGGCGGCGGAGCGTCGTGTTGGTGATGCCCTCAGAGGCCGAGGTGCCCTTGCGCGCGTAGGAACCGATCCATCCGAACGCGCCAAGGCGCATTCCCTCTACCGGCATGACCCAAGCGCCACCGATGATGTTCTTCTGCTGGTCCACATCCTTTACGTTGATGCCCTGACCGTTGAAGACGCCCACCTGGTAGTGGATGAGGTTGCGTCCGCTGGCATTCTTGAGGAAGTCACCCTGCAACTGCACGCCGATGTCGCGTCCGTTGCTGGAGTGTGCACCAGCGCGGTCGCTGAATCCGGCAAATTTTGAGATCACCTGCGAGTAGCTCATGAATCCCTGGTCGATCGGGTGCATCGGGTTCTCGTAGGTGAAGGGGTTCTTAAACTGTCCAGCCTTCACGCGCAGGAAGTCATATTTCTGCCACTCGATGAAGAGATCGACGAGTTTCGGGCTGGATCCGAGCGTTGAGGTGTTGCCGTTGAACTGGATCTGCGCCTTCCAGTACCAGTCGTCGAAGGCACGTCCGTCGAGCGCCAGTCGGGCGAGGCGGAGGTTGAAGGAGTTGGACTCATTGTTCTTCTGGCCGTTGTACGTGTACTGCACGATGCCAAATCCGGAGAGCTTCACGTTGTTGATCCACTTCGGGACCACACTCTGCGCGCTTGCCGTCAGCGTAGAAACGGCCAGCGCGGCCATGACAAAATACTTTTTCATGTTTTGATATAATGTTATGAGTTAAAAAATTGCTTGGGTTAGTGGGAGATGATGACCTTGGCGGGGATGGGAGACGCTTTCCCCCACCCTGCCACGGCCTGTTCTTGCACAAGCCATGAGACCTCCTGCGGCAGCCCGCGGCAGTCGATCTCACGAAGTCCTGGGCCTATGATCTTCTGAGAAGCTGCACGACGTTCTCCACATGGGGCGTGTGCGGGAACATATCTACTGGCTGCACCTGCGCCACCTCGTAGTCGGCGTCGAGCAGACTGAGGTCGCGGGCCTGTGTGGCCGGGTTGCAACTCACATAGACGATGCGCTGAGGAGCCGCGTTGAGGATGACGGAGACCACGTCAGGATGCATTCCGGCCCTTGGCGGATCGGTGATGATCACGTCGGGATGGCCGTGGCGGGCGATGAAGTCGTCGGTGAGGATGTCCTTCATGTCGCCGGCAAAAAACTTCGTGTTCTCCAGTCCGTTGATGCGTGCGTTCTCCTTCGCGTCGACGATGGCCTCGGGCACATACTCGATGCCGATCACCTCGCGCGCGCCCTTCGCCACAAAGTTGGCGATGGTGCCCGTGCCCGTATAGAGGTCATAGACCAGTTCCTCTCCCGTCAGGCAGGCAAAGCGCCGCGCCACTTCGTAGAGATGATACGCCTGCTCGGTGTTGGTCTGATAGAAACTCTTCGGTCCCACCTTGAATCGGAGGTCCTCCATCAGCTCGTAGATGAAGTCCGTGCCGTGGAAGTTGCGGAGCGGCAGGTCACCGATGGTGTCGTTGCCCTTGGTGTTGTTGACATAGAGCAGCGAGCTGATCTGCGGAAATCGCTCGGTGATATGCTCCATGAGCGCCAGGGCCTTGCGTCCGTCCTCGGTCTCGAAGAGCTTGTCGTCGGCAGCCGCCGCCACGGGGTCGTAGTGGTCTCCTGCCCCACCCTCCGGGAAGATGCAAAACTGGATGACGAGCATCCATTCCCCCGTGTTGCTGTTGCGCACCATGAGGTTGCGGAGCAGTCCCGTGCGCTTGTGGGTGTCGAAGAACGACAAGTCGTGGGCCACGGCCCAGTCGAAGATATCGTTGCGCAGTTCGTTCTGCAGCGGGTCCATCAGCTGGCAGTCCGTGATCGGGTAGATCTTGTCAAAGGCCCCCGTGATATGGAATCCGATGGCCGGTTCTCCCAGTCCCACGCCCTCGGGCAACCGGGCCAGGTCCTCGGCCGTGTACCATCGCTTGTCGGAGCATCCAAACTCCAGTTTGTTGCGATAGGCGCGGGTCTGCTGCGACCCGAGGATGGGTGTGATCTGTGGCAACTGCACATGGCCGATGCGCGTTAGCTGGTCATAGACCTGCTGCTGCTTGGCCTCCAGCTGCTTCTCGTAGGGCAAGGTCTGCCATTTGCAGCCGCCACAGATGCCGAAGTGGGGACACATCGGCTCCGTCCGGACGTCACTCTTCTTGATAAATCGCTCGACGGTAGCCTCACAATAGCTGCGCCGCTTCTTGCGCACGCGCAGGTCCACGACGTCGCCCGGGACGACAAAGGGGACGAAGACCACCATCTCGCCCACATGGGCGACGCATTTACCCTCGGCGGCAACGGCCTCTATGGTGACGTTTTCCAACAAGGGTAGCGGCTTTCTTTTTCTGCTCATTCGAATTGGTAAATATTCTATTTTTACTGCAAAGGTACTTATTTTTAGGCAACAAGACGAAGGTGTCCGCATTTTTTTGCTACCTTTGCAGCATAATACAAGAAAATCGATTATGATTCTATTCCCTTGCTGCAAGATCAATCTGGGTCTGAACGTCGTCGGCAAGCGTCCTGACGGCTACCACGACATAGAGACCGTGTTTTATCCTGTCCCCCTCTGCGACGCGCTGGAGGTGGCGGAGATGGACGCCCAGTTTCCCTCCCCCTACGACTGCGACCTCAAGGTGACGGGCAACGCCGTGGACTGCGACGAGCAGAAGAACCTCGTCGTCAAGGCCTACCACCTGCTGCGCCAGCACGCCCCCATCCCTCGCGCGCACATACATCTTTATAAGCGCATCCCCTCCCAGGCCGGCCTGGGAGGAGGTTCCGCCGACGCCGCCTACACCCTGCGTCTACTCAACCAGCAGTTTGGAGCCAATCTCTCCGACGCCGACCTGCGGCTGCTGGCCAAGCGCCTGGGCGCCGACTGCCCCTTCTTCATCGGCGACGCCCCTGCCTACGCCACCGGCATCGGCGACCAGCTCTCCCCGATGTCCCACAAGGCACTCGCGGGCTATTGGCTGGCCATCGTGAAGCCCGACGTCAGCATCTCCACTGCCGAGGCATACGCGGGCGTGACGGTGGAAAAAACCGCCAAGAGCTGTCGCGACATCGTCCTCCAGAACATCACCACCTGGCGCGCCGAGCTCACCAACAGTTTCGAGGCCTCCGTCTATGACCGCCACCCGCGGCTGCGCGCCATCAAGGACCAGCTCTACGACCTGGGCGCCGTCTATGCGCAGATGTCCGGCAGCGGCAGCGCCCATTTCGGTATCTTCCGCGACGAGCCCACCCGCCTGGCCGACAGCTTCCCCGCCGACTTCGTCTTCGCCTGCCGGCTCTGATTTAGGGTTAATTAGTATTAAATCTTCGTGGAAAGCAGGCTCAATAGATGGTCAGACGGCAAAAAAGCAGTACTTTTGCGCCCGATTATGCCGTTGTGGCTCGAATAAGTTCCACCGAAGCGTGGGCGCCAGGCGGTAAGAACCGTATTACATAAATTAAAGTAAATGTACGCGATTGTAGAAATCAACGGCCAGCAGTTCAAGGCTGAGGCTGGCAAGAAGCTCTTCATCAACCATTTGCGTGATGCAGAAGAGGGCCAGGCTGTTGAGTTTGACAAGGTTCTGCTCTTGGACAACGAGGGAACCGTGAAGGTAGGTGCACCGACCGTAGAGGGTGCAAAGGTAGTGGCAGAGGTCGTCAAGCCTCTCGTAAAGGGTGACAAGGTCATCGTCTTCAAGATGAAGCGCCGCAAGGATTTTCGCAAGAAGAACGGTCATCGTCAGCAGTACACCCAAGTAGAAATCAAATCAATCAACGCTTAAAGTAGGAGGACGAAAGAATGGCACATAAAAAAGGTGTAGGTAGTTCTAAGAACGGCCGCGAGTCTCACAGCAAGCGACTCGGCGTGAAGATCTGGGGTGGCCAGAAGATCAACGCTGGCAACATCATCGTGCGTCAGCGTGGCAACCGCCACTACCCCGGCGAGAATGTTGGTCAGGGCAAGGACGATACGCTCTATGCGCTCGCAGACGGCATCGTCTATTTCAAGAAGGGTCGTTGCAACAAGAGCACAGTCCACGTTCTGTCTGAGGAGGCTTATGCCGCCAAGACTCAGGTGAACGCTGACGCCTAAACCAAACAATAATTCCTATTCCAAACAAACACAGAAAGCCTGTCTCCCCCACGGAGCGGGCTTTTTGCCTTTCTGCCCCTATCGTCCCGCAAAGTCGCCCCAAGTCGGCCCGATAGGATGAAATGTGAATAGTTTTCCATCGTTTTCTTTGCCCATTCATGATTTCTTCGTACATTTGCACTTAGAATGTCTCTTCGAGACCCATAGCAGAACATCAATTTAAGACAAGATACACTATGCTTACATTAAAGCTCATCAGTGAGGAAACTGAACGTGTGGTGAAAGGCTTGGAGAAGAAATGCTTCCCCAACGCCCGCGAGGCCGTGGAGAAGGTGCTGGAATACGACCGCCTGCGTCGTGAGACCCAGCAGCAGCTCGACGCCAACAAGCAGCGTCAGAATCAGCTCTCGCGCGAGATTGGCGGGCTGATGAAGTCTGGCAAGCGTGACGAGGCCAACCAGGTGAAGGAGCAGGTGGCCCAGCTCAAGGCTGCCGACAAGGCCCTGCAGGAAGTCATGCAGAAGGCCCAGGCCGACATGAACGAGGTGCTGCTCACCATCCCCAACATACCCACCGACGAGGTGCCCGAGGGCCGCGATGCCAGTAGCAACGTGGTGGTGAAGGAAGGCGGCGTGAAGCCCGATCTTCCCGAGGGTTCCCTCTGCCACTGGGACCTGCTGAAGAAGTTCAACCTCGTCGATTTCGACCTCGGCGTCAAGATCACCGGTGCGGGCTTCCCCGTCTATATCGGCAAGATGGCCCGCTTCCAGCGCGCGCTGGAGGCCTTCTTCCTCGACGAGGCCCGCAAGTCGGGCTATACCGAGGTGCAGCCGCCCCTCGTGGTCAATGAGGCCAGCGGACTGGGCACGGGCCAGCTCCCCGACAAGGAGGGCCAGATGTACCATGCCAACCTCGACAACCTCTACCTGATCCCCACCGCCGAGGTGCCGGTGACCAACCTCTTCCGCGACGAGATCATCGAGGAGAACGAGCTCCCCATCAAGTGCTGCGCCTACTCCGCCTGCTTCCGTCGCGAGGCCGGCAGCTATGGCAAGGACGTGCGCGGTCTCAACCGTCTCCACCAGTTTGACAAGGTCGAGATCGTCCGCATCGACACGCCGCAGCACGCAGAGGTCTCCTACCAGGAGATGCTCGACCACGTGGAGGGCCTGCTCGCCAAGCTGGAGCTTCCCTACCACATCCTCCGTCTCTGTGGCGGCGACATGAGCTTCACCTCCGCCATCTGCCACGACTTCGAGACCTGGAGCGCCGCCCAGCAGCGCTGGCTGGAAGTCAGTTCGGTGTCCAACTTCGGCAGCTACCAGGCCAACCGCCTCCACTGCCGCTTCCGCCATGCCGACACCAAGAAGATCGAGCTCTGCTACACGCTCAACGGCTCGGCCCTCGCCCTGCCGCGCATCGTGGCCACCATCATCGAGAACAACCAGACCCCGGAGGGCATCCGCGTGCCGAAGGTCCTCGTGCCCTACTGCGGCTTCGAGATGCTCGACGACAAGATGGACTAAGCGCCGCGCGGAGCGGGGCGACCATCCACGAGGAGGCGCCCCTCCCCGCCGAGCTTCAAGATAGAAACAATCAATCCGAATCAATAACGTCAAAATCATTCGCAGATAAAGACTATATCTATTTATCATGAACAAGATTCTAACCAAGAAACAACTCTCCGACCACGCTTATAGCTTCGTCGTCGAGAATGGTCAAATTGCCCGCAGCAGCCGTCCTGGCAACTTCGTCACCGTGCGTGCCGACATCCACAGCGAGCGCATCCCCCTCGTCGTCGTCGATAGCGACAAGCAGAAGGGGACGCTGACGCTCGTGGTCCAGGAGGCCGGCCTCTCTTCCACCAAGTTCTGCCAGCTCGCCGAGGGCGATGAGATCCTCGACGTCGTCGGTCCGCTCGGCACCCCCTACGCCATCTCCAAGGTCGGCACGGTGGTCTGTGTCGGCGGCGGTGTGGGCACGGTCAGCGTGCTCCCCGTGGCCCGCGCCATGAAGGAGGCAGGCAACCGCGTCGTGAGCGTGGTGGCAGCCCAGACGAAGGACCGCCTGGTCGTCGTCGATGAGATGCGCCAGGCCAGCGACGAGCTCATCGTCGTCACCGACGACGGCAGCGAGGGTCAGAAGGGGCTCCCCGTCGATGCGCTGGGCGAGATCCTGGCCCGCGAGCAGGTCGATCGCATCGTGGCTGTCGGTCCTGGCGCCATGATGGAAGCCATCTGCCAGGTCGGCAAGGAGAAGTCCATCCCCGTCGATGTGGCCCTCAACGCCATCATCGTCGATGGCACGGGCATCTGCGGCAGCTGCCGCTTGACCATTGGCGGCAAGACCCGCTTCGTCTGCATCGACGGTCCGTTCTTCGACGGCACGCAGGTCGATTGGAAGGAGGTAGAGACGCGCGGCACCATCTACTCCAAGATGGAGAACGACGCGTTGGAGCAGATCGGCGTCCACCTCGACAAGGGGTCGCGCCTGGAGCAGACCGACAAGGAGCAGCCCACCATCAAGGAGCCGCTGGGCCACGGTGCCGAGAACGACTCCATCGAGGAGCTGACCGACCGTGGCGCCGCCTGGCGCGACGAGTTGCGCAAGTCGATGAAGAACAAGGACCGCATGGCCCTCAAGCGCCACGCCATGCCGATGGTGGACATGCACACGCGCACCCACGACCGCATCCAGGAGGTGGCCCAGGGCTTCACGCTGGAGATGGCCATGGACGAGGCCCGTCGCTGCATCGACTGTGCCAAGCCCACCTGCCGCGAGGGTTGCCCCATCCACATGAACATCCCGGCCTTCATCAAGAACATCGAGCGCGGCGAGATTCTCGCTGCCGACCGCGTGCTCAAGCAGTACTCCTCCTTCTCCGCCATCTGCGGCCGCGTCTGCCCGCAGGAGAAGCAGTGTGAGGGCTATTGTATCCACGTCAAGATGAAGGACGCCCCCGTCGCCATCGGCCCGCTGGAGCGCTTCGTCGCCGATTACGAGCGCCAGTCTGTCAAGAAGGTCACGTGGGACGTGGCTCCCGCCAACGGCATCAAGGTCGCCATCATCGGTTCCGGTCCCTCGGGCCTTGCCTTTGCGGGCGAGATGGCCAAGAAGGGCTTTGAGCCCCACGTCTTCGAGGCCCTCCATTTCCTCGGCGGCGTGCTCTACTACGGCATCCCGCAGTATCGCCTGCCGGACGAGATCGTGGACCATGAGCTCGACGTGCTCCGCTCCCTGGGCGTGAAGTTCCACACCAACTGCCTCGTGGGCAAGACCGTCACCATCGACGAGCTCCGCGAGCAGGGCTTCAAGGGCATCTATGTCGCCACGGGCGCAGGCAAGCCGAAGTTTATGAACATTCCCGGCGAGAACGCCATCCATATCCTCTCCGCCAACGAGTTCCTCTTCCGCGTCAACGTCATGGACGCCGACCAGCCCGACTCTGAGACGCCGCTCTATGTCGGCAAGAAGGTCATCGTGGTCGGTGGTGGCAACACCGCCATGGACTCCTGCCGCACGGCCAAGCGCCTCGGCGCCGACGTGACGGTGGTCTATCGCCGCACCTTCGACGAGATGCCGGCAGGCCGCGACGAGATCGAGCAGGCACAGGAGGAGGGCGTCAACTTCATGAACCTCCACAACCCGCAGCGCTACATCGTCGGCGACGACGGCAAGGTGAAGGGTGCCGTGCTCGACGTGATGAAGCTCGGCGAGCCCGACGACTCGGGTCGCCGCCGCCCTGTCAAGACGGGCGAGACCATCACCGTGGAGTGTGACGAGGTGCTCGTGGCTGTCGGTGTCGATCCCAACCCGCTCGTTCCCCAGTCCATCGAGGGGCTGAAGGAAGGCTGGGCCCACGCCATCGAGGTCAACGAGGACGGCCAGTCCAACATCTCCGACATCTACGCCGGTGGCGACATTGCCCGTGGCGCCGCTACGGTGGTGCTCGCCATGGGCGACGGACGCCGTGCCGCCAACAAGATGGCCGAGGAGCTGCTGGCTAAGTAGTCCCTACGCGCTACGACACGATACAAGGCCGATTGGCTTCCAAGGGCATACTGTAAACCACTTGGGAGCCAATTGGCTTTTTTCCCAACCATACACTCATACCACAATCCTAATCCCCCCAACGCTATGACACCTGCCTATTTCCCAGCCTCCGAGCTGATCATCAATGGCGACGGTAGCATCTTCCACCTGCACCTACGCCCCGAACAGTTGGCCGACCGCGTGATCCTCGTGGGCGACCCCGGCCGCGTCCCCCTGGTAGCCCACCACTTCGACACCGTGGAGTGTGAGGTCCAAAGCCGCGAGTTCCACACCATCACGGGCACCTACAAGGGCAAGCGCATCACGGCCCTCTCCACGGGCATCGGCTGCGACAACATCGACATCGTGATGAACGAGCTCGACGCCCTGGCCAACATCGACTTCGCCACCCGCACGGAGCGCCCCGTGCACCGCACGCTGACCCTCGTCCGCGTGGGCACTTGTGGCGGACTGCAGCCCGAGACGCCGACCGGCACCTATATCGCCAGCGTCAAGAGCATCGGTTTCGACGGCTTGCTCAACTTCTATGCGGGCCGCGACGCCAGTTGCGACCTGGAGCTGGAGGCCGAGTTCAAGCGCCAGGTGGCGTGGCGTCCCGTCATGGGCAATCCCTATGTGGCCACGGCCGACGCCGCGCTGATCGACCGCGTGGCACAGACCGACATGGTCAGGGGCATTACGGTGGCCTGCAACGGCTTCTTCGGTCCGCAGGGGCGCCGTCTGCGCCTCCCCCTGATGGACGAACAGCTTAACGAAAAGATTGAAGCCTTCGAATACAAAGGCCTCAAGATCACCAATTTCGAGATGGAGTCGTCGGCCCTCGCCGGTCTCTCCCGCCTCATGGGCCACCAGGCCATGACCTGCTGCATGGTCATCGCCAACCGCCGATCCCACGAGGCCAATACGGGCTACAAAAACACCATCGACTCGCTCATCAAACTGGTGCTGGAGAGAATCTGATGACACACTACGCCAACGATACCATCTGCGCCCTGGCCACCCCCGTGGGGGGCGCCATCGCCGTCGTGAGAGTGAGCGGCAGCCAGAGCTATCCCGTCCTCGGCCGCCTGCTCCGCCAGGACCTCTCCGCCTGTGCGCCCGCCACGTTGCGCCACGCCTCCCTCTACAGTCCCGAGGGCGAGGAGATCGACGACGTCGTCATCGCCTTCTACCGTGCGCCCCACTCCTACACGGGAGAGGACGCGATAGAGATCTCCTGCCACGGATCGGCCTACATCGTCCACCAAATCCTCGACGCGCTCACCAAGGCCGGATGCCGCCAGGCCGAACCGGGCGAATACACCCGCAGGGCCTACCTCAACGGCAAGATGGACCTGAGCCAGGCCGAGGCCGTGGCCGACCTGATCAGTTCCTCCAACCAGGCCTCCCACCGGCTGGCCCTCAGCCAACTCAAGGGCCACGTCCGCACGGCCCTGGAGACGCTACGCGAAAGGCTGCTCCGGCTCACCTCGCTGCTCGAACTCGAACTGGACTTCTCCGACCACGACGACCTGGTCTTTGCCGACCGCAGCGAGCTCCTCTCCCTGGCCCGCAGCATCGAGGACCACGTGGCCGCGCTGGCCCGGACCTACCATATCGGCAAGGCCGTCAAGGAGGGCATTCCCGTGGCCATCGTCGGCAAGACCAATGTGGGCAAATCGACACTCCTCAACCACCTGGTCGGCGAGGACCGCGCCCTCGTGAGCGACGTCCACGGCACCACACGCGACAGCATCGAGGACACCACCCTCATCGGGGGCCTCACCTTCCGCTTCGTCGATACGGCCGGACTGCGCCACACCGACGACGTCGTGGAGCAGATGGGCATCGAGCGCACGTGGCAGAAGCTGGACGAAGCCCTGCTCGTGCTCTGGGTGGTCGATCGCTGGCCGACGCAGGAGGAGACCGACGAGATGGTGGCCCACTGCCAGGGCAAGCACGTCCTGCTCGTCTTCAACAAGGCCGACCTCCACACGCCGCCCACCGACCCGCTCGTCGCCGATGGCGGTGACACGGGCGTTGCCCTTTCGCTTCCTCCCCACCCCATCTCCGCCAAGACGGGCCAAGGCCTCGACGCCCTGGAGGCAGCCATCCGCCAGGCGGTCGATATTCCCGAGATCCACGAGGCCGACGTCGTCATCACCTCCGCGCGCCAGTACGACCTGCTGACTGCTGCTGCCCAGGAGCTGCAGCGCGTCGTCGATGGCCTCCAGAGCGACCTGCCCTCCGACCTCGTGGCCGAAGACCTACGCATGGTCCTCGACACCCTCGGCGACGCCACGGGCGTAGAGCGCATCACGCCCCAGGCCACGCTCAACAACATCTTTTCCTCGTTCTGCATCGGTAAATGAACATGATTTCTTGCAAAAACAGATAGCATCACGCGTCTTTCATACTATATGCGCATCATAGGAAACCTACTTTGGTGGCTCTTCGGAGGTCTCGAAGCTGCCATCGGTTATTTCACGGGCAGTCTGGCTCTTGCTTGTACCATCATCGGCATTCCCTTTGCCCTACAGACCATCAAACTTGGCCTGCTCTGCCTATGGCCTTTTGGTTCTACGGTGAGAGAAACGGATAGTCCTACAGGTTGCATACGCATCCCGCTGAATATAATCTGGCTGATCTGCGGAGGATTGTGGGCCTGCCTCCAGCATCTGCTCTTCGGTTTTCTCTTATGTATCACGATTATCGGCATTCCCTGGGGAAAACAGCATTTCAAGATGGCTGGCCTTTCGCTTGCGCCCTTCGGCAAGGATGTGGAGTTGGGGTTGTAGAATAATAAGAAAAAATGGGTTATGTCTTATACGAATATTCATACTGGCGTTTACGAGCAGATTATCAACCGCCTCTTCAAACTGAAATTGAACGAGGTGGACGCTGGGCGTTTCTATATAGGCAAGAAGCTGATTTCGAAGGATGATGCTGTCCATATTCTCAGCAAGTATCTCCAACACCTTATCGAGGTGGCGTTTGCGGGAACGCCCGACGACCAGGATGCCGACAAATATACAGATTTTGTCAATTCTGTCATCAAGACATTAGGCCGTGAATTCAATGTGGATGACACGGAGCTCGACCTGATTGACGCTCAGAAAAGCATCCTAACGGCCGTTGTTGACCGCACCAACTGCGAATATCCCGACATAGAGCAACACCTCAAAGCCATCACTCCGACAACCAGCCTCAGCCGTAGCGCCTTGTTCTTCGGAGGCAAAGGACCTGCCGATATGGAGAGCGAGCTCAATCGCGAGATTCTCTGTGCCGACGAGATCTGCTGGGTGGTGTCGTTTATCAAGACCAGCGGACTCAATCTGCTCTGGAACAGCTTGCGAAAGTTCACGAGCGAGGGCAAGAAGCTGCGCGTCATCACAACCACCTACACGGGTGCTACGGACTACGACGCCATGGTCCGGTTGGCCTCCTTGCCCAACACGGAGATTAAGATTTCGTATGACGGAACGCAAGACCGCCTGCATGCCAAATCCTATATTTTCCTTCGCAACTCAGGCTTCCACACAGCTTACATTGGTTCCAGCAACCTCTCGCTCTACGCTTTGAGGGATGGCAAGGAGTGGAACTTCAAGGCCACTCAGTTTGAGTTGCCCCAGGTGATCGACGAGGTGCGCCATTCGTTTGAGGCCTACTGGTGCGACGCTACCTTCGAGGACTTCATTCCCGGCGTTAGCAACGCACGGCTGAAGAAGGCTTTAGGAGCAGACTGGGAAACGCCCTTGCTCGATTTCTCGGCGCTCGACCTCATGCGCGCCAAGGACTATCAGCAGGAGATATTGGAAAGGCTGGATGTGGAGCGAAACGTGCACGGCCATTTCCGCAACCTTGTGGTGGCTGCCACGGGCACGGGAAAGACCGTCATTGCCGCCTTCGACTTCAAACGCTACCGTGAGGCCCATCCCGACTGCCGTTTTCTCTTCGTCGCCCATCGCCAGGAAATCCTTCGTCAGGCCATGCTCACCTTCCGCATCGTGCTCGAAGACCCCAACTTCGGCAGCCTGTGGGACGGCGACAACGAACCCTCCAGCTATCAGCACGTCTTTGCCAGCAAGGACACGTTGCGCAACCGCCTGGACCACCTGCAGCTCACCGAGGATTTCTACGACTATATGGTGGTCGATGAGGTCCATCACGTCGTGGCGCCCACCTACGTCAAGCTGATGACCCATTTCAAGCCTCAGATACTGCTGGGTCTTACGGCAACGCCTGAGCGTACAAACGAGCAGGAGGACATCACGGTTTTCTTCGACGGACACATCTCGGCCGAAATACGCCTTCCTGCTGCCTTGAACGCCGGGCTGCTTGCTCCGTTCCATTATTATGGCATCCCGGACAATGTGGACCTGACAGAAGTGAAATGGAGCGGACACGGCTACGACATCTCCGAACTGTCGCGAGTCTATACACAGAACGACTTCCGTACCGGGCTCATCCTCAAGAAGATGCAGGAGTACATCGGAAACGGCCAACTCAGCAAGGTTCGGGCGCTTTGCTTCTGCGTAAACAAGGAGCACGCACGATACATGAACGCCAAGTTCACGCTGGCCGGACTGCGTACGGATGTGCTTACGAGCAACGACGACCACCACCATCGCACCCTCGTCAAGAAGCAGCTTCAGGCCGGAAAAATCAACTATCTCTTCGTCGTAGATCTTTTCAACGAGGGTGTGGACATTCCCGAGATCGACACCATTCTCTTCCTTCGTCCCACCGAGAGTGCCACGGTCTTCCTCCAGCAGTTTGGCCGAGGCCTCCGTCTGCACAAAGGCAAGGACCATCTCACCGTACTCGACTTTGTAGGCCATTCGCGTGCCGAGTTTAGCTACAAGGATCGCTTCGAGGCCCTCATAGGCCGACACTCGCGCAACATCAGGGAAGAAATAGAGGGAGGCTTCACCAATGCGCCCTTCGGTTGCAAGATCGTCCTGGAGGAAAAGGCCAAAGAGGAGATCCTTGCCAACATCGACGGCTATCTGCGCAGTCTCAACCGAAGCCGAATCATCAAGGAGATAGCCGCCTACCACCAAGTCTGCCACGGATCGTTCTCGCTCAAGGGCTTCCTGGCCTACAGCCACATTCCTTTCCACAAGATCTATGGCGCCCTGACGTGGGGCGAGATGTGCCAGAAGGCTGGCGTCCGAAGCGAGGTGTCGGCCCATGCGGAACAAATAAAGTTTGCCGTCAACAAGAAATGGCTCGCTACCGACTCGTTCTCCTACTTCACCCAACTGCTACAATTCGTGGCGAGCGGATTCCGTTGCGACACCCGCACTTTCTCCGAACAGCAGAGGCGCAGTGCCGTGATGCTCTACTACGACCTGTACGACAAGGCAGGCCATTATGCCAGCATCGAGGAGATGTTCCGCGATTTAGCCTCCGATCCTCTATTCATACAGGAGTTGCATGAGGTGGTCGATTATCTGCGAGACAGATGTTCGGCGCCCGAGAAAGCGGACAATTCGGTCTATCAGGCTTGGAACCCGCTTCGTCTGCATGGCGTCTATTCCAAGGCACAGATTCAAGCCGCGCTGGGCCTCTCCACCATAGAGCGCAAATCTCCGTCGCGCGAAGGCGTTGAGCGCTTGAAGGACATCAAGCTCGAGGCGATGTACGTGGACATTATCAAGAAACGCGAAGAGGGTTCGATGACGGCCTACAAGGACTATGCCCAAAACCGTGAGTTCTTCCACTGGGAGACGCAAAACCGAGTGCGCGAGGGCAGTCGCGAAGCCGAGGCTTATCGCAATGGCGAAAACAACATGCTTCTCTTCGTGCGTCAGCAAGTGGAACATCCCGACTACGGTTGCCGTATGGGTTTCACTTATCTCGGCCAGGTTACGATGAAGAGCATAGAGGGCTCCAAGCCAATGCAGATCGTATGGCACCTGAACACCCCCATGTCGGAAGCCACTTACGCTTTTGCAAGTCAATACAAAGCGATTGGATAACTCTGATCACAGCAGAAAGGCGCTCAAGCCTCCCCCTCCATGATTCACATCTTAGCGGGGGAGCAATTAACTAGCTTAAAATCCCATTTTCTAAGAAACAATTCTGTATTTCTTCTTGCTACACGGCTGCCATGCAGCTCGTCACGCCGAGGGCCGTGGCGATGGCCGTGAGGATCGAGATGGCGGTCTGAATGACGAAGCGCCATACCTGTCTTTTCTTTTCATCCATGATTTTTCTTTTCGTTTAAGGGTTTGATAATGAGTACTTTTCTTCTGCTTTCGGTGGCAACGCGAGGACAAGTCAAGAAGACTACTAAAACAACTTTTATAACCAAGTTTGCTTTGTCCACTCAATATCCTCATTGTCATTAGGATAAGTTAAGAAAACAACTCAAACAACCTTTACAACAAGTAACAACGCTTCGCCAGGA
>DLZV01000031.1 GCA_003447235.1 Prevotella sp.
AACCACTTGCGAAACTTCAGTAAACTGTTTTTATGTGCTATAGGCCCGCTTATCTGAGAAATATTTTGTAATTTTGCCCACAGATTATTTCCCAAACATAATATGGGCAAAGCCTCTTGATAAGATGAAGAAAACTACCCTACCCCTTGCATTGCTCGCACTTGCGATGCCACTCCAGGCCCAGGTGCGCATGGATTATGAGAAATTGTCGCAGGAAAACGGCAAGTTCACGTCCCGGTTTGTCCTCCACAATCAGACGGGCGAGCCGCTGGACGCAGACTGGAGTATCTATTTCTCGCAGTTGCCGATGTACCCCCAGCAGGTGAGCACGCCCCAGTTGGCCTTCCATACGGTCTTGGCCAACTACTTCCGCCTGTCGCCCACGGAGGCCTGGAAGCCCCTTGCCAGCGGCGACTCCCTGGTCTTCAGCGCGACGTTCGGCGGCGACCTATGTCGCGAGAGCTACGTGCCCGAAGGGATGTTCATCGTCGGCAAGAACGGCAAGCCCGTGCCCGTGGAGTTTCATGCGAAGCCCTTTGCCGACCAGGAACTGACGCGCGACGTGGAGAAGAACTACCGCAACAACGCCCGTCTGACCGCTTCCCCCACCCTTTCCCCCGCCGATGTGCTGCCCTCTGTGAAGCAGTCCGTGACCGCCGACGGCCTCTGCGACCTTGGTGGCGGATTCTGCCTCGTGCCGGATGCACAGTCGGGCAACGAGGCACGCCTTCTCGCCGCCGACCTGGCCAACCAGCACGGATTGGCCTATCGTGCCCAGGGTGTGCCCATCCGTCTGACCGTCGATGCCAGCCTGCCCTCCACGGAGGAAGAATACTACGAACTCAGCATCCGGCCCGATGCTGTCAGTATAGTCGGCAAGAGCGCGCATGCCGTCTGGAACGCCACGCGCACGCTCCTTGCCCTGCTGCGTAACCCCCTCAACGCCAATGGGAAGCTTCATGCGATGGACATCAAGGACTGGCCCGACTTCGCCTATCGAGGACAGATGATCGACATTGCGCGCAACTTCACGCCCTATGCGGACCTGCTGAAGGTCGTTGACGCCCTGGCCGACTACAAGCTCAGCGTGCTCCATCTCCACTTCTGCGACGACGAAGGTTGGCGACTGGAGATACCCGGACTGCCCGAACTCACGGAGGTGGGTAGTCGGCGTGGCTACACGACCGACGAGAGCGACCGTCTCTATCCTGGCTACGACGGCCATTATGATCCCAATGGTCCCACGACGGGCAACGGCTACCTCACCCGCCAGCAGTTTATCGACCTGCTGCGCTATGCCAAGGCGCGCCATGTCAGCGTGGTGCCCGAGGTGGAATGTCCCGGCCATGCGCGCGCTGCCATCCGCTCGATGGAGGCACGCTATGAGAAATACAAGCAGACCGACCCTGCCAAGGCCATGGAATATCGTCTGGCCGATCCCGACGACGCCTCCCAGTACACCTCTGCCCAGGGCTACCACGACAACGTGATGGACCCCGGACTGCCCTCCTCGCTGACCTTCATGAAGAAGGTGATCGACGAGGTGCTGTTGATGTATCAAGAGGCCGACGCGCCACTCCCGTTCCTCCACCTTGGCGGCGACGAGGTGCCCGACCAGGTATGGACCAATTCGCCAGCAGCCCTGCGCCTCTCCGAGCGCGAGGGACTGAAAGGCAAGGAGGCCGTCAGTTCCTGGTTCTACGAGCAGATCATCCACTATATGGCCCAGCGAGGCGTGAAGTTTGGCGGATGGCAGGAGATCGTCACGCGCCATCGTCCGCTCGACACGCCCTTCATGAAGAAATGGGCTGGTGGCCTCAACCTCTGGGCTGCCGTGCCGGAGTGGGGTAGTGGCGACTGCTACCACGAGATGGCCAACAACGGGTGGCCCGTCGTCATGAGCGACGTGACCAACTGCTATCTCGACCTCGCCTACAGCCGCCACCCCGAGGAGCGTGGCTTGCAATGGGGTGGCACGGTCGACGAGGCTGTGACGTTTGCCCTGATGCCCTACGACTTCTACCGATCCATGCACGATAGCATCAACGGACGCCCGCGCCAGTGGACCACCACGCCCTCGGGCCTGCTCCCGCTCCACGAAGAGGCGCGCAAAAATATCGTGGGCGTACAGGGCCAGTTGTGGGCCGAGTGCATTCGCGGTCCGCAATGGGTTGAATACCAGCTCTTCCCCAAGATTCTCGGTCTTCTGGAGCGCGGATGGAATGCCAAGCCCGAATGGGAGACACAGCAGGGTGAGGCCGCCGAGACGACCTATTTCCGTTCCCTCTCCACCTATTATAAGAAGATAGCCGACTGCGAGATGCCGGCCTGGGCAAAGCGCGCGATCAACTTCCGCATCCCCAACCCGGGTTTGCGCCTTGTGGATGGCAAGGTGGCTGCCAATAGTCCGGTAGGTGGCACCATCCGCTATACTACCGACGGATCGACTCCCACGGCCTCCTCGCCCGTCTATACCTCGCCCGTCGCTTTCAGTGGCCGTGTGTTCAAGGCGCGCCTCTACAAGGATGGCAAGGAGAGCGTCACGTCCGTGCTGATCAACGAGCCAGGCCAATAAGCTGCTTCTTGGGCCGAAAGGTCCTTAGAGTTTTCATACCCATGGGGTAGGGAAGCAAGTCGTTTCCCCGCCCCATGGGTTTTGTGTATAAAAGATTGTTAAACTTCTCCCGTTTCTTTTGTGTTGTGGCAGAAACGATATAACTTTGCCATCAAGTCGTAAAACCGACTCGGGGTGGTTGGCCGCTTGGCCAGTCTGAGATTATACCCTTTGCACCTGATGCAGGTAATGCTGCCGTAGGAAAATGAAAACATATCATCATATACTCACGATTGCCGGATCCGATAGTTGCGGAGGCGCGGGCATAGAGGCCGATATCAAGACGATCTCGGCCCTGGGATGTTATGCATCCGTTGCCATCACGGCCGTGACGGCACAGAACACTCTGGGTGTGCGGTCTATCTGCAAAGTTACGCCCGGCGTCGTTGCCGACCAGATAGCTGCCGTGATGGACGACCTCCACCCGCAAGCCATCAAGGTAGGGATGGTCAATGACGCAGAGACGATTCGTGCCATCGCCACCACGATCCGTCGCTATCCGTTGCCCCCGATGATTATCGACCCCGTGATGGTCTCCACCTCGGGCAGCCGACTGATGGAGCCGGACGCGTTGTCTCTCTTCCAGGCCACACTCTTGCCTCTTTCCACCCTCCTTACACCCAACATCCCTGAGGCAGAACTACTTGCCGGCAGGCCCATCCACGGCTTGGAGGACATGAAGGCCGCCGCACGCCAGATCCTGCAGATGGGGCCGAAGGCGGTGTTGGTCAAGGGAGGTCACGGGCAGGGTAGGGAGAAGACGGATCTGCTGCTGATCGACGGCTCGTTCCACACCTTCTCTTCCGCCACGATTTCCACCCGCAACACCCATGGCACGGGCTGCACGCTCTCCTCGGCTATCGCCTCTTTTGTGGCGAGAGGGCAGAGGATCTGCGAGGCCGTAGCCTCTGCCAAAGCCTATCTCTATGAGGCTTTGCGAGCTGGAGCTGATGTCTCGGTCGGGGAGGGACACGGCCCGGTGAATCATTTTTACGATCCTCAACCTTTGATATTGACCGAACAATAAGCTATGTTGCAATTTATCTCCCATCACAACAGCCGCTATGGCTACATAGAAGGCATCCGCATGGCGCTCGAAGGAGGCTGCCGCTGGGTGCAGCTTCGCATGAAGGAGGCCGATGAGGCCACATTCTTGTCCACTGCCCAAGAGGCCGTGGCGCTCTGTCGCAGCTATCACGCCCGCCTCATCCTCGACGACCGTGTCGAGATGGTGAAGCGAGTGGGAGCTGATGGTGTGCACCTGGGGCGCAAGGACATGCCTGCCGACGAGGCCCGTACACTCTTGGGTCCCGACTTGATCATCGGTGGCACGGCCAACACCATCGACGACGTGCGCCGCCTACATCGCCAGGGTGTGGACTACATCGGTTGTGGTCCCTATCGCTTTACCACCACCAAGCAGCGTCTCGCCCCTGTTCTCGGACTGGAGGGCTACCGCGCCATCATCGAGGCCATGAGGCGGGAGAATATCCTGCTGCCCGTTGTCGCCATAGGCGGTATCACGCGGGCAGACCTGCTGCCTGTGCTGCAGACGGGAGTGAGCGGGGTGGCTATCAGTGGTGGCATCCTCGATGCAGAGCAGCCAGTCGAGGAGACGAAGGCGATCCTCCGTATATTAGAACAATCAGAACAACAATAAATATGAAAACCGAACAATTCAATCCTCATTTCACCTATCCTTCCTCCCAGAAGGTCTATCGCAAGGGCGTGCTCTTCCCTGAGTTGCGCGTCGGTATGCGCGAGGTGACACTCACGCCGACTGTCAAGATGGTCGATGGCGAGAAGCAGTATATCGAGAATCCGCCCGTGACGATCTACGACACCAGCGGTCCTTATAGCGACCCAGAGGTGGAAATCGACCTGCGCAAAGGTCTTCCGAAACTCCGCAAGGCGTGGACAGAGCGAAGAAAGGGAAAGACGATCATGGACTGCGCCCGCGAAGGCATCATCACGGAGGAGATGGAGTATGTCGCCATCCGCGAGAACATGGACTGCGAGGAGCGTGGTATCAAGACGTTTATCACCCCCGAGTTTGTCCGCCAAAAGATCGCCGAGGGCCGTGCCGTCATTCCGGCCAATATCAACCATCCCGAGGCCGAGCCGATGATCATCGGTACGGACTTCCTGGTGAAGATCAACACCAATATTGGCAACTCCTCCATGTCGTCGGGCATTGAGGAAGAAGTTGACAAGGCCGTGTGGAGCTGCAAGTGGGGAGGTGACACGCTGATGGATCTGTCCACAGGCGACGATATCCACGAGACGCGCGAATGGATTCTCCGCAACAGCCCTGTGCCCGTGGGTACCGTCCCCATGTACCAGGCGTTTGAGAAAGTAGGTGGCAAACCGGAGGATCTCAACTGGGAGGTGTTCCGCGACACGCTCATCGAGCAATGTGAGCAGGGTGTGGACTACTTCACCATCCACTGTGGCATCCGCCTGAAGAACGTACCTTTGGCGATCGGTCGCCTCACGGGTATGGTGAGCCGCGGCGGCAGCATCATCTCCAAGTGGTGTCAGACCCACAACGAGGAGAGTTTCCTCTATACCCATTTCGACGATATTTGCGAGATCTGCCATCGCTACGACGTGGCTATCTCCTTGGGTGACGGCCTCCGTCCCGGTTCGACCCACGATGCCAATGATGCCGCCCAGTTTGCCGAGCTCGACACCATGGGTGAGCTGGTGACGCGTGCGTGGGATCATGGCGTGCAGGCATTTATCGAAGGTCCCGGCCATGTGCCCATGAACAAGATTCGGGAGAACATGGACCGCCAGATCGAGAAGTGCCACGGCGCACCCTTCTATACCCTCGGCCCTCTCGTCACAGACATCGCGCCTGGTTTCGACCATATCACCAGCGCCATCGGCGCAGCCATGATCGGATGGTTTGGTACGGCCATGCTCTGCTATGTCACACCGAAGGAGCATCTCGCGCTGCCTACGAAGGAGGATGTGCGCGAGGGTATTGTCGCCTATAAGATTGCTGCCCACGCGGCCGACCTGGCCAAGGGCCATCCTGGTGCTTCGGTTCGCGACGACGCCCTGTCCAAGGCGCGCTACGACTTCAGATGGAAGGATCAGTTCAATCTTTCGCTCGACCCTGAACGGGCGTTGGAATACTACAAGACTTCCAATGACATGAAGGGCAACTACTGCTCCATGTGTGGTCCCAACTTCTGTGCAGCCCGTATCAGCCACAGTCTGAAGGATTGCACGGACGCTTCCGATGCGGAATAACAACAATGAATCATAACCTTATAAACAAGAAACAAGATGATAGAGACACAGGTTTCAAAAGGAATTGTCAGTACTTATTTTGACAAATTACAGCGCAATCTCGATATTGACGTGGCCATCGTTGGTGGTGGTCCCTCAGGTATCGTGGCGGCATACTACCTTGCCAAGGCAGGACTGAAGGTAGCTCAGTTTGACAGAAAGCTTTCTCCCGGCGGCGGAATGTGGGGTGGCGCGATGATGTTCAACCAGATTGTGATCCAGGAGGAGGCGCTGGACATCGTTCGCGACTTTGGCATCAACTATACGCCGTTTGAGGATGGACTCTATACCCTCGACTCTGTGGAGGGCACTTCCGCGCTCCTCTACCATGCCGTGCATGCAGGAGCCACCGTCTTCAACTGCTATAGCGTGGAGGACGTGGTGTTCAAAAGTAACGTCGTAAGTGGCGTGGTGGTCAACTGGACGCCCGTTCTGCGCGAGGGTATGCATGTCGATCCCATCAATATCATGGCCAAATGCGTCATCGACGGCACGGGCCACGATAGCGAGATAGCCTGTGTGGTGGCCCGCAAGAATGGCATCCAACTCCAGACGGAGACGGGTGGCGTGATGGGTGAGCGCTCGCTGGACGTGGCCGAGGGAGAGCGTCTCGTTGTGGAAGGCACACGTGAGATCTATCCCGGTCTCTACGTCTGTGGCATGGCTTCCTCTGCTGTGGCAGGTACGCCGCGTATGGGGCCGATCTTCGGCGGTATGCTGATGTCGGGTAAGAAGGTTGCTGACCTGATCATCAAGAAACTCAAAGGCTAATCATGCTTCGCATAGCCATCACCTTGCCTGGCTTCGTGCCGGGCGAGGCTTCTTTTATCGTCCGGCTGCTGGACGAGTCTTTCGATCGGGTACATATTCGCAAGCCCGATGCCGACGCTTTGGCCGTTGCCCAACTCATAGAGGGTGTCCCAAAGGCGTACCGTAGTCGCCTCGTCTTGCACGACCACCATGTGCTCGTGGAACGCTATGGACTGGGAGGCATTCATCTGAACTACCGCAACCCCGTCGCTCCCGCTGGTTTCCAAGGCTCTGTGAGCCGATCTTGCCATAGCCTGGACGAGGTGAGGGCGTGGAAGCCACGTTGCGCCTACGTCTTTCTAAGCCCTATCTACGACAGTATTTCCAAGCAGGGGTATCGGTCGGCCTTTTCCAAGCAGGCCTTATTAAAAGCCAGCGCCGAAGGCATTATCGACCAGCAGGTCGTTGCCCTCGGCGGAGTGTCTTACCAGCGACTGGCGGAAGTGGAGCAGCTGGGTTTTGGCGGCTACGCCATGCTGGGCGAAGCCTGGAAAAAGATGGGGTAGGGGTGTTCTCCTACTTTGCAGCCTTCATGCGGCGGCTACGGACCATCGCCCATACACCCAGGGCGATGAGTGGGATGCTCAATAACTGGCCCATGTCGAGCGGCAGATTGGCCTCGAAAGCCTCCTGTACCTCCTTGGTAAACTCGATGAAGAAGCGGAAGGTGAACACCAGCGTCAGGCAGAGACCGAAATAGAGCCCCGTGCCCACACGGTCCTTGTGCTTGCGGTAGATGAGGAAGATGATGGCGAAGAAGCAGGCATAGGCGATGGCCTCATAGAGCTGTCCAGGGTGGCGTGGCGCCTTGTCAACATGGGCGAAGATGAAGGCCCAGGGAACGTCCGTCACGTTGCCGACAATCTCCGAGTTCATGAGGTTTCCCAGCCGGATGAAGCATGCCGTGATGCAGGAGACCACTCCCATCAGGTCCAGTACCACCCAGGTTGGCATCTTGTATCGCTTGATATAGAGCCAAAGACCCACCAGGAGGCCCGCCACGCCACCGTGGCTGGCCAGTCCGGCAAATCCCGTAAACTTCCATCCGCCACCCTCAAGGAAGTGGATAGGCATGAACATCTCCACGATATGTGTGCCCGAAGAGAGGAAGTAGTGGGGCTCGTAGAAGAGGCAATGGCCGAGGCGCGCACCCACCAATATGCCCAAGAAGACATAGAGAAAGAGAGGGTCAAACTTCTCGTCGCTATATTTGTGCTCCTTGTAGAGCCACTTCATGAGCAGGTAGGCCAGTACAAGGCCCGTCAGCCAGCACAAGGCGTACCAGCGCACGGAGAGCGGGCCAAGGTGGATGGCTACCTCCGAGGGCTGCCAATAGATGTAGAGCGGATTCATCATGGGGTGGGGAATTAGACGTTGAAGCGGAAGTGCATGATGTCGCCGTCCTGCACCTCATACTCTTTGCCTTCTATGCCGAGTTTGCCGGCCTCGCGCACGGCGGCCTCGGAGCCATACTGGATGTAGTCCTCGTACTTGATGACCTCGGCACGGATGAAGCCCTTTTCGAAGTCGGTATGAATCACGCCCGCACATTGTGGCGCCTTCCAGCCTTTGCGGTATGTCCATGCCTTCACCTCCATCTCGCCAGCAGTGATGAAGGTCTGCAGGTTGAGCAGATGGTATGCCTTCTCGATAAGACGGTTCACGCCACTCTCCTCCAGTCCCAGTTCGTCGAGGAAGAGTTTCTTGTCCTCGTAGGAGTCGAGCTGGGCAATGTCTTCCTCCGTCTTGGCGGCGATGACCATGGCTTCGGCCCCCTCCTCGCGGGCTATCTCCTCTATCTTGCGACTGTATTCGTTGCCCGTCTTGGCACTCTCCTCATCGACGTTGCAGACATAGAGCACGGGCTTTGTCGTCAGGAGAAACAAATCGTGGGCAGCTTGTATCTCGTCTTTGGTCTCGAAGACCACCGAGCGGGCGTTCTTACCCTGCTCCAGCACCTCTTTGTAGGCCTCCAGCACGCTCACCATCGTCTTGGCGTCTTTGTTGCCCGCAGCGGCCATCTTCTGCTGTTTGGCCAACTGTCCTTCGACAGTCTCCAGGTCCTTCAGTTGCAGCTCAGTATCAATCACCTCTTTGTCCTCTACGGGATCGACGGGAGCGCCGCCCTCGCGCACCACGTTGGGGTCGTCAAAGCAACGGATGACGTGGATGATGGCGTCGCACTCACGGATGTTTCCGAGAAACTTGTTGCCCAGACCCTCGCCCTTGGACGCACCCTTGACGAGGCCTGCTATATCGACAATGTCGCAGGTGGCGGGAACGATGCGTCCTGGGTGCACGATCTCGGCCAGTTTGTTGAGCCGCTCGTCGGGCACGGAGATGACGCCGAGGTTTGGCTCAATCGTACAGAAAGGATAGTTGGCTGCTTGTGCTTTCGCACTTGACAAGCAGTTGAAGAGGGTTGATTTTCCCACGTTGGGAAGACCAACAATACCACATTTTAATGCCATGAGTATCTTTTACGTTTTATTTTTTATCTTCTAAGAATGTGCAAACCGAAAGCAACCAAGTGGACTTTAATTGCTGAGGTGTCGCTTTTCTTATGCAAAAGTACGCAAATAAATTGACTTGACGGCCCCTTTGCCCTGTTATTAGCACCTGTTAATACATTTCCCTAACTTCTTTTAAGTGTTTTCCTCATGACGGTAATGCTATTTTCTTTAACTTTGCCAGCACATATACTAGTCTAAAAAAAATAACATGATGAAAAAGGAACAAATTATCTCTGCTGCGATCATTGCTTTAGGCATTGTCATCATGGGACTTTGCTTGAAAGGAGGAATGGACAATTTTACCAGTCGCGACCGGAAAGTGACCGTCAAAGGACTGGCGGAAGAGGAGGTGAAGGCCGACAAGGTGACATGGCCTATCGTCTCCAAGGAACTGGGCGACGACCTGCCGATGCTCTATGAGCGTATAGCCGCCAAGCAGCAGGCCATCAAGGCGTTTCTGCTGAAGAACGGCATTCGGGAGGGTGAGATCAGTATCAATGCACCCAAGGTGATAGACCTCACGGCAGAGCAGTACTCACAGCAGAACCAGCCCTACCGCTACAATGTTACGCTGGTCATCACCGTCACCTCTACCCAGGTTGACAAGGTGCGTAGTATCATTGCCCGCCAAGGCGAATTGCTCAAGCAAGGCGTGGCGATCGTAGCCGATGAGTATCAGAACCCTGTCGTCTATGAGTATGTCTCCTTTAAGAAGATGAAGCCGAAGATGATGACCGAAGCCATTGAGAATGCTGAGCAGACCGCTAAGCAGTTTGCCAGCAACAGTCATTCGACCATCAGCAAGATCATCTCTGCCGATCAGGGACAGTTCTCCATCGATGACCGTGATGCCAATACGCCCTATATCAAGCGGGTGCGGGTCGTCACTACTGTCACCTATGCGCTCAAAGACTAATTTTAGAGGCCACACCAGTTCGTATGAGTGTTAATGTATATAGTCCGTTCTTTATTCTGGGGACAAAGCCTGGTTGAAACGATGGCATATATACAGTTAACGTACAACAGGGGTGAGACTGTCTCACAGTTTGAGTCGTAACTGAAGTTCCAGGTCGGCTTTCGACGAACGGTCTATCTGCTGGAGTCCTGACGAGATGTGATCGCGGTCGAAGTAGTCTGTCACGCTTAGTTTGGCGATGAGCATCCACCTTTGCCCCATATCCGCACGCAGGAAGAGCGCATAGTGGAGCCCCTCGCCAAAATAGGCGGGAAAGGAGAAGGCGTAGAGCAGTCCACGCTCGTAGGCGTAGATACGCGAGGCGTAGTCGTCGGTATGAAAATAGCCGCCCTGGACTGTGGCCTGCAGCCCTCTGAGGCCGCTCCATGTCGCCGACTGCGTGAGCATATAGCCATTGCTAGTCTGTTGGGAGGCGCTGCGTGTGGCATCTGCCTGGGTACGGAAGGCCCATTGAGCCCCGGTGTAGGCCACGGTGAGTCGTGCCCGTTGTGAGGTCTCGTCGATGAGCCCAGCTTTCGTGGCACCGCCTTTCACACGGGATCGGAGACGGTAGCGTGCCGTGAGGATCCAGTGGTCGCGGTGGTAGGTGATCTGCAGAAAGTGGTCCCAGCTGTGGGACGAGGCATAGACTTGATACTTTGCCCACGGAAAATAGGCAAAGTCGGTGTAGGCTGTCAGAGTCCAAAAGCTGCCTAAGGCCCAATCCACCTTTGCCATCACACCACTCTCGTTCTGCACGCGTCCTCCGTCGGCGAACGACTGTCCCATAACGGCTTGGAATTTATAGCTATAATAGCGTTGGACAGCTGTCAGCGTGAGGGTGGGGTAGAGACGGAAGGACAGCGCATGGAGCGTGGCGAGCGCTCGGCAGCCGCCCGTGGCGGTCTCGCCGCTCAAGGAGAGTCGGTGGCTGGTGTAGCCGTAGTCGATGCTCGCATTCCAAAATGCTTCACCAGCAGGGTAGAACCTGCGGAAAGCCTGTGACGTGTTGGGCTGCAGCGGTTTGTCGAAGCGTGTCCATACGCCCGTCGCACCGAGGTGGAAGCCTCCGTGTCGCCAGGCGATATGACCTCCCGAGGCCGTCTGTGAGGCGTTGTCCTTGCGGTTCATCTCCGACGTGGTGCGATGGTAGCCCGTCTGGAGCAATGTGGCAATGCCCTTGCCGTCCTTGGTCAGCGTGGCGTCGATGGTGCGCCACGAGAGAAAAGCACTTAGTACAAAATGCTTCGACAAAGCGATCTCGGCAGCCGCACCCTGCAGGTAGTTGTAGGAAGATCGACTTGCGTGGCCCCGGATGGTGCTGCCTGTGCGGAAGAGGCTTGGCAGCGTCATCATCTTGCCAAAGGCCACATCGTTGTTCACCACCAGTCCTAAGCCCATTCGTACACGGTAGCGTCCGACGGCAATGGTCTTGAGGTGGCGAGTCATTTTTCGTGCCACTGCATAGTAGCTATAGTGGTCGTAGCCCCATCGGTTGCCACCAGCGAAGAAAGGCTCGCCTGCGTCTTGTGCCGCCGTCAGACCAGCCGTGATGTATGGGCCGTACTGGAAAGTGTAACGGATCGAGTGACGGTATTTCGGCCCCAAAAAACCTTCGTGGTCTCCTTGACGATCGTAGAAGGGCACGCCCATTTGTCCCACTACCGTGTGACGGCCTCGTTGAAGGATGGTGTGGAGGGAGGGAAAATGGGTGGTCTCGTCGTCGGTGAGTAGGAGGAAGTAGGGGAGGAGCGCACGGCGCAGGCCGTCCAGTGACTCGATGAGCGACAGTTCACCCATCGTCCGCATCCCATGATACTGCGTGATATAGGCTATTAGTTCCTCGATTTGTGTCTCGGAGAGGAAGGGAATGCGTTCCAAATCCTCCCGTGTGGCTTGATTGAGGGCGATCGGGTGTTCGGCAAGCTCTGAGAGTAGTTCGTAGGTTTCCTCGTCGGACTGACCAGCCTCGTCGTCCTGCTCTAAGAGCTGCGCATAGAGCGTCTCCCAACCCACCTGTGGCGATTGTGCCAGCAAGGTGATGGAAGACAAGAGTAGCAATATGCTTACGAGGATTTTTCTCATGAACAAAAGGCTTTCAGTTGACACAAAAAAGACTTTTTAAGAGCTATGAAAACAGTAGCCCTCCAAAGTGTCTAAAACGCTTTTGCATTCTCTCCTCAACCTTTCCAAGCCTTAAAGGCGTTGGAAAGAAAATAGTTTCCCTTATACCCTAATGGTGATTGAAGGGGAATCAGAAGAGAAAGTCGTCGCGTTTCATCCCCTCCACCGTCAGGGCTTTGATCTGTGGTACGAGGCGTGTGAAGTGTTCGGCATGGGCGTGGAGGTCGAGCGAGGCCTGGTCCTGCCATGTTTCGCAAATCATACCGGCGAGCGGGTTGGTGCAACTGAAAAGGATGTCGTAGGCAATGCAGCCAGCATCCGTTCGCGACTTCTCGACCAATTCTTGGGCCAAGGAGACAAACGCTTTTTTCTTCTCTTCGTCGGCGAGCGTGAAGAAACAATTGAGGCGAATCATATACTTGGTTTTTGGATATACATTTCTCTCCCTACACTTTGCTTCTGCGGCTCATGTAGCGTACGGGGAAATAGACGGCCAGCCATCCCACGACCGTCACGGTGAGGAAGACCATGACCACGTCCCATGGGTGTACACTCACAGGATAGGCATCGACGATGTAGTTGCCGTTGCTGTTGCCAAGCTTCACAAGGCCGTATTGCTGTTGGAGGAGGCAGAGCAGAAGCCCGACTCCTATGCCGATGACGGCTCCAGCGAGGGCTATTAGGCGGCCTTCGAGCAGGAAAATGCGCGTGATGGTGCGGTCGCTGGCTCCGAGGAAGCGCAGGGTGGCTATATCGTCGCGCTTGTCGATGATGAGCATCGAGAGCGATCCGACAATGTTGAAGCAAGCCACGAGGAGAATGAAGGTCAGAAAGGCGTAGGCAAAGAGTTTCTCCACCTGCATGACCTTGAAGTTGTCGGCTTGTTGCTCATAACGGTCCTTAACCGTGAAGCGGTTGCCCAGGATGGCTTTGATTTCCTTCTTGGCCTCGTCGATATCCACGCCCGGCTTCATCCGCAACTCCAGCGACGTGAGTTCTCCCTGCCGATCGAAAAGCCTTCGGGCAAGGGCGATGCTTGTGAGGATGTATTTGCGGTCGTAGCGGCTCTGTTTCACTTGGAAGACCACGCCGGGGGAGAGTACGGAGTCTTCCGTGAAAGCCTCTGTGGGGTTGCTCATGTCGTACTGTCCCTGCCGTTGTGGCGCATAGATGTGGAGATAGTCGGGCCAATCGGTGCCTGTGCCGAGGTCTTTGGCAATCCAGATGCCAGGCACGGCGTAGTCGAGGTTGGCCTGGGAGAGACGAAACTCGCCGTCACCGTAGAGGATGTTGCGAATGTTGGTGAGCGAGTCGAAGTTGGCCTCCACACCCTTCACCGTCACCATCATCTGACGATCCCGATATACGGCCAGCGCCTGGTCCTCTACGCATTCTGTTGCCACGGCGACAAAGGGTAGCTGCTTTACCTTCACCAAGGCTGCATCGTCGGCAGGAGCGGCTTTGCCACTCACTGGCTGCACCTTCAGTTGCGGGTCAAACTCTGTGAAGAGGGACGCTATCAGGTCGGCAAAACCGTTGAAACTGCTCATGACGACCACCATGGCCATCGTGGCTACGGCCACGCCGAGCACGGCAATGACGCTGATGAGATTGATGGCGTGCGTGCTCTTCTTGGAGAACAGGTAGCGGCGGGAGACAAATAGCGGGAAGTTCACTTCTTCAGCAGTTCGTCAATGTGGTCGATGTAGTCGAGGGAGTCGTCGAGATAGAAGCGTAGCTCGGGGATGATGCGGAGCTGGTTGCGCACGCGTCGTCCCAGTTCGAAGCGGATTTGCTTCTCGTTGGTGTTGATGTTCTCGATCAGTTCTTCCGATTTCTCTGAGGGGAAGATGCTGAGATAGGCGGTACAGATGCTCAAGTCGGGGCTTACGCGCACCCGGGTGACGCTGACCAGCACGCCGTGCATCATGCGTGTCTGTCCCTGAAAGATGGTCGCCAGCTCCTTTTGCAGGAGGCGGGCTATGCGGTTTTGTCTTGTTTCTTCCATATTCTTCTTTGTTATTTGATTGCAAAGTTACTCAATCTTGTTGAGAAATAGCCATGTTGTCTCCATAAAATTACAATTTGCGCATCAGCGTGAGGCCATCGCGCATGGGGAGGATGACTTTTTCGATACGCTGGTCCTGTGCTGTGGCGTCGTTGAAGCGGCAAATGCCCAAGGTCTGCTGGTCTTTGGCATAGGCCGAATCGACGACATGGCCGTCCCATAGCGTATTGTCGGCGAGGATGAAGCCACCTTGTCGCAGCAGCGGCAGCACCATCTCGTAGGTCTGGAGGTAGGTGCGCTTGTCGCCATCGATGAATGCAAGGTCGAAGGTCACGCCCAGTTGGGGTGCTTGCTCGATGGCGTCGCCGATGCGGAAGTCGATGTAGTTGCCCAGTCCTGATCCATCGATCCACTGGCGCGTGAAAGGCTCCAGTTCGTCATTGACATCGAAGGTGTGGATGATACCCCCATCGCCTATCGAACGCAGTCCCTCGGCCATGCAGAGAGCGCTATATCCCGTGAAGGTGCCTATCTCCAGGATGTGTTTGGGGCGTATCATGGTGACCAACATCTTGAGCAGGCGCCCCTCGACATGGCCGCTCACCATGCGTCCGTGGAGTGTGTGCAAGTGGGTGGCCCGCCAAAGGCGGTGCAGATAGTCGCCCTCGGGGTCGCTGTGCTGTTCTATATATCGTTGCAGTTGTTCAGTCATGACCGGCTCGATTGGGGGTGGTGGGTGAAACAGAGCAGCGCTTCTACGCCCAGTCGATAGACGTCCATGCCGAACCCCGCGATTGTTCCGACACAAGCGGGGGCGATCATGGAGTGGCGGCGGAAGTCCTCGCGGGCGGCGACATTGCTAAGGTGCACCTCCACGACAGGGGCGCTGATGGCGCGGATCGCGTCGAGCAGGGCAATGCTGGTATGGGTATAGGCTGCCGCGTTGAGGATGATGCCGTCGTGGGTGAATCCGGTCTCCTGAAGCCGGTCTACCAATGCGCCCTCATGGTTGCTCTGATAGTATTCTATCTCCACCTGTGGAAACCGTTTTCGGAGCGACGCGAGGCAGTGGTCCATCGTCTCCTGTCCATAGAGGTCGGGTTCGCGCGATCCCAAGAGGTTGAGGTTGGGGCCGTTGATGATGATGATTCTCATGATTCCTTTGTCTAATGATGGTGTAAAAGTACTGCCTTTTCATGAAATAGGCAAGTTTTCGGGTGATAAAAGAATTTTGGCTTCAAAAAAGCCCAGCTCTTTGGCGCTTGTGATGCGCAAAGGGCTGGGCTATCTCTGTTAGACTACGGTCTTACGTCCGCTGTCCTTTGTTCTGCCAAGGTATGGAAGGGGATGGCCTGCACGTCGGTCGTCACGCCGCCGTCATAGCCACAAGCGATGACCACGCAGTCGGTGTCAGGCTGGCCGTAGTTGAGCTTGCCAGTGAAGTCGCCTTGTCTTGTGAAGTCGTCAGCCTCGCCGCCATAGACAATCTTCAGCAGGTCGGCAGCGGCCTTCTTGGCGTCGCCGTTGTGGGCGCTTAGCTTTCTCTCCCAGACCTCTTTGCTCTGCACGTCGAGGATATACTTGTCGTTGTTGGTGGTCTTGACTTCTACGTCACAACCATCTTTGTACGGCTGTATAACGGTGACGGTGAGCTGATTGCTTGATGCTTCCGTGGCCAGCGTGGTGAAGCGCTGCTCATAGACGGGAGATGTAATCTCGCCCGTAGAGGAGTTGACAGCATAGCAATAGGCCCAGTGGAGGGTCTCGGACTGCAGGGCCTGACCAGTGAACTCCTTGGCGTCAACGGTCTTCGTACCGCGGAACAGAGTCTGGTTCAAATAAAAATCGAGGTCCATGTCGTACTGCCCAGCTATGTAGTCCCAGTAGGCCTGGTCGGCAGCTTCGATGCTTCCATATTTCTCTATCATCAAGTCGCGGGTCTCGTCCGACACGATGAAGCAGTAGTACTGCTGCGTCTGGTCCTTCGGGGTGAAGGTGACGGTAGCCGTATTGGACTTGATGTCCGTGACGTTGACAGAGAACTCGTCATTGGCCTTGGCCTTGGTCGTTGCCGTGGCGCGGCTGAGACCTGCGGGCACTCCGTCATTGTCGTAGAGAAGGGCGTAGATGTAGTAGGTGGTGTTATCCTTCAGACCAGGGATCTGCAGGTACTTCGACTCGCGCCAGTCCTCCATGTAGCGCTTCTTCATCTCGATGCGGACGTCGCGGTCGTTGCCAACCAGTTCCTCGTCGCCGACGTACATCAGCCAGTGGGAGCAGCCCTCGGGCATGGGGAAATCGACGAGGATGTAGTCTGTGCCAGTCTCCTCGACATCGATGTTCATGGTCAGCGGTGTCACCTCCTCAAAGGTCATGCTCTTGATGTTTTTGGTGAAGATGGGCGTCACCTCGCCGTCGGTGGTATGGATTCTCAACACACCGTCGCCCGGTTTCTGGGCCATAGCCGCCACAGAGAGCACGGAGGCGGCGATAGTTGCTATGATCTTTTTCATTGTTTTTCTTCTTTCGTTGTTGTACATACAATAGGCTTAGAAACTTCCTCCAGGCACCGTGATCTTAGTCTTGAAGGCGCGGGTAGCGGGTGCGCCCTCGTCCAGTCCGACAGCGATGATGTAGTAGTCGGTATCGACATCCTTGCGCACGCGGAACTCCCACAGACCATCTCTGAGGTCCTCGTCGCGAGTACGGGCCAGGTCGGTCGGGTTGATGTTGTCGGCCTCGTAGCAAAGGGCGCGGAGCAGCGCTGCGTCGGTCTTGTACAGGTCAACGTAGGCGGCGGGTTGCATGGTGATGAAATAGGGGGTGTTGGTAGTCGGGGCAGCCTTGATCTGCTGGTCTCCCCACTCGTTGGAGAGGACGGTCAAGGGGATGTCCATGTCCACAGGTGTCGGGGCGTTGGTGTGGATGCTGTCAACCTGAATTGGCGTGACGAGGTTGCCGTCGTCGTCCATTCCGAAGGTGATGACGACCTGGCGAGCGTCCCACATCAGGTGGTTGCCATCGCCCTCGTAGGTGCCCTCGCGGCGGTCGTACTTCATCATGGTCTGCCAGTTCTCGCCATACCAGGAGGCGAAGGTGGACCACATGCTGATGAAGTGCTTGATGACGTCGCCGTTGGTGCCTTCCTCCAGCTGCCAGCGCTGGTAGTAGTCATAGCCTGTGGCGAAAGTGCAGTACTTCACGGAAGCGTCCTTGGCCGTGACGTTGTACTTGAGTGTTGTTGTTCCGACGTGTGTCGTCGTGACTGTGAAGGGATCGTCGGCCACGGCACCCGTGGAGCAGGTAAGGCTCTTCAGACCCGTGGGCAGACCGTTCTCGTCGTATGCGAGCACATAGATGGTGTAGATACTCTCCGGCTTGAGGAAGTCGAAGGCCAGCGTATAGGATCCCTTGGCGTCGCAGACGCTATGCTTCTGCACATACTCGGTGTAGTTGATGTTGGGGTCCTTCTCGCTGCCAGCGACGATGGCTGCTTGGACGCGTGTCACACTTGCTTCGGCCTCGATGTTGATGCCGATGGAGGAGGAGTCTTGTAGCGCTCCGTGACGTGTACCTCGGCTGCTTTCACTGTCGTGAGCTGCATGGAGTCGATCTCGTCGGTAAGGGCCGCGAGCTTGCTTCCGTCTTGCAGCGTCAACTTCATCTTGTAAAGTGGCTCCTGGGCCAGCGCAGTCATGCCGCAGAAGAAAAGGGCGGACATGAGGAGTATGGATTTCTTCATAGATTACTTTCTGAATTTAAGTGTTGTGTTGTTGATGTTCAGAATATAGATGCCAGCAGGCTTGCCCGAAAGATCGATGGTCTGGCCCTGCCACTGCTTGTCGTTCCAGACAATACGGCCTGCTGCGTCATAGACGGCTACGTTGTAGATCTTGCCAGGCTCCGTGCCATTGATACGGAGAATGCCGGTTCCGCGCTCCGCACTCACGGTGATGTTGGTTTCTCCCATCTTCACATTGTCGAAACCGGTGGCCAGGCTGAAGGTGATCTCCACGATGTCGCTCATCATGTATTCCTCGGGCTCTTGATTACCGCTACGGTGCAAGATGACGGCGGGGCCGTCGAAGGTGAAGGTGGTAATCTGACCTTTGTCAAACTCCTTCTTGCCGTCCGTGGATGTTACCGTGACTACTTCCTGTGCGCCGGCGGAGGCACTCAGTGCCAATGCAGCGAAAATTAATAGAATAGACATTGATATAACTTGTTGTTGAATTATTAATGTTGCAAAGTTACAATAAAACCCCTGAGTGCGCAAGCCGTCTCATCACTTTTTCAAAACTGCGTTGCATTTCTTTTTCTTGTATAAATGCTTTAACACCAAGCGTTTATGCTTACATCAACTTGTAGTTAATAGTTTACTATTATCTGAAAAGCCACATGGAAATCCTGTTTTAGTAATTGAAAATGAAGAGGCGTGTTCGTCAGTTTTTGGGCCTTGCTGCTTAGTCTTTGGCTGGAGAACCCGATAGTCTTTTTCTGTTTCGTGGGTCTGAGGCTTCTCAGTAGTGTCGACCTTCTTAATTCATAGTTTAAACAACGGGTGCAACATGAACCATTATTGACATTTCGCGATGTCAATTTCTATTCATGTAGCACCCGTTGTTTGGGTGTTTTTGCTCCTTTGATCTTAGGATGTAGGCTGGCTTGAACAGGGTTTAGTGTGCTTCCAGCCAGTTTCGTCCCCAGCCTGCGTCGGCCACGAGGGGTACGGAGAGTGTATAGGCATGTTCCATCTCTTCCACGACAATGCGTTCGACAAGTGCTTTCTCTTCGGGATAGACAGAGAAATTGAGCTCATCATGTACTTGCAGGATCATTTTCGACCGGATGCCTTCCTCAGCGAAGCGGCGGTGGATGCGGATCATTGCCACTTTGATGATGTCGGCTTCGCTTCCTTGTATCGGTGCGTTGATAGCGTTGCGCTCGGCAAATCCCCTAACGGTGTTGTTGCGAGAGGTGATATCAGGTAGGTAGCGGCGACGATGGAAGATGGTCTCAGCGTAACCCTTCTCGCGTGCCAATTGTTTGGCTTGTTCCATGTAGGCGTGGACACGGGGGAAGGTCCTGAAATAGTCGGCGATGAGGTCGCGCGCCTCCCCGTTGGCTATTCCCATCCGTTGAGCCAGCCCGAAGGCCGTGATGCCGTAGATAATGCCAAAGTTGGCTTGCTTGGCTTTTTTTCGTTGTGCGTCCTCGACACGCTCTATCGGTTCGTGCCATATCTTGGCGGCTGTAGCTCGGTGGATATCCTGTCCGCTCCTAAACGCTTCGATCATGTTTTCATCGCCACTAAGGTGGGCCATGATGCGCAGCTCTATTTGCGAGTAGTCAGCAGAGAAGAACAGACACCCCTCTTCAGGGATAAAGCACTTGCGAATTTCCTTGCCGTCATCGTCTCTGACGGGGATGTTCTGCAAGTTAGGGTCGCTTGACGAGAGGCGACCTGTGGCTGTCACTGCTTGGTTGAAAGAAGTGTGGATGCGGCCCGTGCGAGGGTTGATGAGTTTCGGAAGCGCATCGACATAGGTGCCCAATAGTTTTTTTAGACCTCGGTGGGCAAGAATGTTGTCCACTATGGGATGCTTGCCACTGAGGGATTGCAGTACTTCTTCGGAGGTGACGTACTGTCCTGTCTTTGTCCGCTTGGGATTGTCGACCAAATGCAATTTGCCGAAAAGAATCTCACCGACTTGCTTGGGACTTGCGATGTTGAATGTTTCACCGGCCTCTTCGTAGATGCGTGTCTCATAGAGGTGAAGCCGTTCGTTGAAGATACGGGAGGTCTCTTTTAAGGCTTCTGTGTCGAGACAGACGCCCGTTTGTTCCATATCGGCCAGGACTGGAACGAGGGGCATCTCGATCTGCCAAAACAAATCTTCTCCGCCAACCTCTTTAAGTTTTGGTTCCAGGATATGGTAGAGGCGCAAGGTAATATCGGCATCCTCGCAAGCGTAAGCATAGACCGCCTCTGGTGGTAAGTCACGCATGTTTTTCTGCCCTTTTCCCTTCGGTCCGATGAGTTCTTCTATGTGCACGGTCTTGTAGTGGAGATAAACCTCTGCAAGGTAGTCCATGCCGTGGTGGAGTTCTGGCTGGATGATATAGTGGGCGAGCATCGTGTCAAAGATACGACCCTTCACCGTGATACCATAGTTGTGGAGCACCTCCATGTCGTACTTGATATTTTGTCCCACCTTGAGAATCTTCTCGTCTTCAAATAGCGGTTTGAATATCGAAAGCATTTTTAACACCTCTTCACGGTTGTCTTTTACGGCTATGTACCAAGCCTCTTTTTCCTTCACGGCGAAACTGAATCCCACCAATTCGGCTTCCATCGGGTGTACGGAGGTTGTCTCTGTGTCTAAACAAAGAATTTCTTTTGTCCGTAAAAAATCATATAAAGCAAGCGCATTGTCCACATTATCAATGAGATGGTATTCTTGTTGCGTTGTTTTAATGCTTTCATACTGCTCGTTTTTTGTTTCTTCTTGGCCGTCGGACGTAATTTCAGCAAAGAGATCAAGCTGTCTTTGACTCTTTTTCTTGGTTTTTTCGGCCTTTCCCAAAAACTTGTTCGTAAGAGTCTTAAACTCCAGTTCGTCGAAGAGTTTTGCCAATGTCTCCGCATCCGGCTCCTTACACTTCATCGCTTCGAGATCGAGACTGATAGGAACGTCTTGTCGAATGGTTGCCAAGAAATAGGATAGCTTGATGTCTTCGGTAGCATTCATTACCTTCTCCTTCATTTTCCCTTTCAGTTGGTCTGTGCTCTCAAGGAGGTTGGCAACGGAGCCAAACTGGTTGATAAGTTTGACAGCTGTCTTTTCGCCCACACCAGGACATCCGGGAAAGGTGTCTGCGCTATCACCCATTAGTGCCAACAGGTCGATTACCTGCGCGGGGGTAGCTATACCATATTTCTGTTGTACTTCCTCTTTGCCGATGATATCATAGCCTCCGCCATGGCGAGGCTTGTACATCTTCACGTTGTCGGCTATCAATTGACCATAGTCCTTGTCGGGGGTGAGCATATAGGTTAAAATGCCCATTTCATCGGCTTGGTGCGCAAGCGTTCCTATCACGTCGTCGGCTTCGAAGCCATCCTTCTGTAGTACGGGAATACGTAGAGCGCCGAGGATATCTTGAATGATAGGTACGGAGCGCTTGATGTCCTCGGGAGTTTCTTGTCTCTGTGCCTTATAGGCGGAAAACTTTTCGTGACGGAAGGTCTTGCCGTGGTCGAAGGCCACGCCTATGTAGTCGGGTTGCTCTTTGGTCAATACCTCATGTAGTGTATTGCAAAAACCCATAATGGCCGACGTGTTGAGCCCCTTACTATTGATGCGCGGTGTGCGCAGAAGGGCATAGTAAGAGCGATAGATGATCGCATAGGCGTCGAGAAGAATCAGTTTTGTCATGCTAATGATATTTTTAAAGTGTAAAAGTACAAATTTTTTGTGATATTCTCCGATTAAATCCTTAATTTTGTATCAAATTTCGGACTTTCATGGATTACGTATCGCTCATCAAGGAGCCTATCTCGCACGAATTAGCCGATTTCATCGGGCTATTCAACAGCAGTCTTACCCATGACGACGGTATGCTGGGCTGTGCATTGGAGCACGTCAAGCAGCGCGCTGGGAAACGGATGCGTCCTATTTTGATATTGCTGATGGCCAAAAACTTTGGTGCTGTCTCGCAAGTAACGCTGCATTCCGCCGTAGGACTTGAGCTTTTGCACACTGCATCTCTTATTCACGACGATGTTGTGGACGAAGCAAAGGAACGTCGTGGACAAGCCAGCACCAACGCACTGTTTGACAACCGTGTAGCCGTGCTGGTAGGCGACTATGTGCTTTCTACCGCTTTGCTTCACATTGCTTATAGTGGGCGTGAGCGAATCGTTACCAATTTGGCAAAATTAGGCCAGACCTTGTCGAATGGTGAGATTCTCCAGCTCTCGAACATTCAGAACCGTGAAGTGTCGGAGGATGTGTATTACGAGATCATCAAGAATAAAACTGCCGCGCTCTTTAGTGCTTGCGCAGGAATCGGTGCTTTGTCTGTCGGTGCTACTGAGGATGAAGTGACTGCGGCGGAGGAGTTTGGCCATAACTTGGGAGTGATTTTCCAGATTCGAGACGATATTTTCGATTATTATGATGATGCCAATATTGGAAAGCCCACTGGCAATGACATGGCGGAAGGGAAACTTACACTCCCCGTGATATACGCATTGCATAAAGCGGGCAAGGCTGAGCACTGGAAATTGGTAACAAAAGTGAAGGACGGAACTGTTACGAAGGAGGAAATAGCCCGTCTTGTAGCGTTTGCAAAGGACAATGGTGGTATAGAATATTCAGAGGGTAGGATGCGTTTCTACCACCAGTTGTGTCTTCAGTTCCTTGATGATTATTGTCACGACGAGAAGATTGCCGCCGCCCTTCGTGCTTATCTTGACTATGTCAGCGAACGCACTAAATAAAGGAGAAGGGTAGGGACAATAGTCTCTTTTAAAGATCATAAAGTAGCGTCAATGGCCAAATCACCAGGAGTTTCTGATGGTTTGGCCATTGACGTTATAATTTCAACTTAGTTGCCGGTATGTTCCGGAAGCGTTTTCAGTCTTATAGGAAGACTTGGAGCAACTGAAACGAAGCTTTTAGAAGAACTTCACCTCTTCTCCTACTATTTCGCTCAGCAAGAGGTTGGCTAGGCGACTCGTTCCGAGGCGGAACCACTGGTTGGTAAGCCATTTCTCGCCAAGCACTTCCTTGACAATAGTGTAGTAGATGACGGCGTCCATCACAGTATTGATGCCTCCAGCAGGTTTTAAACCGATTTGGATGCCCGTTTTATCGTAGTACTCCTTGATGGCTTGACACATTACATAAACGGCCTCCGGTGTAGCAGAGACTTTTTCCTTGCCAGTGGAAGTTTTGATGTAGTCGGCACCTGCATACATGGAAAGAATGGAGGCCTTCTTGATGTTGGATGCAGTCACGAGGTCACCTGTTTCCAGAATCACTTTCATTGCAACTGCTTGTCCACAAGTCTCTTTCAGTTCTGCAATGTCGTCGCACATACTTTCATAGGCACCTGTGAGGAATTTGCCTACTGGCATGACAATATCGATCTCGTTGGCACCGTCTTTGATGGCAAGTGCCGTTTCGGCCACTTTTACTTCAATGAGAGCCTGTGATGAGGGGAAGGAGCCACTGACGCATGCTATATTTACACCTTCTACCTCCAAGGTGTCGTTGACGACCTCGGCAAAGCACGGGAAGACGCAAATGGTGGCTACGTGTGGTAGGTCGGGATAGACCTCGTCGAACCGGTTGACATTCTCCGTAAACTGCAACACGCTCACGTCTGAATCAGTAGTATGTAGTGTGGTAAGTTCCACACTCCCCAAGAGAAATTTCTTTACTTCTGGAGTGTCGTTTTCATGTGCTTTTTCAGCAATGATTTTCTTTACTTCCTCGCGAACTTCCGCATCGTCCACATCAGTGTTATATTGTGCTAGCACTTGCTCGTATTTGTTCTCTGACTGGATACTTTTGGCACGCTCTATATCCTGTCTTACAGTGTCTTTGATTGAAGTCATATTCTTTCTGTTTATTTGTTTATTTCAGTTTTGAATTGTTTTTGTGACGCTCTGCGTCCCTTTTTGTTTTCTTTTCAATGCTTTTTTGTAATTCGATTTCGAGATTTACACCCGTTTGGTTGGCTAGGCAGAGAAGAACCCACAGTACGTCGGCCATTTCCTCCCCTAAATTGGATTTTTCGCCAGCCTTGAAGCTCTGTTCGCCATAGGTGCGGGCAATGACACGTGCCAGTTCGCCTACTTCTTCTGTGAGACATGCCAAATTGGTTAGCTCCGAGAAATAGCGTACGCCGTATTTTTTAATCCATTGATCTACTACACGTTGAGCTTCTGTGATGGTCATTGTTTTCGATTTTAATTGGAAGAGTTGTGACGCTTCTGTCTCCTATTATTATAGAAGAGGTTGCTATCTATTCTTTGTTTTTCGTGTCCATAATAATGGTAACAGGTCCATCGTTGATCAAGGCCACTTTCATGTCTGCTCCAAAGATACCGCGTGCAACCTTGCCTGCGCCCAGTTGTAGCTCCAGTTGGTCGCAGAAGTAATTGTAGAGTGGTTCAGAGTAGGCTTGTTTGGATGCGCGAAACCATGATGGGCGATTGTTCTTTTTGTAACTTGCGAAGAGCGTAAATTGGGATATCGCTAGTACAGAACCTTCTGTCTGACGAATGTCACGGTTCATTACGCCAGCTTCGTCGTCGAAAACGCGAAGTGAGGCAACCTTACGGGCTAACCATTCTGCATCTTCTTGAGTGTCAGCGTTTTCCACGCAGACAAGTATCATGTATCCCTTCTCTATTGCGCCTACAGTCTTTCCATTCACCGCTACGCTGGCTTCTGTAACACGTTGTATGACTATTCTCATAATGCAAAGATACGTTTTATTTCCTAAACAGCCAAATTTGCTCCTTCCTTTGTGTTTAATCTATAATAAACAGTATCATTAGACATGTTCTTATTACCTTGTCTCTGTTTGGTCGCTCCAATAATTAATAATGGATTTCGCCTTGCTCTCACCTATGATCTCTTTTAGCTCTTCGAATGTTGCTTCTCTGATGCGCTTTACCGATTTGAAGTTTCTAAGCAGCAGATCTTTTGACTTCGGCCCGATACCATTTATTTCATCGAGTGCGCTATGAAGTTGATGTTTGGAGCGTTTGTCTCGGTGAAAACTGATGGCGTATCGGTGTACTTCATCTTGTATTTGTGTTAGAATCTTGAAGAGTTCGCTCTTTATGTCTACGGCGATTGTCATTGGAGGAAAACCAAATAGTAGTTCATTGGTGCGATGTCGATCGTCTTTAGCCAAACCAGCGATGGGAATGTGTATATGAAGCTCGTCCTCAATAACCGATCTGACAACCTCCATTTGGCCCTTTCCACCGTCTGTAATGATAAGGTCGGGTAGGGGAGCGCCTTCTTCCTTCATTCTCGTGTAGCGTCTTCGCACAACCTCTTGCATTGAGGCATAGTCGTCGGGTCCCTCTACCGTCTTGATGTTGTATTTTCGATAGTCTTTACGCGATGGTTTCATACCTTTATATACTATACAGCCTGCCACGGCATCACTTCCAGATATATTGGAATTGTCGAAGCATTCTATAGTGAAAGGCATTCTGTCGAGCTGCAAGAGGCGTTGTAGCTCCTTCATCAGTCTGGTCTGTCGTTGCTCTGGATTTAGTTTTTCGGTCTGTTTGAGTCTGTCAAACTTATATTGCCTTGCATTCATCTCAGATAGTTCTAATAGATGACGCTTATCTCCGCGCTGAGGTACGAAGAAATCGGCATTTTTAATCTTAAAATCTAATTCATAAGGTACGATGATCTCTTTTGCACTACTCTGAAATCTCTCTCTAATTTCCAAAATAGCTTCGTTGAGCAGTTCTTTGTCGGTTTCATCCAGTTTCCGCTTGTATTCGTAGGTGAAACTTTGGTTGATAGCTCCGTTCTTAACATGGATGTAATTGATGAATGCAGCGTGTTTTTCCTCATCGTCTATAATGGTAAATACATCTACGTCTGTGATCGTATGGCTTACTATTTCGCTCTTAGCTGCAAAGTTGTTGAGCGCAATCCATCGCTGTTTGAGTACTTCTGCTTCTTCAAATTCCATCTTTTCTGCCCGTTTCATCATCTCTTCCTGCAGCATTTTCTGAACTTCTCTTGTGTTTCCTTTGAGGATTTCACGTGCTTCACGTATTGCCTCTTGGTATTCTTCGTAAGTTTGACGGTTGATACATGGCCCCTCGCATTTTTTGATGTGATACTCGAGACAGGGCTTGAATCTTCCTTTTTTCACGGATTCTTCGTTCAGCGGAAGACGACAAGTACGTGGTTTGTAGATTTTTTGTATAATATCGAGTATGGCATACATGGAGCCGATGTGACTATACGGACCATAAAACGTGCCATATTTCTTATTTATGGTGCGAGTTTTGTATATTCTTGGGTATGGCTCCTTAGTTACGCAAATACTTGGATAAGTCTTGCCGTCTTTTAGCAGTACATTATATCTTGGCTTGTACTGCTTGATAAGTTGATTCTCTATCAATAAGGCATCTTCTTCCGTATTGACTACAGAATACGTGATGTTTTCAATCTTCGAAACAAGTACTTTGGTTTTGAAACGATCCACTTCTTTGTGAAAATATGAAGATACTCTACGCTTGAGATTTTTGGCCTTTCCAACGTAGATGATTGTTCCCTCTTTGTCGTAGTATTGATATGTGCCTGGCTTTTCTGGCATAGCCAATACAATAGCTTTGAGTCGTTGAAGGCGTGCTTCATTTTCTGCTTTAGTCATAATGCGTAAGTCCTTATAATTAAATAGTTATGGCTATTTTGTTTCACGTGGAACGCGAACGCTCTCGTTACTGTGTCACGGAGGCGCGGTGTTAGATAGAAAGCCTTTTTCTCAACATCGCGCCTCATACTCAATTAGTCGTTTTGATTAGAACGATAGCAGCGAAGTCACCTCGATACCTTGTTCTTCAAATTGTTTGATGGCGTCTGGAAATTCGCTTTTTAGATCGATGATGAAGTTGCAGTAAATCTTCTTTGGGTGAAACTTCTTGACGAGCTTGCAGGCGGCAGCCATCGTGCCTCCTGTAGCCAACAAGTCGTCGTGAAGTAGCACGACATCTTTTTCGTTGATGGAATCAGCGTGAATCTCGATGGTGTCTATGCCGTATTCTTTAGCGTAGCTCTCCTGAATAGTGGCACATGGCAGTTTGCCGGGTTTTCGGCAAAGAACGATACCTGCGTTCAGTCGAATAGCGACAGCGGATGACATGACAAAGCCACGGCTCTCGATACCGACAATTTTCGTGATTCCTTTGTCCTTGTAGAGATCATACATGCTGTCGGCAATCTCTCGCAACGCGTCCTTGTCTTTGAAAAGGGTCGTCACGTCGCGAAAGTTAACGCCCTTAATGGGCCAGTCGGGGATACAACGTAGGTTGTCCAAAAGTAATTGTTTGTTCATGATCAATTGCTTGTTTTTATGATGATTTATTAATTGTTTCGCGTGAAACGATCCTATCGTCCCATGAGTACCAATAGTACGTTGATGTCGCTAGGACTAACGCCTGGGATTCGGCTTGCTTCTGCCAACGTCTCGGGCTGGATGCGCTCCAACTTTTGTCTGCACTCGGTACTGAGATCGTGCATTTCTGCATAATGGAAGTGTCCGGCGATGCGTATGTCCTCCAATCTCCGCATTTTGTCTGCAAAGATGCGTTCGCGTTCTATATATCCTTTATATTTCATCCTGACCTCAGCAGCCTCGGCAATTTCTTGCGTTCGGTTGGGCGATAAGGCAATGGTTTCTTTCAAGGAAGGCAGCTTCTCGGATAGGTTTTGGAAGTTGAGCTGTGGACGTGCCACCAACTCTGAGAGGTGTGTGGTGCCTCGGAGTGGGGAAGTGCCGACAGTTTCGAGTAGGTTGTTAATTTCTTCGGGTCTTACTGTAGTTTGCTCGCAGAAATTGATAATACGCTCGATGTGCTCTTTCTTCTGCAGCCACCAGTCGTAGCGGGCGCGACTGGCTAATCCGAGGTGGTAGCCTTTCTCGGTCAGTCGTGCGTCGGCATCATCCTGACGAAGCAGGATGCGGTATTCGGCACGAGAAGTGAACATCCGGTAGGGTTCGTCCACACCTTTGGTTGTGAGGTCGTCTATGAGCACTCCGATATAACTCTCGTCGCGCTTCATGACAAAGGGTTCGCTGTTGGCACAGAAATTGGCTGCATTGATGCCCGCAACAAGTCCCTGTCCTGCCGCCTCCTCGTATCCCGTGGTGCCATTGACTTGACCAGCGAAGAAGAGACCTTCGATCAGCTTTGACTCCAAAGAGTGTTTCAGTTGAGTGGGGTCGAAGAAGTCATACTCTATGGCATAACCTGGTCGGTATATTTTAGCATCTCGTAAAGCAGGGATATGATGGAGTGCTTCCAACTGGATGTCCCATGGCATGGAAGAGGAAAATCCGTTTAGGTACATCTCGTTGGTGTCCGTTCCCTCTGGCTCTAAAAAGAGGGGGTGAGAGTCGCGGCCAGGAAATGTGACGAGCTTGGTCTCGATGGAGGGACAATAGCGTGGGCCGATACTGTTGATCTGTCCATTATATAAAGGAGAGTCAGCCAGACCCTGCCGCAATATCTCGTGTACCTTTGCGTTGGTGGCGCAGGTCCAGCAAGGAAGTTGTGGAAGGGTGCGTTGTTTCCCGAAGTAGGAAAACTGATGATAGTCGTTCTCCCCGAGTTGCTCTTCCATCTCCTCGAAATGGACAGATCGCTTGTCAATGCGCACGGGGGTGCCTGTCTTCATGCGCGCCACACGGATGCCATGACGCGCTATGCTCTCAGAGAAATGATGAACTGCTGGCTCAGCAATGCGGCCACCCTCAACCATCTTGTGTCCGATATGCATCAGTCCGTTGAGAAAGGTACCTGCTGTGACAACAATCGCTTTGGCATGAATCTCTATTCCCCATAAAGTTTTGATACCTAATACTTTAGAGTCTTTTACCAGTAATTCTTCTGCTTGATCTTGAAGAATGTCGAGGAGCGGTATTTGGTCGAGAGTGGTGCGCCACTCTAAGATATATTTCTCGCGGTCGCATTGAGCGCGAGGACTCCACATGGCAGGGCCTTTGGATCGGTTGAGCATCCGAAACTGTATAGCCGTCGCGTCGGTGATGTGTCCCATCTCTCCGCCTAAGGCGTCTATCTCGCGCACGATTTGCCCCTTGGCGATACCGCCGACTGCTGGGTTGCAGCTCATCTGTGCGATTTTGTTCATGTCCATTGTTATCAGACAGGTCTTGGCGCCAGTCTTGGCAGCCGCAGAAGCGGCCTCGCAGCCTGCATGCCCACCTCCGATGACGAGGACGTCGTATTCAAAAACCATTCTTGCTTTCCCTATTTTTTCCGCAAAAGTACTGATAATCTTTGAAATTTTGCCTTTTTCACTTTGTTTAATCATTAAAAAATAGTATTTTTGCACCGAAATTCCGTATGGAGCCTACCCAGAATTGGGGATGAAGCTTATGCGGAAGGCCATCGGTTGGATAAAAGCTGCGAATAAGTTAATACAAATTTATAATTCAAATAATTAAAAATCAATCGTTTATGTGGTTAATTAAATCATCCATCGGTAGAAAGGTGGTGATGTCTGTAACGGGCATTGCGCTTGTTCTATTCCTCACGTTCCACGCGTGCATGAACGTGGCTGCGTTCTTCTCAGGCGAGGCTTACAACACTATTTGCGAGCTCCTGGGTGCCAACTGGTATGCCGTAGCGGCTACTGTGGCTCTCACCGCCCTCGTTGCGCTTCACTTCGTCTATGCCTTCATCCTTACGATGCAGAACCGGAGTGCACGTGGCAACAACCGTTATGCTGTCACCGACCGCCCTAAGAAGGTGGAGTGGGCAAGCCAGAACATGCTCGTGCTCGGCTTGATCGTTATCCTCGGTCTGTTGCTGCACTTGTTCAACTTCTGGTACAACATGATGTTTGCCGAGTTGACTGGCATTACTGTGGCTCACGACCCTGCTGATGGTGTGGCTTACATTCAGGACACGTTCTCCAATCCTGTGTACGTGGTGCTCTATCTCGTATGGCTTGCTGCCCTTTGGTTCCACCTGAGCCATGGTTTCTGGAGCGCTCTCCAGACCTTGGGCTGGAATGGTAAGGTGTGGTTCGAGCGTTGGAAGTGCATTGGCAACGTCTATACCACGCTGCTCATTCTTTGCTTCGCGTTTGTTGTGCTGACCTTCGCTTGCGGCATTGCGCCCCTCTGCGTCTAATTTTCATTTATTCATTCACAACATTCAAACACTTTTTATCAAGTAACGAAAGATTATGGCTAAGATATTAGATTCCAAAATTCCCGAGGGACCCGTCGCTGAGAAGTGGACCAACTATAAGGCACACCAGCGCTTGGTGAACCCGAAGAACAAGCTCAAGCTCGATGTCATCGTCGTAGGAACGGGACTTGCTGGTGCCAGTGCCGCTGCCTCTCTCGGCGAGATGGGCTTTAATGTGTACAACTTCTGCATCCAGGACTCTCCGCGTCGTGCTCACTCTATCGCCGCACAGGGTGGTATCAACGCTGCAAAAAACTATCAGAACGACGGCGACTCTGTCTATCGTTTGTTCTACGATACGGTAAAGGGTGGTGACTATCGTGCTCGTGAAGCCAATGTTTATCGTTTGGCTGAGGTGAGCAACGACATCATCGACCAGTGTGTGGCTCAGGGCGTGCCTTTCGCACGTGAGTATGGTGGCATGTTGGCCAACCGTTCCTTCGGTGGTGCACAGGTGAGCCGTACGTTCTATGCCAAGGGTCAGACTGGCCAGCAGCTCCTGCTTGGCGCGTACAGCTCTTTGAGCCGTATGGTCAATGAGGGCAAGGTGAAGCTCTACACGCGTTATGAGATGGAGGACGTCGTCATCGTTGACGGTCACGCACGCGGTATCATTGCCAAGGATCTCACTACGGGTAAACTCGAGCGCTTCTCGGCCAATGCCGTCGTCATCGCTACGGGTGGCTATGGCAATACCTACTTCCTTTCCACCAATGCCATGGGTTGCAACTGCACCGCTGCCGTACAGTGCTATCGCAAGGGTGCTTACTTTGCCAACCCCTGCTATGTGCAGATTCACCCGACCTGCATTCCTGTCCACGGCGACAAGCAGTCTAAGCTCACCCTGATGTCTGAGTCGTTGCGTAACGACGGTCGTATCTGGGTGCCGAAGAATATTGAGGATGCCAAGAAGTTGCAGAAGGGTGAGATCAAGGGTAGCGATATTCCTGAGGAGGATCGCGACTACTACTTGGAGCGCCGTTATCCTGCCTTCGGTAACCTCGTTCCCCGTGATGTGGCCTCTCGTGCCGCCAAGGAGCGCTGTGACAAGGGCTTTGGTGTCAACAATACGGGTCTTGCCGTCTTCCTCGATTTCTCTGAGTCTATCAACCGTCTCGGAATCGATCGCATCCTGCAGCGCTACGGCAACCTCTTTGATATGTATGAGGAGATCACCGATGTCAACCCAGGTGAGGTCGCACGCGAGATCAATGGCGTGAAGTACTATAATCCGATGATGATCTTCCCGGCTATCCACTACACGATGGGTGGTATCTGGGTCGACTATGAGCTGCAGACCACTATCCCTGGCCTCTTTGCCATCGGTGAGTGCAACTTCTCTGACCACGGTGCCAACCGTCTGGGTGCTTCCGCGCTCATGCAGGGATTGGCCGACGGCTACTTTGTCCTGCCTTACACCATCCAGAATTATCTTGCTGACCAGGCTCTCTGGCCGAAGGTGCCGACGACGGCTCCCGAGTTTGACGAGGCTGAGAAGTCTGTCAACGCCGAGATCGATCGCCTGATGAACATCAAGGGTAAGCGTTCTGTCGATTCCATCCACAAGGAGCTCGGCCACATCATGTGGGAGCATGTTGGTATGGGTCGCACAAAGGCTGGACTTGAGGAGGGCTTGAAGCTCATCGCAAGCCTCCGCAAGGAGTTCAACACCAACCTCTTTATTCCTGGAGCGAAGCAGGGTCTCAATGTCGAGCTTGACAAGGCCATCCACCTTCGTGACTTCATCCTCATGGGTGAGCTCGTGGCTTACGACGCACTTCATCGTGAGGAGAGCTGCGGTGGCCACTTCCGTGAGGAGCATCAGACCGAGGAGGGTGAGGCTAAGCGCGACGACGAGAACTTCTTCTATGTAGGCTGCTGGGAGTACAAGGGTGAGACCACCGCTCCTGAGCTGATCAAGGAGAAGCTCGAGTATGAGGCTATCAAGGTTCAGACCAGAAATTACAAGAACTAATCTCTGGGAGATAAGTTGATTTAGTGGACTTAATAAAGAATTAGACCAAAAATGGCAAGAAATATATCATTCACAATTAAGTATTGGAAGCAGAACGGCCCGCAGGATCAGGGTCATTTCGATACGCACGAGATGAAGAACATCCCCGACGACACTTCGTTCCTGGAGATGCTCGACATCCTCAACGAGGAACTCATCGATGCTGGTGAGGAGCCTTTCGTGTTCGACCACGACTGCCGCGAGGGTATCTGCGGTATGTGCTCTCTTTACATCAACGGTACGCCGCACGGCAAGACAGAGCGCGGAGCTACGACCTGTCAGCTCTATATGCGCCGCTTCAACGACGGTGACGTTATCACCGTGGAGCCGTGGCGTTCAGCAGGTTTCCCCGTCATCAAGGACTGTATGGTTGACCGTACTGCCTTCGACAAGATTATCCAGGCTGGTGGCTACACCTCCATCCGTACCGGACAGGCTCAGGACGCCAATGCCATCTTGATCTCCAAGGAGGCTGCCGACGAGGCTATGGACTGCGCCACGTGCATCGGTTGCGGTGCTTGTGTCGCTGCTTGTAAGAACGGTTCTGCTATGCTCTTTGTCAGCTCGAAGGTTAGCCAGCTCGCTCTGCTTCCCCAAGGCCGTGTAGAGGCTGCTAAGCGTGCCAAGAACATGGTGGCCAAGATGGACGAGCTGGGCTTCGGCAACTGCACCAACACCCGTGCTTGCGAGGCTGTCTGCCCGAAGAGCGAGTCTATCGCCAATATCGCCCGCTTGAACCGCGAGTTTCTCAAGGCTAAGTTGGCTGACTAACGCATAACTGCTTTTCTGCCCTTTCAGAGCAGCAGAAAGCATAATATATAGCTTAAAAATCCCCGTGATGGTAGTTACTGTTACGGGGATTTTATCTTATACGTTTTCCATCGTTCTTTACTTTGTTTTCATATCGTTACGAATTCTCATGAACAATCCAGGTTAAATATATGGAAAAATGGAATTCAAATTTTGCATGTCGCAATAAAATGTCTAAATTTGCATATTTGAAACAGAATAAATAAGAGCAGAGATGTCAGCTATTACCATCAAGAAAGTGGCTACCCGCAGCGATTTGCGCCATTTTATAGACTTCCATCACGATTTGTACGAGGGCAATCCCTACGATGTGCCCACGCTTTTCAGCGACGATATGAACACGTTGTCGAAGGATAAGAATCCCGCTTTTGACTTTTGCGAGGCCGATTATTTCCTTGCCTATCGCGAGGGGCGTATTGTGGGCCGTGTGGCAGCGATCATCAACAGCCGTGCTAACACCCGCTGGCAGCGCAAAAGCGTGCGTTTCGGGTGGATAGACATGGTGGACGATGTTGACGTGGCACGTGCACTGCTTGATGCGGTCGCTCAGTTTGGTCGTGAGAGAGGCATGACGGAGGTTGTCGGTCCCCTCGGCTTCACAGACTTCGACCCCGAGGGTATGCTTACCGATGGCTTTGATCAACTCGGAACGATGGCCACCATCTATAACTATCCCTACTATCCTAAGCTCATGGAACAGCTTGGAGGTTGGGAGAAGGACAACGACTACGTGGAGTTTAAGCTCATCGTGCCCGATACCGTACCCGAGAAATACACCAAGGTAGCTCGATTGGTAGAGAAACGCTTCAATCTCCACGTCCGCATTCTTACTCGCCACGAGATTCTCAAGGAGGGCTATGGACGTAAGATCTTCCATCTCATTAATGAAACCTTCAAGGACATCTATGGCTTCTCCGAGTTGAGCGACAAGCAGGTTGACATGTATGTCAAGATGTATTTGCCCTTTGCCGACCTCCGTTTGATTCCTATTGTCGAAGACTGGTCCACAGAAGACCATAAGATGGTGGGAGTCGGTATCACGCTACCGTCCCTCTCCCGAGCAATGCAGAAGACGCGCCGTGGTCGCCTATTCCCCTTCGGATGGTGGCATCTGCTTCGAGCCCTGAAGTTTCATAAGACACGTATCGTTGACCTGGAGATGATCGGTGTCCTGCCCGAATACCGTCCCAAGGGAGCCAATGCCTTGATGTTTGCCCATCTCATCCCCATCTATCAGGAGTACGGTTTCGAATGGGGTGAAAGTCAGGTCGAGATGGAGACCAACGAGGGCGTGCAGAGTCAGTGGCAGTATCTGGAGACCGTGCAGCACAAGCGTCGCCGCTGTTACAAAAAGAACATCTAACGCATAGGCTGAGATACGCCTCATCCCCTTCTCCTCCATATTATCCCAATTATATCAAGCCTATGGCAACAGAAGAGATCCCCGTTGGCGCGCAGCCGACAGCAGAATATACCGACGACAACATTCGGCACCTGTCCGACATGGAGCACGTCCGCACCCGACCTGGTATGTATATCGGGCGTTTGGGTGATGGCAACCTGCCCGAGGACGGCATCTATGTGCTCCTCAAGGAAGTCGTTGACAATTCCATCGACGAGTTTAAGATGAATGCTGGCAACAGAATAGAGATCGACGTGGAAGATCACCTGCGCGTCTCCGTCCGCGACTATGGCCGTGGCATTCCTCAAGGCAAGCTCGTCGAGGCCGTTTCCGTTCTCAATACGGGCGGTAAATATGACAGCAAAGCGTTCAAAAAGAGCGTCGGACTCAATGGTGTGGGTGTGAAGGCAGTCAATGCGCTGAGCAGCCGTTTCGAAGTGAGAAGCTACCGTGAAGGCAAGGTGCGCTCCTTGGTTTTCGAGAAAGGACAACTACAAAGTGACCGCACCGAGGATACGCAGGATGAAAACGGCACATTCATCTTCTTCCAGCCCGATGACACACTCTTCAAAAACTACTCTTTCCACGACGACATCGTGGAAACGATGCTCCGCAATTACACCTACCTCAATACGGGGTTGGTTATCATGCACAATGGGCGGCGCATTCTCAGCCGTCATGGTCTGAAAGATTTGCTCTCAGACAATATGACAGGCGAACCCCTTTATCCTATCGTCCACATGAAGGGAGAGGATATCGAGATCGCGTTTACCCACACCAACCAGTACGGTGAGGAGTACTACTCCTTTGTCAACGGCCAGCACACCACGCAGGGCGGCACACACCAGTCTGCTTTCAAGGAGCATATTGCTCGCACGATCAAAGAGCATTTTGGCAAATATGAGTATGCGGACATCCGTAATGGTCTTGTTGCAGCCATTGCTATCAATGTGGAGGAGCCCGTCTTCGAAAGTCAGACGAAGATTAAACTCGGTTCTACCGTCATGGCACCCGGAGCGGAAACCATCAATAAATATGTCGGCGACTTTATCAAACAGAATGTAGACAACTACCTCCATATCCACAAGGAGGACTGTGCGGACATTCTGGAGACAAAGATCAAGGAGAGCGAGCGTGAGCGCAAGGCTATGGCGGGTGTGACGAAGTTGGCCCGTGAGCGATCCAAGAAGGCCAACCTCCACAATAGGAAACTTCGTGACTGCCGAATCCATTTCTGCGATGCGAAAAACGACCGTAAAGAGGATAGCTGCATTTTTATCACCGAGGGCGACTCGGCCAGCGGAAGCATCACCAAGAGTCGTGATGTCAATACGCAGGCTGTATTCTCGCTACGCGGAAAACCCCTCAACTCTTTTGGATTGACGAAGAAGGTCGTTTATGAGAACGAGGAGTTCAACCTCCTTCAAGCCGCTCTTGATATCGAGGATGGACTGGAGGCGTTGCGCTACAACAAGGTGATCGTTGCTACCGATGCCGATGTTGACGGTATGCATATCCGTCTGCTCATCATCACCTTTTTCCTTCAGTTCTTCCCCGAACTGATCAAGAAGGGACATGTCTATGTGCTTCAGACCCCATTGTTTCGCGTCCGCAACCGCAAGACGAAAATCAAGAACAAGCAGGTCGTCAAAGAGGCAGAGGCACGCCGTACAAAAAATGAGAAAAAATCAGACTTCGTGACCATCTATTGCTATAGCGACGAGGAGCGACAGCAAGCTATCCGTGATCTTGGCCCTGATCCAGAGATCACTCGCTTCAAAGGTCTTGGCGAGATCTCTCCCGACGAGTTCTCCCATTTCATAGGACCTGATATGCGTTTGGAGCAGGTGACGCTCCATAAGAACGATCAGGTTCAGAAACTGCTGGAGTACTATATGGGCAAAAATACGATGGAACGACAAAACTTCATCATCAACAACTTGGTGATAGAGGAGGATCTTCCTGATGCGGAAGAGGCGTGACCGTCGTGCATACTATATTTTTTGTAAACAGAAACAAACAGAGATGATGAAAAAGCACTTTCCATACAGGACGAGCCGACTGGCATGGCTCTTGTTTCTTGGGCTTTTCCCCTTCCTTTCGGCGTGTGCCCAGCTGCAAATCGATTTCGGTCCTGAGTCGGCTTTGCGTAAGTTACAGATGGCTGAGGTCGCTATCAACAACTATTATGTCGATTCTGTCGATGAGAGCAAACTCGTGGAGGATGCTATCCGTGGCATGTTGGAGAAGTTGGATCCCCATTCCAGTTACACCAATGCCAAGGAGACGAAATCGCTCAACGAACCATTGCAAGGCGATTTCGAGGGTATTGGTGTGCAGTTCAATATCGTTGACGACACATTGGTGGTCATGCAGCCCACCACGGGAGGCCCTTCTGAGAAAGTGGGCATCCTCGCTGGCGACCGTATTATTGCCGTCAATGACACCGCAATAGCAGGTGTGAAGATGGATCGGAGCGACATCGTGCGCCGACTTCGAGGCAAGCGTGGCACGAAGGTGACGCTGACGGTTATCAGAAGGGGTGTCGACAAGCCACTCTCTTTTATAGTCAAGCGTGCGAAGATACCCGTCCTCTCGGTTGATGCGGCCTATATGATACGTCCTGGTATCGGGTTCGTCCGGCTCGAAAACTTTGGCGAGAAGACGCATGAGGAGATGATGTGTGCTATAGATTCGCTCAAAAAGCTCGGCATGACCGACTTGATACTCGACCTGCAGGATAATGGTGGAGGTTATCTGGAGGCTGCAGCCCGCATAGCAAACGAGTTTCTGTCCGATGGAGATATGATCGTCTATACGGAGGGTCTCCATGCCCCACGTCGCGAGTTCAAGGCTTTTGGCAATGGGCGCTTGCAGCAGGGCCGTGTAGTGGTCTTGGTCAATGAGTTTACAGCCTCCGCCGCCGAGATTGTCTCTGGCGCTATTCAGGACCACGACCGTGGCACGATAGTTGGCCGTCGATCGTTCGGCAAAGGACTGGTGCAACGACCTTTCGGTCTCCCTGATGGCTCAATGATACGGCTTACCATCGCTCATTATTACACCCCCAGCGGCCGCTGCATACAGAAGCCATATAAGAAGGGCGACAAGAAAGATTACGAAATGGACATCGAATATCGTCTGAAGCATGGCGAATTGACCAATCCTGACTCCATCCACTTTGCCGACTCGCTACGCTACTACACGCTCAAGGAGCACCGGGCGGTCTATGGTGGAGGTGGCATCATGCCCGACGTGTTTGTACCACTTGATACATTGAAGTATACGCGCCTTCACAGACAGTTGGCAGCAAAGAGCATCGTCATCAACAACTACCTCAAATATGTTGACGCCAATCGCAAGCAACTACGCAAACAGTGGAAGACTTTTGAGGATTTTGCCGCTCGTTACGAGGTTCCGCAAGCCCTTTTGGATACTATTTTTGCCCAAGGAAACAAGGAGAAAATCGTGCCGAAGGACGACGAGGAGCAACAACGTACGATTCCTTATCTTCGATTACAACTGAAGGCTCTTGTCGCACGCGATTTGTGGACGATGAATGAGTACTTCCGTGTGTGGAATGAGGAAAATGATATTGTTCGTCGTGCACTGAGGGAACTGGGCGTGACAGACTAATTCAAAAACAAAAAGCGGAGAGGGCGTTACGCCTTCTCCGTT
>DLZV01000030.1 GCA_003447235.1 Prevotella sp.
ACGAAGTTAACTTCATCGGCCTATGAACTTAACTTCATAAAAAGGGGTGAAAAAATGCGTGCTTGCCGCCACGGTAGACTCGGGGGGCAAGGTGGAGCAAGGGTAGGGGCTTTAGGGGCGCATCCCAATATGATAAGCCTGCTATTTATAGTCCTTCTGTCAGAAACTTGCGAAGATGTATGTGCGTGATGCCGTCATCATCATTCTTGGTGAGCAGAGGGGTCATGGAGATAACGTACTTCGGATAGTTGTCCTTGATGGCATGAAGATTGCCAAACTCTCGCTCTCTCGTTGCCTTGTCGTAGATGATATAGGACGCTTGTACATAGATGCGTTCACCTCCCGGCTTGGTACATACAAAGTCGATTTCTCCAGCTTGCAATTGTCCCACATATACTTGATAGCCCAAACGTATGAGATGCTGATAGATGATATTCTCTATCACTTTCTCAATGTCTCCTTCGCGCGTTCCTCCAGCAATGGCATTTCGAATGCCGTTGTCTTCGAAGTAAAACTTGTCGTTGGTTTCAAAGATTCGTTTGCCGTGGATGTCATAGCGGTTCACCTTGTGCAGGATGTAGGCTTCGCAAAGGAAGGAAATGTAGTTGATGATGGCCGTGGAGGTTATTGATTCACCTTGCGATTTCATGTATTTGGCGATACTGTTGGCAGAGATGAGCTTGCCTGTATTATCTGCAAGAAAACGCACCAGATTCTCTAAGAATGGTACGTTTCTTATCTGGTTGCGCATGATGACATCCTTGAGCAAGACGGTGTGGTAGATATCTATCTGATACTCACGGGCGTCGTCTTCTTCCAAACCTATTTTGGCTAAGCCAGGCAGGCCACCATACTGAATGTACAGAGCAAGCGCTTCGTCATTATCCACTAGATGATGGAATTGCACAAACTCGTTGTAGCTTAGCGACTGGATATAGATTTCCTTATATCTCCCGCCTATGATGGTGCTTAGTTCGTTGCTCAGCATACGAGCATTGCTACCTGTGATGATAATATCTGTGTTGGGTTCTGTACGATAGCTTCGGATGGAGCGTTCGAATTCCTTGATGTCTTGTATCTCATCAATAAGGATATAATTATGTTTGTCGGAATGAAAATGCTGTCCGATATACTCGTTGAGATCTTGGTAGGTCTGAATGTGGTCAAACTCTCTTTTCTCCTTATCTATATAGATGATATTGTTGCTGCTATCTGATATTTTACGGTCACGAATTATCTTCATCATGCAGCTTTTGCCCACACGACGTTGGCCTACTAAGACGATGATGGTCTCCTTGCCAAGAAACCTTTCTATTTTGTCGATATATGATTGACGAATAATAATTGCCATGATTTTGTCTTTTATAGAAGAAACTTTTTGCAAATATACGACTTTTATCTTTTATAGAAGATAAAATGTGGGACAATTTTGCTTTTGTCTTCTATAAAAGATAAAAATCTTCCTCGATTTGCAATAAGATAAGCTGCACTCGGCAATAAAAAAGAATGTGATTCTTTTTGTATTGCCCTCGATTTGCATTATCTTTTGATAAGATAAAGCTGCACTCGGCAATAAAAAAGAATGTGATTCTTTTTGTATTGCTCTCGATTTGCATTATCTTTTGATAAGATAAGCTGCACTCGGCAATAAAAAAGAATGTGATTCTTTTTGTATTGCTCTCGATTTGCATTATCTTTGTACCATGATATTCTATTTCTCAGGCACAGGAAACACGCTATGGGCAGCACAGACGCTTGCCGAGCGGTTGGGAGATCGGCTTGTCAATATGGCCGACGCGATAGGGGGAGAGGGACGTTATACCCTCGGAGAACATGAGGCCGTCGGCTTCGTCTTTCCCGTTCATGGCTGGCGTACGCCCCGCCTTGTCCGGCAGTTTATCGACCAGCTCTCGATAGATGCTGGTGGAAAGTCCCACTACGCCTACCTCATCCTCACGGCAGGCGACTCCATCGGTCGCACCGTGGAGCGTCTGCTGCCCCATCTGCGCGCCAAAGGTATTGATCCTCAGTTCTTTGCCTCGATCATCATGCCCGAGTCCTATGTCGGACTGCCCTTCATGGATGTCGATACGCCCGCCAAGGAGCAGAAGAAGAAGGACGAAGCCGCCCGCCAGCTCGACGCCCTCGTTGAGACCATTGCCCGATGGGACTGCAGACGGCGTGACGACTCTTTTCGCTCGCTCACACGCGGTCCGATCCCAGGGTTCTTCTCCGGTCCCGTGGGGAGCTTCTTTGAGCGTTTCCTCATCACCGACAAGCCCTTTCATGTCGTTGCCGATCGCTGCATCAAGTGCGGACGTTGCGCCAGCGTCTGTCCCGTAGGCGATATCGAGGGCGGCAAGGGCCGTCAGCCCCAGTGGCTTCACCACGACGACTGCCTCACCTGCTTCTCCTGCTACCACCATTGTCCCACCCACGCCATCGAGTTTGGCGGACGGACGAAGCACAAAGGACAGTATTTCTATACGCGCAGGAAGTAGGGCGGGGGAGGTTTTGTCCTCTCGCCTTCGGGATGGTCTCGGGACGCCTTCGGGAGAAGACCTATCGCTCCCTCTGCTGGATGTACTGATATGAATCCTAACTTTTCAAGCCCACAGGAGGAATAGGCGTTGTCGAATCGTTGGTCTGAATCCTGTATTCCCAATCCTCGATGGTTCTGGTTGTGGTACTGAAGTTGATACCTATTTTAACGAGCTTTCTGCCATCAGCCTCAAAAGGAACCATATAGCCTTTGTCGTCTATTTGGGCTAAGGCTTCCTGGGCGGACTTGTTGATTTTTATCTCGAAGACGAAGACGGTGCTGGGAGAGAACATCACGGCATCGGCTCTTCCCCTACAACTCTTTACCTGTGTGAGAACAGCTATGTTCATCATCGAAAGCATGATGTAGAAAACGGTCTCATAATAATACTCGTTTTTCTGCATATCTGCCAGTACATCCTTTCCGCCTTCTGGATAAGGTATAGAGGCAAAGTAGGACCTCATCAGCGTCATCGCCTTGTCGATATCTCCATACACCAACGCCTGATAGAATTTTGCCGCAAAGCCAAGCGAAGTGCCATCGCTCAGATTCGTGTAAAGCGGCAGCAGGTTCTCCATCAATCCTCCCTTTACTTCCTTGTTTGGAATACCCAGATAGTATCCATTGGTCAAAGGATCATATCTTTTGATAGTAAGATAACCGCTCTGATAAAGCAGCGGGAGGGCATCCGTCATTCTTTCCGTAGGACGGTCGAATGAGGACGGAAAGGCGAAAACCTCATCCAGATTCATAACGTCTGTGTTGAATCTTTGCATCTGATGAATCAGATAAGTAGGAGTGGCTGTGGCAAACCAGTAGCTGCTGATGTAGCCGGCGGCAAAGCAACGCATCAAACTGAAGGGATTGAAGATATCCGGACAGTTGCGGCTGAAATGATAGCCATCATAGTTTTCGGTCAACTCTTGCTCCATTCTTTCAAAAGTCAATCCGTTGGTTGCTGCCAACTGCTCAATGTCCTGTTTCAGAGTCGTGGTGAGTTCTTCCTTGGTAATGCCGCAGATGGCAGCGAACTCTGGGTCCATGCTGATATTGGCCAGATTGTTGATGGTACTGAAGATGCTGAGCTGTGAGAATTTCGTGATTCCCGTGATGAAGGCGAACCTGATGTGGGCGTCATTGGCCTTGATTGGGGCATAAAACTCCTGCATGACGGTCCTGATCGCTGCGAGTTTGTCCTCGTCGTGGAGCACATCAAGAAGCGGAGCGTCATATTCGTCTATTATAATGACAACAGGTTTGCCTGTGTGCTCTTTTGTCGAGACAATCAGGCTCTTGAGTCTGTCTCCGGGAGTTTTGCTTTCTGGACTCTTTCCCCAAATGCTTTCATATTGGGAAAGCAAGACGTTGAATTTAGATTGTAAATCTTTGAGATCGCAATTCTTGAATGTTGACATGTCGAAGTGAAGGACTGGGTATTCCGTCCACTCCTTTTCCAAGCCCTCGATGGCAAGCCCCTTGAACAGATCTTTCTCACCTGCAAAATAGGAATGAAGCGTACTGCTGAGAAGGGATTTTCCGAAGCGACGGGGACGGCTGAGAAATACATATTTGTACTTCTTGGTCATCCGATAGACGAGTGCTGTTTTGTCTACGTAAACGCATTGTCTTGCGATGAGGTCGCTGAAAGTCTGTATTCCCACAGGATAAATTCTTTCCACCATGGTCTTTGCTTTTTTTTCTTTGTGGCAAAGTTACGAAAAGTTTTTGAGTATAGAGCGAATAAAAAGAAAAAGGTTTTTACGAGAAATAGGGTGACAAGGTCGTTCGTGTGGTTTCAATACAACTTTTGGCGTATAAGAAAACCTGTCGGATACTAATAAAAACAGTCGGATACTACTAAGAAACCCCAACCAGCCTGAGGCTGATTGGGGTTGATATGATAGTCTTCTGTCTATTCGGTTGGGCTTTCGGCTATATGACTTGTCTTTCAGACTACTCCATAGGTCCATGAGCCTTTCTGACTACTCCATAAGTCTTTTGACAACCTATTCTTCCGTCGTTCTGCTGTCGGCCAGCACCCGCCATAGCTTTTCGTCGGGCAGGGGCGAGACGACATCGATCGGCTGTTTGCTCACAGGATGGACAAAGGCCACGCGGTGGCTTAGCAGGCTGATGCCTCCATCGGGATTGGATCGCGGCGCGCCATACTTCAAGTCGCCCTTGATGGGGCAGCCGATATGAGCCAGCTGCGTGCGAATCTGATGGTGGCGTCCCGTGAGCAGGTGGATTTCGAGCAGCACGTAGCGGTCGCTACGCCCGATGACCTTGTAGCGCAGCATAGCCTTCTTGCTGCCCGCCACCTCGTGGTCGTAGGCATAGGTCTTGTTCTGTCGCTCGTTGCGCACCAGCCAGTTGGTCAGCAGTCCCTCCGCTTCGGCAGGCTCATGCTGGACGATGGCCCAGTAGGTCTTGTGGACCTCACCCTTGCGAAACAAATCGTTGAGGCGGCTCAGCGCCTTCGAGGTCTTGGCAAAGACGACCAGTCCGGCCACGGGGCGGTCCAGGCGGTGGACCACACCGAGAAAGACGTTGCCCGGCTTCTGATACTTCTCCTTCAACCATTCCTTGACGGTATAGGAGAGCGGAAGGTCGCCCGTCTTGTCGCCCTGTACGATTTCGCCCACCTCCTTATAGACGACGATGACGTGGTTGTCCTCGTAGAGTGGCTGCATCGTGCCTTACATGTTCATGCCGCCATCGACCTGGATGACCTGGCCGCTGACATAGCTTGAGAGGTCGGAGGCGAGGAAGAGGCAGACGTTGGCGATATCCTCGGTCTGTCCGCCACGGCGAAGAGGAATCTTGGCCATCCAGCCCTTGCGGATCTCCTCGGAGAGCTGGGCCGTCATCGGAGTCTCGATGAAGCCCGGGGCGACACAGTTGGCGCGCACGCCCTTGGGGCCGAGCTCCTGGGCGATAGACTTGGCCAGACCGATCATGCCCGCCTTGGAGGCCGAGTAGTTGCACTGGCCAGCGTTGCCGTGGACACCCACCACGCTCGACATGTTGATGATGGATCCGCCACGCTGGCGAAGCATGATGGGAGCGCAAGCGTGGATGAAGTTGAAGGCCGACTTCAGGTTGACGTTGAGGACGGCATCCCATTGTGCCTCCGACATGCGGAGCATCAGGCCGTCCTTGGTGATTCCGGCATTGTTGACGAGGATGTCGATGCTGCCGAAGTCGGCGTGGATCTGCTTCACGACGGTCTCGGTCTCGGCAAAGTCGGCGGCATTGCCCGCATAGGCGCGGCAGGTGACGCCCAGGGCCTCGATCTCCTGGCGTGTGGCCTCAAGGCCGGCAGCCATGTCGTCGTTGAGGACAAGGTCGGTGAATGCGATGTTAGCGCCCTCGCTGGCGAACTTCATCGCCACGGCCTTGCCAATACCACGGGCTGCACCCGTAATCAATGCTGTTTTTCCTGTTAAAAGTCCCATAAATCTTTTATTTTGTTGTTGTTACTGTCCTTGTTTCAAAGTCGTCTTGCCCAATGCGCCATAGACCACCTTTGCCACCATCGGCCGCGAGGTCTCCTCGGTCAGCCCGTGGCCCAGCCGCCCGTAGATGAACGGCACCTCCAGGCCCTTGATGCAGTAGTGGGTGATGTCGGCGACCAGATAGACGTCGTCGATGTCAAACTCGCCGTCGGCCTTGGCTTCGGAATAGACCTTGCGGAAGAGTTCGATCTCGTCCTCGTCGAAGTTCTTGCGCACCTGCTCCACCTTCCAGATGTTGCGGAAGAACTCCGCGCGCAGGTTGCCGTTGCGGATGACGGTCTCCTTGATCATGCTCAGATGGGTGTAGATGAGCTCGATGATCTTGTCCTGGGGACTGATCTTCTTGTTGGCCACTTCGTCCAGCTTGTCCGACAATCGCTCCAGCTCCGACTCGATGACGGCGGAATAGACGTCGTCCTTGCTTTTGAAATAGGTATATAGCGTGCGGCGACCCTTGCCCGAAGCTTTGGCAATGTCGTTCATCGTAGTGTTGGCTATGCCGTTCTTGGCAAACAACTGCCGCGCTACGTCAACTAGTTTTTGTCTCGTTTTCGATATGGACATAATCAAATATACCTAAATACTAAAATAACAGGTTGCACAAGAACCCTTTTCATGTGCAAAAGTACCAATATTATTTGACAGCACCAAAACTTTCCCCTACAAATTGCACACTTTAACACGCTGTGCATGATACGGGTAGGTCTTGGCCCGTTGGCTCCTTGCGGGCGAGGGAGGATAGGCGCGTGGGGCAAGAATTCTCCTCGTCGTGGTGGTCCATGACGTCGCGAGGGAGAAATCCTTTGTGATATTTACCGCCTTAAATTTGCCGTTTTGAAGAAATAATTGTATTTTTGCACAAACTTTGAATATGGCAGAGGAAACAAAAAATTATTGCGCTATGTTTCAGTCCTTTAGCTTCCGACGCGATCAGGACGCGTTCGGAGGAAGGTGGCGTGTTGGCCCTATTCAATCACTCATTAGAAAACACTTTTAAGCTAAAAAAAATATGTGTGGTATTGTAGGATACGTTGGAACGAAAAGACAGGCTTACCCCATACTGATCAAGGGGTTGAAGCGATTGGAATATCGTGGTTACGATAGTGCCGGAGTGGCCTTGATCAATCCCGACGGCGTGCTGAGCGTCGATAAGGAGAAGGGCAAGGTGGCCGATCTGGAGCGCTATTGCGCGGACAAGGACACACGAGGCACGATCGGTATCGCCCACACGCGTTGGGCCACCCATGGCGAGCCCTCGGCGCGCAACGCCCACCCCCACTACTCGCAGTCGCGCAACCTGGCCATCATCCACAACGGCATCATCGAAAACTATGCCGAGATCAAGGCACGCCTGGAGGAGAAGGGCGTCCGTTTCCGTTCCGATACCGATACGGAGGTGCTCGTGCAGCTCATCGAGTACATCCAGGAGCGCAAGCAGATCGAACTGCTGCCTGCCGTCCAGCTGGCCCTCCATCAGGTCGTAGGCGCCTATGCCATCGCCCTGCTCGACAGTCGCCATCCCGACACCATCATCGCAGCGCGCAAGCAGAGCCCGCTGGTGGTGGGCATAGGCGAGGGGGAGTTTTTCCTCGGGTCGGATGCCAGCCCCATCATCGAGTTTACCGACAAGGTCGTCTATCTCGAGGACGGCAACATCGCCGTGATGAAAGCCGGCGAGGAGTTGCAGATCGTCAATATATATAATGAGAAACTGCTGCCCGAGGTCAAGACCGTCGATATCGACCTCGGACAGATCGAGAAAGGGGGCTTCCCCCACTTCATGCTCAAGGAGATCTTTGAGCAACCCGAATGTCTGGAGAACTGCATGCGCGGGCGCATCAACGTGGACCACAATCACGTGGCCCTCTCGGCCGTCATCGACTACCGCAAGGAGCTGCTCGCGGCCAAGCGCATCATCATCGTGGCCTGTGGCACGAGCTGGCACGCCGGCCTCATCGGCAAGCAGCTCATCGAGTCGTTCTGTCGTGTGCCCGTCGATGTGGAGTACGCCTCGGAGTTTCGCTACCGCAACCCCGTGGTAGGACCAGGCGACGTGGTCATTGCCATCTCGCAGAGTGGCGAGACGGCCGACACGCTGGCAGCCGTGGAACTGGCCCGCGAGCGTGGCGCCTTCATCTATGGCGTTTGCAACGCCGTGGGAGCCAGCATCCCCCGCGCCACCCATACGGGATCCTACATCCACGTGGGCCCCGAGATTGGCGTGGCCTCGACCAAGGCCTTCACGGGCCAGGTCACGGTGCTCACCCTCTTCGCCCTCGCCCTCGGTGCCGCCAAGGGCACGGTGGCGCGCGAGGAGTATGTGCGCACCATCGAGGAACTGGCCAACATCCCAGACAAGATCCGCGAGGTGCTGAAGCTCAGCGACCAGCTGGCCGAACTCGCCCGTACCTTCACCTATGCACACAACTTTCTCTACCTCGGCCGTGGATACAACTATCCCGTCGCGCTGGAGGGAGCTCTGAAGCTGAAGGAAATCTCCTACATCCATGCCGAGGGCTATTCGGCAGCCGAGATGAAGCACGGCCCCATCGCGCTCATCGACTCCGACATGCCCGTCGTGGTCGTGGCTACCCACGACGCGATGTACGAGAAGGTGCGCTCCAACGTCCAGGAAATCAAGGCACGCGAGGGACGCGTCATCGCCTTTGTCTCGAAGGGCGAGCAGGACATCACCCGGATGGCCGACGCGACGATCGAGCTGCCCGACACGCTGGAGTGTCTGGAGCCGCTCATGGCCACCGTTCCCCTGCAGTTGCTGGCCTACTACATCGCTGTCTGCAAAGGCAAGGATGTGGACCAGCCGCGCAACCTGGCCAAGAGCGTGACGGTGGAATAACAAAAAAGCAATAATGTCTAAATAAGCCCGTCGCCGACGTGGCGGGCGTGAACAAGATATATGGAGAATAACATACACGAGGATTGTGGCGTGGCCATGATTCGCTTGCTGAAACCGCTGGAGTACTACCAGCAGAAGTATGGTACATGGATGTACGGCCTCAACAAGCTCTATCTGATGATGGAGAAGCAGCACAACCGTGGCCAGGAGGGCGCCGGCATGGCGGCCGTGAAGCTCCAGTCGGAGCCGGGTAATGAGTATATGTTCCGCGAGCGGGCGGAGGGCAAGAACGCCGTGACCGATATCTTCGGTATCGTGCACGAGAAGCTGAGCCACTACACGCCCGAGCAACTTTCCGACGCCAGTTTCGCGAGCGACCATCTGCCCTTTGCGGGCAACCTGTACATGGGCCACCTGCGCTATTCCACCACGGGCAAGAGCGGCCTCACCTATGTGCACCCGTTCCTGCGCCGCAACAACTGGAAGGCCAAGAACCTCTGCATGTGTGGCAACTTCAACATGACCAACATCGAGGAGATCTTCCAGAAGCTCACCCGCCAGGGCCAGTGTCCGCGCATCTATAGCGACACCTATATCCTGCTGGAGCTGATGGGCCATCGCCTCGACCGCGAGGTGGAGCGCAACTTCGTCATTGCCCGCGACAACGGACTGAAGGACCAGGACATCACGCGCTACATCGAGGACCATGTCGAGATGGCCAATGTGCTCAAGACGACCATGACCGACTTCGACGGAGGCTATGTCGTCTGTGGCATCACCGGCAGCGGCGACTTCTTCTCCATGCGCGACCCCTGGGGCATCCGTCCGGGCTTCTACTACAAGAACGACGAGATCGTCGTCGTCGCCTCGGAGCGCCCTGTGCTGCAGACCACCTTCGACCTCGAGTGTGAGGACATCCAGGAGCTGCAGCCCGGCGAGGCCATCATCGTCAATAAGGCCGGCGAGTGCTCCATGCACCAGATCGTGCCGCAGCGTGGCGACGCCGCCTGCTCCTTCGAGCGCATCTACTTCTCCCGCGGATGCGACCGCGATATCTACAACGAGCGCAAGAAGCTCGGAGAGCAGCTCACGGATCCCGTTCTCAAGGCGGTCGATTACGATATCAACCACACCGTGCTCTCCTTCATCCCCAACACCGCCGAGGTGGCTTTCTACGGCCTCGTGCAGGGTTGCGAGCGCTGGCTCACGGAGCGCAAGATAGAGCAGGTGCGCCAGTTGGAGAGCGTCGAGGAGGTGGACGACGAGGCCCTCATCAGTGTCCTGCGCCAGCATGTGCGCTCTGAGAAGGTGGCCTGGAAGGACATCAAGCTGCGCACTTTCATCACCGAGGGCAACTCGCGCAACGACCTCGCAAGCCACGTCTATGACATCACCTACGAGAGCATCGAGGGTGGGGTGGACAACCTGGTCATCATCGACGACTCCATCGTTCGCGGCACGACACTCAAGGAGAGCATCCTCCGCATCCTCGACCGTCTCCATCCGAAGAAGATCGTCGTGGTGTCGAGTGCGCCGCAGATCCGCTATCCCGACTACTACGGCATCGACATGGCCCACCTGGAGGAGTTTTGCGTCTTCCGTGCCACGGTGGCGCTGATCCAGGAGCGGGGCATGGAGGACGTGCTCGGCGAGGTCTATAGCAACTGTCTCAAAGCCCTGCGCAAGCCGAAGGGCGCCATCGAGGAAAACCCCGTCAAGGGCGTCTATAAGCCGTTCACGGTGGAGGAGATCAACCGCAAGATCGTCGAGATGCTGCGTCCGCAGGGCATGACGACGCCTGTGGAACTGGTCTTCCAGAGCATCGAGGGACTCCATGAGGCCATCCCCTACAACCATGGCGACTGGTACTTCACGGGCGACTATCCCACCGACGGTGGCATGCGCCAGGTCTGCAGGGCCTATATCAATTTTTATAAGAACATAATTCAAAACTCTTAATAATGCGCAAAGTAACCTTACAGCTCAGCGACGGTACTGAGTTTCATGGTAAGAGCTTCGGCTACGAGCAGCCCGTGGCCGGCGAGGTGGTGTTCAACACTGCCATGATGGGCTACCCTGAGAGCCTTACCGACCCGTCCTATGCGGGTCAGCTTCTCACGATGACTTTTCCGTTGGTGGGCAACTATGGCGTGCCGCCATTCACATTTGACAAGCAGACGGGTCTTCCCGACTTCATGGAGAGCGACCGTATCTACGCCTCCGCATTGATTGTATCTGATTATAGCGAGCAGTATTCCCATTGGAATGCCGTCGAGAGCCTCGGCGAGTGGCTCCAGCGCGAGAAGGTGCCAGGCATCACGGGCATTGACACGCGCGAACTGACGAAGGTGCTGCGCGAGCATGGCGTGATGATGGGCAAGATCCTCTTCGACGATGAGCCCAACAACGTGCCGGAGGCCGACTATGAGGGCGTCAACTTCGTGGACCGCGTCTCCGTCAAGGAGATCGTCCGCTACAACGAGGGTGCGGGCCGCAAGGTCGTGCTGGTCGATTGTGGCGTCAAGGCCAACATCATCCGCGAGTTGATCCAGCGCGGCGTGGAGGTGGTCCGCGTGCCCTGGAACTACGACTATACCGACATGGAGTTTGACGGTCTCTTCCTGGCCAATGGTCCTGGCGATCCCGACATGTGCTCCGAGGCCGTGGAGATCATCCGCAAGCAGATGAGCCGCAGCCGCAAGCCCATCTGTGGTATCTGTATGGGCAACCAGTTGCTCTCCAAGGCTGCTGGCGCCACGATCTATAAGTTGAAGTACGGCCACCGCGGCCACAACCAGCCGGTGCGCATGGTGGGCACGGAGAAGTGCTTCATCACCTCGCAGAACCACGGCTACGCCGTCGATGCGCGCACGCTGGACAAGGACTGGGAGGAGCTCTTCGTCAATATGAACGATGCCTCCAACGAGGGTATCCGCCACAAGGAGAACCCCTGGTTTAGCTCGCAGTTCCACCCCGAGGCTTGCTCGGGCCCGGTCGATACGGAGTTTATGTTCGATAAGTTTGTTGAAACATTGAAGCAGTCATGATAGAACAACATATAAAGAAGGTATTGATTCTCGGTTCCGGCGCGTTGAAGATTGGTGAGGCCGGCGAGTTTGACTACTCCGGCAGCCAGGCCCTCAAGGCCCTGCGCGAGGAAAGTATCGAGACGGTGCTCATCAACCCCAATATTGCCACGGTGCAGACCTCCGAGGGTGTGGCCGACCAGATCTACTTCCTCCCCGTGCAGCCCTATTTCGTCGAGCGCGTTATCGAGAAGGAGCGTCCCGACGGCATCCTCTTGTCCTTTGGTGGACAGACCGCACTCAACTGTGGTGTGGAACTGGAGAAGAGCGGCGTGTTGAAGAAGTATGGTGTGAGCGTCCTGGGTACGCCCGTGGAGGCCATCATGAACACGGAGGACCGCGAGCTCTTCGTCGAGCAGCTTGACCAGATCGACGTCAAGACCATCAAGAGCGAGGCTTGCGAGGACATGGAGCAGGCCCGCAAGGCTGCTGAGCAACTCGGCTACCCCGTCATCATCCGTGCAGCCTATGCGCTGGGCGGACTGGGTAGTGGCTTCGCAGACAACGAGGAGGAGCTGACCCGCCTCTGCGAGAAGGCCTTCTCTTTCTCTCCCCAGGTGCTGGTGGAGAAGAGCCTCAAGGGCTGGAAGGAGATAGAGTACGAGGTGGTGCGCGACCGCTACGACAACTGCATCACGGTCTGCAACATGGAGAACTTCGACCCGCTGGGCATCCATACGGGTGAGAGTATCGTCATCGCTCCGTCGCAGACTCTGACCAACAGCGAGTATCACAAGCTGCGTGCGCTCTCCATCAAGATCGTGCGCCATATCGGCATCGTCGGCGAGTGCAATGTGCAGTACGCCTTCGACCCGCAGAGCGAGGACTATCGTGTCATCGAGGTCAACGCGCGCCTCTCCCGTTCTTCGGCCCTGGCTTCCAAGGCCACGGGCTATCCCCTGGCTTTCGTGGCCGCCAAGCTTGGCCTGGGCTACGGACTCTTCGAACTGAAGAACTCCGTCACCAAGACCACCTCGGCCTTCTTTGAGCCGGCCCTCGACTATGTGGTCTGCAAGATTCCGCGCTGGGATCTGAGCAAGTTCCGCGGTGTGGACAAGGAGCTGGGTAGCTCCATGAAGTCGGTCGGAGAGGTGATGGCCATCGGTCGCAACTTCGAGGAGGCTATCCAGAAGGGTCTGCGCATGATTGGACAGGGAATGCACGGCTATGTGGAGAACAAGGAGCTGGAGATCGACGATATCGACGCGGCGCTGCGTGAGCCGACGGACAAGCGTGTCTTCGTCATTTCCAAGGCCATGCACAAGGGCTACACCGTCGATCAGATCCACGATCTGACGAAGATCGACCGCTGGTTCCTCTACAAGCTGCGCCATATCATCGACATCGACGAGGAGCTGAAGCGCCACAACGTCAACACGCTGGGCAAGGACTTGCTCCGCGAGGCAAAGGTCTATGGTTTCAGCGACTTCCAGATAGCACGCGCCATCGGACTGGAGGATGAGTGCAAGAACATGCACCAGGCCAACCTTGTGGTGCGCAAGTTGCGCAAGAGCTACGGCATCCTGCCGGTGGTGAAGCAGATTGACACCCTGGCCGCTGAGTATCCGGCTCAGACCAACTACCTCTACGTCACCTACGCCGGCACGAAGTCGGACGTGGACTTCCAGAACGACCGCAACTCCGTCGTCGTGCTCGGATCGGGCGCCTACCGTATCGGTAGTTCCGTGGAGTTTGACTGGTGTGGCGTCCAGGCCCTGCAGACCATCCGTCGCCAGGGCTACCGCTCCATCATGGTCAACTACAACCCCGAGACCGTCTCCACAGACTACGATATGTGTGACCGTCTCTACTTCGACGAGCTCACCTTCGAGCGCGTGATGGATATCTTCGACCTGGAGCGTCCCCACGGCACGATCGTCTCCACGGGTGGCCAGATCCCCAACAACCTTGCCATGCACCTCGATGCGATGAACGTGCCCATCCTGGGTACGGCGGCCAAGGACATCGACAATGCCGAGGACCGTGCCAAGTTCTCGCAGATGCTCACCGAGCGCGGTATCAACCAGCCCGAGTGGAGCGTGCTGACGAGCATGGAGGATATCGATGAGTTTGTGGCCCGTGTCGGCTTCCCGCTCCTCGTGCGTCCGAGCTACGTCCTTTCGGGCGCTGCCATGAATGTCTGCTCCAACTACGATGAGCTCAAGCGCTTCCTCCAGTTGGCTGCCAACGTCAGCGAGGACCATCCCGTCGTGGTGTCGAAGTTTATCGAGCACGCCAAGGAGATCGAGATGGACGCCGTGGCCCGCGACGGCGAGATCATGGCCTACGCCATCTCCGAGCACATCGAGTTTGCCGGTGTCCACTCTGGCGACGCCACGATTCAGTTCCCGCCGCAGAAACTCTACGTCGAGACCATGCGCCGCATCAAGCGCATCAGCCGTCAGATCGCCGAGTCGCTCCATATCAACGGTCCGTTCAACATCCAGTTTATGGCCCGTGAGAACGACATCTACGTCATCGAGTGCAACCTCCGTGCCTCTCGTTCCTTCCCGTTTGTCTCGAAGGTCCTGAAGCTCAACCTCATCGACTTGGCCACGAAGATCATGCTCGGCGTGCCCGTGGAGAAGCCGAAGAAGAACCTCTTCGACCTCGACTATGTCGGTATCAAGGCCAGCCAGTTCTCCTTCAACCGCTTGCAGAAGGCCGACCCGGTTCTCGGTGTCGATATGAGCTCTACGGGCGAGGTGGGCTGTCTGGGCGACGACACCAATACGGCCCTGCTCAAGAGTATGCTCGCCGTTGGCCACCGCATCCCCGAGAAGAACATCCTGCTCTCCACGGGTGCCGCGAAGCAGAAGGCCGAGATGCTCGACGCTGCCAAGTTGCTCCAGCAGCACGGCTACAAGCTCTATGCCACGGGCGGTACGTCGCGCTATCTGACCGAGAACGGTGTGGAGAACACGCTCGTCTATTGGCCTTCGGATGCCGACAAGAAGCCGCAGGCCCTCGACATGCTCCACGAGAAGCAGATCGACATGGTGGTCAACATTCCGAAGGATCTCACCGTCCACGAGCTCTCCAACGGCTACAAGATCCGCCGTGCGGCCATCGACCTCAACATTCCGCTTATCACCAACAGCCGTCTGGCCTCCGCCTTCATCCGCGCTTTCTGTACGGTGAAGCCCGAGGACATCGACATCAAGCCGTGGGGTGCCTATTAAGTCAGGAATAGACCTATTTCTCAGAACCATATCGGGCTTCGTCCGTTTGATGCTATGTTGTCAGACGGGCGAAGCCTGTTTCTCCTCGCGAGGCTGCTGCGCTTCTGAGGGATCAAGTCTTACCTCATCCCAACATTTTCACCCATCCCAACATTTTCACCCATCTCAACATTTTTAACTCATCTCGGCAATTTCACCCCATCCTAATGTTTTCACCCCATCAAACCCCAGTCTTTACGATGCGACAACTCCTCTACACATTCTTTCTCATGGCCATGGCCGCTCTCTTCTCCTGTGGCAACAATACCCTCCACGGCGAGCATTACGACACGACGCTGGTCGATACGATGCTGGCGATGGTGCCAGGCGGATCGGACGATAGCGACGCCACGCCGCTGCAATGGACCTACAATGCCGACTCCACGCTGGCCACGCTCACGAGCCGTGCCAACCACAAGTCGCAGATCACGGCCCAAAACAAGATGACCATCCAGGTGAGGCTGCGCAAGGGCATTGGCACGCAGACCTTCCTCGTGCTTCGCGACGGCGAGCGCTTCGCCGTGGGCAATAGCGACACGGCCAACATCGTCAACGTCTATAGCGAGGGCAAGATGGTGGGCAAATACCGCCACCAGCCCGGACCCAACAATGCGCCCGACACAGCCTTCATCTATGACAAGGCTTTCCTCTTCAACCTGCGCGCCTCCTCCACCATCAAACTTGAGTTCGAGACCTTCACCAGCGGCCGCATGACCTACGACTTCAAGTGTGAGAAGCCCTTGGAATGGACGAAGCAATAGCGTAGGAGCGAAGAAATAGGGTAGGGGCGAAGGAAAAATGGAGGAGTCCGTCGGCGTGATATGAAAAAAAAACACGCTGGGGACGGACATTTTTTCTCATATATTTTGCAAGTTCATAGGAATGTCGTAACTTTGCACGCGTATAGAATCAATCTAACGAAGAGGCGTGCCGGAGGTTGGCCTCATGCTCCTCAGGGAGCTGCGAGATCGGCCTTCAGAGAACCTAAGTACTAACTATCGTGAGAGTAACCTTTTAATGAAAATGGGACAATCATCGGCGGAGAAAGCACGCAAGGCCATCAATGTGGCCGAAATATGGAGCAAAGTAAGTCATTTGCTGAGCACCAAAAAGTTTTGGATGGAACTGCTCGTCATGACGGTGGGCATGTTTGTGGCCTCCTCGGCCGTCCACTTCTTCCAGGTTCCCAGCAAACTGGTCATCGGGTCGTTCTCAGGACTGGCTCTGGTGGTCTATCAGTTGTTTCCTATCGTTTCTGTAGGTACCTACCTGCTGCTGATCAACATCGTGTTGCTCATCCTGTCCTTCATCCTGTTGGGCAATGAGTTTGGAGCCAAGACCGTTTACACCTCGCTCATCGTAGGTCCGATGGTCGATTTCCTGCAATGGCTTTTCCCCATGAAGCAGTCGCTCTTTGCCGTCACCATCGCCGGCACGGGCCAGGTGATGCTCGATCCGTGGTTTGACCTGCTCTGCTTCGTGCTCGTGCTGGGTCTCTCCCAGAGCATCCTGTTCAGCATCAACGCCTCGACGGGAGGCCTCGATATCGTGGCGAAGATCGTCAATAAGTACTGCCATCTCAACCTCGGCTCCTCGGTCATGGTCTGTGGCTGCGTCATCTGCTCCATGGCCATTCTCGTCAACGACATCTCAATGGTGCTCGTGGGTCTGATCGGCACATGGCTCAACGGTCTGGTCATCAACTACTTCATGGAGAAAATCAATCAGAAGACGCGCGTCTTCATCATCTCCGACGACCACGAGAAGATCCAGCAGTATGTCATCAACACCATGCGCCGCGGCCTCACGCTCCATCCCGTCTATGGCGGCTACAGCAACCAGCGGCAGATGCAGATCGAGGTGGTGCTCACCCCCGACGAGTTCTCCGACTTGGTCGATTTCATGCACAAGGAGAAGATACGATCCTTCATGACCTCCGATACGGTCAGCCAGGTGCATGGTATATGGAACAAGCGCCACCTGCTCGACTTCTCGGGCGAATGAGGCTTCCGCTCTCGGCAGTAGATGTGCTCAATGGATTCTGTTGGGCAGGTCTACGGACTCAGTCAGCGTGTCTATGGACTCAGTCAGAGTGTCAATGAACACAGCCAGAGCGTCAATGGACACAGTAGGCGAGTCAATGGACGCAATGGGGGCGGTGCTGAATGGAAACGTGAATCAAGAAAAGAAAAAGATAAGCCTTGGGTGCGGGCAAGCGCAGCGGTTCGGAGAAGTCCGTCCTGCCAGCATAGGCACCCGTTTCAAGACCCGTGAGGGCAAAAGAAGATGTGTATCTATTGTTTAGTTTTATTAGTGTTTTGTGTATCTATTGTGTAATTGTTGGCTCATCAGGTTGACGTAATATTTGGGTATTAAGAGATAAATCAGGTAATAAGAAGAAAGGGCAGACAGGTTGAGAAGACCTGCTGCCCTTTTGGTTTTGATTGTCGGGAGCGTCTTGCGCCTTGGTGGCTCATGCTTCCTTTGGCTTCCTGCGCCTTGATTGCTTTGCCAATCTTGGCTCGCCTTTATTCCACCGTGATCTCGCCCGCGAGGCTCTGCTGCATGAGGCGGCGTATGTCTGCGGGATCCTTGTAGCGCGCCTGCAGAAACATCAGTTTGGTCAGGGCAGCCTCGACGGTGGAGTCGTAGCCGCTGATCACTCCTGCGTCCTTGAGATGGAACCCCGCGTCGTAGCGGCTCATCTCGACCTGTCCGCTCACACACTGGCTGATGTTGACCACCGTGATGCCGCGGTCGTAAGCCTCTCGCAGCAGTCGTGTGAGCCACGGATACTGCGGCGCGTTGCCCGATCCGTAGGTGCGCATGATGATGCTCTTCAGTTCCGGTGCATCCATCATGTGGCGCACGATGTTCTCCTGTACGCCCGGGAAGAGCGAGAAGACATAGACGTCGCTGTTCATCTCGCGGTGGAAGCGTGTCGGCTTCGTGTAGTCGGGCTGCAGGATGTAGGGATCGTGGAAGGAGAAGTTGATGCCCGCGTCGCAGAGGTGGGGATAGTTGAAGGAGTGGAAGGCGTTGAACTCCTCCGCGCTCTGCTTCGTGGCTCGGTTGCCTCGGATCACATGGCCGTCGAAGTAGATGCAGACCTCGGGTATCTTTGGTCTGCCGTCCGCGCCGTAGGTCGAGGCCAGTTCGAGGCTCGACATGAGGTTTTCCTTGCCGTCGGTGCGCAGTTGTCCGATGGGCAGCTGCGATCCCGTGAGCACGACCGGCTTCTGCAGGTTTTCGAAGAGGAAGGAGAGGGCCGAGGCCGTATAGGCCATCGTGTCCGTGCCGTGGAGTATCACGAAGCCGTCATACTGTTCGTAGTGCTTCGCTATCACGTCCACCATGCGCACCCAGTACTCCGGCGACATGTCGGAAGAGTCGAGTGGCGGGTCAAACTGCACGGTGTCCACCTTCGCTGGCAGCTGGTCGTATTCGGGTATCTTCTCCAGCAGGTGCGAGAAGTTGAGCGGCTCCAGCGCCCCCGTCTTCGGGTTTTTGTCCATGCCGATGGTGCCACCGGTATAGACCAGCAGCACCTTTTTGGTTCTCTTTGTTTCAGTCTCCATGATGCGTCAGAAGGTATTGTCGTTGATACATTGGTTGTTCTGTATTTCTATATTCCCGTGTCGGGCAGATGGAAGCGGTAGTGCTTGTTGAACACCTCTTTCACCTGGTTGATCTCCAGAAACGTTGTCCCGTTGCCTTTGCCCAGTGATCCCGACAGGTAGGCGATCTTGTCCTCCTCGCCGATGAATCCCTTCTGTCTCAGCATACGCAGGGCGGCGGTAAACATATACTGCGCCGTGACGTGCTGCTGCTGGTGGATGGCGATGATGCCGTAGCTGAGGTTGAGCCAGCGCTGCAGTTTCTCCTTGTAGCAGATGGCCAGCACGGGGTTGGGTCCGCGGAAGGAAGCCAGCGTGCGCGCCGTCTCTCCCGTCCCGCTGTCCGTGATGATGCCTTTGACGCCGAGATACTCCGTGGCCTCGATGGCGCTCTTGGAGAGAAACTCTCGCTGGTTGATGTCTACCAAAGGCACCTTCAGGTAGCCCTCGCGGTGGGCGTCCTGCTCCGCCTGTTCCGCCACGCGTGCCATGGTCTGCACGGCTTCCAGCGGATATTTGCCGTTGGCCGTCTCGCCGCTGAGCATCAGGGCGTCGGTATGCGAGAAGACGGCGTTGGCGATGTCCGTCACTTCGGCGCGGGTGGGGCGCGGGTTGTTGATCATCGTGTGGAGCATTTGTGTCGCCACGATGACGGGCTTGTGCTTGCGGATGCACTTTTCGATGATGCGGCGCTGTATGCCCGGTATCTGCTCGATGGGCACCTCTATGCCCAGGTCGCCGCGGGCTATCATGATGCCGTAGGAGGCGTCGATGATCTCGTCGATGTTGTCCACGCCCTCCTGGTTCTCTATCTTCGAGATGATCTTGATATCGGAGTGGTAGGCGTCGAGGATGCGCTGCACGGCGTGCACGTCCTTGGCCGATCTCACGAAGGAGTGGGCTATGAAGTCGATGTCCTGGTCTATGGCCAGTCGTATCATGCGCTTGTCGCGGTCGGAGAGAGCCGGCAGGTCGATGTGCTCTCCCGGCACGTTCACGCTCTTGTGCGCGCCCAGCGTGCCGTCGTTGAGCACCCGTGCCGTCAGCGTGTCGCCCTCTTTGCCGACCACCTTCATGGCCAGCGCTCCGTCGTCGAAGAGCACGTCGTCGCCCACCTTCACGTCGTTGACAAAGCTGGTGCACGAGACGCACACGTGGTCGTGGGTCGTCTCCGTGTCGGGATGGCCGCTGATGGCCACCTGTTCGTCCGTCTTGTATGCTATGGGCTCTTTGACGCCCGTTGTTCTCACCTCGGGCCCCTTGGTGTCTATCAGCAGGGCGAGATGTGGCGTGACGGCCCTTGTGTTGCGGATGATCTTGCGGATGCCCTCCGGTGTAGCGTGGGCCGTGTTCATTCTCACGACGTTCATGCCGGCGAAGAACAAATGGCGAAGGAAGTCCTGCTCACAGTGCTGGTCGCTGATGGTGCATACTATTTTTGTCTGTTTCATGCTCTATCCTTTTTTATGTTACTGCAAAGGTACAAAAAAAATGTGTAATAGCCGCCCTTTTTCCTTTGTTTTTACCGATTAATTCAAGGTCGTCCAACGAATACGTCAGGCAGACTTAATCCTTGGATATCTTGGCAAGAACATCTGATGCCAAAGCGCGTTTTATGTTGCCATGACCATCAGAATAGACTATCGTCTCGTTGCGAGAAGCCTTGTCTTGAAGCATTTCCTGTTCGGCTAGAGCAAGGCCTTCGTCCAATCTTTTGATGTATTCTTCAACCTCTTTATCTGACATAGTTCTTGATTTTTTTAAATATATCAATATTATTGACGACTAATTTGATGTTTCTGCCGCCGAAAGCAATTCTCTCACGCTTGTATTCGCTATTATCATAGATTGCCCATACATCTACTTCCTTCGTGAACAAGTTAAAGAGATTATAAAGTTCTTTGCTGTATCTTCGTATCTACTCTTTGTCTCCCGCCTTGAGTTTGATGATGTCACACCACCTTGTGGTGGGATTGGGGCTCTTGTATTCGTGCTTGATGGCGTCGGCGAAGACGCCTGCTTTTCCCTCTCCCCCCTGGCGGGTGTACTGCTGCGCCCCCAGCACGATCGTCTCCGATCCGTAGGTTCGGTTGATGCGGTCGAGGGCCTCGTCCAGGGCCCTTGCCTTGCCGTATTGGTCTGCCGTCACGTCGAAGAGGTCCTGCTGCACTGGGCTCTCGGGCGAGACGCCCATGACGATCACGCCTGCCTTTTTGTATTGGTAGCCCGGCTGGAAGATCCTTTTCAGCACGCCTTTGGCCGTCTGCACCAGCGTGGCGGTGGAGTGGGTGGGCGTGAGGATCCTCGTCTCCTCGAAGTTCCAATACTGGCCGAGGTCTTCCCTGAAGGAATTGGTATGGAGAAACACCCCCACCACCGAGGCCACGCTGTGCTGCGCCCTCAGTTTCTCCGCACACCGTGCCGCATAGTTGGCCACGTGTGTGCTCAGCGTGTCGAGGTCCGCCACCATCCCGTCGAAGCTCCTGCTCGTGCAGATGCTCTTCTTCTTCGCATACTCCTCGTTCGGCACGCAGTCCTTGCCGTTGAGCTCCGCCCATGTGCGGTAGATCACGATGTTGTTGAAATGGGCCCTCACGAAGTCGCCGTGCAGCCTGGCGAAGTCGAGGGCCGTCCTCACCCCATAGGCCGCCAGTTTGGCCGCGTAGCGCCTGCCCACGCCCCACACCTCCTCCACCGGGTAGAGGCCCAGCGCCTTCTCGCGCTTCTCCTCGCCGTCTATCAGGCAGCAGTGGTGATAGCCTGGGTATTTCTTTGCAAAGTGGCTTGCCACCTTCGCCAGCGTCTTGTTGGGTCCTACGCCCACGCTCACCGGCATTCCCACCCAGCGTCTGATCTTCCTGTGCAGCTGCTCGCCCCAGGCCTTCAGGTCCACTCCCTTCAGGTCTTGGAAATAGACGAAGCACTCGTCGATGGAGTAGCGGAAGTAGGCCGGAGCCTCCTGCTTGATGATGGAGACCACGCGGGCCGTCATCTCGCCATAGAGCTCATAGTTGGAGGAGAAGACCGCTATCTGGTCCTTCGGAAACTGCTGCTTGAGTTGGAAAAGGGGTGTTCCCGCCTTCACTCCCAGCGCCTTGGCCTCGTTGCTCCTGGCCACCACGCAGCCGTCGTTGTTGGACAATACGACCACGGGTTTTCCCTCCAGGTCTGGACGGAAAACCCGCTCACACGAGACGTAGCAGTTGTCGCAGTCGATGATGCCGTACATGTCGTCGATTCTTTTTCTCTCCTTTTTTCTCCTCTTTTTCTCGCTGGGCTTCTTTTTCCCTTGTTGGGCTTTCTCTTTCCCCCGGGGCTTCTCTTTCCCCCACGGGCCTACGCCTTTTCGAAGGTCCTGATCAGGTGGACCACCACGCCCCACACCTCAAAGTGGTCCTCCTCTCTGATCTTGAAGACGGGGTAGGCGTTGTTGGCTGGGCGCAGTTCGATATATCCCTCGCGCCTGTGGGTGAGGTCGAGATATTTCATCGTAAACTCCCCGTTCCAGAAGGCGACGACGATCGATCCATTGTGTGGCTCCACGGCCCGGTCTATGATCACGCGGTCGCCGTCGAAGATGCCCGCGTCCTTCATCGAGTCGCCCTCCACGTCGCCATAGAACGACGCCTCGGGGTGGCGGATGTAGTCCTTGTTGAAGTCCAGCGTGTCGTGGCGATAGTCGTCCGCCGGCGACGGAAATCCCGCCATGACGGCCGCGTGCTCCAGTTCGAGCTGCGTGTCGAACAATCCCTTTCTGATCTTGATGTTGCTCATGCTTTCTGTGTTGTGGCGGGCGCGCTGGGCGCCCGCCCTTCGTTCTATTCCACAGCCTTGGCAGCCATGGCCTTGGCCTTCGCCGTGGCCTTGTCGAGCGCTGCCTGCGCCTTTCTTCGGGCTGTCTCGCTCTTGGCCTGCGCCACCTTGTCGTAGAGCTCCCAGAGCCTCAGTTTGGCCGTGGCCTCCTTGTAGGCCTTGGTGAAGGCGTTGGCCGTGGCCTCCGTGGCCGCTTCCTCCTCGGGCGAGGCGTAGGCGTGTCTGTAGCCCTTCTGTCGGTCCCACAGGCCGCGCGTGAAGTCGGGCACCGCCACCGGTGCGCAGTCGTTGTCCAGCGACAGGGCGCTGAGCTCCGCTATCGAGCACCACTCCGCCAGGTCGTACACGTCCATGTCGAGCGGCAGTCCGTTCTGCAGACAATAGACCAGGCGCGCCGTCATGACAAAGTCCATGCCGCCGTGGCCTCCCACCTCCTTGGCCAGTTTGCCAAACTTCTTCAGGATCGGGTGGTCATACTTCTCCTCCAGCGCCTTGCGCTCCGCCTCGGGCATGAAACTGTGTGTGCTGAGGTTGTCCACCTTCGGCTGCACGCCGCTTGCCGAGAGCTGCTTGCTGTCCAGGGCGTATCCCTCGATGGGATACTTGTTGGCAAAGCCCCGCGTGCCCGTGAGCTGGTAGAGACGGTTGTAGGGCTGCGGGTTCATCACGTCGTGCTGCAGCTCTATCACCTTTTGGTTCTCCGTGCGTATGAGCGTCGTGGTGTGGTCTCCGTTGCGGAAGTTGTCACAGGGCTTGCCCGTCTTGGCCTCGACGAGTTCCTTGCCGTGCACGCTCTTCGTGTCCATGGAGACGAGCGTCACCATGCGGTCTCCGCGGTGTATGTCGAGGGCCTGCGCCACTGGTCCGAGTCCGTGCGTGGCATAGAGGTCGCCACGGTTGTCGCGGTTGTATTTCAGTCGCCATCCCAGTTGGTCGGGATCCGATCCGTCGGGGTTCTTCCAGTAGTAGTCCCAGAAGTCGTCGAGGTTGTGGATGTATGCGCCCTGTGCGCGCAGTATCTCTCCGAATACGCCGTGCTGCGCCATGTTGAGTGTGCGCATTTCAAACCAGTCGTAGCAGCAGTTTTCCAGGATCATGCAGTTGAGCTGCTTCTGCTCGGCGAGGTTCACCAGTTGCCAGCACTCCTCCAGGTTCATGGCCGATGGCACCTCGTCGGCCACGTTCTTGCCGTGCTCCAGCGCACATCGTGCCACGACGGCGTGATGCTCCCAGTCTGTGGCGATATAGACGAGGTCAATGTCGTCGCGGCTGCAGAGCGCCTCGTAGCCCTTGGCGCCCGAATAGATGGCTGCGGGCGCCAGTCCGTGCTTGCGCAGGGTCTCGTTGAGCTTGGCTGCGCGCGGCTCCTCAAAGTCGCAGAGCGCCACGATCTCCACGCCGGGGAGCAGGGCGAAGTCGGCCACGGCGTCGGGACCGCGCATTCCCAGTCCCACAAAACCGACGCGCACCGTCTTCATCTTCGGCAGCGTCAGCCCGATCACGTCCTTCTGTCCTGCGGGGCGCTCGGGGCTGTCTATCATGATTTTTCCTTTGTTCCAGTGCCATTGCGTGGAGGGCGAATGCGACTGGGCGCTTGCCGGCAGGGTCCCTGCAGAGAGGATGGCGGCAAGACACATGCCGAGTAATGCTGATTTCTTCATAGCCTCTTGTCTGTTTTGGTAAATGATGGTACAAAAGTACTCATTTTTTTTGGTTCCTCGGCGAGGATACGCTGATATTCTCTTTTTTACTTTGGTATACTCCTTATTATATATAGGTGTTGTCTTGATTTTGCATTCTGTTTGTCGCAAAAATGCTGGGGGCTTGCGACCGTAGCAAGTATGAATGTGTTAAATAATTGTTAAATATTTCATTATTTCGTTCCGTAATTTGGTGGTTTCGACCAAAAGCCGTACCTTTGCACCAGCAATTGAGATTTGGATCACATCGATTCGATTGCTTATGGTTACATCGCGGAGTGGAGCAGTTGGTAGCTCGCCAGGCTCATAACCTGGAGGTCGCATGTTCGAGTCCTGCCTCCGCAACTAAAAGTAAGTAAACGCCTTGATTTTCAAGGCGTTTATTTTTTTAGCTAGTCGTTGCTCGGACAAGAATGGAACGGCAAGTTGTGTCGGAAGAAATACATGCGTGCTGGTTTTGTCAATATTTCAGCAGGGGTGGTACGTTGCAGTATTCCCGTTTGAACCACAATTCGAAGACGGGGTCAACCATCTTGAAACCATCGCCCGACTTCTCGATGAAGTCTCTTTCTACAAGAGTCTTTTTGTTTTTGGTGATGGTGCGTGGTGCGCCAAGCCCGTATTTTGCTACTACCGTCTGGGCATTGAAATGAGTCTCTCCCATGCAGACGGCACGCAAAAATGCTATCTGGGAGGCTGGCATGCTGTCTATATCGGTGATGAACATATCGGCATTGGTGTCCAAGAGCTTGGTGAGTTGTGACTGGTAGATTTCTTCTGTGACTTTTGTTGCCGTGCGAGTCCAAATAAGAAAGCAGAATTGCTGCATGTACCAGGAGTGGCATTGCACGGTGTTGCAGATTTTTTCTATTATGTCGTCGCTGATAGACTTACCGTAATTGTAGAAGCTGTCGTGGATAAAGGGCTTCCAGTATTCTTTGGCAATCTTCTTCAATGTCATCATTTGTCCAAAACGATAGAATGGATTTTTCGAGTTGCCGAATATGTCCATCATCATGTGGCGTTTGCTTCCATAGAGACAGTACGTCGTGCTGTGTTGTCCCTGCCAGACCGAACGCATGGTTCCCTCCAGTCGCTTCCAGTCGGGCAGGTTTGCCAATTGCTGGAACTCGTCAATGCAGACAATGACATGGATGCCTTTTGCCTTGGCTATTTTTTCAGGAAGATTGAGTATCTCCTCGGCGCTTTCCTTCAAAGGCTTGAAACTTAGGTTTACTTCTACGGCGTTCACTGGGTCGCTGCTGATAGTAAGACTTGGTGATATGGTCTGGATGAATTTCACGATGTCGGCCCATCTTTTCTCCATTGTGGAAGAGACACCCTGGAGGACAGCGCTTGCAAACTTGTTGTAGAATTCTTCCTCTGAGAAAATCTTGAAGGCATCCAAGTAGCAGACTCTCACGTCTTTCTGTTCTTGTTTCAGCTCTTCCATGGCAGCTTTGACAAGGGAGGATTTCCCCCATCGTCTTGGAGAAATCAGCATCACATTGATGCCTCCTCCAAGGAAAGTCTTGAGGTATCTTCTGTCTTCGATCCTATCAATGAAATACTCGTTTTCGGCGATAGAACCATATTCGAATGGTATCTTGTTCATAATGCTTTATGTTTGGCTCTCTGCAAAGATACAAAATTATACCCAAAGGTATTATACCTAATGGTATAATTTTGAAAACTTTTTGTTTTTTTGTCCCCATCCCTCTTTTTGAGCGCTAACGGCAATGGAGTATGATGGTTGAATTCACGCCTCCTTAAAACGCTACCAATTTCAAAGGTGACTTTAACAGTTGTTCTGGCCAAATATTATGATGGTATGAACGTAAAAAAGGCACACCGAAGTAATATCTTTGCAGTCGAAACGTTATCTATATAAATGTAATATACGAATATGGCACTGAACCAAACCAATAAGCTCGTATGGATTATGGAGATCATCTATCGTGCACATAAGAATTCATTCGAGAAACTGAACCTCCGCTGGATGGACAATGTAGATTTGAGCATAGGTGACGTTGAAGTGCACTTTTTGAACTGCATGTCCGCTCGACAATCGACTTCCAACAGGAATTGCTTTGGAATGTTGAAAACTTGAAGTGCTCGAACTTCTATGACTACGTAAGGAGATTGCAGGAAAAGTAAAGAGGATGTGGAACAAGTATAAGGAGGGTAAGTAATGCTGGAAACAGAAGATGCGCCCATCTTTCCCGAAGTGTGGAAGCAGATAGAGTCAAAGATAGCCGGTCTCCCTCTCGTAGCCAACAATAAGGCATTCGACGAGAGTTGTCTGAAAGCCGTATTCCATATCTATTGGATGGACTATCCCGACAATCCGTCCTACTGTACATGCGTCGCTTCGTGCCGAGTCTGGCCACAAGGCAGCCACACCATTAATGTTATTACAGACGGCTGCGGCTATGAAATGTCAAATAACCATCAGACCCTGGTAGATGCAGAAGCCTTCGTCGTTATCGCACTGGAGATACTATGATGAGTTTTCGAAGTATATTTTTTACATATCATAATGTATAAACGAATCTTGAGCATATTTTAACAAAATACACACATATATATGGCAGTATATGATAAATTACTTTATAGTTCTAAAGAATTGTTCGACTCCTATTTGCAAGGGAAGACATATTCCATTCCTCCTTATCAAAGAGGATACAAATGGGATACAAAAGACATCGAGCGTTTGCTAAAAGACATCAATGAGTTCTCACCCAATGAGGACCTTAATCTGTTTTACTGTCTTCAGAACATCACTCTTGTTGAGAGTTAGGATTCTAAGACATTCAACGTTGTGGATGGACAGCAAAGGCTGACTACCCTTACTGTCATTCTTTCATATCTCAACGAATATGAGTTAATCAACGAGAAGTTGCAATATAATGTAAGAAAGGAAACAGAAGAGTTTCTCAAGGAATATATTTTCAAACCTAACGAACTCAAAAACATACAGAATTGGGAGCAATTTCTGGAGAATACAACCATTAAAGGGAAGGACTACGACTATCAGGACGTATTCTATTTGTTCAATGCTTACAAGGCTATCCAGACTTGGTTTGAAACCTATCCTAATTCAGTTACAGCGATGAAAGACAAGATTCTCAACCATGTCAAGCTAATTGTGAATCTCCCTAAGAATATCGAGGAGCAGGAGTTGTTTGAAAATTTGAACAGAAAAAGAGTCCCTTTGGATGGAGCCGACCTTATCCGTGCATTAATCATTACTAGAGTTGCAAAAAAAAGAGATTGGAGATATTGATGACAGCATAAAACAGAACGTATTGATTAACGAGCGAAGAGTAAAGATAGGACTTATGCTTGACCGCATTAACCATTGGTGGGCTGACGAAAACAAGAAAAACTACTTTCATCAATTCACTAAAGAATCCAAAGTCCCAGATGAGGAGTCCATTTCATTCAATGATGTAACATACCCTATAAACCATCTCTATAAACTGTATGTTCTGGCATACGGAGAAGGTGTGCTAGATATGGAATTCTTCGAGAAGAAAGTAATAGAAGATGGTTTTTTAGATGAGTTACAATTGCTACAAAGAACAATGGACAACTGGTGCAATGATAAAGAACTATACCATCTCATACTCTTCACAAGTATCTATGCTAGAGAAAAGATAAAAGAAGAGCCTGTTCTCAGCTTCAAAGAGCTTTTACACCAATGGAAGAAGCTTTATAGGAAAGACTTCATTCGCTTCCTAAAGAAAAGAATTGCAAGCACCGAAGTTTTTAATGATTTAATCAATCAAACGGAAAGATGCAAAGAGGAAAATGAAAAAACCGCGTTCTTAGAAAACTGGTATGATAATAAGCTGATTACGGTATCGGTATTACTCGACATCATCAGCATCCTCTCATCGAATAATACATGTCTTCCTGCCAGACACTTCAAGGCCTACAAGGAAGACTTAGAACATATATTCCCGCAGACACCCGTTGGAGACAGAATCAAGGACAAGATTAAGCAAACACAGATTCTCAAAGAATACATTGATATCATAAACCAATCGCTCAGTGAAGAAGAAAAGATCAATATTAATGACTGCGATATAGATTGGGAAAATCAAAACTGGAAAGATGATATTAAGTTTCGTATCAATAATAGAATTGAGAAAGTCATACCGGTCAATTCTCTTGGAAATATGTGCGTACTTCATGAATCTGTCAACAGAGGCTATGGAAATGACTTTTTCTTGGAGAAACGAATAGATATCATGCGTAAGTCTCAAGAAGGTTTCTTTATCAGACCTCATGTATATGATGCTTTCAACAAGATTTTTCTAGAGCGCCATGACGAATCCATCGATATGAAAATGATGAACCGATGGGATAGGTCTGATATCCTTGCAAGACGAGAATATATAATTAAACGAATAAGTAACTTCTTAAATATATCAAATGAGCAAGCGTAACGCGTATCTTAAAGATGAAAACCTTCTAACTCTGTTTTCTCTGAACAATATGATTGTTCCGGAGATACAGAGAGAATATGTATGGGGTAACAATAGTGATGTGTTGGAAAAATTTCTTCAGGAGTTGGAGAAAAAAGGCTCTCCTTGTCAGGAATGCCACCATGTTCACACAAACAAGAACATAAACGTAGGATTTCTCTATTCCTACAAACCCTCATATGTAAAGTACGAAAGTGAGAGAATCCTTGATGAGTTTCTCATTGATGGTCAACAGAGAATCACTACTCTTTTTTTGCTTCTTCTCTATAGAGCAACCATTGAAGAGAGAATTGATGACTTCTTGACAATATGTAGAGCAGATGAGGATGATTTGCATATGGGCTTCACCTACAAAGTCAGAAGCCTGACCCAGCAGTTCCTAGTTCAATTGATAAGGCATGCTAGAGAAGAAGGCTGCAGCGCTTTTGATTTCATCATGGATTTAAACAATTCTCCTCACTGGTTCCTTGATGATTACAAAAATGACCCGACAGTGATGTCCATGATTTCTGCACTCAAATCAATCAAGAAAACTTTTGGTAACGCATCAAATTTTTACTTTGATTATCTTCTCACAAATATTCATTTCTGGCACTTCAAAACAGAAGCAACTTCTCAGGGCGAGGAACTGTACATAACAATGAATTCTCGTGGTGAGCAGTTATCTGATAATGAAATGCAGAAATCAAGAGTCTTGCCTAGCTCAGAACTCTTAAAATACGGTCGTGAGTGGGAGGAATGGCAAACTTTCTTCTGGAGAAATAGGACAAAAGGAAATGCCAAAAATGTGAATGCAGACAAGGGATTCAACAATTTTCTTGCCTGTATTGAAGGCTTGGAATATTTCAATGATCCATCCAAAAAGGCAAGCAATATTAAGGTCGATGTCATAAAAACCTATATGACAGGTCTGATGTATATCTGCAGCCAGGAATTCAGAAATGAACTGCAGTCTCTCTACAATGGTCTTTACACAGGTTGGTTCGACTCATTTATCAACTGTCTTTGGAATGAGATAAACACTTATGATGGCAAATGGGACATTAGTGATCCAAGAGGTGGTAACCAGGAAGCAAGGAATGACTACAAGAATAAGTCTATCGCCAGAAACAAGTCTATGCTCTTTTGGCCATGGATGACATATTTCAAAAAGTGTAAAGGCGAAGAAAGGGATGACCAGCTTTTGGTGAGATTACTGCATTTTTATTACATCAGATTCTGGTGCTACAAACGTTCTGCAACATCTATCGAAACAATAGTCAATGCGTTCATTAACAAAAGTGGACGTATTCATGACATTGATATTGCAACGAGAGATGAAGAAGAGGAGGACAATATCAACAGTAAGACCTTCAGTGAAGAAGAAGTACTTTTATCAAGACTCTACTTCTCTGATGAAGCCAACACGAGCAAGATAGAATCCTGTATCTGGGAAATTCAGGAGATTCCCTACTTCCTGGATGGTAAGGGGGTTGGAGGTAACACCATCTTTGAGTTTTTCCAGGATAAAGAGATTATTGACAGGGGCAATATCCTCAATAGCATAACATCATTCAAGGATAAGATTATCAGTCTTCTTGGCACAAAGCCTACAGGTTCGTCACACATAGACATTAAAAAAATACTTCTGTTTTATGAAATTGACAACAAGGCTTTTTGGGAACAGCAATCGCCTTGGTATTATAGCAATTATGAAACCAGCGAATGGAAGAGGATTGTCCGAACAAAGCATTTCATTAGCTTCTACAAAGATTTCTTTAATAAAGGTCTGAATAGTCAGGAACTACTTCAACAAAAAAGATGCGAGTTCTTTTTTGAAAACAAGACTTTGGACAGAAACGGAAAGCAGTGGAGTCACAGAAAACTGGCCATCCTATATGATTTGCTTTCTGTTAATGGAGGTATTTGGGATGACGATCATGCCAATGTTGCATTTGACAAGAATGATGATGCAGAATCAAAAAGTGAAATATTCTTGGGACAGGATAGAATCTGGAAAGCGAAACGTTACTTAGACTCAAAGAATAGAATAACCCTATCGCAGGATTGGAAGAAGATACTTAAAGAGTATAATGTAGAAATCATCGATTTTACCGAAGATATAAACGATTCAGAAGAATATGTTGAAGGATAAAGATTTTGATATAATGTTTTTCGGAGTCTTTGAAGAACATTCTGGTTTCAATAGAGGTTTTATGGAGACTGTTAACATTGAGAAAACTTTCAAAATCTGAAGATTTCTTGAATCTCCAACACCGACCACTACAAAGAGGTGCTTTCATGGGTGCAGACCATGAAGTACTCTCTTTGTAGTGGTAAACAGAGCCATTAAGGTTCTTAACGGATAAATGATTGCAGTTTTTTCTTACAATACTCTGTTAATAATTA
>DLZV01000008.1:0-44732 GCA_003447235.1 Prevotella sp.
TAGGCAGAGTAGAAGTAGATGTCCACCGGAACCTCAAACTTCTTGTTGTTCGTCTGGTTCACAAGGTTCACGTCGCCCACGATCCTCATCACGCTCTTGCCCATTGCCCTCAGCTTGTCGATGTCAACGTCTGTGCCCTCGTCGTCCATCACCTGGTTCTTCTCGAACAGCACCACCATCTCGTCGCTTGTCGGACGGTCCACCATATAGTTCGACAGTTCCTCGTCATCACCCAACGCACGGTTGTACACACGCATGTTCCGCACCTCTACATCTGCACTCTCGCTCGTGATCTTGATGTTCGTGGGTTCTTCCTGGAGCAGCGAGTCCGTCGAGGCATACTGCTTCGCGCCGCATAGGATGCCGTTCACATATAGCATCATCAGTCGGTTGCCCTTCTTCTCCTGCACCACGAAGGCTATCTTCAGGGTCAGACCGCTTGCAAACTTAGTGCCTACTTCCGAACCTGCGCCCGTCCGCATCAGAGCCTCCTGCGTCGTCAGTCTGAAACCCACGCCGCCGGTCATGCAGTCCACAACCGTACCCCTGCGGTCGGTCACGTTCGTGCATGTCAGCTCCATCTCGTAGGTCGCGCCCGTGGTCGTCGCATCGTTGCCGAAAGGCTTGTATCCGATTTCTACATTCGCGCCGTTCGTCAGCTTCAAGGCGTCGCCCGTCCAGCCGTTGCTCTGCCAGTCAAAGCCTTCAAACACCGTTTGAACGTCGTTATAACGCCATTCAGCAGGCTCGCTCTCGGCATTGCTTCTGCCGGCTGCCGTCAGTTTCAGCACAAGTCCGGCAGTCGCCTCGCTCAGGTCAATGCCACTCTCCGTCACCTTCACGTTGAACCTGTATTCGGTCGTGCCGCACTTGAACACCATCGCCACCGCGCCTTTCTCCAAGAAGCGGTTCGTGTAGGTCTGCACCGTTCTCGGCACGCTCACCGTCTGTGTCCTTATGCCGTCCCTCCACACGCTCATACCCGCAGGGGTCGCCGTAGGGTCATACGCCACGAAGTCGAACAACACCTGCTCATACTGGCCTGTGTCGATAGTCGGGGTGAGATGGTCTGCTGTAAAGACGCGTCCGTCCTTGAAGGTTATCTTGGTTCCTATATATGGAGCGCTGCTGCCGGTCTTCAATATATCGAAATAGATGCTCTCGCTCTTCAGTGTCAGTTCCTCGCTTGCCTTCATCTCGGCCACCATCTGCACGGTATGCCTGCCGACAGCAAGCCCGGACATGGAGAGCGTGAAACTACCGTTGGTCGTACCGCTCCTCGTGACAGAAACGGAATCTTTCTGTATGCCGTCCACATAGAGGGTGACGGTTTTTGTACCGCTTCCGCTTACGGCATAGGGTATGCCCACATTCTCGCTCACGCCATAACCACCCTTTGCAATGCACTCGGCAATATTGAAACCGCTCGTCAGTGCAAGCGTCACCGCCTTCACGCTTACATAGCTCTGCTTGGTCTGCGTCTTGCCTGTGGTCGGGTCGGTGGTGGTGGCCTTCACATAGATGTCAGTCGTGCCCAAAAGGAGGTATTTCGTCAGGTCAAGCGTATAGATGCCCTTGCTCACGTCCTGCTGCGTATCGGAATACATCAGCGTCGCGCCGCGTTTCATCTGTATCTTCACCGTGGCTTTCTGCCCCGTCGATGTCCCCTTCTCGTCACCGCTGCTGTACTGGTGGTCGTAGAACCATGTGAGTGTGGCCTTGTCGCCTTCCTTGATGACGGACTTGTCTGTTTCTGCCGTCAACACGATTTTGGTGGTGGAGGTTTCTCCGCCACCGCCGCCTTTTCCTGCCGGTATGTCCAGACCTACGACCTCCGCACCACTCTTGTTGGTCAGCGTCACACGCACGGTGCTCTCGTCATCGCTCAGTTCGGCACTGCCGCCGAATATGGTGTTGGCTTCGACCTCTGCAAGTTTGGCGGCCACGGCCGCGTTCTGCACCGGATTGGTGGAGTTCGTGTTCAGGCTCTCGTCCACCTCTGTCTCGTTGATGGTGAGGTTCACGTTGCCCGCGCTGTCAAGCGTCTGTTTCTTTCCGTTTACAGAAATGCTCTTCACGTTGCCCGCACCGCCGAAGTCCTCCCAGCTCGCAGCCTGTTCCCAGCTGTCAAGGCTCGTGCCGATGAACTGTTTGGTCTCCCACTTGCCCTGTGCCGTCTCGTAGGTGATGCAGCGTCCCTTGGCGCGTTTCTTCTCCTCTACGGCAACGATGGCGGTCGCCAATGTATAGTAACCGCTCTCAAGCGGAATTTCCTCTGTCACGTTGCAGGTGTTTCCGCCACTGCCGCCAGTGACATATTCCTGCCATTTCTCCGCATCATGGAGGTCGTTGTCGGGGTCACCGGTGAACTGCCAGGACTCCCAGCCGTCCGCACTTCTGAATATCATCACGCAGCCGGTGGTGAACACTTTCTCCCCACCGGTGCTCTCGTTGCCGGCAATGGTCTCCAACGCTTCAGACCAGTCACTGAATATGCGGTCGGCATCACCGATAAGGCTGTTCGCCAGCACCACCGGGTGGGTGTTGGCCGCTGCGATGGCATCATTCAGTTTTGCCGTGGCGTCATCGGCAAGCATGGCCGAATTGTTGGCCGTGAGTGCCGCACTGGAAGCCACATCTGCAGCATCCTTGGCCTGCTGTGCCGCTGTCCCTGCCGCTTTCGATGATGCGTCCGCCGTGGCAGCCGCCGTGTTCGCGGTCTTGGCCGCTTCCTCCGCAGGTTTCGCAAGCAGGGACACAGGCACGCGGACCACTTTCTCCCCCTGCATGGCCGGCAGTGAGTTCACGCTGTCAAGCGAGGTAACGGTTTCCAGCTCGTCCACGCTCTGACTGTCGGTCTTTATCTGGTTCAGGACTTCCTGAACGACTGTTTTCTTCTCCTCGTCTGTCATATCATTCGTTGTTAGGGTTATTATCCAACTGCTCGTTCAGTCCGTCTATGAAGCCGGGCACGCAAAGACGCTCGGCGACGATGCGCACAAGTTTCACCTCGTCATCGGTGTAGTCCGCCTCGCCCTCACTCTCGTATATCTTCAAGGCGAGGGCGTGTGCCTTGATGCCGTTCACGTTGTTGTATATCATGTCCGCGAAAGACTCGCGTACATCCATTGTCCGTGCAGATTTGCGATTCACTGCCATGTAAACATTGAAATGCTGAAAATCTATCTTCATATTATGATACATTAGTTATTATTCCGTTCTCTACCGTCACAGTTTTACCCTTGAATCTTCCAGACCAGCCGTTCTGTGGCAGCATTCTGTCCGCCTGGATAGCACCGCCCGTTACAATTATATCGCCTGCGTTGACAAGTATGTCACCGTCAAAATACCCCGCGCACATGGTATCGCTGTTCGGGAATGTGGGGGTGCTCCTGCAACTTCCGTAAATTCCACTGCCGCCCATCGGGGCAAGCCCGGCGATGGCGTTGCTGAACATGTCCGCCTTGATATACACGCAGGTTTTCCTGCTCCAGGTATCGTCATAGCCAAGCCTTATCTCAGCCAGGCTGTCGCTCCATTTCATGCAGGCGTTCTGAATATCAAAGCCGCCCACTTTTCCGCCGTCCTCGACGAACACCTTGCCGTATATCGTCGCATTCTGCGTGACGATGCTGCCGTCCTCCAATATCTTGAAGTTGCCGTTGGCCGTGACGATTCCCTCCAATTGTATGTTGGCGGCCTTTATCTTCACACCGTCCTGACCCGCTCCGACAAATGATTTCAGATTACCGTCCCCGTCGATGGCGTACAGACCCGACACCTTGGAAGTGGTGATAAGCCCTGTCTCCTCCAGCATGTTCTCGTCCTTGTCGAACACGGCAGCGGAGATTTTCACAAGACGCTCGCTCTGCTCGAACAACGTGCGGTAGCGGTGCGTCAGCGCCTCGTACTTGTCGGTGCTGAGCACCAGCATATACATGTAGATGTCACCGTCAAACTCCAGACGGAAGTCGCCCGTGCCGTTCCACAGGCCGTTTCCGGTATATTGCACATAGCCGTCGGTCTCCGCGATTTCCTCGCTTATCTCCATGCTGTTGAAGTTGGCGAAGCCTGTCTTGTCCACATTCTCGAAGCGGACCTTCAGCGTGCCGACCTTGGCACAGCGGTAGAAGAATGTCAGATACACAGGCAGGGCCTCTTTCTGCCCCTCGTCATTGGTCGGGAACGTGGGCACATAGCGCAGGTTTCCGTGTTTCTGCAGTATGTACTTGTTGCGTATGCGCACCACCGTGCGCCCCATGTCCGTGACCACGCTTGCGCCGTCGCCTTTTTTGGAGAGCACGTTGCCGTTGGCCCATATCCACTTGTTGCCGACAAGGAAGAACACGGTCTCGTTCTCGGAGTTCCATTTCTCCAAACCCGATGTGAACGTGGGGTTGTTCAGGTAGCCTTTCTCGCTCAGGAAGTCGTTGCGCACACTGTCGATGGCGCTCTGCACCTTCCCCTCCGTTATCTCCAGCTTGGTCTTGATGTCCTCGCCGGTGGAGAGCAGGAACGTGCCGCGCAGATACACGTTGTCGGCATACAGGCCATTTCCCTTCGGTTGGTTATCCAAAGGGAAACGGTCGTCCTTGATGTCGTCAAGGTTGCCGAGCCTTGCACGCAGGGCGTGGTCAAAATTCTTGGCGCTTACTCCGTCCAGCACATCCACTCTCGGGTGTCCGTCCTCCGAGGCGGATATGAGGACGAGGTTCTGGCGGTTCGCCGTCTCGGTGTTGCCCATAAGCACGCACTCATCGCCCTCTTCGGGCTGTGAGGTCTCAAACTCGGATTTCTCCACAAGTATGCCACCATTCGCGATGCCGGCCACTTCCACCCAGTAGGCTTTCTGCGACGTGCCGGTGAACACCTGGCAGCGCATCAGGTCGTGCGCCACGAAGGTGTTCTCCTGCTCGAAGGTGATGTGCCAGTAGTCGCCCTGCTCCCGCACTGTTTTTATCTTGCCGTTGGCCGCGCTGACGCAAATCTGTCCGCCCACGCTGCGCACCTTGTTTATCAGCAGTTCAAAGACATTCATCACGCGCCTCACGGTTATCTTGTCAACTATCAGGTGCGACAGCAGGTCCTCGTCAAGGCCGATTTGCCAGCCGTTGTCTGTCATGCCACTGCCGCCATAGTTGGCGCTGCGCAACAGTTCGCGCACCACAATGGTGAGCAATTCGGCATTGCCCTTGCCATCGATGCGCCCATTCTCTTCCAGTCCGATACCGATGCCTTCCTCGAAAGTGATTTTCTTCTTCGCACGGTCGTTGCGTTTCTTGCTGATGAACTCCTGCTGGCTCCGTCTTGCGGAGAAAATGTTGTTGTCGGTCGGCTGCGTGTCGTCCCACGAGCGTATGATGTCGGGCAGGGCCACGCCCTCTGTCCTGGACTTAGTATAGTTCTTCAGCTCTCCGATGCTGTCGTTCACCTTGTCAAGCGCGCCTGTCTGCAGGGCGTCGCTGATTTCAAGGTCCATCTGGCTTGGCAGGTTCGCCTTGCGCGTTATCTTGGTGATACGGCTCTGCCGGTAGCCGTTCTCCGGGAAATACTTATCGCTCACAAGCCGGACACGCCTGCCGACATGGAGCACGGCATTGTTCTCCTCCACCCACACATGGTCGGTCGGAGCCTTATAGACGCTGATGTCCTTCCAGTGCTCGGCATTGTACTTCTCCACCGCATTCAGGAACTCCTCCTCCGCTATCGGGTAGTACTCGTCGGGCATGCGCACGTTCCACAGGATATAGTGGTCGCCCACTTTGGGCACGAGCTTTCCTCCGGGCAGCTGGGTGTCGTCGTCATACGGCCAGATGGTGATTATCTCGAACTCGCGTGTCTTGCTGTCGAAGTTCACCTCGAAATAGTGGTCGTCATCGGTACCGAGCCCGGCAAGCTCACCGTCCTGGAACGAGACGCGCTTGGTCTCGCCTGCCAGTTCATAGTCGTTGGGATCGAAGTTCAGCGTGTCGTCCCTGAAGTAGTAGATAGTGAACGCGTTGCCGTCATCGTCCTTGACATTCTCGCTGCGCACACTGCTCACCTCACCGGTGCGTCTTGGATAGATGCCGCTGAACGCGTCTTTCTCGTAGTGGTCATAGATGCCGTACTCGTCGGTGTGCAGTTCCACATACTGGCGGCCGCCGGGCAGCATCAGACGGCTGTGGCCGTATTTCTCCGCATCGATGTTGCGGGTGCTGCCTATCGGGAACAGGCGCGTGTAGAACTTGTTGGTGTTGTCAGTGTCACGCTCCAGGCTCGTCAGTCCGTTGCCGTACCCCAATATTATTTCCTCGCCGTGCTCGCATCTGCAGATGTTCACGGTCTGCCCTTCCACCCACCACTCGGCACTGCCGCCCACTTTCTCGGCTATCTCCTTCAGCGCCCCGTCGCAGTACTTGCCCTCGTAGTCGATGACAATGAGGTCGGTGCCGTCCACCTGCCCCACCTTCCAGTCGGTGGTGTGCCCCATGCCGTTGTTGATGCACTTCACCACCATCGCCACATGCTCTCTCGGAGTGGCGGTGAGGGTGAACACGGGCTCGGCATTGTTGTCTGTGGTCTCCAGCACGAGGAAACGCTTTATCAGGCTCTCGATGCCGTAAAATTTCACGTCATACGACCACTCGCCATCGCTCTTCTGGGCAGGGACGTATTTCTCGGTGAGCCAGTAGCGCTCGCCCTCAAAGTCCACATAGTCGTTCACATCGAGGGGTATGTGCTCGTAATGGGTGAAGGAGAGCGTCAGCACGTTGTCGCCCTGAACCTCCTTCTGCTGGGTGCTGCCGTCACCGGGCGAGATGTCCGTCCGGGCGGTGCCGTATTTGTCGTATATCGTCAGAACCATATAGGAATGCTGTTTGAATGTCATTAGATGATGGGGACAGGCTCGCGGAACTTCACCTTGAACTTGCCGGCGTTCACACCCTCCTTCCACAAGTAGGTGAGCGGTGTGAACTTGGGGCTCTCGCTGTATTTCACATGCAGGGTAAGGTCAAGCTGCGTGAATACGATGTCCAGCCAGCCGCCCTTGCCCTGTTTCAGGAAATTGATGAACGAGAAGTATTTCCGCAGCCAACCCGCCTGTGTCTTGTCATACAGGGCGAAGTTGAGCGTGATGTCCCTCGGCTCGTTTCTCGGTGTAAGTGTGGCGGAGTATTTCTCGCCCTGCTCCTCGCGTATGCTCACGGCGGTATCCTTCTTCGTCTTGCTCGGGGTGAGTATGGCGGTGAGGTTATCCATTCCGCCTCGTTTGTCCTCTACGAGGAACACGCCGTATTCTTTCCAGATGTCGGTGCCGTTCACCAGCACCAGCCCTCCAAGTATCTTGTCCATGTCATTTTACTTTTAGTCCGTCCCTTACTATTTTTCTGATGTCCTCCTTTATCTCGCCAAGATGCCCCGCGCTCGTGCCGGTGTTCTCGGCAATCCGGGCAAGGTGGCTCTCGGCAAGGTTCATGCGGTCGGCCACGGTCTCCAGACGCTCGTCCATGCTTGACCAGTGCTGCAGTCCGCTGGTGAACATGCCCTCCAGTTTCGTGCCCTGGTCCTGCGTCATGGCGGTAAAGCCTCCGGACTTCGCGCTCTGGCTGGTACCGCCCGTGTCCTCGTAGCCGGTGACCTTCGCCCACTCGTCCCTGCGTTTCAGCCCTTCCGCCACTATCTCGTCATAGCGGCGGTTGAAGTCCTCGATGTCCTTTTCCGTCAGCTCGCCGTTCTTGTCGGAGATAAGCTGTGCCCAGTCATCGTACAACTGCTTCAGCTCACCGTTGATGAGGTCTTCCATGGAATAGCTCAGCAGGGCTTTCTGCATGTCCGTGGCGAAGTCCTCGGCAAAGTCCTTGGAGGTTTTCTTCATGTCCATCAGGTTGGAGATGAAGCTGTCCTTCATGCTGTCGAAACTTATCTGGGTGATGGTCTCGCGCCAGCTGTCGGTCAGTTCCTCTATCTTTCCTGCCTGGTCCGCGTAGTCCTGCAGCTTGTCCAGCACATCATTTCCATAACCGCCCTTGCCGGTGTTCTTGATGTACTCGGCTATATCTACATTGGAGAGGAGTTTCTTCATCTCCTCCGGTGTAAGGCTCCAGATGCTGCCGTCGAAGTTCTCCTTCACGTTCTGCCTTATCCATGCCGTCTGGTCATCGGAAAAGCCGTTCCAGTAATAGTTCCAGCTGTGATGGTGCTTCCAGTAGCTTGCCTGCGCCTGTGCGATGCCCAGATAGTTGGCGTTGGTCTCCTCCTGATTGCGCTTGGCCTGCTCGTAGGCATCGGTGGCTTTCTGACCGTAGCTTTTCTCCATCACGTCAGTCAGGTCCTCGATGGCGTTCTGCAGGAGTTCCGTGCGCTCGGTCAGGTTCTCTATGGTCTTTTTCACCTCCGCCTCATTGCCGTTCAGTCCGAAAAGGTCATCAATGCCGAACCACCCGGCAATGCCGCTGAGCAGTCCCTGCACGATGTTGCCCACGTCCTTGATGACATCGATGATGATTTCGGGAAGTTCCTCCACCACCTTGTTTATCGTGTCGGCCACCTTGTCAAGCAGGTCGTTGATAAAGCCTTTCGGGTCATCGCCCAGCGCGTCAAGTATCTGGAGTATGGCACCGACGATGCCGCCTATCTTGCCACCCAGTTCCCCCAACGACTTGCCGATACCGTCAGAGCCTTTGGAGAGCGAGGTGATGAGCTTGGTGATGCCGTTGGCAAAGCCGTACAGCGAGCCGTCAGACATCTCGTTCAGGTAGCCGGTGAAGTTTTTGATGCCCTGTGCCGCCGCGTTGGTGTTGTCGGTGAGGGTTTTCCGTGCCTTGTCGCTGGCCTCCTGCGCCTCGTTCTGCGATGCTGCCGTCGCATCGACCTTGCCCTGCGCTATGTCCACCGCTTTCTGCGCGATTTCCTTTGAGGCATCGTCGGTGGCGTCTGCAAGGTCTTGTTGCGCCTGTTCCAAATCGGCCACGGCCTGCGTGTGGGCGTCGGTTTTCTCACGGAGCGTGCGCACGCTGTCCTGATAGGTCTTCACGTTCTCGGCGATTGTGCCCCATATCTTGAAGTTGAAGGCACTGGTACTGTTGCCGCCGGTCTCGTCCTTCAGTTTCGCCTGAAGGTCGGTATATACTTTCTTGTTTTCCGCCGAGAGTTTCTTGAACTCTGAGGTCTGCATGTACTCCTCTATCTTGGCGAGTGTCTCTTTAGCCATGTCTTTGAGCACGTTGCCGACGCCCTCGAAGGTGGTGCTCCAGTCTATGTTCAAGGCGAGGTTCTGGGCATTGGTCTGGCTGACGGCAGCGTCACGCTCCTTTTCGAGCTTGCGGACTTGCCACCGCTTTTCCTCCGCCGTGCCTTCACCCTCGTTCACCTCACGTATCTTCTCTGCATATTCCTTGGCGATGGCGTATTTCTGCTCCTGAAGCGTGCCATACTCGCGCAGATAGTCCACCATGGCCTGAAGTTCGTTCTTCAGGGATTCCTTGTCGATTTCCTCCAACCCCTTGCGCTGTGCTTCCTGTGCCAGCCGTAGCCGTTCCGCAAGGGCATTGCCCTGCTCTTCCGTGAGATTTCCGCCCTGTGCATCGCGCCACTTGGCCTCCTGTGCCTTTATCTCGGCTTCCTCTTTCTGATAATTGAACCTTATCTGTCTGATACGCTTGGCGCTGCCTTCTGCCATCTGGCTGATACTTTCCTGCTCGTTCTCCTGACGGAGCCGTGCAAGTTCTTCTGCACGTTTCTGTTCGGCCGCTTTCTCGCGCTCCAACTCTTTCTGCCTGTCCTTGTCACCGTTTCCACCGGTCGGCTTGTGCTCAGGCTTGGTATGACCGCCGATATTGCTGTTCTTGCCTATCTCACCCATTTCTTTGGTCAGGTCTTCTGCCTGTTTGAGCAGGTCGTCACGGAGTTTCTCGGCATCGGCGATGACCTGTTCCTTATTCTTCTCGTTCTCCTCCTTGATGATGGCCGACGCGTCTATCTGACCGTTGGTCTCGCTTTGCGCAAAATAAAGGAGAGACTGCTTGAACCACCCCATGGAGCCTTCGACATCATCGGCATCGGTCGCCTTCAGTTTGTTCACCTTGTCGTCGGCTTCCACGGCCTTATTGACCAGTGCCTGCGCCTTGGCTTGCAGAAAGAGCATCTGGATATAGTCGGCTGCTTTCTGTGTGAGGACATCGTACCACTCGGAAACGGTGTCGTAGTAGCCGAACGCCTCGCCGTACTTGCGGTTCAGTTCTTCGGTCTTCTTCTTTTCCTCTTCCTTGCTGCCGGTGAACTCTTTCAGTTCGCGAATGGTATTGTTTATCTCGAAACGGGTCTTTATCATCTGCGCCCTGCCCTCGCTCTCCACCTCGATGAGTTCCTGCGCTTTCTGTCGTGCCTCTTCCTGTGCGTCGCTGTATTTGTTGAACAGGACTATCAGACCGGTAATGACTGCGGACAAGCCCAGCGTGAGGGTCGCCATGAGTGCCGATGCCGCTGCGGTGGAGATACCGAGCGATGCCGCCAGCCTTGCATTGGCCGCCGTCAGCAGGTTCTTCATCTTCACCACCGTCACCAGACGGAACGCGGAGTCTTTGTTAAGGGTGTTGAATACCTGCTGCAGCCCCATCGTGACGGCCATGACAGACTGCACCCTCGCCTGTATCTTGGCAAGGTTCTCGTTCTCGGAGGCGAACAGCGACACGGCACCGGTAGCAGCGGTAAACATGCCGGACAGACCGCTGATACCGGACATGAATCCCTGCAGATTTGCATCGTCATTGGAGAGTATCTTGGTCTGGGTATGGAGGTCGGCGATGGTGTCGGACAGCAAGGCTGCTTTCTCCGCCATCTCGCGGTACTCTTCCGTGTCCTGCTTGCCCTCCAGTCGCATCTTGGCCATCGCGTCCTGCAACTCGCGCAACTGCATGGCCAGACGCTTGTTGCTCTCCCGGTTTTCCTCCTGCTCGCGTGTGAGGCTGGCGAGTATCAGTTTCTCTTCCTCCAGCGCTTTCTTGGCCGCGTTGAGTTCGGCGAGGGCTGCTGACTGGGCGTTTCCGGGGGCTGCGTTCTTGTAGGCTTTCTCTAATTCCTTGATACAGGACGTGGTGTACTTCACCAAGTCCTTGCTCTCGGCGATACGCTCGGCAAGGGTCTTCTGCGCCACTGCCGCCGTGGTGCTGGACTCGGAGAGCTTGCCATGCTCCTTCTCCAAGTCGGACACGGCCTTTTCCGCCTGGCGGTGCTGTTTCTCCAGATAGACGAGGGTATTCCGTTCCTCGTCCAGCACCTTACGGCAAGCCATGACATCGGCGGCGAGTTCCTTCTGGGCGGTACCGGGTTTCATGCCTGCAAGCTGCCGCTCCATACGGCTGAGGTCCGAGGCCACGCCGTCAATGACCTTGTGCTGCTCGGCTATCTTGGCGTTCACCAGCTCGGCCGCTTTCTTGGCATTGTCGATGAGGGTGTCGATATGCGCGTTGGCATTGTCGATACCGTCACTCAGTTTGTCCTTCATCAGGAACTCTATCTCTACGGGCTTGCTCATGCTTTCAATTCAGTTTACTTTGAAAAAATCCTGCTATGTCCTCGGCTTCCTCCTCGGCGGTCTTGCCGCTGTCGGGTCTGCCGGCTTTCTTCTTGATGTAACGTGGGGCGTCGCACAGCATCATGATGAGGGTCTGGTAATTCACGCCGTGGAGTATGTAATCCACGCTCCAGCCTGTCGCGCTGGCTATCTGCCACACGAATCCGAAAGGGCTATGGGAACCTTCATACTCGGTCCTTAACTCCCCTTCTTTCCTTGGCTCAGTCTCAGCTTCATCGGATTCGTCCGTTCCGCGGATCTGATAATACTCATAAAAGGGCCTGTGCCCATCAGTCGCTCGAACTGCTCGGTGGCGGCCACCTGGTACCGGTACGCCACGAAGTTGCGCACGAGCCACGCGGTCAGCCCCACAAACAGATGGCGGGATATATACCCCCTGCACACGGTGTAGGCGATGATGCGCGACAGGCGCTTGCCGTGTCTGGCCATGAAACGCATCTGCTCCAGCTTGGGCAGTGTCCGCACCTCCTCTGCCGTTGTGTCCATCTCCAGATACTGCCGCCCGATTTCTATCTGCCCTGCCAATGTGGGGCGTTTCATGGTGATGCGCACCTTCAGGGGTTTCTTGCGGAACGGCAGCCGTATGTCCTTAAACGGCACGGAGACACCCCTGTCAAGGAGTGCCTCCGCCGCTTCTTTTTCGATTGCTCGGTTCATGCGCTACTCCCCTGGTTTGGTATCGGCCACATCATAGGGAGCACTGCCGTCATCAGGCGCGTTCACCGTCAACTGGCACTCTATCTTGGAGACTTCGGTCAGGGTGAGCTTGCCTCCGAGGTTGGCCATAAGGGTGGCACTCGGTATCGTCACTGTCTGCCCGCTCTTCAGCTGAATCTCACACTTGTCTCGGAGTTCCACAAGGTCGGTCGGGGCTTTCCAACCGGTATAGGCTCCTTGCGTGCCGACAAGCGTACCGCCAAGGGCGAGCTGGAGGTTCTCGTAGTCCAGCTGTATGAGGTTGAACGTGGGGGCTATCGTACCGTTCTTCGTGACGAGGGTCAGCACGGGGGCACCGGGCACCTGTTCGGCTTCTACATCGACCTTCTCGGGCTTGGCTCCGCCCCAGTCCCAACTGCCTTTCTCTATATAGCCGACGGTCTTGTCTCCAAACTTTACGACACCTATGCCGTACATGAATTTCTTACTTTCTGCCATATTCTTTTTGTTATGATTGTTAATACTGTGCGGGTCGCCACTCCGACAATAAAGGCGATGAGAAGCATCTTCCACGGATTTGAACTGCGTTCTTTTTCCGTTCTGGCTTCATTCTTCTGTTGCTCCAATGCTTTCTTGTAGCTCGCCATCTGGCGTTCATAGTACTCGCACTGGCGTTGCAGACTGTCGCAAGTGGCATACACAACGATGGTACCACCTTTGTTCTGCACGGTTGCGCTGGCTCGTCCGTTCTTGGCTCGGTACTCTGCCTTTTCGGGTAGGTTAGTCAGTTCCGCCAGAGGTATCTCCAGTTTGGCATCCTCCTGCGGTACTGTCTCCGTCCATGTCTGACGAACCTCGCTCTGGAGGGTGTCCGCGAATACTTGTTTCACGCTTTCCTCCGTGGCCACGCTCGCTTTTCGGCTTGTCGCGCAGCCCGACAAGAACAGGGCAGTCATCATGATGCTTGCAACTGTTCGCAGTGTCGATAGCCTTCCTAAGACGCGCCATCTCGCGCTTCGAGGCTTCGAGGTATCTTCTTGTCTCATTGAGTTCTTCCTTCAATGGTTTCACGATGTTCTCTACCAAGATACGGGTGGCATGCTCGGCGTTGTCCATACGCACCGTCTCGGCATCGGCTTCTGCCTTCATCGATTCCGCTTTCGCTTTCCTTATGGTAGCCCGCAGCGTGCATATTGCAACAATGGTAGCCACCAGACCTCCGCCAAGGAGGACGTTCAGGACTTCGCTGATATTCATGCCATCCATATTTTTACTGTTGGTATATTCCTATTGACTTGAGCCACTTGGCGACATCGAAGGCTGGGCAGGCTTTATTTACGCCTGGAAGGTCGCAATGGCCTACAATCTTGATCTGCGGAAAACGCTGATGGAAGTTCCGCACATAGTCGGTCATCGCCTTCAGCTGCGCAGGGGTGCGCGTGTCCTTGGAGTGCTTCATATCCTTGGTGCAGCCACCGGCATACACCACATGACGGCTCACACTGTTGTAACCCTTGGCACCATTGGTCACTTCCCACGGATCGACCTCCGCATCTTCGTTGTTATCGACAAGACGTTCCACCTTGCCGTCCAAGTGTATCAGGTCGGTATAGCCTACCTGCTTCCAGCCACGCCCACCCTTGCTTACCGGGTCGGTGTGCCAGTGGCGTATCTCCTTAGAGGTTACCTCACGGCCTTCAGGGGTGGCTGTGCAGTGTAGGACTAAATACTTCATTCTCGCCATTACGCTTCAGCTTTATATCCGCTGGTCATTACAACACCTGCGTCTGCCTTCTTGAACATGCAGATGAAGTAGTGGCGGAAGTTCACCTTGTTGCGCTGGTACTCGGGGTCATTCTCGGCTGCGCTCCAGTACATCTTGGTGGAGCCGGTAGCCTTGAACACACGCTGTGTGTAGAATGCGAATGAGCAGTGGAAGTCACCGGCTGTCTCTCCCTTGTCGCCGACTGCCTTTTTCTCGCCTTTGGCTGAGAAGTACGGGGTGTTGGCATACTCGTAGATGTCGAATCCGTAGAGCTTGCCCACCTTGCCGGTGTTGCGGTCGATGTTGTACTGCTCCTTGAAACGCTGGTCGGTCTCCAAGAGGTCATTCACGTGGTCGGTACACAATACGAGGCGGCGGTTCGTGGTCGGAACACCCAACTTGTCGAGGGCTGCCTTCATCGCGAGCACGTCCTTGGCGGTCATCTTGATACGGCCGGTGGTCGCGTCACGCTCGCCGGTAGTTGTCAGTACCGGGGTCTTGGCAGTGTTCTTCTGTGCGCAGAGGGCGTGTGCAGCCTTGGCGAACTTGGCATCGTTGATGGCGTTTGAATGGCTCTCCTTCACTCGGGCAATCTTGTCGTAGCTGATAGCGTACAACTCATCGTCGGTGATTGGTGTTACCTTTGTCTGGAACTTGTCAAGCTGAATGGCGATGTCCTTGTCATCAAGTGCCTGCAAGGGGATTGGGTAGGTGGTGTTGTTGACAAGTACGTCAGGGTCCACACCTACCTCTACCAGGTGGATAACATCGTTATCGACAATGCTTGAACTGTCGGGGATACCGTCAAGCCAAGTGCCGGCGAGGAACTCGCGGAGTGCCTTCACAAGCTCACCAGTCCAAATCTCTTTCAGCACGCCCTCGCGTGCCACTCCCACAGGCATTGCACCGCTCACGGCAAGCGCGACGGCATTGGCACCGACGGCACCTGCCACGGGCGACACGCCCAATGCCATACCGAATACGGCTCCTGTCATCGCATTGAACAGCACAGCCATAATCATGGTCAAAAATACTTTTGCTTTCATTGCTTTTTCTTGTTTTATTGGTTTGTACTAAAGTTCACACTCCATGCCGTACTCTTCCTTGTAGAGTCGCTTGTACTCTTCGGGCTGCTCCTTGCGGAGGGTCAAGAGTTCGCTTGACGGCACATCGCTCAGTTTCTTGTAGGCAGTCGGCTGCTGTGTTGCCGCTCCGCCCTGATGCCCGATAACGGCACTGAGTTTCATCTGCGGAGCCATGGCTGCGACAATGCGCTCCAGTTTCTCCTTGCCGACTTCCTTGCCGAGGTTGATGAACTCGTCCTTCTTGTCGGGGGCGATGCGCTTCTCCCCTACCGCCTTCTCCACGATGGCGGTGATGCCGGCAAGCGTGAGGGTCGCCTTCTCCTGCTGGAGTTTCTCGTTCTCTTCCTTGGCAGCCTTCAACTCACCGAGCTTGGCGTTGATGTCCGCCTCAGTTGCCGTTTCCGGCAAGCCCAACTTCAGGGCAATCTGTTTCTGTTCCATTTGTTTTTGATTATTGTTGTTCAACATTGGCAAGGGACATTCGCTGTCCTTGCCGAGGGTTATCTTCTTGCCGTCCTTCTGCAGCACGATGGCATCGTCATTGGCTCCTATGTCCACCAGGCTGACCTCAAACAGTTTGCTCTTGGTGACAGTAGGGCTGGTCTGCCCCTGTACCAAAAGTTCGGGGTCCTCACTTGTCTCCAATATGTCAAGCCCTGCGCTCACCATCTTCAGACTGCCGAACTCATACTGCTTCTTACAGCGTGTGGATAGTTCGGATGCTTCGTCAAACATCAGTTCGCCGGTCACTTCACCATCCTCCACCTTCAGGTCTTTCACATAGCCTATCACATTACCACGCTCGTGCATATACAGCAGGACGGGGTTGCGCTGATACTGCTCCACGTTCATGCCTGATGTCAGCACTCTTGTGCCGTAGCTGTTCAGGCTGTCGTTGGTTATTCTTACTCGTTTTCCTTTACTCATATCATTGTCGTTTTCTGGGCTGCATTGCCCGATTCGCAGTGCAATATTACGAGGTAATTGTCTGTCCGCCAAAAAAGTGTGCAATGGTTGCACACTTCTATGAAACCATTGCACACTTTTTTGGAGAGCCACCGAAATCGTGGCACTTTTGCATAAAGAATCGGGGCGTGGTATGCCCTGATGTGAACAAAAACCTTATCAACATGACAAAGGCAGATATTGAAAAAAAGAAATCGCTGGCACGCACGCTCTATCTTTCGGGCATGGAGCAGCAGGAGATTGCGGAGAAGGTGGACGTGTCGCGCGTCACCATATCCAAATGGTGCTCAGCCGAGGGGTGGAAAGAGGCTCGTGCCGCCAAAAACATCACACGCCCCGAACTGGTGAACAAACTGTTGCTCACCATCGACACACTCATTACACAAGTGAATGAATCCGACGACCCTGCACTCATAGCAGGACTTGGCGACAAGCTGGCTAAACTCTCGTCGGTCATTGAGAAGCTCGACAAGAAGGCTAATGTGGTGGATGCCATCGAGGTGTTCATGGCGTTCTCCAAGTGGCTGGAGTACCGCTCGCAGACAGACCCAGAGGTGACTCCCGAACTGATGCGTGTAATCAACAAGTTCCAGGACATGTACATCACAGAACAGATGGGCATAAAATAGTGGAGGCAGCCTATGGCAACAGCAGCGGAAAAGAAAAAGGCATACGAGGAGTGGAAAGAGCGATGCCGGCAAGTGCAAGCCATTACGGACACGTCACTCCTGAAAAGCGAAACGCCAGTAGAAAGGGACATGCGTATCAAACGCTTGCTCAACAACTACGCAGCGTTCTGCGAGTATTACTTTCCACACTTCCTGCAATTGCGTGACAAGACGACCGGCGAGGTCATACGCACCATTCACAACGCTCCGTTCCACAACGAAGCTGCACGCAAGGTCCGAAACACACCCGACTTGAAGGCTGTATTCATGTGGCCGCGCGGTCACGCCAAATCGACCCACCTTGATGTATTCACGCCGCTCTGGTTGATGTTCCAACCGAAGCGGCTTATCAACTTTATGGTGGTTGTCGGAAAGTCGGAGGACAATGCCGACCGACTGCTTGGAGATATTCAAGCAGAACTGGAATACAACCAGCGTCTCATTGCCGACTTCGGACAGCAGAAGAACGACGGCGGATGGCAGGAGGGCGAGTTCAAGACAAAGAGCGGTGTGAAGTTCCTTGCCTGCGGTCGTGGACAGTCGCCTCGTGGTCTGCGTGACCGTGAATCACGCCCTGACTATATCGTCATCGATGACCTTGACGACGATCAGCTTTGCAAGAACGACAAACTCGTACACGACCTCACCGACTGGGTGAAGGAGGCTCTCTTCGGTGCGCTTGATGTTGGCCGTGGACGCTTCATTATGGTGGGCAACCTCATCAGCAAGAACTCTGTGCTCTACAATCTCTCACGTACAAAGGGAGTGTTCCTTTCTAAAATCGTAGCGGTCGATCGTAACGGAGAACCGGTATGGAAGGAGAAATGGACCAAAGAGGAGGCGCAGGCTTACCGCGACTTCGTGGGCTATCGTGCCTGGGAGAAGGAGATGATGCACAACCCTATCGTGGACGGTACTATCTTCCGTGCGGATTGGATTCGATACAAGCGTTTGCCAAAGCTCGAAAAGTACGACATGATTGTGTGCTATACCGACCCGTCGTTCAAATCGACAACCTCCAACGACTACAAGGCATCCCGCGTTTGGGGAAAGATTGGCTCGGAACTGCATCTCATAGACAGTTTCGTGCGCCAGGCGACAGTCAGTGAGATGGTTCGATGGCTATACGACCTCTACGAGCGTACACGCGACACGGTGGCTATTCAGTTCTTCATGGAAGCCAACTTCATGCAGGATGTGATTTTGGACGAGTTTGCCGTGGAAGGTGAGCTGCGTGGCTACCAACTGCCCATCATGCCCGACAAGCGAAAGAAGCCAGACAAAATCCAGCGTATCGAGGCTGTCAGTCCTCTTTGGGAACGTGGCTTTGTCTGGTACAACGAGCGTAAGAAGGAAGACCCCGACATGCAGGTGGGCATCGAACAGACATTGGCGTTGGAACGTGGCAGCCGTGTGCATGACGATGCGCCTGACGCTGATGAAGGCGCTATATGGATACTCCAGCGCAATACAAGACAGGAAAGTTTCAAACCGGTGTTCGGCAAAAGACCGACCGCCAAAAACATTTGGTAACAATGATACAAGTAATAAAGGACATTATCTGGGGATGGCAGTGCAAGCGTGCCATCAAGAAAGCCAACAAGCTCTCAAAGCTGCTTGGCATGAAGTATTATGTGATTTACATGAACGGCTCGCTGAAGGTCGTGCCGAAACGCACCATCCGCGAACTGGTTGCGAAGCACCGCTTCCGTAAGGGTGTAAAGGTTGCCGACATCGAGCGTCGTGCCATTTATGTGACGCATTAGAAAGGAGGCTGATTATGTTTATCACGGAAGAGGACTACAGAGTGGTCATAGGCGAAAATGCGCTGAAGGTCGTGTCGCAGGCATCGCAGGAGATACGCGACAACGCGGAACTGGAGGCTTGCGAGGAGATTGCCGGCTACCTCAGACCAAAATACGACACGGAAGCGGTGTTCTCGGCTGAAGGCGAAAACCGCAACCGTCTGGTGGTAATGTATGCCGCCGACATTGCGCTCTATCACATGATTGCCGCTATGCCCCAAAAGATGGGCAGCGAAATACGCAAGGAGCGCTACGAGCGTGCCATAAAGTGGCTGGAAGGCGTGCAAGCCGGAAAAATCATACCCGACCTGCCGCTCGCCACCGACGAGGACGGCACACCGACTGGCGACCTGCTCATATTCGGTTCACAGAAACAATTACGACATAACTGGTAACGCTATGGATATAAAGAACTTTTTCAGCGGTATGTTCGGAGGTGGCAGTCAAAATATACTGCACACGCCAAACGGGGACTTCAACCTTGCGAAGTCGTCTGACCGCAAGCGCATAAAGAAGATGGTAATCGAACTGCAACGCACCACCGATGCGCTTACACGCAGGGACATTGCCGACTGGCGCAACGCCTGGCAGATGGCTATAAATGTGGACAGCCCGAACCGCCAACGTCTCTACGACATATACCGCGATGTGGATATTGACCTTCACCTATCGGGCTGTGTTCGCCAGCGTGTAGGATTCGTCATGGCGAAGTCCTTCAAACTGGTCGATGCAAAGGGTAATGAGAACGAGGAGGCACACCACTATTTCGACCAGGCTTGGTTCAAGCAGTTGCTCGAATATGCGCTTGCCGCCAATCTTTGGGGACACTCGCTCATCGAACTTGGCGACCTCACCACCGATGGCGACGGATGTCCTTGCTATACGGATGTGAAACTCATTCCACGGAAGCATGTCATTCCGGAATACGGCCGTGTGATTCAACAGCTCGGGCAGGACTGGACTACGGGCATCGACTACCACTCAGCCCCATTCTCTGACTGGCTCATTGAAGCCGGACGGCCTGACGATCTCGGCCTGTATCTGAAGGCTGCCACGCAGACCATTCCGAAGAAAAACATGTTAGCATTCTGGGATTCCTTCGGCGAGATTTTCGGTATGCCGATGCGTATTGCACGCACCACCTCACGCGACCCCAAGGAGATGGGACGACTTGAACAGATGCTCAAGGGTGCCGGAGCAAGCCAATACATGGTGGCAGGGCAGGACACGGAGATTGAATTTGTGGAGAGTGGCAAGGGCGATGCCTTCAATGTCTATGACAAACGCATCGATCGCGCCAACTCGGAACTGTCAAAGCTCATCATCGGACAGACGATGACCATCGAGGACGGCAGCAGCCTCTCACAATCAGAAACACACCTTGAAGTGTTCGAGAACCTGGTTGAAAGCGACTGCACCATGCTGCGCGACATCGTGAACAACCAGCTTATCCCACGCATGGTAAAGCACGGCTTCCCAATCAAGGGACTGCGCTTCGAATGGGATGATGCCGTCGATTACACACCGGAGCAGCAGGTGGCATACGAGACCATGATTGCCGACCGCTACGAGGTGGACCCGACATATTTTGCGGAGAAGTACAGCATGCCTGTTGGGGAACGGCGCAACGCTACACCCATGCTACCCGGTGGCGGTGACGATGATGGCGACGAGGGCAACAATGAGCCACAAGACGATGACAAGGGCGACAAGAAGAAAAAGCAGCAGCAAAACGTACACGGCTCTTTTTTCGATTAAGCCCCACCGATTATGTGGGGCTGCACCAACGCTATGCCCAGCTGTTAGGCGATGATCCACAAACATTGTCGCTGTCTAAGGAGCAGGAGCAGATACGCAAGCAACTCTCTGGGCTGTTCGACGGCATGATGCGCACGCTCTATTCTCAGAAAGGGTCGGAGTTCCGCATCGAGGTGCTGGCAGAACCGAAAGTTCAGGAGTTCATCAATGCCCATGCTGGTGCTTTGGATTCTACTTTCAAACAAGTGGAGATGTCTGATGCCATGCGCAAGCGCCTCCAACGGTCTGACTATATCTTCTCCGGCATGAAAACGTTCCACGAGCTCAACGAGGCGTTCCCGTCCTTGCTGGATTCTAACGGCAATAGAAAGACGTTCGAAGCCTTTTTGAATGATGTTCGGAAGATAGACAACACCTACAACTCCAACTACCTCCGTGCGGAGTACAACTTCGTGCAGTCGTCTGCGGAGATGGCTGCCAAGTGGGAACGGTTCTCGGAGGACGGCGACCGCTACAACCTTCAGTACCGCACGGCTGGCGACGGCAAGGTGCGTCCGGAACACGCTGCGCTCAATGGCGTAACGCTTCCGCCTTCCGACCCATTTTGGGAAGAATACTATCCTCCTAATGGCTGGAACTGCCGTTGTACCGTGGTACAGGTGCGCAGGTCAAAATATCCTGCCACGCCACACGACGAGGCTATGGCACTTGGCGAGGAGGCTCTGCAGCGTGATACGAAAGGCATCTTCCATTTCAACCCCGGCAAGGAGGACAAGACGGTGCCCGACTACAATCCCTACACCATTCGGCGATGCCGGGACTGCGACATCGCAAAGGGCAAAATCAAGTTGGCAAAGTTTATTCCAGAAAATGAGTTGTGCGCTGCGTGCAAACTCATACATTCATGTTGGGCTAAAGTCAAAGAAGAAACGCCAGAAACATTCACTGAGTGCGAAACATCAAACGGTAAATTACGAGTAAGCTCAAAACATGGAAGAACCGAAAAGAAAGAGAACGTGAGAGTGGGTAGGTATCTTGCGGAAAAGCACGGCTACGAGATTGACCTTATAGCGAACCCACAGAACGAAACTTCTGCTGATAGTTACAACAAGACATTGGGAATAGAACAAGAATATAAAGTCAATGCAAAGCCAACAAAAAGTTCTATCGACAACCTTATTAGAAAAGGGGCGAAACAGGCGGACGACTTGGTTTTGTTTGTTGATTCTGGTATTTCGTTAGACGAGTTGAGCAGTGCTTTACACGACAGAGTAAGAAGAACAAATCTAAAAACTGTAATGGTGGTCATTGATGGAATGGACAAAACCTACACTTACGACGAAATTACAGCTAAAGGCTTTAAAGTAAGACAGGCAGACTTGAAATAATCAAGACTGCCTGAATGTGGGGTCCAATCCTCTTACGAGGAATGATCCGATGCAAAGGTAATAACATTTTTCCAAAACACATCAAGATATGGAAGAAAAAATACAAGACGAGAAAATTAGAGAGGCTCTCAACGCCCCAGTAGAGCACACACTGCGCTTGCCGATAGAAGTAGTATTCCCACGCACAACAACCATGGGAAGACTTTGGCAAGCCATGAAGCGGTTGGTGAGGGAACCTGCCCCACAACCCCAAAAGAGCCTTCTTGATATTGCCGTAAGCAATTTGACAGTGCTTTCAACTTTAGTCTGTACTGCAAAAAGCAATACAACACACCAGCAAGGACAGTCAGCAACAGAAATAACACACTCGCTACTGTCAGGCAGCGAAGAAGCATACTCCCTTGTGACATATCGCCAAAAACAGCAATTATGCCTATTAAAGTTGCGGCTATGCCTGACTGATGGCGTATTAGTGATTCGTGCTGAAGCTCCACTCTCTCTTTGGCTTCAATCAGCTCTCGAACAAAGCCATTCCAGCCTTCTCCTGTATCATGTAGTACTGTCATCTTTTTTAGATGCAAAGTTATAACGTTTCATTCCAAAACTCGTAACAACGAACAATTTTATCACGTTTTGCACAGATATTCAGTAACTTTGCAGTCGGTAGAGCCACCCAATAGGCCGTGTGGTCTATCGCGGGTACAACAACGCGAACGCGAATGGCGGTGTGTCGAATGCGAATGCGAATAACGATGCGTCGAATGCGAATACGAATGTCGGCTCGCGTCTCACCAACAACAATCGGCGTACAACGATGGGGACGTGTCCCCGATGTGGTGCCGAGGGTGGCAAGCCACAGCAAAAGCAATTCTTTCCAATGTTTCAAATATTGGAATGTTTTGGAAAGCTGAAAAATCACGTGTCGGGCAATAGGGTTTGGTAGGCTGGCAACAGTTCGAAGAAGTCTGGCCCGGGGAAAGGAAGGCCCATATCTTCCATCATTAAAAACAACTGATGCTATGCGCAGAGAAGGTCATATCATAGAGGAGGTAGTCGAATATTCCAACATGGCGGAATCATTCGACCAGGTTCTCAGTGGCACCAAACGGAAGAAAAGCCGACAAGGACGCTACCTGATCGCGCATCGTGAGGAGGTCATCAAGGAACTCTCTGAACGTATTGCTTCTGGCACATTCCATGTGACCGCAAAGGACATTGAGGAGAAAGATATTATAGAGGCCGGCAAACTACGGCACATCCAATTCTTCAAGAAGCTGAAGAACAGCATCGCTGTCCACGCCATCATGTCGGTGGTGGATAAGCATCTGAAGAAGCGATTCATCAGAACGACCTCCGCAAGCATCAAGGACAGGGGAATGCACGACTTGATGAAGTACATTCGCCGTGATATGCAGGAAGACCCGGAAGGCACAAGGTTCTGCTACAAGTTCGACATCTCCAAGTTCTACGAGAGTGTCAACCAGGACTTCGTTATGTACAGTGTGCATCGGGTATTCAAAGACAAGAAGCTCATAGCCATGCTTGACAACTTTGTCCGCATCATACCGCAAGGTATCAGCATAGGGCTACGCTCGTCGCAGGGCTTGGGCAATCTGTTGTTGTCTGTGTATTTAGACCATTATCTGAAGGACAGGTACGGCGTGCGTCATTTCTACCGCTATTGTGATGACGGCGTGGTACTCGGTAAATCGAAAGCGGAACTGTGGGAGATTCGTGATGCCGTCCATGAGCAAGTGGAACAAATCGACTTAAAGGTGAAAGCCAACGAGCGTGTGTTCCCCGTGGACGAGGGCATTGACTTCCTGGGATATGTCATCTATCCCGACCATGTGCTGCTGCGCAAGCGCATCAAACAGAAGTTCGCCCGAAAAATGCACGAGGTTAAATCGAGAAAAAGGAGGCGTGTCTTGATAGCAAGTTTCTACGGAATGGCAAAACACGCCGACTGTATAATGTTGTTCAATAAATTAACAGGCAAAAAAATGAAATCATTTAAGGATTTGAATGTCGCTTACAAGCCGGAGGACGGCAAGAAGCGATTTGCGGGTGCGGTGGTAAGCATCCGCGAGTTGGTGAACCTGCCCATCGTGGTAAAAGACTTCGAGGTTGGAGTCAAAACCAGCCAGGGCGAAGACCGCTGTGTTGTGTCCATCGAGCAGAACGGCGAGCCAAAGAAATTTTTCACCAACAGCGAGGAGATGAAAAACATTCTCCAGCAAGTGAGTGAAATGCCAGATGGCTTCCCATTCGAGACCACCATCAAGGCGGAAACCTTCGGCAAAGGTAGAACAAAGTACATTTTCACATGATGAACAGAGTAAACGGAGCACAAGGGGTAAAGCTGCTTGAATGCACCAACCCCGTCAAAGGAAAATGGCGCGTCCGATGGGACGTGCATAACAACGAGGATGGATCTGCCGACTATATGGAGGCTGAGTTCAACGGAAAGCCATCTGAGGATACCATCAAGACCATGGTGTCGGAATGGTTCAACGACCGCACGAACGAGACCATACTTTCTGGCTTCGTGTGGAACGGCATGAGCGTGTGGCTCTCTAACGAGAACCAGTTCAACTACAAGGTAGCATACGACTTGGCTGTGCAGTCTGACGGCAAGACTTTGCCGGTCACGTTCAAGTTCGGAACAGACGATGAGCCATGCTATCACACGTTCAGCACCATCGAAGAACTGACGGACTTCTATACCAAAGCCATGCAGCATATCCAGGACACACTGGCTGACGGATGGAAGAGCAAGGATAATTTCAATTTGGAGTTATACCGAGACTAAGAACAATCCCTTCGGGGGAGGGTAATAAAAAAGCCCCCGGCCTGTTAAAATAGTCGTCTCACTTACTTTTTTAACACACGTTACCATCAATAGGCACGACCGGGGGCGTAAACCCTCGCTCGCCTATTGATGGCTTTTTTTATGTGTGTGCGCGATGCGCTATGTAAGTGAGACGGTGCAAAAGTACTAAATATTTCTGAGAATGAAACTAATAGAGATACTGAATTTGAACAGGGAATTGCTAATTTACCTCCAAAAGGTAGGAATCAGGTTGGACGATGTGCAATATATCGACCTATTTAAGGAATACCGCACACTTTCCGCACAAGGCGAGAAGGTGTCATATATCGTGGCAAGGCTCGCCACAGAATACGCCATAAGCGAGCGCAAGGTGTACAGCCTTATACGGCGTTTCAAAACTGACTGCAATCTACTTGCAGTGTAACGTTTGCGTATGGTCATTGTCGAGGGGACACGCGTTGTTACCTTTGCACCGTTTTCAAATTCAAAACGGTTATGAACAAATACCATCAAATTTTACAGAAGGTACTTACTCATGGCAAGTACCAGACCAACAAGAAGGGAAGCATACGCTATCTTCTCAACGAGCAGTTGGTGCTTTCCCCTGCTGACCTGCTCGACATATTCGAGGGGCACGGCATCGCACGAAAGAAGTTAAAGAACGAGCTGCAGCTTTTCATGCAGGGTGAACGCAATGTGAAGAAGTATCGCGAGGTGGGCATCAACTGGTGGGACTACTGCGGTGCTATCCTTGTGAACTCCTACCCTACCTACTTTGAGAAGTTGCCGCCACTCATCGCCAAAATCAACCGAGAGAAGCGCAACAGCAAGAACTATGTGCTGTTCCTCGGCTCCACCGATGCGGAGACAAACCAGGCACCGTGTCTGTCACTCGTTCAGTTCCAGATTGAGAACGACGAATTAGTAGTGTCGGCTTACCAGCGCAGCTCGGACGCGAACCTCGGCTTGCCGGCCGACATCTACCACCTCTACCTCATGGCCCGGCAGATTGACCTCCCATTGAAATCCATCACGCTGAACCTTGCCAACGTGCATATCTATGAGAACAACATCGCTAACACCCGGCTGCTGCTCGAAGGAAACGAGAACGTGAAATTTGAGTTGAACGTATAGCCATGAGAAAACAGTATCTTTCAGCACCGCTTCCGTTCGTGGGACAGAAGCGCATGTTCGCGCGTGAGTTCATCAAAGTCTTAAAGCAATACCCAGAGGACACGGTGTTTGTCGACCTCTTCGGCGGTTCGGGGTTGCTGTCGCACATTGCCAAGTGCCAGAAGCCTGGTGCCACGGTCATATACAACGATTTCGACGGCTACCGCAACCGCCTGCAGCATATTCCCCAGACCAACCATCTTTTAGCTGACCTCCGCAAAATGGTGGAAGGCATTCCCAAGCACACCTGCATCCGAGGCGAGTTGCGTGAACGCATCTTCGAGCGTCTGGAGCAGGAGGAGCGCGAGGTGGGTTACATAGACTTCATCACCATCACGTCAGGACTGATGTTCTCCATGAAATACAAATTGAGCATCTCCGAAATGAAGAAGGAGGCTCTATACAACAATCTCCGCAAATCAGACTATCCTACTTGTGAAGACTATCTTGAAGGTATTACAGTAGTATCATGCGACTACAAAGAGGTGTTCGCCCGATACAAAGACATGCCGAATGTTGTGTTCCTGGTTGATCCACCCTATCTATCCACCGACGTTGGCACATATAATATGTACTGGAAACTTTCCGACTACCTCGATGTGCTGACCATTCTTGCTGGACATCACTTTATATATTTCACTTCCAACAAGTCATCCATTATTGAGCTTTGTGAATGGATGGGCAAGAACCCGACCGTGGGCAACCCATTCAAGAACTGCCACAAGGTGGAGTTCAACGCCACAGTGAACTACAGCTCGCACTACACAGACATGATGTTGTTCACTGATGCCGCCTAACGGCGTTATAATTCGATTCTAACGGCATTAAAAAGCCCCGGCGGTAAATTATCCGTCGGGGCTAAATCGTTGCGACATGGGCGGTTTATCGCAATAGGTAACGCACCGCATAACAGTCGATGCTTTCAAGTATCTCTTCGTGGTTGTGGTTGGTGTTCGTCTCAACAAGCGCCATGCCGTTAAAATCATCACCACTCAATCCGTCAAGGGCTGTATGCACCTGGTGGCAAAGGTCGAAAGCTGCATCATGGCCACCGTCAGCCCAGTCTGTCACAAGGTGAATAGTAACAAGTCCCTTGCCACGCTGACTGCCACCTTGAAATGGTGACCACTCTATCTTTCCAAACTCCACAAAGACGGCTGGACGCGCCCATCCTTCTTCCTGCTCTACAAACTCCACATTGTGGTTCCACAAATCGATGTGCTGCACTTCAGGCACATCGCTCGCCAGTTTTGCTTTAATGGCGTTGAATAATTCCTTTCTCATTTCAATTTATATTCGTGTTCAAAATACTCTGCAAGGTTCTCCTCGATGATGTCCTTGACCGCTTGCTCCACTTCTGGCGATGCTCCAAGAAATCTGCGGCGCGGTATCTTGATGCTCTTTCCTTCTTTCATCAGAGCCATGTGCTTCCAGAACTCCGCCTCGGTGCTCAGTTGTACGGTGCGCTTGTCGTTGCGTCTCTCACCATTCTTCTTGCGTCCGAATGAGCCTGTCGCCTCATGGTACTTGTGCCAGAAGAATCGCTTCATCCTCGCCGTCACCTTTATCTCGCCTCCATCGTTGTGTATGGCTGCATAAGGCAGTGTCGAGCAGAACGTGATACTGCTGTCTGTGGTTCGGCTGCTGATGCTCTGCCGCAACTTGCCGGTGTCTATCAGTATGGAACCGCCAGGACGTGTGGGGCTGCTTCTGCGTTGCCACGCCTCGTTGAAGAATGCCTGCCGTTCAAAGTTGCGGTCAAACTCATCACTCAGCTCCACCCTAACGTCGTTTAGGATATTGCGGATAATTTTCTGTATGTCCTGGTTCATCGTCAAAGTCGAATTTTAGAAACGTCTGTGCCTCTTGTGGCACTTCGTTCTTAGGGTCACAAGAGGCATTAAGGAGGTTGTAGAAGGTACGCTCACATATACCATAAACAGGATACACGTACCTTCGCCATATCTCGCGGTTGCTGATTCCGCTTTTGGCATGTTGGTCGTATATCCTATTTATGTCTGTGACACGTTTCTGATAGCTTGCTCCTCGCCTCTTGCTCATAAAATGTTTTAGTGTCTGTCTCTTGGTTTATAGGGACGGATGTCATAGCTCATCTTTGCGCTGACGGTTACTCTGCCCGTTCCCTCACATTGGTCACATGTGCTTTCTTTGCCAGTCTCCTTGTCGTGGAGACGACCTGTGCCGTAACATTTACGGCACAAGGCCACTTTCGGTTTCTTCTCCACTTCCAGTATCATACGGCATCCTCTTTCTTGGGTTCAACGTAGAATGTCTCGTCCTGCACCACTTGGATACCGCATTTGTTCATCTGAGGAACCATATCCTCCACGTCGCGGTCTGCAAGGAGTTTGTCCTTGGCTATCTCCTCGGTCTGTCGCAGATAGCCGGGCAGGAACTCCTTCACCAGCTGCAAGGCGCTTGCCCATGTGAAGCCTTTCAAGGTCTTCAGCTTCGGGGTGCCCGTGCGGAAGCCGATAACGCCATGCGCCATCTCAAGGCTCTTTTTCTTGGTGAACAACTCTGCCTGGTTCTCGGTGGCATAAGCCTGGAGCGTGGCGAAGGCTTTTTCCTTCTCTCCTTCCAGTTCTGCCAGCTTGTTGGCATACTTCTCGCGGATCTTGGCACACTGCAATTCAATGTCTGCCGTGATTTTTGCACTCTGTGCGTCTGCCTTTGCGTAGGCTCCGAACGCTTCATCGGCAGATTCTCTTGTCACGCCGGTAATGATTACTTTCTTTTCTCTTTTTGCCATTGTTGTAAACTTTTTGTTGATTATTATTTTGATTGCTTATCACTCGTCGTCTTCAGGTTCCGGCCAGTCACCTTCTTCCAGTTCCTTGTCTATCTCGTATTCAATACACTCAAGAAATTCGATGTACTGGTCACCTTGGAGTTCTCTGTATGCGATGCCGTGAATGTATTCCATCACACGCTTCACTTTCTCATTCATGCCTCACCCCCATTTCCAATTGGCACCATCATGTATTCCACTTGTGGCTGTGCTGGAGGTGTCGGTTCCTTCTTGGGTTTCAGACCTCCCTTGCGCTGGATGGAGCGGAGCTTCACCGATAGCTGCTCCAATTCCTCATTACTTAGTTGGGAGAACACCTTGCCGGCAATACGCTGATCCCGGCAAAATGCGTTGATGCGTGTCCAGTCTGTTGTGTCGATGCCGAGCTTCTGCATCAATCTCAAACACTGGCTTCGATGCTTGCGCTGTACGTCCTTGGCGGTGCGTATCAATTTGGCTGTCACACCTTCGAGCTTGTCGCACATCATGTCGTACTCCTTACGGGTCATTTCCCTAAGCGAAGTGGTACGTCCATTAGTGAATTGACTCACCACTCCTTCCTTGAACTCATCGCCCAGCTCCTTGGTGGCAAACTTGTAGCTCTTTTTGAGTATGCCATAGAAGCGTGCGAAATTGGTTACTTCCTGTGCCATATCTATTTCAATTTTGACAACCTTATTCTTTCACTTAACACCTTCAAATTACATTCAGGACAACACTCCCCCTCATCTTTCAATGGATGAGGATTGTTTCCATAGCCGATTTGGGGCTTACCGCAAAGGCTGCAGGTGTATTCACGAACATTGTTCTCATGACCTTCAAACATCACTTTAATGCCACACGAACTGGCAACATCCAGTTCCAGTTTTGCTCCCTTGCTCAATTCCCAGCCTTGCAGCATATAGATGCAATCACACTTCAAAAGCAGGGCAATGTCCACTCTCATGTGCTCCATCCAGTGAGCATCCTGCGAAACGCCATTTTCAAATGGGTTCACCGGCTCGTAACCTTTTATGGAGAGATAGCGTGCCGCATGATCAAAGGTTGCCATACGCTCTTTAAGGTCGTAGTGGGCTATCGCTCCGCTGATATAAACTTTCTTCTTCATCTCAGTTATGTTTAGTTGTTAGACTTGTCATTATAAACCTCCACGGCTTTCTCCGCCCAGATGGTGTAGTATTCACTTACGTTGCCTGAATAGCGTCCTTGACAGTATGCACGGAAGCCTTGCGTTCTCACCTTCACGCCGGCAGCGTATTTCAGTCTGATAGCAGGTTTGCCGATGGGTTTGCCTTTATCCTCTTGGCTGACGAAAATAAAGGTCTTGCGCTTGAAGCGGTCTATCAGTGCCCTGGTCAGTGAATATTCCCACCCTGCTTCGTATGCGTACTGGTAACTGTCCACGATGATAAATTTGGCACTCTTGGGTTTCGCCAGGCGTTCTTCCAATGACTTGATGTCGCCATCGGTAATGAGGCGGAACGAGCCTTGAACGTCAGTCATCTTGAATTGGGCAAGCCGTCGTTGCATCGACAGGCCAACGCCCTCTTCCAAGGACACATACAACACGCTACCTATACCGCAGAGCATCTTGGCAAACTGCATAACGAAGGAGCTCTTGCCACTGGCACTGGGTCCGCTGATAAACCATGTATCGCCCTCTTCTGGCTGACCGAACACGTCTTTCCATTGTCCTTCAAATGGTAGTGCCTTGCACTTGATATTAGCCACATCCTTGGGACTATATGCTCGCTTTGCCATATCACTTCTCTGTTTCGATAAGTTCTGATACAACAGCGTCCGCTATCTTGACTGCATATTTGGCAATGAGTTCGGCTGTCATTTCTTCACGATCATGGTGAAGGACTGGAGCCACAAACAATGCAGCCTTGGCCAATTCATAGCGACGTTGCTCCCAGTCCACCTCGTTATTTCGTTGTCGGCGGTTTATTTGTATAACCGCGTCCATATATTGCATTTCCATCTTTGTCATCATGCCTGCACTCTTTTTAGTTTTTCTATTTCCGTGTAAACTCGTCTCAGTCCACCACCCGACTTGCGCACCAGGGTAGCAATATCCGCACCTTCAGGGGCGTTCACCTTTGCCACCACGCTCGCCTGGTCTTTCAGGAACTTCTCACGCTCCTTGCAGTCGTCGGGCGTTACCTTCGAGTAGCGGTCACCATATCGGCTGAGCATCTCGGTATAGCCCACTTTCTTGCACTCAATGGAGCGATTGATTTTGGCTTTCAGTCCGTCCGCACCCATCATATACCAGGCGCAGCATCTTTCTGTAGCGTTCCACAAGGCTTTGAGTTCCAGAAATGCCTCATACTGCAAGTCGCCAGCCTCGTCCAAAATGATGAGTGGGGTGTCGATTGAGCGCAAGTAATAGACCAAATCCTCGTACACGTCGCTGTATCTTCCATTGCTGCCCACACCAAACTCAGTGGCTATCTTGCGCACCAGCTTCAGTTTGGTCTTCACTTGGGAGCAATCTACATAGATGGCATTGCGGTGGCACTGCACATAATAGCGTGCCGTGAATGTCTTGCCGATGTTGGGTATATCACAAAGTATCGCACTCAGTCCGCTCTGTTGGCTGAACTCCAGCTGCTTGGTGATATAGTCGAAGGTGGCGGTGCGTGCTGGCTTCCATTCAATGCCTCCTCTGAGGTTCACACCCAGTCTTCGGGCGATGGTTATCCAGTTGGCTTCGCTCAGTGCCTTCTCTGTCTGACCATTCTTGATGGCGCTATATACCGAGGTGCTGATGCCCAATGAAGCAGCGTGCTTGGCATCGCTCGGATAGTTCGTGCGGTTGGTGGCTATAGCCTCCAATATCCGCTTCTTGTTCTCATTCGTTATCATGTCTCACGTTATTTTAATTGTATTCTAATATCATTCTACAAATCTGCCAACGGGTCAGAAATGTGGTAAGTCACTTCCATTTCCTGCTCGCTTTCCATCGGTGGAAGTTCAAGCGGTGGCGGTGGTGCAGCCTCTTCTGAGTGTTCCGGCTTGGATATGCCAACAGTTGCAATGGCGTTCTTCTTCATGTATGCGTTGAATGCAGCTATCTTCTTCTGCTGGTTCACGAATATCTCTTTGTCCTTGTCAGTCCGCTCTGCATCGGCAGTGTTGAACGTGCCCACGTCCTCGAGCTTGTCGATAAGTCGGTCGTTCTGGAAGATATAAACGTCGGTTGCGTTGCCGTCCTCATCGGTCAGATAGTAGGCATCCACCTTGTAGTTGTTCGGTGCAAGTCTTTCTATCACCTCAGTCTTGCTCAGCCACCAGTCCTTATACGCCACTCTGCAGTAGCTGTTCCTGCGTATGGAGGTCTCTGTGTGCTCGCCGACAAAGCGTGCCCACACCGATTTGTCCATTGGCTGAAGCGTTGGATTCATATTGGCTTCAAGCACTTGCCAGCGTGTCATGCCGGGGTATTTCTTCTGGTTCGGGTGGAGGGTATTGTTGAACTCCTTGATGTCGCGGATGTCGTCAGCAATCAGTTCTTCCCATGTGTAGTACTGTTTGTCCTCGTAGGTGTCATTCTTCTCGTCAAACACCTTCTTGGCTTCAGTTCGGTAGTGTCTGTCCTTGGCGTAGAAGCGTCCGATGCCGAGGTGGTTTCTATGCTCCACACGGCGTTTCTTGGCACCGTTCATCGGCTCAGCGTATTTCTCTTGGGAGTTCATCGGGGCGCAGAAACGCACAAATGGGAACAATACTCCTGCCTTCAGGAAACTCTCTTTCCACTGACTCATCAAGTGGTTCTCCACCTCAACCTGCGCTGGGCACCCCCAGCCCTTGTTTTCTATCAGTCGGAACATCGAACGGAAGCAGTCGGCAACCAAGTCCACGTTCTTGTTGCGGTTGTAGGCGTAGCCCACCACGCACTGGCTTGTGACATCGTAGGCGTAGTATGCCTTCGGCCTTGCCTTGGTATCCTTCAGTTTGCGTGGGAGGTCGCGGTCATCGAATGAAATCTTTGAGAACGAGAACTCAGGCGCATGGCGGTGAACGTGTGGCATCTGCTCGTGCATGAATGTGGTGTAGGAATCTTGGTGTTTTGCTATAAACAGACGAGCATCTGGACGATTCAGGTAGTTCGTAATAGTGCTTTCGCTTAATGACTTCGGGTCACCATTCTTGTCGGTCCACTCGCTTGCGTCAAAAAGCTCACCAGTCTCTGGGTCATACACGTCCAGCTCACCGCACACAAACGAGTTGTACAATTCCCACACATTCGTGTTGAACGGTTTGTTCGGCAGCACCGCTATTGACCATATCAAGCGCATTGTTCGGTAATCCACCTTACGGCTTGTCTGGTTACCGAACTTTCGGCTGATGAGACACTGGTATCCGTCACGCTGATACTCGTTCACCTTCTTGCGGAAGCGCAACATACTTGCCGGCAATGTGTGCCCGGTCTTCATACGGTAACCATCCACAGCTTGCGACATCATGCTCCAGTCATACTTCTGGCCCATCGTCTTCTGTATCGCCTTGGCGTTGTTGTAGAGTTTGATACAAGCATTCAGCACGCTGGCGTTGGTCACATACTCCTTCACATGAGCATCGGTAGCGTGGTCGTGTCCGCACTGGTTGCGCCAGTCGTTGAAATATGCGACAGCTGCCTGGTCCACCTCGTAGTTGGCATCAAGCCAGGCAAGCAGCACCTCAAGCGACGGGTCCGGATAAATCTCCTTGAGTTTGTCTTGATAAGCATCGGGCAGACTGCTAACCGCGATGAGCGCATAGCCGCCTCTTCCACCACGACGCACAATGTCTATGCGACCGCGTGCAGAGAGCTGCTTGTAGTTGGGTACGGTCATCACACCGCCATCCACAAGTTCCCGCATCGAGATGCAAAGTCTGTTATCGTGGTACTCCATACTTACTCCTCCTTATCTCAATGTTGCAGCCCAGTTCTGAATCTCTGGTATATCACAGACCATTACCTTGTCGTAATGGCGAACCTTGACACCCTTGTGGTACACGTCGCAACCTGCATCCTCTTTCTTTGAGAACTCAAGCATCACATCATTAGGGAGATACTGACGCATGTAGTCATCTGAATCATGAAGCGTTTCCATCTCTGGTGATACAACCATCACAATGCCGCCCTTCTGGAGGGCAAACATACGAATACGTTTTGCACGATCCGTCTCACCACGCTCCTTGTCAAAACTTAGGGCATTCCACACAGCGCGGTCACCCACCTTGAACACTTCCGCCAGTTCCTGACGAACCTCCTTTGTTACGTGAATGTACTTTTTCATATCTCACTTGTTTTAATTATTAACATATTGGTGGAGCTTGGGGAGTCGAACCCCACATGGCTATCCAGCGCACGGCAAACCTGCCACTCCTGCGGTCTTTCCCGCGGTCATCCGAGGCCAACCCTGCCGACTATCCAGTGCGGTGGCTGACTATCCAGTGCAGCACCCAGGGTCTCCGTGTTATCCTGCAATCATTTTACCTCGTTTATCTTCGGTCTAACGCTACATCCGTAGCAGGACATCAGCCGTCTTATCAATCTCGCCACATAACATTCTGGTGCTGTGAATACGATGCCGTCCTCTTCTGTGTAGCTGAAACTAACACCATCCATTATCAGAACCATTGCCACCTTGTGCTTCACGCTCTGCGTCTGCCACTCCTTTATTTCTGTATCGTTCATATTCTTTAATTGCAAAAATTCGTTATTCTCGACCTTTTTTCGTATCTTTGGCCGCTCGTTCAATCTTGAACACGCTGCAAAGATAGTGATTTCTCACGAATTACAAAAGAAAAATCGGGATTTATTTCGATTAAATTTAGAATTATGGCACATAACGGGACAATTCACGAAAGAATCAAGCACCTCGTTGATATAAAAGCAGGTGGGAAAAATACAGTATTCGCCCAGAAATTGGGCGTTAGTGAAGCTAATATAAGAGGTTATATAAAGGGAGTCATACCCAAAGCTGACGTTTTAGAAAAAATCGTGATTTCTTACGATGTAAACGCAATGTGGCTTCTCACTGGCTTAGGGAGTGACACCTTACCTAATTCTGAACCAGGAAATCCTATTCTTGCAACGACAGAGACAAGTATTGCCACATTCTTTGGTCAATTAGAACCATACATACAAAGCAAAGATGCTAAAATCATACAACAAGCAGAGGAAATTGGACGTCTCAAAGAAACCATAAAACAACTGTCTATCGAAAAAGAAAAGCATGTATCGGATGCCGACACTTCAAATATTGCAAGTGCAGGGTAAACCCATTTCATGTTATCATAGGTGGTAAGCCGTAACACCATACGTATACCCCTCCAATGCCATTAGAACCCCGTTTGGAGGGGTGTACCCCCTCTTTCGAGGCTCATCCCATGTAAGAACCCCCATAAATACAAGGTTTTAGCCCGATTCGCGCCCATTTTACCAATATCACAAATGGGTAGTTTCCCCCACCCTATCCCTTAAAACTATCCTTTTCCCTCCCCCTCTATCCTACCCCCGAAAACCCCGAATGTGTAACCCCTAATTTCCGAAAATGTAACCCCTATCTGTAACCCCAATAGTAACCCCATTCCCATTTTTCGCCATTTTCAGACATAAAAAAAGGAGGCCAAATGACCTCCTTTCCCACGACCGTACAAACGGCCTTTTATTTGCGTTCTAACGCCATAAAAACATCAGTCTAATCATCTGCCCCACGAGAGCATGAAATAAGCGTAGATTGCTTGATTATAGCGCGTTTCGTGCATAATGTACCATTGCCAGACAGCCCGGCATGAAGCAAATAATTCTTCGTCGCGCCGATCTGTTCAGCCGTCAAAACCGTATAAACCGCGGAAATGCTGCTAAAGTACCAGTCTTTCCGCCTCGTTCCATCTATATTGTGCAGCAGATGCACATGTATTACCTTTGCCATATTCACTCGTTTTGTTTCTGCAAATATACCAAATAATCATTATATGGAATAATTCCGCAATATAATAATTCAGAAACACCATAAAAAAAGTGGCCTCAGCCACCATTCTACCCCACCCCAACACAACACCAACCACCAACAGAAACGCAATATAAACCACCCGTAAGCCCCATGTAAACCACAGGAGCCTCAACAAGCCCCAAAAGTAAACCAAATGTAAGCCTATGTAAACGCTTCGTTTTACGCCGCCATTTCAGCCACACACGCCTAACTCGTTGAAACACAAACCTCTCACCCATTTTTCAGCCGACCGACTCATATACGCTTCGTTCTGTGCCCCATACGTCTTGGCAGTAGTGAAAAGTTCTTCCCTTACAAAGTCGGCCTCGAAATCACGGAATTCACGTTCCAGGTCCCACTGGTTTATTCGGCGAAGTTCAGCCTCAAGCGTCGTATAGCCCGATATCAGGTCATCTACGATGCTCTGTTGTGCCGCCACACTTAGCATGGCACTCCGTGCGAGCAGTCGGCTTGCTGTCACATTGCGTGTAAGGTCGAGGACCACAGCTTGTTCTGTGTGTTCAGACAAATACTCTTTTGCCACCTCATTGCCATACTTGTTATCAATGTCCACGAAGTCGGCTTGTTCACGGTCTTGGTCTTGCCATGCGGCAGTGTTGGCACTCAGCGACCGCAACTTTGCCCGGAGCATCATGTTGAGGCGCTTCTCCGAAGGAATGGCCGTAATGATGTACTCATACAATGGAGGCAAGTCGACACGTTGACCAGTTCGGTTGATGCGGCCACGCTTCTGCAAGTCGATATTCACGTCAAGGTCGTTTTGCACGATGAGCATCTTGCGTTGGCGCACTTGGTCCTCTGGCACCTCGGCGGTGGAAATGGCGTGCGCACTTGCACCTATAGCTCCACAGGCATTGATAAGAATAACGTCTAACTTGTTGTTTTGGAAATCATTGAAGATGAGGTTAGAGTGACGCTTCTTTCTTGACCCGATGACAGCGTTGATGAAGTCGTCATCGCCCTCAGGTGAGAGATAATCCAGTTGGTGTGCCCGCCCCGTACATTCCTCAAAACGGATGTTTAGGTATTCACCATTGGGCGCAACAAACTTCTCGGCAGTTATCAGCTGCCGTATTACGTCGATAGGCGACACGGGGAGATGAAACACCTCTTCGGTTATGTCTTGCTTGATACTTGTGTAGTAGTCGCTTATCTCTTTGGCTTCTGCCTTCAATGACATTTCTTCCAATTCTTCTACCATTTCAAAAACAGGTCGATTGGCATTGTTGGTAGATCCGCTTCCACAAACCGTCTTTTCCAACAAGCGCAACAACAACGCAGATATGTCGCCACGAACGGATCCGTCTTCGTTCGCTGTCACGTCCTGTACGATACACTCAAGCGTGTCGCTCATGCCAATCACCACACTTCTTCCTTGCCTTACATTCTCAATGGCGGCTTGCGCCACCTTTTTCGCTTTCAAGGAAAGTAACAACACTTTGTTGATATAGAAAAGTTGTGCCCTTGTGGGATAGCAGTTGAAGGGTAGAAGCACGTTGTACATAAGGGCATGATTAACCATTGTGCGAACCATTGCAGAGAGTTTTACTATTTCACGGAAGAAGAACATTACCTTATCAAACTGCTCACCATGTACGTCGAGGTCTTCATCAAGATATGTATAGACAGGAGTAGGCAAACCCTCTTCAGAGTGCTCGCGCCTGATCATTTGTCCTTCGGCAGCCAAACAAGACGAAACGTATTCTTGCATGGGCACACCACCACAGTGCAAGGCATCCTTGAGCGTGTTTTCTGTAGCCAAGGCACTCAGGGTCGTGCGTCTCATGAAGGTGAGCAAACATTCCGGGCGCTTGGCAAAAGTGGCAGAAAGGAATACACATTGCGTCTGTGGCGTTTCTTCAAGAATCATGTTTATGCCTTGCGTGATAACCGATGCTTTGCCAGCGTTCACTCCACTGCTTTTGTGGGCTTCGTCGAAGATGAACAGCACACGATGTTGCTCGCACAACGCCATGAGGAAGTTGAGACGTGTCATGTCTCGTTTGGCATCTTTCAGTTGAGAGTAGGTTATCATGAGATAGTCGAAGGCATCCTGTGGCAGTTCACCTTTTATGAATATTTCTTGAAGGACAGATTTCTTGGGAGCTTTGTACACCACCTCATACTGTTTCTGGTAGAGCATCATGCGCTCTGCCTCATACTTTTCGTTATCTTCTTCGTCTGCGGGAGACCATATTTCGTCGGACGTACATGTCGCTTTCTGCTCAACCACATGGTCAAAGTCGACAACCGACACACCTGCATTCACCACCAATGGCCGTGCCTCCTTAATGCCAAGCGCTTTACAGTCGCGGTACATATCGCTGAACAGGGTATATCTGTCGGTGAAGAATATCGGCAGATAGCCAGACAACAGTCCATAGCGTATCATGGCAGCAGCTTGTCGGCCTTTGCCTATACCCGTTTGGTCGCCTATGACTACCGACTGTCCACGTTTCTCTATATTGTAAATGGCCAATGCAACACCATCGATTTGCTCGGCGGCCAATGCTTCCCTCAGTTCCTCATGGCTCATGTGCAGTCTGTTTGCTACATATCCGCCGACATCGCCCCCAAGCGCTTCGTTTAGTTTACTTAATGCCCTTGTCGTGTATTCTGCAAGCTGTTTCGGAATGACGGATTCCAATGTCTTCGCATCCTTTACAGCGCTTTCATATTTTGAAGACTTTTTCATAACTGTATCTTTAATGTTGCGGCAAAAGTATTATGAAGGTGTGCCAATTATTATCACAGGTGGAAAAAAACTTCTGTATTTGTGAGCTTTTTATAAGAAACAATTAACCTGTATTGATAATTGAGTCAGCACGTCAATATCTTTGCCGGCAAATAACGGTAAAAACTTGAGATATGACATTGGACAGCAAAAAATTCACGATTTGATAAAGGGTCAAACTTGGGTTAAAATGTCTATTGCGGAGAATAAAAGTGAAGAAAACGATATAAAAACACCTGTACTGGATAGAAAAAATGATTATCCTTCGTTATTCTGTGGAAAAACAATTAATTTTGTACGCGTATGTATTAATAATACAGGTAAATACAAAAGTATATTTAGGACTACACATTATGCCGTACTCCATAATAAAAGAAGTCAAAGTCCGTCTTTGGAGCAAATATGATGTTCACTTCGTTGCCAATAACGATGTGAATATCCTGGCAGGCATTAACGGCAGTGGTAAAACATCCTTGTTGCCCGAACAAACAAGTTGGCACTTGTCAATATCAATGGCAAGAATCTGGTCGTACTAATTCCGTCTGTCGACAAAAGCGTTATAAGCAAGAATACAAAAAAGAAAATCATATGAACGAACGTTTAATAGTAAAATCATTTGGTCCCGTCAAAGACCTTGATATTATATTTAAGAAAGTTACCTTGTTCATAGGAGACCAAGGCACAGGCAAAAGTTGTGTCGCAAAACTTTTCTCCACGTTTAAATGGTTAGAGAAGGTGTTAAGCCAAAAGAAATACAAACTCTCATACTTTGAGCAATATAACAGGTTCAAGACAAAGTTGTGTGCATATCATAGAATAGATTCCTTCATTGTTAATGGGAACCCATATATCAAATTTGAAGGAGAACTATACGATTTTTTGTATGAGAACGGGAATTTCTATGTAACAGACAAAGGTCAGGACATAAAAGGCATCTCAAAGGTAATGTATGTTCCAGCAGAACGTTCAATTGTAAGCGTAGCCGAGAATAAGTCAAAGCTTTTGAAAGAGCTGCCAGACTCCAGTGAGACTTTCTCTGACGAGTTTGTAAATGCAAAGAAATTCTTTCAGAGCGGTTATAATCTTCCGTTTGAGGGATTACGCTTTGAATATGACAGTTTGAATGATACAGGTTGGATTCATGGTGCTAACTATAAGGTGAGACTCACTAATGCTTCTAGTGGAATTCAGTCGTCCCTTCCAATGTGTATTGTATCAGAGTTTCTGAGTAGTAAGGTTTCTGACAAAGAGGAAATCAAGCTCTCTAAAGAAGAAAAAGACAAATTGGAAAAAAGAGTAGCTGAAATCATGCAGAATGATGAATATTCTGACAGTATCAAGGATATGATGATTCGCCAATTGTCATATGCCAATAGATATAATCAGCTTATAAACATAGTTGAAGAACCAGAATTAAACCTTTTCCCTCGTTCACAGATGGAAGTGCTCAAATCTCTGGTTTACAACAATGCAAGCTCTGATGAGAATATGCTTGTGTTCACTACTCATAGTCCATATTCATTGGCAATTGTCAACACAATGATTATGGGTGCCAAGGCGTATGCCAATGCGAGTGCGGGACAGAGAAGGCTGATAGAGAACATTTTGCCAGTGAAGTATCAGATCAATGAAGAAGATATAGCTGCATATCGTCTCTCTTCTTCAGATGCAAGCTATTGTCAATCTGCTATAAATCCTAACACGGGGCTTGTTTCAAAAAACGAATTAGATTCTGCGTCAGGTGACATTATGCGAATATTTAACTCTTTATACCAGTGCTATGCCAAGACTCTCGCAAGATAGGAATTTGCCTGTTGCCATAACAAATCTCCGGTTGTGCTCCGCATTACAATATTGTGGCGCATTAGGTGTGGCTAATGCTTTTGACAAAAGCTCCGCTGAGTATCTTTACATCTATGATGATAGTAAACTTGGCTATACAGATTGGACAGATGTAGCACCCGAGTTTGTTTCAAAGTGTTTCGTTGCAACAAATCCCAACAACAATACGATTGTTTTGCTACCACTTGATCACCGAATCCTTACTGGGAAAAGTGTTGTTGCAGGAGGCGTATGTGATGGTATGCTTCTGACAGAAAAGGAAATGTGTCTGATTGAGTTCAAAACAAATGTCACGTCCTCCAACTATCAGACTATTGTCCAAAGGGCAAATGACGCAATCGATCAATTGTGGCACACTTTTGATGACATTATCAAGCCAAAATGTACGACACAATCCATTGCGGGGCAACCCATAGATGTAGAACAAATGCTTTCTATTGACTTCTATGTCGTATATGATAAAGACTTGGAAGTAACGGGAGCAAACTCGGAACTAATGGATTTGCAGACACAGTTTCTAACAGACAAAAGCCATCCTCTCTATTTTGATAATGGAAAAACTTTCCTGTAAATCATTATAGTCCATAGGATGAATCCATCAAGAGAAATAACTTGAAATGATGACAATAGAAGAAATACAGGTTCGCAAAGAATGTCAGACATTCGATTGCAAGAGCATACAGATTGACCCGAAAGCATTAGCTGTACCCATTGTGGCTATGGCTAATGCCGATGGCGGTGTGCTTGCCATTGGTGTTTCTGATAAAACTCGCAGAATAGAAGGACTTGATGGAAACAAAGGGCGACATGAAATACTACTCACAATACCGTATACACGACTTGTTTGAACTCCAAGAGTCTCTCTTGGGTTTGAGCAAGTCCAACCGCTGGGTCAAGCTTGCCGACCGCCTCCCCTGGGCCAAGATCGAAAAAGAATACAACAAGCGTCTGAGGAACAGCCATTGCGGCGCAGGCAACAAGCCCGCCCGCATGGTTGTTGGTGCCTTAATAGTGAAGCATGTGGAGAATTTGAGCAACGACAGGCACGCCGATATGTATATAAACAACGATAACTGCATCGAAGCCAATGATAGCCGTCAGCAATTCATTTGTCGGATACTACATATCCATGGACGTCATTGTTGCCTTGATGTTTGACAAACGTTTAGGGAACTGCCAGATTCCAGAACGTCAAGCACAAAGCGTCAAGTAACGCCTTTCCTATATATAGGTTCCCGTCCCGCAGCCTCCACCCTTGAGCTTCGGCACTCTTGCGTCCCGATGGCAGCAAGCCAGCAAAGCCGGAGCGGTTCAGAAAACGATGCAAAGATACGATTTTTTTAGGAATTTATATCATTTCGGAGGAAAAAAGAATAAAAATTTCCTTTCACAAGGCTTGTGAAACCACTTTTTAGGCGAAAACAAGCAAAAAAGTTCAAAAAACTTGGAAGATTCGGAAATAATGTCTATCTTTGCATCGACAAATCCCGCCCGCTTCCCATAAGAACAGCGTACCCAGCGGGACATTTTTTGTATATAGACATGAGATATACCAAACAAGCGATGACACTGGCACAGCAGATTCAGACACTGCAAAGCAGAGGTCTGATAATTGCTGACACCAATAAGGCAGAACAGGCTCTTGATGCTATCAGCTACTTCCGATTGGCAGACTACTGGTATCATCTGGAAGCAGACCACCATACGCACCAGTTTCTACCCAATAGTCATTTTGAGGAAGTGCTGGCTTGCTACTATTTCGACAAGGACTTGAAGGCTCTGCTTTTCAAGGCTATTCAGACTATCGAGGTGGCTGTCAGATCGAAAATCATCAAACACTTTGCTCCCACATGTGGCCCATTCTGGTTTATGGATACAACGAAAGCCGTAAACCAAAGGCGTTTCCAGACAAATCTCGACACCATCAAGAAAGAAGTAGGACGTTCTAAGGAGCGGTATATCCGTGAGCATTTCCGCAAATACACAGATCCAGACCTTCCTCCTGTTTGGAAGACACTGGAGGTGATTTCGTTGGGCGAATTATCGAAACTTTATAATAACTTCAGCGAGTCACAATTGAAGCATGATGTCGCACATGAGTTTGGACTGAATCACCACAAGTTCCTATCAAGTTGGCTGGAGAGTCTGACTTCGCTACGCAATCATTGTGCCCATCACGCCAGAGTATGGAATCGGGCATACCCTCTGAAACCAACTACGCCACAAGTGATGCCCAACAAGTGGATTACGAACTTCACTTTCAGGGAAGAGTCGCTATACGCCCAACTCTGCTGTATTGCCTATTGGCTGAATGCTATTGATGCAAATAACACTTTCGTTGGTGACTTAAAGCTACTGTTGCTTCGCAATCCGTCAATAGATCCGTCCATGATGGGGTTCCCGTCTAACTGGCGACAGGAACCCCTTTGGCAGATGTAGGTCAGCAGTATAGTAAGAAGTTTAGACTATTTCATCTTCTTTCTAATATCCTTCGATTGCTGTATCATCAGGCGTCCTATGCTGTCACGCATGGCGGCTTCCTGTTCCATCTCATAGCGGCGACGAATGGAGTCCTCATAGTTGATGACGAACTGCCGGCAGTGGCGGATGCCCTCCTTGTTTTCTGTCCAGACATTGCGTTCTAGCCATATCACATTGGTGTTGTTGGCGGGCAGCGTAGCCCTTAATGCCCTATACTTCCAGCCCGCTAATTCCAGTTCATCTATCTCTTTAGACTGGTCGCAAATCTTGGTTGTCAGCAGGGACATACAAAAGAAAAGGACGGTGCTAACTTCCACTAGCCACCATGTTTTAGTCGTCAGGTCATGGATGACTTTCTTGTGCTGTGGCTTACTTGTTTGTTCTGTAATGAGTTGGCGCAAGGCATGGATTTCATCTGCCAATGCTCCGTCGTCTTTGGCTGATAGTACCTCAAACTTACTACAGATGGCATTCAACAGTTCTTTTTTGATCGTCTGCGAGCTTTCGGCAGTGTCGGTCTTCCCCCCTTGTGCCGTTGGGTCTTAACCCCGGCTTCTGTTTCCTTTCTTTTCCCTGTTACCATTATTGTCATTGCTTACATTGTTTTCTGTGTTATCTTACTTCAGTAACCAAACTCTGAAATCTGCGACCGTCGGGAGCGGATTTGTCCCGTCTGAAAGAGCGGGCAAGGTAGTTTTCGGGTTACGAAAACACAACCTTGCTTGCTCTCGAAACTATTGTTTCTCGACCAATTCCGCTTTCAGCGTCAATGCCACTCCCATAGCCTTTAGGTTTGGTCTTATCGCTCACAATTTACGCCACTGCTCAATGTCGTCTTCATACATGGCGATGTGGTGGCGGCAGATGTTTTCCAGCAGTCCCGTGACACTCATCCGTCGCGTCTCGGACAGGCGGAGGACAATCTGGTCGAGTTTCTGGCGGACTTCCTCACTGACGAACACGGGGCGGCGGTTGACGATCCTCGGCACCTGAAGGAAGGTGGCACGGTACTCGTCGAGCGACAACTTGCGCTGCTTGCTGCTTATCCGTCGCACTGTTGTGGATGACGTGTCAGACATCGGGGAAGGTACAGACGTAGGGGATAGTTCAGCATCCTCTCTAACGGCAGGGAAAAGAGATTCTTCGCCCTGTTCATCTCCCGTCGCCTCAGCCAATGGACTGGCGACTGTACTCCGGATAGTAACGGGACTGAGTCCTGACTGCTCCGTTTGTTTCTTACTCTCAGAGGCTACGGGTACTTCACCTGTGAATGCCCTGAGTTCTGCTTCCGTGAAATTTCCATTTTCTTTCTTTGGCATTTTACTTTGCTTTTTATGTTACTACTATGGTCAGAGTATGCACTGCTGACCGATTATCGTGTGCAAATGTAATGTGCCTTGCTTACACTGCCAAGAGATTGGGTTTAGATGCCCCATTCTGCGCATGGTCTTGAAAAATCGACTTTCCAGGCTATCCAGGAGAATCCGTACATGCAATATCTGCTTGGGCTTTCCAAGTTCACGGAAAAGCCCGTGTTCGTACCAGAGTTGTTCGTTTTGATCCGCAAGCGCCTTGACCAGGACTTCTTCAACATGCTGACCTTGATACTGAGCGAAGCGGACGGAAGCAAACCGAAGAAAGAATCGTGAACGGTAATACTATAAGGCCACTGGGACTAAGAGGGCTAACACTCCTTGGGCCTCGGTGCCTTTGTCGTAAATGATTTTCAAACTTGATAGTTTTGTTTGTTCGCTATTTTGACATATCATAACCTGTATCTCTTGGCTGCTGATAGAGATTGGAGGTAGTAGCCTTTGAGCGGAAAAACTGGGGGAAGGGCATGAGGAAAGGCCGCAATGAAGGCTTTTGCCCTGGGATGGGTTTTGTTAAATGGACACGAATGAATAGTTAATGGGGCGTTAATTCATGCTAATCGGCTTGCATTCGGCTGGACGGAAGGTTATCTTTGTATAGTGGCTGCGCCAGGGCAAATGGAGAGCCAGTCTTCTTGGCATAAACGACAGGAAGAGGCAAGTGGCTGAAATGTAAAATATAATCAAGAGAAACGATGATGAAAAAGTTAGAATTCATATCAATCTCATCGGTAAGGAGTCGAAAAAGACCGTTCTCGTATCGGTCTCGTATCAATCCCGTATTGATCCCGTATCGTTCCCGTATCG
>DLZV01000008.1:45019-143059 GCA_003447235.1 Prevotella sp.
AACAATACGGAAACAATACGGAAGCGATATAACCTGGAAGGGAGAAGGATACGTGGAGGGTACTTGGAGAATAGGTGGAGGAAGGGCTTACACGACTAAAATCACTGTTTCTGCCAGAAGGTGACTTGTAGGTGGTGCCCACACAAGTGATTTCTTCCCCCCCAAGGAGCGAGTTTCTCGGTTTAAAAAAAATCGCATCTTTGTGTCACAAAACGACGTGCTCTGCGTATTATGGGTAGAAGTTAAACAAAAACGAAGAAGTTATGAAACAGACAACTATCATTGCTATGCTTGCCTCGCTGCTCTTCAGCGGTGTCGCAACAGCTTGTCAGCACAACGTCGCCACTATACCTGCACAGGACTATGCGGGCAACGCTTTCAACACTTCCGCCGCCCCTTCTCCCGACACAAAGGACCGAAAGAAGCAGGCTGGGAAGGACGAAGTCATCGACACACGAGAATATCAGGTGAAGGATTTCGACCACATCGACTGCGGAACAATAGCCAACATCTACTTCACACAGGGCAACGAGACGCGCGTCGTAGCCAAGTTACACCACGGGAACCTCGACTTGCTGGAAGTCTCAACCCACAACGGTTGCCTCAAGCTGCGGACCGCCGACTTAGGTCTTCCCACCAAGCGCTTTAGCATAGGCAAGCGCAACAGAGCCTATGTCGGCGACTTGGATGGGAAGCACAGCGAGCAGCAGGAGGTGGACCTCTACATCACCGCTCCATCGCTGCGCAAACTAGAGATGTCGGGGGTATGCACTTTCAGTGCCGAACACCTCAACGTGCCGAAACTGGATATCGTCATGGCAGGAGTCAACCAGGTGAAGTTGTCCGATGTGACTTGCAACGAGACCAACATGATGATCAGTGGTGTGAGCAGCATGGACGCTACCATCACGGGCGACCAAATCCACTTGGTCAATACAGGGTCAGGAAATACGACCATTCACTTCAAAGGTGCGAAGGCGGAGATCGCAAACAGTGGTGTCGGAGTCCTCGCCGCAGAGGTGGACTGCAAAACACTACACGCAGTCAATAGCGGCGTGGCACAGATGATACTCAAGGGCACTGCCGACGATACCGACATCGACAACAGTGGTATGGGACGGATCAACACCAAAGGACTCAACAACTATTGACGACCCACACCACGGAGAAGAATGCCATGCCTCAAGATACCAGCGACAATGGACGAGACACAATTCAAAAATGAGGTACGACGGCTGCGGCCCCAACTGATGGTCGCGGCGCGGCGCCACACGGGAGACAGCGACTGCGCAGAGGACATCGTGCAAGACGCACTCCTTCGGCTATGGCAACTCCATGCCAACCTGCACATGCCGATAGCGCCGCTGGCCTTCGTCCTCGTCCGAAATCTGGCCATCGACACCCTCCGACGCCACAAACGCACCACGCCTGTAGAGACGCTGGCCATGGCTGAACCGGTAAAAGAGGTGGACGCACGCTACGAGCGGATCGTCAGACTGCTCAACAAACTGCCGACGCTGCAACAGACCATATTCAGGCTGCGCCACATAGAAGGCATGGAATATGCCGATATCGCCGAGATAACGGGCACCACGCCCGAATCGGTGCGAAAAACTGTGAGCAGAGCGCGACGAACGATTCTCAAACTATATCATTCTACATCATGCAAGACGAACAAATAAACAATCTGGTGGAACGATTCCTCGACGGAGAGACGACCCTCGCTGAGGAAAAGCAGCTCTACGACTATTTCTCACAAAACGAAAATGTCGATGAGTCATTGCTCCCCTACGCCGAATACTTCCGCGACCTGGCCGTACTGCCATCGCCCCAGAAGGAAGAAAAGCCACGAAAGAGACCGCGATGGACGATCCGCTGGACACAGTGGGCAGTAGGAGCAGCAGCCGCCGTGCTGATCTCCTTGGGCGGGATGTGGATCTACACCCTGCAGGAGGAGCGCCATTTGGCACAGCTCTATGGGGGAAGCTACATGATCGTGGATGGTAAGCGCTACGACAACCTGCGGGAAATCAAAGACGACATACGCCAGACGCTGGCAGAGGCACGGCAGATAGAGCGCGAGGCGGATGGGCAAGCCGTCATTGAGGAGGCCGAGCAGGAGGTGCTGGAGAGCATAGGCGATCCAGCGGAAAGACAAAAGCTCAAAGAAATACTCAAAAACTAAAGTGAAAGGAAGGCTGATATGAAATATCAATTCATAGTTTGGTTAGGACTGTCCCTGCTGCTCTCGATACCTCTGCGGGCTCAGAACAGCATAGACAGGATGGTAGAAGAATACTCTGCCATAGGCGGTTCGAAATTTACAAGCGCCGTGGAGCGCGATCCCAACACAAGCCGCGTGAAGAAGGTGGTGAAACGACTGGTCGTGAGCGGAGTCAACGCACAGAGGTTTATCCATGGATTCAAGCGCGAGGCGCAACGGCATAGACACACGGTGACCAATAGGAAGAACGACGAGACCACCATCACAATGGTCGCAGACGACAAGAAGGCCACCCGCGTCTATCTGCTGAAATACGACGACAGGGCGTATCATTTCTCCGATGCTACCATCACGATTGTCATCGTACCCAAATAAAGTAAGGCCTAACGAAGAGGAGCGGCCACTCCTCCAAAGAGCTGGGAGCTGACTATAGCCCCAGCTCTTTTGCTATACTGCACAGTTCCTCATACCACGCCTTGCCAAAGCGACGGGTGAGGGGACCTTCGAGGAAGCGGTACAAAGGAAGACCCAGTTTTTCTCCCTTCTTTCTGCCCGGTGCACAAATCTTCCAGCGGTGATAGTTGAGTCCATAGAGATTGGGGGCAAACTGCTTCTCTCGGATGGGGTAAAGGGCGCAAGAGATGGGCTTGACAAACTCGGTCTGCCCGGCCCGATAGGCTTTCTCAAGGGCACACAGACAACAGTCCTTGTCATAGCAGGTGAACACACAGTCTTTGCCTCCCACTATGCTCGTCACCAAGTCGCCCTCCTCGTCGGTATAGGCGACACCACCACGGTCGATCACCGACTGGGCCTGGGCCGACAACGAAGGCCATACCGTATCCAATACGTCCTCGATGGCGAGTGTTTCATCCATCGTGACGGGTGCCCCCGCATCGCCCTCGATACAGCAAGCACCCTTGCATGCGTCGAGGTCGCAACAAAACTTCTCTGTGAATATATCCGGCGATACCAGTACGTCGCCAACTTGAAGGATATGCAATTCCATTATTATTTCTTCTTTCCACGCCATCCACAAGCCATCCATTGGCCGTAGAATGCGTAATGACTAACATCATGAGTAAGCTACCGTGACGAGGGAAACCGGCCTCACGCCTATAGATACATTTCTCCTGACACTACCAGCTGATGGGGTCCATGCCATGCTCCACCAGATAGGCATTGCAACGGGAGAACTGATGCTGACCAAACCAGCCGCCTCGGTTGGCAGACAAGGGAGAGGGATGGACGCTTTCGAGCACAAGATGGCGTGAGGAGTCGATGAGATATTTCTTCCCTCGGGCAAAACCACCCCACAACATGAAGACCAAATGGTCGCGACCATCGCTCAGCGCACGGATGGCCGCATCGGTGAAGGTGGTCCATCCCAGCCGCTGATGGCTGTTGGCCTGATGCGCCCGCACCGTCAAGGTAGCGTTCAGAAGCAACACGCCCTGCTCGGCCCAACGGGTCAAGTCGCCCGAAGACGACACCTCGACACCCAGGTCGTCTCTGATTTCCTTGTATATATTGAGAAGAGAGGGAGGCAACGCGACTCCTTCGGGCACGGAGAAGCTCAAGCCCATTGCCTGCCCAGGCTCATGGTAGGGATCCTGCCCTATGATCACCACCCTCACACGGTCGTAGGGGCAAAGGTTGAAAGCATTGAAGATCAACCGGCCCGGGGGATAACACGGAAAGGCGGCATACTCCTGTCGCACCGCCTCAGTCAGTTGGGCGAAATAAGGTTTCGCAAACTCCGGCTCCAAATGGGCCTTCCAACTACGCTCTATCTGTACTTCCATTCTGTGTTGTCTCTCTGATTCCAGTTGCAAAATTACGGATTTTCGTCCGAAAGGCCGTAGCATGCAGCCGTTTTTTTCCACAACTCCTACTCGTTTTTGGACAGACCTTCCATTTCAGACGATACGCTGTCGCTATACTTCACCCTCTATCAATTCATAAAAAAAGCGAAATAAAAGGCGCTTCTTCGTCGGTCTGCAAAAATATGAGTAATTTTGCATGATTTTATTTTTTTGGGAAGACATTGTCACGGCTGATAAGTGAAGAAGCTGGTAGGTGAATTGGCAAGATTCGCCTTTCCCTTGAGATGTAGGTCAAAACAATAAAGATTAATTATTTTTTAGATGAACGTAATTACCAAAACAGTTCAATTGCCTGATGGACGTGCCATCACGATTGAAACGGGAAAGGTTGCAAAGCAAGCCGATGGTTCCGCTGTCCTGAAGATGGGCAACACTGTGCTCCTGGCCACTGTTTGCGCCGCCAAAGAAGCAGTACCAGGTACCGATTTCATGCCTTTGCAGGTAGATTACCGCGAGCAGTACGCGGCCGCCGGACGGTTCCCCGGAGGATTTACCAAGCGCGAGGGCAAGCCCAGTGACAACGAAATCCTCACTTCACGCCTTGTTGACCGCGCCCTGCGGCCCTTGTTCCCCTCCGACTACCACACGGAGGTGTATGTCCAGATCATGCTTTTGTCTGCCGACGGCGTGGACCAGCCCGACGCATTGGCCGGTTTTGCCGCCTCTTGCGCCATGGCTTGCAGCGACATCCCGTTTGAGTGCCCCATCTCTGAGTGCCGCGTAGCCCGCGTCAACGGCGAGTATGTCATCAATCCGACGACGGAGCAGATGAAGGAGGCCGACATGGACCTCATGGTGGGTGCCACGAAGGACAACATCATGATGGTGGAAGGCGAGATGGACGAGGTCTCCGAGCAGGATCTGATTGGTGCCCTCAAGGCCGCCCACGAGGCTATCAAGCCGATGTGCGAGCTGCAGGAGGAACTGATGAAGGAGCTCGGCACCGACACCAAGCGCGAGTATGACGACGAGATCAACGACGAGGAGCTGCGCCAGCAGATCAAGGACGAGCTCTATCAGCCCGCCTACGACCTCGTGAAGCAGGCTCTCCCGAAGAAGGAGCGCGAGGAGTCTTTCAAGCAATTGATTACCGATTTCCTTGAGAAATACGATGCTGCCCACAGCGACCTCAGCGATGAGGACCTGGAGGAGAAGCACGCCGAGGCCGAGCGCTACTACGCCGATGTGGAGCGCGACGCCATGCGCCGTTGCGTCCTGGACGAGGGTATCCGCCTCGATGGTCGCAAGACGACCGACATCCGCCCCATCTGGTGCGAGGTGTCACCGCTTCCGATGCCTCACGGATCTGCCATCTTCACGCGAGGAGAGACGCAGAGCCTCAGCACCTGTACGCTGGGCACGAAGCTGGATGAGAAACTGGTGGACGACGTGCTCGACAAGTCTTACCAGCGTTTCCTCCTCCACTACAACTTCCCGCCGTTCTGCACGGGCGAGGCCAAGGCCCAGCGTGGTGTAGGACGTCGTGAGATCGGCCATGGTCACCTGGCATGGCGTGGTCTGAAGGGTCAGATTCCCGAGGACTTCCCCTACACGGTGCGCCTTGTCAGCCAGATTCTGGAGTCCAACGGATCTTCTTCCATGGCTACGGTCTGCGCTGGCACGCTGGCATTGATGGACGCTGGTGTTCCGATGAAGAAGCCGGTATCGGGTATCGCCATGGGTCTGATCAAGAACCCGGGCGAGGAGAAATACGCCATCCTCTCCGATATCCTCGGCGATGAGGACCACTTGGGCGACATGGACTTCAAGACCACAGGTACGAAAGACGGTCTGACTGCCACGCAGATGGATATCAAGTGCGACGGTCTTTCCTTCGAGATCCTCGAGAAGGCCCTCTTGCAGGCCAAGGCTGGCCGTGAGCATATCCTTGGCAAGTTGACCGAGACCATCGCAGAGCCGCGCGCTGAGATGAAGCCGCACGTACCGCGCATCGTTGCCTTCGATATTCCGAAGGAGTTCATTGGTGCCGTCATTGGCCCGGGTGGAAAGATCATCCAGCAGATGCAGGAGGATACGGGCACGACGATCACGATCGACGAGACCGACGGTGTAGGCAAGGTGCAGGTCAGCGCTCCCAACAAGGAGAGCATCGACGCTGCCATCCAGAAGATCAAGGCCATCGTCGCCATCCCCGAGGTTGGCGAGATCTACGAGGGTACGATCCGCTCGATCATGCCTTATGGCTGCTTCGTCGAGATCATGCCTGGCAAGGATGGACTGCTCCATATCTCAGAGATCAACTGGAACCGTCTGAACACCGTTGAGGATGCTGGCCTCCACGAGGGCGACAAGATCAAGGTGAAGCTGATGGAGATCGATCCGAAGACGGGCAAGTACAAGCTCTCCCACCGTGTGCTGGAGCCGAAACCGGAAGGCTACCAGGAGCGCCCGCGTCGTCCGCGTGGCGAGCGTGGTGAGCGCAGAGGCGGTCCCCGTCGTGGCAACAACGACTAAATAACGAAGTCTCTCAAGCATTCTCTTCTCGCTACCACCTGACTTTTCCTAATAGGAACAGCGGTGGATCAGTTGAAACAAGAAGAATGCAACTTATATTTGAATCCCCTGCTGCGCGATGCAGCAGGGGATTTTTGATATGGTCTGACAAATGCGACCAGAGAAGGAAAAGGCTCCAGCCATCGTTGATGACTGGAGCCTTTGATTATGCTATCACGCCAGCTTCAATGGTTGGCGCATAGAGTCATTGTGGAGCTTACTTCACGATCACCTTCATGGTGCGGCCATCGCTCATCTTGACGATGTTGAGACCCTTCACCGGAGCCTCGATGCGCTGACCAGCAGCATTGTAGCGAGCCACCTCAACAGCATCGGCCTTCACGTTGCCCGTGACGCCCTGGATGCCGGTAGCAGCGGTGATGTTGTAGCTCTTGCCAGCGTTTACAACCTGACCCGTCTGCTTGTCGATGATGATAGCGATAGCAGCCACCTTACGGCCCGTAGCCTTGAGAGCGTTCTTGAGGGCAGCCTTGGTCGGCATAGCCACCTCGTAAGAGGCAGTCGTCGTCTCGTTGGCAGTCAACGTGATGGGAGCAGCCTGGTTGGTCGTGTTACGATAAGAGCTACCGATGAGCACGTCCATGAAGTCCCACTGGATGTAAGAAGAGCCCTTGTCGCCGCCCTTACCCAGGATAGAGAGGTCTTCCTCACCGTTGTTGATCAGCTGCTGCTTCGTGTACTGCGTAGCATAGTAGTTGCCTTGACGCCAAGAAGAGCCAGCACCCGTCAAGCTATCAGCAATGAGGACGTAAGCGATCTCGTAATTGCCAGAGACATAAGAATCGATGCTGGCGTTGATCGTGACGGTGGTAGAATCCTGGTTCCAAACACCATTGACCTCTACACCGACCATCGGTACCTCCTTGACAGCTGCTGCCATGTCGTCGAGGATAGACTTCTTAGAACCATAATACGGGTCGATGGTCTTGCCATTGCGGTTGATGACGCAAGAGGGAGCACCAGAAAGACCGACGTTTGCATAGTTGGCCGTGTACATCGGGTCACTGGCGTTGAACTGGTGCATAGCGATACCAACGAAGTTGTCAGGATAGTTCTTGGCAGCCTTCTCCATACCGATAAGACCGCGCGGACACCATCCGCAACTCGTACCAGTCAGCTCCTCAACGACGACACCACGCTTGAAGACCTTGGAGATAACGATGAGCGTACCCTTGGCCTCAGCCTTCTCAGCCTGGTTGGCATTGCCATTGACCTTCGTCACCTTGACCGTGACGTCGCGGTTCTTGACCTCAGAGCCACAAGCGACCTTCACGTCGAAATCGCCTCTGTTGCCAACGGCAACGGCATTGGCCAGAGTGACATGCTGCTCAGCCTGAGCCTCGCCATCGACAGTGACCACATAGTCGAGGTCGCGGACGGCCTCCTTACTGTTGTTGAAGAAAGACACCGTGAAGTTGACGTCGGTATTCACGGCACCCGTGGTGCTACCGAAGTCAAACGGAGCGACGTTGTAATCGGGGAAGTCACCCTCCACGAGAAGCTGAATACTCACATTCTCGTTCTGGCCGTTGAAGCCATACCAGCCAAGACCCTGACCACCCTGCTTAGAGGTGATGTTGCAATACAGCCAAAGCTTGTTGTCCTCAGTGTCACCCTCACCCACCATAGAGATGGGGTAGCAGTCGTTAGTGTATCGGCCACCGCTCGTCGTGTTGATCTGCTTATAGTCGAAGCCGACGAAGAAGCCCGTAGCATCTTCGATGGTGATCGGCTGATCGAGCGTCACCTCGTTCCAGCCCTTATTGGGGGCAGCAACATCCTTTGCGAAGAGCTCGTCACCGATGCGAACATTGTTGATAGCGCCAGTAGCCGAGTTGATGAAGACGCGAGAATTGTCCAAAGCAGCGCAGAGACCGAAACGCATACCGACGATCTTCTTGCCCACATAGCCAGACATCACAGTCGGAGAAAGGTAGGCTGCGCACTTGTTATCGCCCGGGTAGTTGGGGATACCAATACCATACTCGCCCAGAGCATCTGAAGAATAGAGGCCGACCCAACGCTGGTTGGAGGCAATCTTGGCAACCTTCTTTGCGCCAGCATACTGGACAGCCGAAGGACCTACTGACACCACGCGGGTGCTCACCTGTGCGGAAGCACTCAGAGCGAGAGCGGCAGCCGCAAGAGACAGTAATACTTTTTTCATTTTACTTGTTGTTGATAATTTGGTTTTCGCCCCACGAAGGGGCGGATGATTATTGATAATTTGAAAACTCTAATGAAGAGACACACTACTCAGAGGCTATCTGACAACCTCCTTGCGGACCGTGCCATCGGAGAAGCGAACCATGTTGAGACCGCGTTGCGGCGCGTCAAGACGCTGGCCCGCTGCATTGTAGCGAACAGTCTCCATCTTCTCCGAGGTAGAGATTCGCTCCACGGCAGTCGGCGTCTTGTCAAGATAGCACTTGTCCGCATTCATCACGCGGCCAGTTGCGGTGTCGAGCACCATGGCCACAACGGCCACATGGGCCTTGGCCACTGCATTGCGCAACGGATCCTTGGTGGGAAGTGTCAGCGTATAGGTAGCAACCGACGTCTCGCCAGGCACCACATCGACAAAACCACCGAGGTTTTCTATGTCCTTACTATACTGTGTACCTTTGTTCTTATAAGAACTACCCACCAATACATCCTCGAAGATATACTTGCAGTAGTCGCCCTGCCGACCGTAGGATCCATCCTTGAGGAAGGGAGCCAACAAGTCGTCGTCAAAACTGTCGCGGGTATAGCCACAATAGTTGTTGAGCTGACGCCAGCGCTGGGTATTGCCCGCCACACTGTCGGCGACCAGAACGAAGACCATCTCATAGTGTCCAGCCTCTGTACCTTCCACCTGTGCGGTCGTCTGCACCGCCGTATAGTCGGCGTTCCATTCACCCGAAACGGTCACACCTAAGACGGCCTTCTCCTCCATGGCGCGCTCGAAGTCCTTGGCCACATCGCGCATACCGCCGGCAGATCCATAGAAGGGATCGATGATCTCGCCATTGCGGTCGATCATGCAGCACGGGGCACCTTTAGAGCCACCATCACTCCAGTCGATGTCGGCATAGTCGGGCGTGTACATTGGGTCGGTGGCGTTGAACTGATGGACGGCAACACCGATGAAGCGGTCGCCGTAGAGGTCGCGCAACATCTTCATACCGACCAGTCCACGCGGACACCATCCACAGGCCGTACCCGTGAGTTCCTCGACGACCACCTTGCGCTCATATCCAGCACCGTCGGCACGACGCTCCTGGGCGCTCATGCCCATTAGCAAGAAGAAAGAGGCAGCCAAAAGTAATAATCGTTTCATAGGATTTCTGCTTATTATTAAAGTCTGGCTTCGTGGCGACAATTCGGAGTTAAGACACCCGATCGTGTTGTAAACCAGTCTTTGAGATGTGGGAGCAGTCTCCCTTCCCTCTTTTCGGAGGAAAAGGGAGACTGCTCAATAGTTACTTGACGATGACCTTCAGCGTGCGGCCGTCGGCCAACTTGACGATATTCAAGCCCTTCTGGGGAGCGCTGATGCGCTGACCTGCAGCATTGTAGCGAGCCACTTCCACGGTCTCACCAGTGGTCTGGGCAGCATCGACGATGCCCGTGAGCGGAGTGATGTGCTCGTTGCGATCCACATTGAGGACATAGCCCGTAGATTTCTCGGTGAGCACAGCAACAACCGACACCTTGTCCTTATTGATATAAGGCTTGAGGGTATTCTTCGTCGGGAGCTTCAACGTATAGGTGGAATAGACCGTACCGCCAGCAGAGACGGGATCGAGCGTAGCCAAGGTGGAGCGCGTGTTGTAGGAAGACGCAATCACCACATCCTCGAAAGGATACTTCTTGATCTGGCTGGATCCGTAGGTACCACCCTTGCAGAACTGTGCGAGGTTGGGATCGGCAGCATAGCCACCGTCGGCGGGATCATACTGCGCATAGTTGTTGTTCTGATACCAGGCGGCATTGTCGCCCACTACGCTGTCGGCTACGAGGATGAAGGCTACGTCGAAATCGCCGGCAATGTTGGCCTCAACAACGGCCGTGGCCGTGACCTCGGTCTGATCAGCATTCCAGACACCAGAGACCGTCACGCCGACCTCGGCAGTACCATAGTACAACTCCTTCTCGATATCGCGGGAGATACCAAACTTCTCGCCACTTGATCCGAAATAAGGATCGACGGCCTGGTTGCCATTACGGTTGATGATGCACAAGGGTGCATTGCCTGCGGGAAGGTCGTCGAGCGTGAGATACTCGCGGGGAGCCATCGGGTCGGTGCTGGCGTTGTAGCGATGAATGGCCACACCGACGAAGCGGTCGCCATACTTCTGCTTCATGAGCTGCATACCAACGATGCCACGCGGACACCATCCACAACCCGTACCTGTCATCTCCTCGACAAACACCTTCTGGACGAAGTCCTTGAAGACAGTCATGCAAGTGCCACTGGCTTCCTTGCGGGCGGCCTGGTTCTCCTCACCATTCACCTTGGTGACGGTCAGCGTCACAGGATAGGTGCCCATCGCGGAAGCGGCAGGCAGCACCACCGGCACCGTCACCGTGCCCGTACCCGTCAGGGCATTGTCCGTCTCGGTCAGATCAATATGATATTCGTCCGATGTCTTGTCGTCCATCGTGACGGTATAATCAAGGTTGTTGAGCGACTCACCAAAATTGTTGAAAGTCACATCGACGGTCTTCGTCTGTCCCAGACCTACACGGTAGGTACCAAAGTCTTGGGGCGTGACCGCCTGCTGCGCTGCACCATTGGCCTCTACGATCAGCTGGATAGCCACCGAACCGTAGTCGCCACCGAGGTTGTTCCACTCCTCGCGTCCGGTACCTCCGGCTGAGTTGGGAATCTTACCATAAATATAGAGGTCGCGCTTCGGACCAGCAGCATAGACAGCAACCGGGCTGTTGGAGCGGGTCTGCGTATATTTGAAGGACGGGACCACGGCCTTCCACTGGTCAGACAGCGTGAACTGCTTGTCCTCGGGGAACATCACCGTGTGCCATCCTGGCTCCTTATTCTCGGCATCCACTGCCACAAGCTGCGTATAGGTGCTCTGCTTATTGACGCTATAGACCGCGACACCCGTCGAGGTTCCATCGCTGCCGAGGGCAAAGCGCATACCCACCACCTTGGCGCCTACGTACTGCACATAGTCGTTGGGCACGAGATAGGCACCAGCCTGCATCTTGCCCGGCGCACTCGTGAAACTGAGAGAGTTGTCAATATCGTCCGAGGTATAGTAGCCCACCAACCGCTGGTTGGCCTCCAAGGGCCGTTGTGCCGAAACCGCGAGGGCGACTAAGGCCAATGCCAAGCTAAGAATCGTTTTCTTCATTGAAAAAAGGGGTTAATTATGTGCGGGGACATGATTAAGTATTCCATTAACTACGCCCTGCACATAATATGTTTTTTAAAAAATCCCTGTCGGGGATTCGCTATTTACTTGTAAATCTGCTTCACGGTCTTGCCGTTGGCGAGCTTGACGATGTTCAAGCCCTTGACCGGACCATTGACGCGCTGACCAGCTCCATTGTAGCGGGCCACCTCCTTCACGATGCCGTTGTCAGGATTCTGTGCGTCCTGGATGCCCGTGTAGTTGAAGTTGAAGTTGATGGAGATCTGCGGACCCACACCGATGACATCACCATAGGTGTACTTCTTGGTGTCCCACTTGGTCTCCTCCTCGGTATATTCGCAGACGTCGGCACGAAGCGTAATGGCAGCAGCACCGTCGAAGCAGATGATGTCGCCCTCGTCGTCCATGTCGCTCTTCGGGATGTACTCCAGCATCATGTCGTCGAGGTTCTTGCCAGCCACCATACCGTTCTTCACATATTCACCAGCAGCGTCAAATGACTGGCAGTCGCCAGCGGCACAGAACCGGATAGCAGCGCCCTCATTGATGCTGGCAATGTTGAGCGTCAGAGCAATGGCCTTGAGATCGCCCGTTGTGTTCTCTACATAGAGCGCCGGCTTGATCTGCGTGCCAAACGGAGTCTCCTCAGCGTCAGCAGCAGTGTAGTTGAGCGTGGAACCGTCGGGAATCTCTGTCGTGGTGCCATTGGCGTGCTTCTCTACGAAGCGGAAAGTCTTGTTGTTCTGCTGCGCCTGAGCAACGCTGGCGAAGCACAACAGTGACAAACAAAGTGTAGTAATTTTCTTCATATTCATTTAATTTAATTGTTGGTCATTTTATGAAATGGAACTTACCCACCCCGAAAGCCAAGCTTTCAGGATGGACAAGTTCTTATAGTCATAGATTACTCTGCCGGTGCAACGGGCGTGAAGACCACCTTGGCCTTCTCTACCTGGGCCACACCACTGTTGGTATAGACGAAGGCGACGACCGACACATTCTCGGGCACCCACTTCTCGTCCAGCTGGTAGGTGAAGGTCTGAGCCTTCTCCTCACCCTCATGGATGGTGAAGTCCGTACCCCAGTCGCCATTGACGGCAGCGCGGAGCACATGGTTGTGGACATACTCCAGGTTGTTCTTGCCGTCGGGCATCATCTGCATGGCCGTGATGCCATCCTCGACGAGCCAGATCTGGAGTTTGCCAGCAGTCGTGCCCGTCGTACCCTCAGAGCTGACGGTGATGCTGACCGTACGCGAATCTGCGTTGTAGTCGTTGCTGATAGCCAGCGAGACGGGAGCCTTCTGCGCGATCAGGCGCATCACCTGACCCTGCCAGGCGGTATAGTCTGACGGTGCCTCACGGTTGACCAAGCCGACGGGCTGGTGGTCAAGACCCCAGTGGTAATAATAGGTATTGCCCAGATCGGTCAGGAGGCCGACAAACTTCTTGTTGCCGGCAAAACCGAGAGGTCCTGAGTGGATGCCGACGGCGATGATGTTGTCTTCACCGTAGGTCTCCTGCAGCACGTGGATCTCATCCGTAGCCTTCGGACAGTTGACGCACTTCTGACCCGTGAAGTCCTCGATGAGCACCTTGCGGGCTGCATCGGCGGGCTTGATATAGACGAAGCGATCCTGCTCGTCGAGGTCGCTGCAGGAAGACAGAACGCCCCCAAGGAGCATACCGGCAGCAGCCATCTTCACATAACCAATGAATTTACTTGTATTGCGTGTCATATTATTGTTTCTCCTTATGATAGATGATTAGAAGTTGTAGTTATATGACAGCGTGAAACCCTTGGTCTCCGGCACGTAGCGGCAGACACCGCCCGAGCAGTTGAATCCGGCACGCGTACGACCCCATCCGAGCTGTACGCGGTGCGCACCCGTATTATAGGTGACGAACGTCTGCCAATAGTGGGCATCGGTCAGACCGACATTGTACTGGTCGCTCACGGTGAACATCCAGTGGGGAACCAATGAAAGCTCGGCCAGGGCAAAGAGCCAGTCGTGCTCGTCCTCACCAGTGGTGAGATACTGCAGCTCCGTGCGCAGGCGCGTCTTCGGGCTGAGGTTGAAGAGCGCGTCGGCGATGAAGATGTTGGAGTGGATCATGCCACCCTCACCCTCTACGATGGTCTTGTTGTAGAACTGGTTCATATACATGAGCGAGAGCTTGAAGTCGCGGGTGAAGCGACGATCGATCTGGACATTGAGGTCCTGGTAGTACATGCCACTCTTGCCCCACTTCCAGAAAGCCGATCCGTAGCCGTCCGTACCCTTGCCCGTGAGCACTGTCGGCTCCGGCACATTGACCGACAAGGAGCGCGGGTTCTGGTCGATACCACGGACATGGGAGAAGTTGACCTTCACCATCATGCCATACTTGCCACCGATGGCCGTCTTGCGCTTGAACTTATAGCCCAACTGGCCCTGGTAGGCCCACTCACCATCCAGGCGCGTACCATAGGGATACAGAGCCGCGAGGGCGTAGGTCTGGTCCATTGTGAAGGCCGGCAGGTGGTTGATAGTGGACTGAGCAAGGCTCTCGCCACGATAGGAGTTGAAGAAGAAGTTGTCACTGCGCTTCGCCTGGGCAAGCACACTGAATCCCTTCTTAGAATATGAAGCCGACAGCATGGCTGCCGTACCCTTGCGATAGATGTAGTTGTTCTTGAACGAGGGATCCGCCGTCTTCTGCGCATACTCTGCCAAGACATTGAAGCCGTGGGTGTTGAGCGTGACGCGGGCATCCCAGGCATTGACGTTGCGAGGCATCACCAAGCGGTAGTTGCCATTGAAGACGTCCTCGTCGTTGCGCTCGTTCTTGTTGACGAAGCTACCACCGAGCGTCAGGCTCGTACCACTCTGGGCGAGGCCCTTGAACCAGCTATCGAGAGACAACTCAACGTCGGCACCTGACACCCAGGAATCGTTGTGGGCCCAGTAGCGGCGCTGCTGGCCCGTGAGAGCCTTGAGGCGCACACCCTTGACCGGCGTGGTGACGATACGGGCACCCAACAGCGAGTTGTCGATACCCAATGATCGCTCCTCGTAGGTGCGGAGTACGAAGCCTGAGCCAAACTGCTCATAGAAGTTACCTACCGTCACCTCGAAGTTCTTCAACTTAGCCTTCAAGTAAACATAAGGTACGCCGTAGCCCTTGAACGCGGCATCATAACCCGGAAGCTGATGCTCACGATACTCAAAGCGTGCGCCAGCATCGATATACTTGCTCATCACGTTGAGATCGACGAAGGTGTTCGTGCGGAAGTCCTCGTGAGAACCGTCAGACTGCGAGCCCGTAGGCGCCAACATGTCGCTCTGGATAGAACCGCTGACGGTCGGATTGTACTTTCCGTCATTGCGGTCGCCATCATTCTGAGCAAAAGAAGGCGTGGCCACTGCCAAGGCGGCGGCCAAGCCTAATATATAATAAGGATGCTTCATCTGTGTTACTTCTTAGCTGCAACCAGTTCGCGAACCTTCTCGATCAACTCGTTCTCGGCACCCTCGGTGTAGCCGTTGTGCTTGTACACGATCTTGCCGTCGCCATCGCAAACGAGCACGTAGGGGATCATCTGGATGCCCAGTGCGCGCTTGAACTCAGAGTTGGCGTCGATCAGCACGTCGTAAGTCCAACCGTACTCATCAACGAGCGGCTTCACCTTGTTGACGTTCTGGCCCTGGTCGATGCTGATGGCGTAGATTTTGACACCAGTCTCATCCACCCAGTCCTGATACACCTCGTTGATGGCGTTGAGCTCGCGGTTGCAGGGCTTGCACCATGTGGCGAAGAAATCGATGATGAAAGGCTTACCATTGTTGGAAAGCGTGTCGGTTTTCACGGCGTTACCGTTGATGTCCTTCAGCATGACTGAGGGAAGCTGTGCGCTCGCAGTTGTCGCAAATGCGGAAAGCAGCACAAACAGGGAAAAGATTACTTTCTTCATAATGAAACTATTTTTCAGTTATTTTGAATGCAAAAATAGATAATTCCGATTGAACGGGAAACAGAAATAGCGTTAAAATTCGTTTAACGTCCCGTTATTAGGTCAATATGCCCGATTTTGATTCGGGTTACAGTACTTATTTCCGAAATTAGTAAGGGCGGAAACCGTAATCACCTCTCCCTGGTGCAATACTTCGCTCCTCATCTCGTACTAGATGCGGGAGGCGGAACCGGTCCGAGTTTTTGCATTGAAACCACGGAGACGGCGCTACGCTGCCCAGGATAGCAGACGGACCTCATACGCACGGGGAAGCATGCAGCGAGAAGTATGAGGCGTGAAGCCTCCAACCCTAACAACAAGCATGGACTTCAGCCAAGGATGCGTTCCTCGGCTGAAGCCCACGATATCATAGATACAGGTAGGACAGGTTACTTATCGTGTCTCACTGACGTAACTTATCCCTTCTCTTATAGGTAACTTACCTTGGCTCGCAGAGATAGCTTACCCTATCTCACGAAGACAACCTACCCTGTCTTATTACTTCTTCTTCTTTCCTTTTCCCTTGGCCTTGCCCTTGGTGGGGGCAGGAGTCTGCTCGGGGGCCTTTTCTACCTGGACAGGAGCTGCGGGAGCAACCTCTGCAGGCTTCGGTGCGGCAGGCACGATGCCCTTGAGCTCGAGCGTGAAGATGAGGGCGGAATAAGGAGCAATGTCGCGACCAGCACCGCGAGCGCCATAGGCCAGATCCTGCGGGATGTAGATCTCCCACTTCGATCCCACCGGCATCATCGTCAGTGCCTCCGTCCAGCCCTTGATCAGGCGGTCGGCAGCAAACTCATCAAACTCCTTGCCATGGTTGGCCGTGGCATCGAAGACCTTGCCATCGAGGGTGCGGCCCTCATAGACGACCTGCACCTTGTCGCTCGCCTTCGGAATCGGTCCGTCGCCCTTGACCAGCACCTTGTACTGCAAACCGTCGGGAAGGGTGTTGACCCCAGGCTTCAGCTTGTTCTCGGCGAGGAATTTCTCGCCAGCAGCCTTGTTGGCCTCCTCGCGCTCGATCTTGGCAGCCTCGCGCGCATCCTTAAACTTCGTCTCGGCCTGTGCCACCGTATAAGTGGTGGTATCCTTGCGGAGCGCGGCCTCGAAACCCTTGACTACCATCTCCTCGCTGAAGGGCTGGGAAGCGCCCTCGAAGTCGGCACTCATGCGCGGGAACATCTGCTTGTCGAGCATCGTAGCCACCTGCTGGCCTGCGACGAAAGCCTGGTATGCCTTGTCGTTGCGCTTGGCATAAGCCTCCTTGAAGCCACGGATGACATCGGCCATCTGGCTCTCATCGACACCAAACTGCTCCTTCAGATACCTGTCGAGACCATTGGTCACGGCGTAACCGGCAGCGTAGCTGATCGAGTCGGCCTCGGTCTTGAGCGTCTGCGTCTGGACTGCCTTCGCCTTGGGCGACACTTTCTTGACCTTCTGTGCGCTCACCGGAGTACAAATTGCACCTCCGACGAGGGCAAGTGACAAAAAGATTGTCTTTTTCATTGTACGTTTTTTATAGACACTATCTAAAAAGAGGGTGTGCCAGGATGACGGCTTGCTCGCCGCCTCCTTGCACACCGCTCGTATGATTTATTCTCTCGGAGCCTGGGGGGCCGGATTGACCTCCAGGAGCTCGATCGTGAAGATCAAGTCAGAGAACGGCTCGATCGGACCCGTCTTCTGTGCGCCGTAGCCAGCGCTATAGGGGATATAGACCACCCACTTGGAACCGACGGTCATGTGGGTCAGCGCCTCGGTGAAACCAGGAATGACACCATTGACCGGCATCATGGCAGGCTGCTTGCCAAAGTTGCTCTCGATGACCTTGCCATCGATGGTCTTCAGTTCATAGTTGATCTTCACTGACTGGTTGGTCTTGGGGATTGCGCCCGAGCCTTCCTTGATCACCTCATACTGCACACCCTTGCCGAGCTTCTTGACACCAGCCTTCTTGGCGTTGGCAGCCATGAAGGCGTCTGCCTTCTTCTTCTGCGGACCGTACTTCTTGGCAGCATAGCGGGCCTTGATGGCCGTCATCTGCGTCTGAGAGACCTCACGCGCCTGGTCCATCGTCATCTTCAAGTTCTTGTTGGTGGCACCAGCAACAAATCCGGCCACGATATTCTCCAGCGAGAGCGTCTGCGTAGAGTCGCCAGCGAAGACATCCAGACTTGCGCCCTTATTAATCATGGCGAGCTGCTCGCCGAGGATGACACCCGCGTTGTAGGCAGCCTTCTTCTTGTCGTCGGCACCCTTGATACCGGCGTAGATACCCTTGATGACCTCTGCCTCATAGGTAGAGTCGATCTCCATGGACATCATGGCCTGCTTCATCATCGGAGAGCTGGCCACACCGGCAGCATACGACAGTGAGTCGATATCCGTCTTCAGCTCCGCCTTCTTCGCCTTGTTGCCACAAGCCGTGAACGAGGCCAGAGCCGCTACGGCCACAGCCACGATAGTAAGCTTTTTCATCATGTTGTTTATTTTTGTTTTTTGGTTTTTGTGTCTATCAATTGTCCCTATATATATAAGGAGAAGTCATCGGCCACCGCTACCCACTGGCTGGGTGGCCTGAGCAACTCGTTTTTGCTTACTTCACCTCCAGCAGCTCGACGTCGAAGACGAGGGCTGAGAACGGGGGAATCGACGCACCCGCTCCACGCTCACCGTAGGCGAGGTTGTAGGGAATGAAGAAGCGATACTTAGAGCCCTCCGACATGAGCTGTACGCCCTCGGTCCATCCGGCAATCACCTGATTGAGACCGAACACTGCCGGCTCTTTGCGGTCGTAGCTGCTGTCAAACTTCGTACCGTCGATGAGTCGCCCCTCATAGTGGCAGCGCACCTGGTCAGTAGCCTTCGGCTTCTTGCCGTTGCCCTCTACGAGCACCTCGTACTGCAATCCGCTGGGAAGCGTGACGATATTCTCCTTCTTTGCGTTCTCTGCGAGGAAGTCCTCACCAGCCTTGCGTGAAGCCTTGCCAGCCTCAGCCATAGCGGCACGCTGTCTCTCCTCCTGCTCGGCAAAGAATTGCTGTACGAGCGACTGAGCCTCCTGGTTGTTCACTTTGAGTTCGACGCCCGCAATGACGTCCTTGATGGCCTGTGCGAAGTCATCAGCATTCAGGTCCTTTGCACCCATCTGGGCAAGCTGCTGACCGATGCCGATGCCCAAGGCATAGCTTAATTTGTCCATTCTTTTTCTTTATTCTCGTTGTATTGAGTTGCAAAGGTAATATTTTTTCACCATAGTATGACGGCGTTTCAAGAAAAAATAGCTAAATTTGCAGATGTTAAATGTTTTTGCTATGAAGAAAATCGTTTTTCTCACCGGCGCAGGAATGTCGGTGGAGAGTGGATTCAAGACGTTCCGTGGCAACGACGGCCTTTGGGAGAACGTGCCCGTGGAGAAAGTTGCCACCCATGAGGCGTGGTATGCTGACCCCGACTTCGTCACCGCGTTCTACAACGGGCTTCGCAAGAAACTCTATGGCGCCCAACCCAACGAGGGCCATCGCCTCATCGCAGCCCTGGAGCAGGACTACGACGTGACGGTAGTGACACAGAATGTGGACAACCTGCACGAGAAAGCTGGTTCCCACAAGGTCATCCACCTACACGGCGAGCTGACCAAGGTGTGCTCCACCATCGACCCCTACGATCCGAAGTACATCCGCGAACTGTCGGAGCAGGACTGCGAGGTGGCGAAAGGTGCCAAGGCGGACGACGGAAGTCTCCTGCGCCCGTTCATCGTGTTCTTCGGCGAGGCCGTCCCGATGATAGAGCCTGCCGCCGAGGCCGTGAAGGAGGCCGACATCTTCGTGGTGGTCGGCACGTCGCTCAACGTCTATCCCGCCGCAGGACTCATTGCCTACACGCGGAAGAACGTGCCTGTCTATCTCATCGACCCTGCCGACGTGATGGGGAGCGGCTACCGCGACGTCACCCATATCAAGGCCGGTGCGTCGGAAGGTATGCGGCAGCTCGTAGCCATGCTCAAGGATTCACCACTTGGCGACAAGAAGTAGTAGAAGCCTGGCAAGCATATCGACTAAGCGATAGTGATCCTTATCGTCATAACCCAACGCATCAAAACAGCCTACAATGAAAAAACGTCATTCACTCCTGCGGGTCCTCATCCTCCTCGCCATCCTCACTTGTGGCCACGCACTGACGTCATCCGCCCAGAAGGATGTCTATAAGTTTGTGGCCAAGGACGGCAAGGGCAAGGAAGTCAAACTGAAGAAGTACAAAGGCAGCGTGCTGCTCATCGTCAATACCGCCACCCGCTGTGGCTTCACGCCCCAGTATGCCGACCTGCAACGCCTCTATGAGCAGTATCATGCCCAGGGATTCGAGATTCTCGACTTCCCCTGCAACCAGTTTGGCTACCAGGCCCCAGGCGACTACAAAGCCATCCATGCAATCTGCACGGCCAACTATGGCATCACTTTCCCTCAGTTTCAGAAGGTGATGGTCAACGGCAAGACCGCCCTGCCGCTCTACACTTATCTCAAGGAGAAAGAACCCTTCAAGGGTTTCGACACGACGACGAAGGTGGGTAAATATCTCGACGAAACCTTTCGGGAGAAAGACCCGCACTACGATCAGAGCGCAGACGTGAAATGGAACTTCACCAAGTTTCTCATCGACCGCGAGGGCCACGTCATCGACCGCTTCGAACCGTCCGTACCCATGGACAGCGTGGAGGCGGGTGTCAAGGCGGCACTGAGCATGAAACCATAACCCCAAAAAGTCTTTAGAACGTAAACAGACAACCATCTATCTTATAACTATTCAAATCAAGACATGAAGTACATTGTCATCCCCCCTGAGGTGGGTCCCGTGCCCCCCATCACTTTCGATTTTGCCATAGAGGAGTTTGCCGCCCGTCATTTCACGGACGACGACTACTGCTTCATCTGGCAGACTCGCCCAACGGTCATCATCGGACGCAACCAACTGCTGGTCAATGAGGTCAACGTAGATTATTGCAACGCCAACGACGTTTTTATTGCCCGCCGGAAGAGTGGTGGCGGTGCGATGTATTCCGACAAGGGCAATGTGATGTTCTCCTTTATCTCCTCCGAGCCTGACGTTCAGAAGATGTTTCGCTGGGCCATGGGTGAGATGGCGGACGTACTCCGCGATTTAGGCATCGACGCCACGCTCTCTGGACGCAACGACATTATCGTCGATGGACGCAAGGTGGCGGGAGCCGCCTTCTACCGTGTGGCGGGACGAGGCATCATGCACAACACGCTTCTCTTCAAGAGCGACGTAACAGCACTACAAAGCGCCCTCACCCCCCCGAAGGAGAAACTCAAGAGCAAGGGCGTAGCAAGCGTGTCACAGCGTGTCGCCAACGTGGCCAACTACCTCCCGGGCATGACCGTGGAGGAGTTTAAGGAGCATGCGCGCCGTGTGCTCTGCGGTGACAACTACCGTGAGATCACTATGGAGGACATGGAGGAGATCCGCAAGACGCAGGAACTGATGGGCCGCAAGGAATGGATCTACGGACGCATGCCGCAACATACGGAGGTGCGCAAGCTGCGCTTGCCTGACGTGGGAAGCGTCGAAGTTTATTTAGAGATCAAGGATGGCAAGATTCTGGACCTCAACCTGGTGGGCGACTTCTTCATCATGGGCGATGTCGATGGTGAGATTATCGCTCCGCTGCGCCACCAACCTTTCACTCGTGAGGGAGTGGCTGCGGCCCTTCAGGGTCATGACCTGTCGCAGGTGGTGCGCGGTCTGACGACAGAGGGGTGGTTGCAGGTGCTTTTCGGGTAATGTACGGTCTGTCCATACGAGGACAGAAGCAGCTCTTCCATGCTGCTATAGACTAAGACCTGCATACAGTCAAAAGCGGGTGGTGAAACCCTTTCTGGTTCCACCACCCGCTTTTTCAATACCATACAAGGTCTTTACAAGAAGCGGCCCGTGACGGCAAGTTTGAAGACGGGATAGACCGTCCACTTGTCGATGAGTTTGGACAGGTCGTCGGTGGCCTTGTCGCGCAGGTCATCGATGTTGAGTTCCTGATCGTCCTGATAGACCTTCATGTGGCCCATAAACTGGCAACCCAGTTCCACACGGAAACCAACACGACCTTTGGGCACCATGCGTCCGTAGCCCAGTCCGAGGTAGGGACGGAAACCGTTGACGCGCACGTCGCCCAGCAGGTCGCCATTCTCATTGAAGCGGACATCATACTTGTCGATCTCAGCATAGACCTGGTTCTTCACGTCGGCAGGATACTGCGGGTCTGCCATAAAGTTTTTCACATCCTCGGAGTGTCCTTTGAGCTTGGCAATCTTCTTGCCGCCAAAGGAGAAGCCCGCAGCTACGAAGAGGGCGTTCTGCGTACCAAAGGGATAGCAGCTCACCTTGAAGTTGGCCGTGGTGCGCGCAAACTTACCCTCGATGTTCACAGACTCCATTGGGATGGTCGTGACATCCGTGATGCGGATGGGCTTCACGTTGACGTCGCCATCAACTTTGAAACCGGGCATGAAGCTCATTCCCGCACTCACCTCCAGGTAGTCGGTGACGGGAGTTGCCACATCAAAGCCAATACCCTCCGTACCCACATTCAGGTTGCCACCGACATGGCGGAAGATTTCAAAGTTTTCCACTTGGGCTTGCATGCCCGTCGATACCAACACACTGGCCATTGCCGCCAGAAAGAGTTTTTTGAGTGTCATAATCGTCAGTTGTTAGTTACAATATTGTTAGCTATTCACTTCTGCGTATTACGTTTCCTGCCGACTACAGCGTCCAAAGCATCTGGATCATCGTCTGGCCTACTGCCTGCAGTACGCCCTTGTCGATATGATCCATCGTGTCATGGATGGTGTGCCACGTCGGTCCAAAACTGCTCTGCTGGCAGTCGGGATAATAGGGAATGACATCGGCAGTGGGGATGCCGGCCTTCTCGTTGAGCGGAATATGGTCGTCCGTCACCATACCTCCCACGTCGTTGGGGAAGTAGCTGCCAAATCCAGCTTCCCTGGCTGCATTCCACACCCTGTTGACCACGTCGGGCGCATACTGCACCGACATGCCCTCACGGTAGAACTGAGCTCCCTCGCCACCGACCATGTCGAGCAGCACGGCGAACTCAGGAGAGAAGCCTGCCGGAAGGTTGGTGGAGAAATGAAGGGCTCCCAAGGCCCATGTGTCACCGACCTCATCCATACTAGTTTCCCACTGTGGCAGTCCCCAGTCCTCGGCATCGAAGCAGACAAAATCAATGCCGACGTCTGCGGGCAGACGCTTAGCACCATCCTGTTCCTTTTCCATAAGCGACAACTGACGGGCCACCTCGATCATCACCGCCACGCCACTGGCACCATCATTGGCTGCCATAACGGGCTTGCGATGGTTGGTGGAGTCGGGGTCGTTGTCAGCCCAGGGACGGGCGTCCCAGTGGGCACACAACATCACACGCCGCTTGGCCTCGGGACGGAAGCGGGCAATGATATTGGTGGAATGCAGCATTGTGCCGTCATAGCCTTTGAGGTCAGCCTTCTGCTCCTCGACGGTGCATCCGTAGGCCTTAAACTTACTGACGATCCACGCACCGCAGCGGTCGTGCGCCTCCGAGTTCATCACTCTTGGTCCAAAATCGCATTGCTTCGCCGTAAAGGCAAAGGCAGAGTCGGGATTGAAGGCTGGGCCGACTGGCTTTGCCACCGTTTCCGTCATTTCCGTATCCTCATCGCTTGTCTGACTATCCTTCGTCTTCAGGACCGCCAAACCAGCGACGACGGCGGCAACAAGAATGCCACCAGAGATTATCTTCATTTTCTTGGTCATTTCTCCTTATATTATATTATTCATTTCTCCTTATATCATAGATAATAAAGACAGCTTTTGCCTACCGCTGCACCGCAGCCATGACACGCAACCAGTTGCCACCCCATATCTTCTCGATGTCGCGCTCACTATACCTGCGCTGTAGCAGGCGGCGGGTGAAGGCGATCACCTCCGAGGAGTCTGCAAAGCCACGCACTCCACCGTCGCCATCAAAGTCAGTACCGATACCCACATGGTCAATACCCATCACACGAATGGCATGCTCCAGGTGAGCGATGGCGTCGAGCACCGTGGCCTCGCCACCCTCCTTGCGCAGGAAACCATGATAGAGCGTGATGTGGGCCACACCACCCTTTTGTGCCAAGGCCCGCAACTGGTCGTCGGTGAGATTGCGCGGATGATCGCAGAGCGCACGGCAGTTGGCATGGCTACAGACGATAGGCTTGGCGCTGATGTCAAGGGCGTCCCAGAAACTCTTCTCCGCAGCGTGGCTGAGGTCCACCATGATGCCGCAGCGGTTCATCTCCCAGATGGCCTTCTCTCCAAAATCGCTCACGCCGTCATGCGTCTTGCACCCACGTGCCGAGTCGCAAAGGTCGTTGTCGCCATTATGACAGAGCGTGATATAGGTCACGCCACGCTGGGCAAAATGCTTCACATTGGCCAAATCGTGCTCCAGCGCCAGTCCATTTTCTATGGCGAAGAGAATCGACTTGCGTCCCTTCCGCTTGTCCTCATAGAGATCGGACGGACGACGTGCGATACTCAAACAACGCTGGTTGGCCTTCACGATCTCCTCTATTTTGTCGAAGATCAGGTCAGCATAGTGGGCGGGGGAAATGGAACTGCCGCTTATGCCCACCGCAGTTTGAAGGTTGGAGACGTATTTTTCCGCCAGGCGTGGGATATAGCGCATGATTCCCGCAAGATCTATCTTGGATGAGAACGTCTCTCCCATCTTCGGCTGAGGGAGGTAGGCCGCCATGGTGACGGCATCCTGCCGTCCATCGCTCATCTTGTGGAGATCCACCAGGATGCGCGGGTCACGGCGTCCAAAGTCCACCCCCTGTGGGAAGAACATCGGTGTGTCGCAATGGGTATCGAGTGTGAGCACGCGACGGTGTACGTCCTTGGCTTTCTGAAACTCCTCAGCCTCATCGGCGAGCCAGCGAAACAAACGTTGTCCCTCGTCACTCAAATGCTCAGGATGCCACTGCACACCCATAATAGATTTAAACTCCGTGCTCTCGATAGCCTCTATCACCCCGTCGGGAGCCACTGCCGTCGTGCGGAAGCGCGCCCCAGGGTCTTTGACGGCCTGGTGGTGGAACGAATTGACCGCCATCCGCTCCTTATGATACAAGGAGAAGAGGATACTGTCGCGCTCGATGCGCACGGTATGGGTCGGCTCAGCCTGCACGGCATCCTGGCTATGCTTGATGGTAGAAGGCCCCAGGGATCCCGCAGGCCCCGTGGGAAGATAGTTCTCGTAGATATCTTGCTGCACCGTCCCGTCCAAAGCCATCGCCAGCACCTGTATGCCGCGACAGATACCGAGGATGGGGATCTGACGGTTGGCAGCAAGACGGGTGAGAAGCAACTCCGAGAGGTCACGTCGTGCGTTGATGTTGTGCAGACGTGGCGATGGTTCCTCGCCCACCCAGAGAGGGTTGACGTCGGCACCACCCGTGAGCAGCAGTCCATCGATATGGTCGAGCACACCGACTATCACGTTGCGGTCGGTAGTCGGCGGGATGAGGAGTGGCGTAGCGCCGGCACGTATCACCTGCTCATAGTAGGCTTTGGCCAGCATCTCGTTGGAGTCGTTATAGTTGGACGTGAGTCCTATGACGGGCTGCTTGTGCCCTTCGGGAAACTCCGCATAGAAAGCGTCCAGATGTGATGAGAGGGAAAAATCCATGTTTTAATCGTCTATACCAGATCATAAAAGCATCAAGGCGGGAGTGTGCCTAAGCCTTCTGCCCGCCTTGACCATGCGTTATTTCTCGATATCAATGGGTATCTCGCGGTGAACACTCTCCTCCAGGGAGATCAGCGTCTCTGTACTCACCACACCGGGGATACTCTGCAGCTGCCCGTTGATGAGGTCCATCAGTTGCTCGTTGTCCTTGGCGTAGAGCTTGACGAGCATCGTATAGGGACCTGTGGTGAAGTGGCACTCCACAACCTGCGGAATAGAGAGCAGACGGTTGACCACGTCGCGGTACATAGACCCTCGCTCCAAGTCCATTCCGACATAGGTGCAGGTGGAGTAGCCCAGCGCCTTGGGATTGATCTCAAAACTGCTGCCCGTGATGACCCCATTCTCTATGAGATGCTGCACACGCTGGTGGATAGCTGCTCGCGAAACGCCGCACTCTGCAGCCACGTCCTTGAAAGGAAGGCGGGCATTGGCGGACAAGATTCCTAGAATCTTTTTGTCTAATTTGTCGATTTTATCCATAATGGTCTGTCGCTATTCTGGTTGAAGTTGGCTTGCTGCGCAACTTGTCAGCAAAATTAAGCATTTTAGTTGAATTGGCAAACCATTTTAACGTTATTTCTCTACAAAAGGGCAATATTTGCTTACTTGGGGCATTTTTCGAAAATCAAGATGATGGGTGGGTTGCAACTAAATCCCAGCTTGATTTTGCTTGCTGCGCATAGCCCTTCACACATCCAAAAACAATCGCCCCATCATGGGAAAGCACGAACGACCAAGTGGGTCATGCTGCCTTTACCATGATGGGGCGAATGATTTCTGCGCCACTACGGCACGACCACCTTGACAGTCTTTCCAGCTACCCGCACGAGATAGACCGCAGGAGCAAGGCGGAACGTATGGAGACCCGCCTCAGCACGTGCCACGCTGCGTCCCTGGAGGTCATAGACCTCGATGGCTGCAGCATCGGAACGAACGGTCAGACTACCCTGACCTGTACGCACGCTGACCTTCGCTGCATCGGCGGCAAGCGCGTCGATGGCATTGACAGACTTGCCCACATAGATTCGGTCGGAAGTCTCTGAAACGTAGTTGGTATAGTCCTTCGTAGCCATCGCCGTCACCTCATAGGCGTAGCTATACTGCGGATCGAGGTCCGCCACCTCATAAGCGCTCGCCGTGGGATAGAGCGACGCGTAGGGCGCCGTGAGCGTCTCGCCCTTGCGCACGTTCTGACGGATGGTCACCTCGTCGATAAAGTAGGGTTGTCCATACATACTCATAAAGGCGAGGATCACATTCGAACGTAGGGTCTTATTGTCCGTGGCGTCGAAATGGATAGTAGCCGAGGTCATACCCGTACCGTCGAGTTTCAGCGGCATGATGCGATGATCGAGGGCCTGGCTGTCGGTATATTTGTTCATCAGCATCACAAAGAGCGTGTCGCCAGCATAAGTGTTGTAAGCCTTGACATCGACATCGAAGGCTCCACCATCACAGGTGAGGTCGAGCGTGGGAGAAGTGACCAGCCCAGCCAGTCCCATCCACACATTGGTCTGCTGCGCTCCTGCCATTCCTTCCACAAGGTAGGGCAACTGGAGGACCCACTCCGTCGGCGTATAGCCGAGGTCGGCCAGATTATAGACATAGGTGTAAGGATTGTAGGGATTGTCCATCGTTCCTTGGTCGATGGCATTGAAATCCTCGTGGAGCACGACGACATCCTTCACGTCTTCCTTGGCCTCCAGGATTTTGATGACATTGAGTTTATATTTATCGGCATTGTGCAGTTCGGTCCAGTTGGCGGTGAAAGCGGTCTTCGACACGCCCGTGGCCTCCTTGGCCTCTACCTTCACGCCGAGGATACCATCCACCCACATGTCGGGTGTAGCCACGGACATCACGCTGCCGTTCTTCGCCCGCACGTTGTAGTAGTACTCATAGTTGGGGTCTATCTCCATCGTGTAGCAGGTATCGGTCAGTTCCTTGTCGAGCTGGCCCACGGGCACGGTCTGGGTGGCATAGTCCATCTGCACGTCATCGAGGGCGAAGCTGACGGAGTTTTTCTGTATGAAGAAGAACTTGATTCGCTTCACGCCGTCGCCAATCTGGTCGTGGGTGAAGGAGTAGCGACCGCCAGCAGCCTCCATATAATAGTTGGGCATGTTGGCAACGGGGGTCCATCCTTTCTTCTCCGTATATACCGACACCTGCAACAGGGAGTAGGTGTAGTCGGTCTCATAGTCCATCGAACTGGGTTTCACCCAGAATGAGAACGAGGTGATGGGAGCGGGCGTCTCGGGCGAGACTACCTCGTCGCCCTCCGCGTCGAAACAGAGGGAGAGCGGTGCCGAGCAGTAGTCGCCCTCGGTGGTATAGACATCTTGCGATCCCGCCGACGAGAGGTTGATCGTCCATCCCTCGGGATAGTTGGGGTTGGACTGGTCGATGGTCTTGCCATCGGCATTGAGACGGATACCGTCGAAGTTTTCCGTCAGTGTGCCGGGCTCGACATAGTCCTTGGGCATCTCCTTGCGATAGACGTGGAGGAGGTAGGAGGCTGCCGTCGGGGTGGAGTTCCAGCGCGCCGTGAACGAGGTGGCTGAGTGGTTGATGGGAGTGAGGATGCCTGGCGCGGGAATCTTGTTGGCCTTGCGCGTCACGACGATATCGTCAAGGAGCAGTTCTACGTCTTCTGCCGAAAACTGGAAGATATTGTTCGGGTTGAACGTCGCCTGATCAGTACTGAAGGTATAGTCCTGCCATGCGTCGCTGACGTTGAAGTCGCGGTCGTCAACAGGTCCCTCATAGTTGTCGCACAATGCGACGCGGATGATGCCACTCTCCCCGGCCTTCAGCGCACGGGCACGGAAGGTAAGGACGACGTCGCCGCTGAGGTCCATCTCTGGCGTACTGATAAATCCGCCACGCTGCTCGTCATACGAGTCGAGATACATGCGGATGGCGCAAGCCTGGCCTGCCTGATAGACGGCGTTGCCTGTCCAGCCACGCACACCCATCATATCTTCGGGCAACGCGTAGTTGACAGTGCCTCCACCCAGCATCGTACCATCGGGGGTGGCGTTGGTGCCAGCCGTCCATAGGTCAAAATGCTGGTCTATGACCGTCTTGGTCGGTATTTCGTCATCGGCACGAAGGACCGCCGACGGTTCCTGCACCGTGCCTCGGGGCTGGAGGGTCATCGCCGCACGGGAAAACTTCCCTGCAGGATTCCGCTGAGCGTGGGTGACGAGGGGAAAGAGCAAGAGTGTACACAACCATGTGGATACGATGTAGCAATAAGTTCTCATAGGGCTTTTCTTTTCACAGCACTATCATTTTTGTCCTAAAAGTATAAACTATCAGGCTGCCAGCGCCGTCCAGTCTTCTGCCATGCCAAAGGACTACCCTACTCAGTGCTGCAAAAACCAGGGTAAACCTTCTGCAAGACTGCGCAAATTTACGAATAATATTTGTAACAGCAAACTTTTTGATGAAAAGTTTTCAAAAACTAAACTTTTTCATCGTTTTCCATGCAAAACAAAAACCATAGGCGACTGCATGGCAGATGGATCCTCTTTAGCTTATACCACCAGGCATAAGCGTTGTTTTCACCTTGAGGAATTTGACAAAAGCATTGTTGGCGCCTTGTCCATACTTATGCCAAGGCGCCGACAATACTATAGCTGGCCTGCCTCTACCTGCAGGACTATGCGCTCGGTGAGGCGGTCTGCCCCCATCGGGTCATAGCGCTTTTTGAGCGATGCGCCAAACACCCAGGCAAAAGCCTGATAGAAACCTGCACGCACAGGACCGAGGAAAGCGTTGATCAACTCATAACCCGAGGAGTGGGTTTCGCGGTCGATAAGCTTAATGAGGAGCTTGCCCTGCGAATAAGTGAGCTTCTTCATGCGCGGTCCATAGGTGGCCTTGATTTCCTTCTCCACCAGCTTCATGTGCTCCTTGCGTGCCTGATCGTTGGGCAGCGTCTCCATATACTCATAGGTCTCGATGACGATCTGGTGACACTCCTTGGCGATCGGCAGCACTTTCTTGATATTGTATAGCAGGCGGTAGAATTTCGCACGCTCCTCGGGCGTCTTAAACTCTATCTTGGGAAAGACATAGACATTGTTGGTCTTGACATACTGCACACTGTCACCATCCACCAAGGCCTTTCCTGTATGTACGGTCGGGCGAAAGGTGGGCGAATCCATATCGACGTCGCTCATCTTCTGAGCTGCTTCCTCGCCGACTTGCGCCATGGAGGGCACAACGACACAGGACAGTACGAGGGCGAAAAGCAACCGCAGGATATGGCGGTGCTGAGGGTTGTAGTGGGATGAATGATTCATTACTTCGTTGTTTTTTTCGTCAGCGAGTGCAAAAGTACGGAAATATACTTAATTTGGAAAGAGTTTTCAGCATCTTTTTTATTATTATTTTTCAAAACGCCAAAACTCTACGTCCTTACGGACTTCACTACTACGACCTTTAGAAGAGCTGACCAAGGGCGTTTTGGCACATTTTCACGGGATATGGCGGTAATTACGGGGAAAAACCGTACCTTTGCACTTAGATAATAAAAACTGAAAGACAATGCAAGATCTGGTCATCTACAATACGCTGCACCGCCAGAAGGAGCGGTTCCAGCCTATCAACGCCCCCCACGTGGGCATGTATGTCTGCGGACCCACCGTCTATGGCGACCCGCATCTGGGCCACGCGCGCCCCGCCATCACCTTCGACGTGCTCTTCCGCTACCTGCAGCACATCGGCTACAAGGTGCGCTATGTGCGCAACATCACCGACGTGGGACACTTGGAGCATGACGCCGACGAGGGCGACGACAAGATTGAGAAGAAGGCACGGCTGGAGCAGCTGGAGCCGATGGAGATAGCACAGTATTACACCAACCGCTATCACGACGCGATGGGACAGCTTGGCTGCCTGCCGCCCTCCATCGAGCCCCACGCCACGGGACACATCATCGAGCAGGAGGAGCTGGTGAAGCAGATCCTCGCCAACGGCTACGCCTATGAGAGCAACGGCAGTGTCTATTTCGACGTGGAGAAGTACAACAACGACCACCGCTACGGCATCCTGTCCGGACGCAACCTTACCGACATGATCAACAACTCGCGCGAGCTCAACGGCATCGGCGAGAAGCGCAACCAGGTGGACTTCGCCCTTTGGAAGCGGGCCACACCCGAGCACATCATGCGCTGGCCGAGTCCGTGGAGCGACGGTTTCCCTGGCTGGCATTGCGAGTGTACGGCGATGGGACGCAAATACCTCGGCAACCACTTCGACATCCACGGAGGTGGCATGGACCTCATCTTCCCGCACCACGAGTGTGAGATAGCACAGGCCGTGGCCTCGCAGGGAGACCCGATGGTGAAGTACTGGATGCACAACAACATGCTCACCATCAACGGACAGAAGATGGCCAAGAGCCTTGGTAACTTCATCACGCTGGAACAACTCTTCACCGGAAGCAACGACCTCCTCACCCAGCCCTACTCGCCGATGACCATCCGCTTCTTCACCCTCTCGGCCCACTACCGTGGCACGGTCGATTTCAGCAACGAGGCCCTGCAGGCCGCCGAGAAAGGCTACAAGCGCCTCATGGACAGCGTCAGCGACCTGGCCCGCGTGCAGGCCGCCAGCGAAAGCGACGAGAAGTCGCACGAGTTTGTCGCCCAACTTCGCCAGCGGTGCTATGACGCGATGAACGATGACCTGATGACACCAGCCGTCATCTCCGTGCTCTTCGAAACATGCCACGTCGTCAACAGCGCGCTCGACCACAAGTCACAACTCTCGGCAGAGGACATAAAGGAGATTGCCGACGTGCAGCGCATCTTCATCTTCGACATCCTCGGACTGAGAAACGAGCAGGGCGACAACTCCTCCGCTCGGGAGAACGCCTTCGGCAAGGTCGTCGATATGGTACTCGAACTGCGCGCACAGGCCAAGAAGAACAAAGACTGGGCCACGTCGGACAAGATACGAGACGAACTCGCCGCAGCCGGCTTCGAGGTGAAGGACACCAAGGACGGCGTGACGTGGAAGCTCGACAAATAGCCTCGACACAACAACATACAGCAAAGGCAAGGACGCTTTATGCGCCTTTGCCTTTGCCGTTTTGACGGGCTGCGTCAGCTAAGTTTTTTTAGCACACAACACAATAATCATCGCGCATATGCGTTTTTATATAGTTACGCCTAAATATATAAAATATATTACGCAAAAATCAATATCAAGGTATGAAAAAATCACTTCTTTTCGCTGCAGCGCTGCTCGCTATGGGCACGCAGGCGAAGGCCGACGAAGGTATGTGGACGCTCTACAACCTCCCCGAGGCCGTCTATCAGCAGATGCGGGCCGAAGGCTTCGAGTTGAGCCAGGACCGTCTCTACGGTGCTCCCGACGCACTGAGCAATTATGTCGTCAACTTCGGCGGCTACTGTTCTGGAGTTGTCGTCAGCCCCAACGGTCTGGTCTTCACCAACCACCACTGCGGCTTCTCTGCCATCAACGCCCACTCCACCGTGGAGCACGACTACATGCTCAATGGCTTCTATGCCAAGACCTACGAGGAGGAGCTGCCCAACGAGGACCTCTTCGTCTCATTCATGAAGCATCAGGCCGACATCACCCCCAAGGTGACTGCTATGCTCAACGGCCAGACCTACGAGCGCAAGGGCGAGCTTCTCGACTCGCTGGAGAACGCCATGACCGACTCGGTGAAGGCCATCGATCCCACGCTCCACGTCGTCGTGAAGCCCTTCTATGAGGGCAACAAATACTACGCCATGACGTACCAGGACTTCACCGACGTGCGCCTGGTCTTCACCGTACCCAAGTCGATGGGTAAGTTTGGTGGCGAGACCGACAACTGGATGTGGCCGCGCCAGACCTGCGACTACTCTGTCTTCCGCATCTATGCCGACCCGAAGACAAACGGTCCTGCAGCCTACTCCAAGGACAACGTGCCCTATCACCCCACGCAGTGGGCTCCCGTGAGCCTCCAGGGCTATGAGCCGGGCAGCTTCGCCATGACCATCGGCTACCCGGGTTCCACCAACCGCTACCTCTCCAGCTACGGCATCCAGGAGCGTCGCGACATCGGCAACGCCATCCGCATTCAGAGCCGCGCCATCAAACTGGGCATCATGAAGAAGCACATGGCCATGAGCGAGAAGACGCGCATCCAGTATGAGGACTCCTATGTGGGAGCAGCCAACTACTACAAGAACTCCATCGGTATGAACCACTGTATCGACTCCATCGGACTGATCAGCGACAAAGCTTCCTTCGAGCGGAAGATTCAGCAGTGGCTCGCCTCGGGCGCATCGAAGGACCCGTATGTGAACGTCGATTTCGACGCTCTGAAGAAGGCCTACGCCGACTGCGCCGAACCCGCCCACGCGCTGGGTTATGCCCAGGAGTCGTTCTTCGGTGTCTCAGAGCTCTTCAACCGCGGACTGCGCTTGTGGACCATGCGCGGCATGGAGGTCAAGGGTGGCAACGACCCGAAGAAGCAGTATGTGGAGTTTGAGGACAACAGCGACGAGTGGAACCTCGCCCTCGACAAGGAACTGACTACCGCCATGCTGAAGAACTACTACGAGCAGGTGCCGCAGAAGTACTGGCCCGCTTTCTTCAAGAACACGGTACAGGCGAAGTTCAACGGCGACTTCGCACGCTACACGGAGTGGCTCTACAAGAAGTCGGAGCTGCTGAAGAAGGGCAAGAAGTTCATGATCAAAGACATGGAGAGAGCACAGCAGGATCCCGCCGCTGTGGCCATGAACGACATCATCGTTGTGTACAACCAGATCATTGGTGAGTATCGCCCGCTGAAGATCGCCATCGAGGCTCAGGAGAAGAAGCTCTGCGAGGCTAAGGTACAGATGGAGATGGATCTGCCCCACTATAGCGACGCCAACTTCACGATGCGTCTGAGCTACGGCCAGGTAGGTGGTTTCCGCATGGGCAACCATGACAGTGGCTACTACACCGACGCTGCCAGCATCGTCACCAAGATGGACCGCGCCGCAGAGGTCGAGGAATATGCCGCACAGCCCGTGATGCGTGAGCTGATGACGGCTTCCGACTACGGTCGCTACCTGGACAAGAAGACGGGCAAGATGCAGCTCTGCTTCCTCACCAACAACGACATCACCGGTGGCAATAGCGGTTCACCGATCTTCAACGGCAAGGGCCAGCTCATCGGTCTCGCCTTCGATGGCAACTGGGACAGCTTGGCTTCGGACATCAACTTCGACCGCCAGCTTGCACGCTGCATCGGTGTCGATGTGCGCTACATGCTCTACCTGATGGACAAGTGGGGCCATGCAGACCGCCTGTTGCAGGAGATCAATCCGCAGTAAGCCAGTTGAAAAAAAATGACGCAAGACAGCGGGGAGACAGTTTGCCAAAACAAGGGCAGGCGGTCTCCCCGCTTTCCATTGTCCTTACGCCCAAAACTAAAATTTCCTAAAATGGACGGTGTTGTAAGGGAAATTTTGTACTTTTGCCGATTATTCAGCTATTATGGTCAAGATAGAGGTCATCAACAAGGGGCGGCAGCCGCTGCCCGCGTATGCTACGGCACAGAGTGCGGGCATGGATTTGCGCGCCAACATTCCCGAGTCCATCACCCTCCACCCCCTGGAGCGTCGCCTGATTCCCACGGGGCTCTACATCGCGCTGCCCGAAGGCTATGAGGCACAGGTGCGGCCCCGCAGCGGACTGGCCTTGAAGCACGGCATCACGGTGCTCAACTCTCCGGGAACCATCGACTCCGACTACCGTGGCGAACTGATGGTGCTGCTCATCAACCTCTCGCAGAATCCCTTCACCGTCAACGACGGAGAGCGCATCGCGCAACTCGTCATCGCACGCCACGAGCAGGCGGTGCTGACCGCAGTCGAAGTGCTCGACAAAACGGAGCGCGGAACTGGCGGTTATGGCCATACGGGAGTGAAGTGAGCACAGTAAGCGAATAGGATTTCTCATATTATATATATAAGGAGGAAATAACACATGGGCAATATATCTTTCCTGCGCCAGTGGCCGACGGCACGCCTGATGATGCTGACGGCACTGATGGCCGTAGCAATGCCCAAGGCTATGGCACAGACCGAGCAGGGCGAAACCGTGGTCCGCACACTGAGCGACAACGACCAGCAGCGATATCGCTACTTCTACCTCGAAGCCCTTCTCCAGCAGGAGCGTGAGCATTTTGCGGCAGCTTTCGACCTCTTCCGCCATGCCTTGGAAATCAACCCCAACGCTCCCGAGGTGCACTACGAGCTCGCCGGATTCTACTTCATGCTCAAGCAGCCCGAGAAAGCGCTGGCATGCTACGAGAAGGCCGTAGCCCTCGACCCCACCAACAACAACTACCTGGAATATCTGGGACAAATGCTCATCAACCGCAAGGACTATGCGCGCGCCATCACGGTCTATGAGCGTCTCTACAAAGGAAACAAAAGCCGCACGGACATCCTCCAACTCCTCTACCAGCTCTACGGCGAAGAAGGGCAATACGACCAAATGCTCGACGTCATCGACCGCATGGAGCGCATCGAGGGAGTAAGTGCGCAGACGGCCCTCACCCGCATGCAGATCTACGACATGCAGGGAGAAAGCGAGAAGTCGAAACGGGTACTGATAGACCTCGTGGAGAAAAATCCATACGACAGCAGCTACAAGCTGATGCTGGGCAACTGGCTGCTACAGAACGGCCATACCAAGGAGGCATACAAAGTTTGTCAAGGTGTGCTCGCCGAGGAGCCACACAACGTCTCGGCACGAATGCTGCTCCTCGATTACTACCAGGCCACCCACCGCAAGGAGAAGCGACAGGCCCTGCTGAGGCAGTTGTTGCGCGACAAGGACACTCCTCAGGAGAGCCGCTACGCACTCATCTTGCAGGCCACACGACAACTGAAGGACGAGAATACCGACCAGATAATGGCTATCTTCGACGACGCCCTCTCCGTCCCGCAGGAAGACGCGGGTATCTACTTGATCAAAGCCATGGTGATGGTGAGACACGACTTCCCAAGGGACGAGGTCAACGCAGTTTATCGCCAGGCACTGGCCGTGGAGCCAGACAACGAGATGGCGCAAGGACTGCTCGTGCTGAACCTTACAGAGGAGGAGCGGTTTGACGAGATCGTCGATTTGTGCAAGACCTCGCTGCAATACACCCCCGACAACCAGCAGCTCTGCTACTTCGAAGGCTTCTCTCTGTTTCAGCTCAAGAGAAACGACGAGGCCCTTGCCTCCCTCCAGAAGACCGTCGAACTGCGCGATGAGGAGTCCGATTCGGACATGATGGCCGACTGCTACTCCCTCATGGGGGAGATCTACCGCGAGAAGGGTATGAACAAGGCTTGCTACGAGGCTTACGATAGTTGTCTGCACTATGCACCGGACAATGTCGGGGCACTCAACAACTACGCCTACTACCTCTCCCTCGACTCTGCCGCCGACTTGCAAAAGGCCGAACAGATGAGCCTCAAGGCGGTACAGAAGGAACCGGACAACGCTACCTTCCTCGACACCTACGCCTGGATTCTCTGCAAGGAGAAACGCTACGACGATGCAAAGACCATCGCCGAACGAGCCATCGCGAGCGACTCCACGCTTAGCAGCGTAGTAGTGGAGCATTGCGGTGACATCTTCTACATGGCGGGAGACACAGACCGGGCCATGGAGATGTGGCAGAAGGCAGCACAGGAGGACGAGGACAACGCCATCCTGCGACGGAAAATAGAACTCAAAAAATACATAGAAGAATGAAAACAAGACATATCCTGCTCTTCACCTCGCTCATGATGGCGGCCGCAGCCTGTGGCACGCAGCGGCAGGTGGGCGGAGAGGTCCCTGCTATGGAGAAAGGGCACACCGTCCATGCAGACAAGGACAAAGAGGCCACAGGCCTGCGCTTTATGCAGCGCGTGGCTGACAATGCCCTCTACCAAAAGAACCTGGTGTCGAACCTCACCTTCACCCTGGAGCGCAACGGAAACGCGATCTCCGTACCAGGCATCCTGAGAATGCGCAAGGACAACGTCATCCGGCTCCAACTGCTCATCCCCGTGCTACGATCAGAGGTGGGACGCATCGAGTTTACACCCGAGGGGGTGCTCTTCGTGGACCGCTACCACCACCAGTATGTCAAGACGACCTACGACGAGGTGGACTTCCTGCGCGACAACGGCATCACGTTCTACTCCCTCCAGTCGCTCTTCTGGAACCAACTGCTGCTCCCTGGAGAACAGCGCGTGGGAGAGGCACAGCTCAGCAGATTCACACCAGAGATAGGGAGTGCTGACAATGTGCCCGTAAGACTCCACGATGGCAAGCTCGACTATGAGTGGACGGTGTCGAAGGACCAGGCGCAAATCCTCTCCTCGCTCATCACATACAAGAGTATCGCCCACGGCACCTCGACACTACGATGGAACTACGGCGACTTCAAAGCCTTCGGTTCGAAGCAGTTTCCATATTCCCACGACGTGACGGCCCAGACCGAAGCGACGGGAAAGCAGATGACACTCCGCGTGATGCTCACACTCAGCGACGTCAAAGCCGACGCCAACTGGGAGGAGCGCACCTCGCTGTCAGGAAAATATCAGCAAGTGCCTTTGGAGGAGGTGCTTGGCAAACTCATCCAGTTCTAAATGAAACAGTTGATTCTATACCTTATCGTCGCCCTTTGCTGCACGCTGGAGACCGCCACGGCACAAAGCACGCACACGCGACGCAAGAAGCATGCGCCGACGGAGGCCAAGGGCAAGGCGCCCGCACGCCATACGCCCACCAAGAAGGCGCAGCCGGCACAGCCACGGCACAAACACGGACAGAAACCCGCGCCACAGCAGAAAAAGCCTGCACCACAGAGGAAAAAGGGTACGCCGCGCCAGAAACCTGCTGCGAAGCAACCGAAATACACAGCGACCAAGGAGATCAAGGGCTTACAGCAGGAGAACCAGCGTATCAAGCAGGAGATCAAGCAGCACGAGGCCGAATATCAGGAGAAGCAGCGCGACGTTGACAACCGTCTGAAGCGCATCATCACACTTGATACGGAGATCGGGCAGCACCAGCGCGACATCGACCACATCACCCACGACATCGATGGTATCGACAACAACATCGGTATCCTCAAGTCGCAGCTCGAGAACCTGGAATTGCAGTTGGGCGAGCGCCGTGCGCGCTTCATCCGCTCCATGCGCTACATGGCGCGCCACCGCAGCATCCAGGACAAACTGATGTTTATCTTCTCTGCAAAGAGCCTCTCACAGATGTACCGCCGACTGCGCTTTGTCCGCGAGTATGCGGCCTACCAACGGGCGCAGGGCGAAAAGTTGCAGCAACAGCAGCAACAGATCGACGAGAAGCGGGCGCAACTGGGACAGATCCGACAGCAGAAGAACAACCTCCGCTACAAGGGACGACAGGCACAGGCCGCCGTCACCCAGAAGAAGGCTGAGCAAGAGAGTGTCGTCGCGTCGCTAAAGCAAGACCAGCAGGTACTTCAGGGCGTGATCACTGAACGCAGGAAGAAGCAGCAGGCCCTGGACGCACAGATCGACCGTCTGATCAACATCGAGATTCAAAAGGCGCGGGAGCGCGCAGCCGCTGAGGCGAAGAAACGCGCAGCGGAACGTGCGGCTCAGGCCAAGGCACGTGCCGAAGCCCTCGCGAGGAAGCGCGCAGCGGCACAGAAAGCTGCCGAGGAGAACGCCCGCCGTGTGGCCGAGGCCAAACGCCGAGAGGCGGAGGCGCAGCGACGCGCAGCAGAGGCAAAGCGCAAAGCCAGGGAGGAAGCCGAGAAGGCAGAACGGGAGCGCAAGCGGGCCGAAGAAGCGGCTCGAGCAGCCACCAGGGCACAAGACCGTGCCAAGGCGGAGCAGCGTGCACGCGAAGCTGAACAACAACGAAAGAAGGCGGAGGAGCAGAAGCAGCGGGCCGAGCAACAGGCCAGGGAGGCAGAGGCCGACCGTCAGGCAGCAGAGCGCAAGGCCGCAGCCGAGAAGCAGCGCCATGATCGCGACGTCCGCGCGGAACAGCAGCGAGCTGATGCAGCCAACGATGCCAACCTTTCGTCAGCGGATATGGCGATGACGGGTAGCTTCGCCAACGCCAAAGGCCGACTGCCCATGCCGCTGGCAGGAAAGATCGTCAGCCACTTCGGCAACTACAACGTCGAGGGTATGTCCAACGTGAAACTCAGCAACTCGGGCATCAATATCAAGGGTGCCGCGGGAGGAGCCGTGAAGAGTGTCTTCAAAGGCGAGGTGAGTAGCATCTTCGGCTATGGTGGCACGATGGTCGTCATGGTGCGCCACGGTGCCTACATCACCGTCTATGCCAACCTGCGCAACGTGAGTGTGCGACAGGGACAGAAGGTCGGCACGGGACAGACTTTGGGCACAGTAGGATCGGACGGCGTACTGCAGTTCCAGCTCCGTAAGGAGACTGCCAAGCTCAATCCGGAGTCGTGGCTCCGATAAAAGAAACAGACAACAGAACGCATGATTTAGAACAGCGATTGGGAAGCAGCCATGTTTTCCAATCGCTGTTTTGATACGCACCCAAGGGTATAAACGGTCGTGGCGCAGTAGTAGCAAAAATGGTGTTTTTTGGCAAACGAACGGCCGATTGGCGCAAGGGGCGGCCAAGGCTATTTTTCACCCCTTTTTATGGACTTAACTTCATAGGCCAACGAAGTTAACTTCATAGGCCGACGAAGTTAACTTCATAAGCCGATGAATATAACTTCATCGGGCTATGAAGGCAACATCCTTTTTTGAAGTAGTTTTTGCCCTGGCCAAAAGGTGGGCAAAACAGCCATGTGGGTCATCATTTTTCTGGACTGACACCCTGGCCTCAATGCCTCATAGAGAGCTTATGGATCGCTACAAACCGCATTACGAGAGACGCTTTTTTGCGGTCCAAGACAAAATAGTCTCCCAATAATTTTCAAATTCGGTTAAAATGTGGTATTTTTGCATAGTAATCAAGAATACGCTATGCAGTTGAATAGTCATCTTTCCGTTCTCGTCCACGAAGTGGCCAAGCAATACGGCGCAAAACCAGCCATCACATTTCGCAATTTTGGCAGTTTGAAGTGGAAGAGCGTCTCGTGGAACCAATTCTCGACACGTGTCAAGCAGGTCTCCAACGCCTTGTTGAATTTGGGCGCAAAACCGCATGACACGATAGCCGTGTTCTCACAGAATTGTATCCAGTACCTGTACACGGACTTTGGAGCCTATGGTGTGCGCGTCAGAACAGTACCCTTCTATGCTACGAGCTCCGAGCAGCAGATACAATACATGATCCAGGACGCCAGCGTGCGCTTCTTGTTCGTCGGAGAGCAAGAGCAATATGACAAGGCACACAGAGTCATCGCTCTCTGCCCGACACTGGAGCGCGTGATTGTCTATGATCCCAGTGTGCGCATCAGTAGCAACGACCCCAACGCCCTCTACTTCAGCGACTTCATCAAGCTCGGCGAGAACCTGCCAAGACAGTCGGAGGTGGAGAAACTGTGGGCTGAGGCCAGCGACGACGACATCTGCGACATCCTCTACACCAGTGGTACGACGGGCGAGAGCAAGGGCGTCATCCTCACCTATGGGCAATACCGCGCAGGCCTGGCAGCCAACCAACAGTGCGTGCCTATCAACGACCAGGACCGCGTCATCAACTTCCTGCCGTTCACCCATATCTTCGAACGCGCATGGTCATACCTCTGCATATCTGTCGGCGCACAGCTGATCGTCAACACCTATCCGAAGGAAATCCAGGACAGTATGCGCGAGACCCATCCGACATGTATGTCGGCGGTGCCGCGATTTTGGGAGAAGGTCTATACTGCTGTCAAAGGACGCATGGAGAGTTCGTCGCCCGTGCAGCGCAAGCTGATGCAAGCCGCCATGTCCGTGGGACGGAAGCGCAACGTGTACTACCTTGGACGCGGAAAGCGCGTGCCTATCCATCTGGAGTTGCAATACCAGGTGTACAACCGCACTGTGCTCAGCCTGATACGAAAGCAGCTCGGTCTGGAGAACCCGCATATCTTCCCGACGGCAGGAGCCTATGTCTCACCGGAGGTGGAGGAGTTTGTCCACTCCATCGGTATTCCCCTCGATGTCGGCTACGGCCTCACCGAGAGTCTGGCTACCGTGTCCTGCGACCATTTGGGCAAACCGTTCACCGTCGGATCCGTAGGTCGGCCCATTGAGGGCATCGAGATCAAGATCGGCGAGAACAACGAGATCCTGCTCAAAGGCCCAACCATCACAAAGGGCTACTTCAAGCGCGACGCAGCCAATGCGGAGGCATTCGACGCCGACGGCTTCTTCCATACGGGCGACGCGGGCTACATGAAGGACGGCGAGCTGTTCCTCCAAGAACGCATCAAGGACTTGTTCAAGACCAGCAACGGAAAATATGTCGCCCCACAGATGGTGGAGGGCTTGCTGCTGGTGGATATATTTGTCGATCAAGTGGTCGTCATCGCAGATCAGCGGAAGTTTGTCTCCGCCCTCATCGTGCCGGAGTTTGGCACGCTGGAGGACTGGGCGAACAAAAACGGAGTGGTCTATAGCTCGCGAGAAGAATTGTGCGAGAACACCACCGTGCGCGAGATGATGAACGAGCGCATCATGACGCTCCAGCAACAACTGGCTCCCTACGAGCAGATCAAGCGGTTCAAGCTCATCAGCCGCCATTTCTCCATGGAGAACGGCGAACTGACCAACACGCTGAAACTGCGCCGAAGAGTGATCTACAAGAATTATGCGGAGGATATTGACAAGATGTACGAGGAGTAGCCTCCACACCATCACACAGAGAAAGCTATGATAACAGCCGAACAACTGAAAGATGTGCAACAGCGCACCGAGGCTTTGCACCGGTACTTGAACATCGATCAGAAGCAGATAGAATACGAGGAGGAACAACTCCGCACACAGGCGCCTGACTTTTGGGACGACCCCAAGCGCGCAGAGGCGCAGATGAAAAAGGTCAAGGGCATCGAGAAATGGCTCAAGGACTACAAGGAGGTGAGTACCCTCACCGACGAACTCTCACTCGCCGTGGATTTTTTCAAAGACGAGATTGTCAGCGAAGAGGAGGTGGACGCCCTCTACAACAAGGCTGTCAAAGCCATCGAGGCACTCGAACTGCGCAATATGCTGCGCCAGGAGGAGGACCCGATGGACGCAGTTCTGAAGATCAACTCCGGAGCAGGAGGCACGGAGAGCCAGGACTGGGCCCAGATGCTCATGCGTATGTACATGCGCTGGAGCGAGGCACAGGGATATAAAGTGACAGTCACGAATCTTCAAGAGGGCGACGAGGCCGGCATCAAGAGTGTGGAGATGACCATCGAGGGCGAATATGCCTATGGCTACCTCAAGAGCGAGAATGGCGTACACCGCCTCGTGCGCGTCAGTCCGTTCAACGCACAGGGAAAGCGCATGACGAGTTTTGCCTCCGTCTTTGTCACACCATTGGTGGACGACACCATTGAGGTCTATGTCGATCCGGCCAAGGTGAGCTGGGACACGTTCCGGTCGAGTGGTGCTGGTGGACAGAACGTCAACAAAGTGGAGTCGGGCGTACGCCTTCGCTATCAATACGAGGATCCTGACACAGGCGAGAAGGAGGAAATCCTCATCGAGAACACCGAGACACGCGACCAGCCGAAGAACCGCGCCAAAGCCATGCTACTCCTTAAGAGCCAACTCTACGACCGCGCTCTGAAAAAGAAACAGGCCGAACAGGCCAAGATAGAGGCTGGAAAAAAGAAGATAGAATGGGGCAGCCAGATCAGGAGCTACGTCTTCGACGACCGACGAGTGAAAGATCACCGCACGGGCTATCAGACTTCGGATGTCGATGCGGTCATGGACGGCAAGATCGACGGCTTCATCAAAGCATACCTCATGGAGTTTGCCGCTGCCGACGCAGAGAAGGAATAAGCCAAGGCTACGGGGTGAAACCGTGTGTGTGTACAGGGAAGTACAAGAGCACTTCCTTGATCAAGTCATAAAAGAGAAATCAACTAAAATCGAAATAGCATTATGAGCGAGAAGAGCAAATTGAACCGCAAGCAGCGTGAGGAGTTGCAGGAGAAGAAGGCACAGAGGGTCATCGCGTTTATCTTTGGCGCATTGATTTTCTTGGGACTTTGCTTCTTGGTTTACACCACCATCCTTATGAACTAACAACGGAATCGCAGATTCCAACCAGCATATACCGATGAGTGGACTGGAGATAGAGCGCAAGTTTCTTGTGCGCAAGGATGCCAAATGGAAAGAGCAGGCAACGTCGAGTACGCATATCAGACAGGGGTATTTCGCCTCTGTCAACACGGTGCGCATCCGTATCCGCGACGACAAAGCCTACCTGACCATCAAAGGTCCGTCGCTGGACGGCGGACTGAGCCGCTATGAGTTTGAGAAGGAGATAACGACCGACGAGGCCGAGCACCTACTGCAACTCTGCGAACCGGGCATCATCGACAAGCGCCGCTACCTCATTCCCTACGAGGGCCACACCTACGAGGTCGATGAGTTCTATGGCGACAACGAGGGACTGGTGATGGCGGAGGTGGAACTGAAGCACAGCGACGAGACGTTTGCACGCCCACCGTTCCTCGGTCCCGAAGTGACGGGCGACCACCGTTTCTACAACAAGCAGATGCGGGCGAACCCGTTTAAGAACTGGCGCGCCACCTTGCCCAAAGCATTCCAATAATCGTGGCCAGGACCGCTCCGACCACGTCGGCAAGAAGGTCGAGCCACTCGCCACTGCGACGTCCACCTGTGCAGTAGGCTTGAAGCAACTCTATAAGGCCACCCATCAACGAGGGTAGCAATCCGACATAGACGAATAGCGACCAACTACTCGCCTGTGGGTGGTGTGCGCGCTCATATTCGAAAGCGATGACGAGACCCAATCCCAAATACATGGCTGTGTGCGTCCATTTGTCTATCAACTGCACATGGCTCAACGGAGTTTCGGGAATGGGCATGAAACACAAGACCCAGATGACAATCAGTAGGACTGTGGTCAACTTGTAAGTTTTAATCAATTGCAGCATTTCTTCCTTGGTTTAGTGGGCCACCAAAAGCCCCACAGTTTTTCTTGATTCACATCTCCTATATGTGCGAAGGCCTCTTGTGGCAGAATTGGTCATAAAACCATATAGGATAACCTTGGCATAAGGCCGACCAAACAAGACCACCCTTATTCCAGAGACAAGGCGGTCTCCTATTATATATATAAGGAGAGCCTCCAACTAAGAAAACAGGAGGCATACTTCCTGATAAAAGGTGTATGCCTCCTGCTTTCGCCGTATTTCCGCATCATGCGGAACAAACGGTTTACTTTCCGTGATTCTCGTCAGAAACAGTGAGCTTCTTACGACCCTTGGCGCGACGGGCGGCCAAGACGCGACGACCATTCTTCGTGGCCATTCTCTCACGGAAGCCGTGCTTGTTCACGCGACGGCGATTGTGGGGCTGGAACGTTCTTTTCATTTTGCTTTATCTTTTTATTGTTATTATCGTTACAACGCTTTGCGGGAAAGGCGAGGCCACTCCCGTTACGGCCTGCAAAATTACGGATTCTTTTTGAAATGACCAAGGATTCAGCGAGTTTTAGCCATTCAATTCATGATTTTTCACCAAAAACCCACGCCATCAGCGCCTTTTCCACCCGCAAAAGAGAATAAAAAACCCGAAACGCTTTGTCATTCAACTGATTTACTGTAACTTTGCAACCGCTTAGCAACGCCTTCTTCCAAAGGCGTTGCGGGCAGAAAGAAGCAATATAATTAAGAACAATATATCAAAGCAGAATTATGATTAATTCACAGGAAATCAAAATCGGAACATGCATCCGCATGGATGGCAAGATTTGGACTTGTATCGACTTCCAGCACCGCAAGCCGGGCAAGGGAAACACGGTCATGATCACGAAGTTGAAGAACGTCAGCGACGGTCGTGTGCTGGAGCGTACCTTCCAGATTGGCTTCAAGTTGGAGGATGTGCGCGTGGAGCGTCGCCCCTGGCAGTACCTCTACGAGGACCCCACGGGCATGATCTTCATGAACCAGGAGACTTTTGAGCAGATTCCTATCGCACGCCACCAGATCCAGGGCGCCGACTACATGAAGGAAGGCGATGTCGTGGAGGTCGTCACCGATACGTCTGACGGCACGGTGCTGTTGGCCGAGATGCCTGCCAAGACCACGCTGAAGATCACACAGTCTGAGCCGGGCGTGAAGGGCAACACCGCCACCAACGCCACCAAGCCTGCCACGTTGGAGACGGGTGCTGTAGTCCGTGTGCCGCTCTTCATCAACGAGGGCGAGACCATCCAGGTTGACACGCGCGACGGAAGCTACCTCGGCCGCGTCAACGCATAAGATTCGAATCAATAGACATAGCCCTATGCGCCTGCCATCTGCAGGTGCGAGGGCTATATTTTTTTTGTACCAAGCATCACATCATTGGCCCTTGCAACCCATGAGATACAGCATCATCGTACCCGTTTACAACCGTCCTGACGAGGTCAACGAGCTTCTGGAAAGCCTCACCCGCCAGGAAGAGAAGGATTTTGAAGTCGTCATCGTAGAAGACGGCTCGAAGACTCCGTGCCAAAAGGTCTGCGACCAATATGCCGGACGGCTCGACCTGCACTATTTCATGAAACCTAACTCCGGACCCGGACAAAGCAGAAACTACGGTGCGGAGCGTGCCAAGGGCAACTACCTGCTCATCCTCGACAGCGACGTGGTGCTTCCCGAGGGCTACCTCACAGCCATATCGAAAGAACTGGACCGCGAGCCTGCCGATGCCTTTGGCGGGCCCGATTGCGCACACAGCTCTTTCACACCGACGCAGAAAGCCATTTCCTACAGCATGACCTCGTTCTTCACCACAGGTGGCATCCGGGGCGGAAAGAAGAAACTCGACAAGTTCTACCCCCGATCGTTCAACATGGGCGTACGGCGCGAGGCCTACCAACAACTGGGAGGCTTCTCAAAGATGCGATTCGGCGAAGATATCGACTTCTCCATCCGTATCTTCCAGGCGGGACTGCGCTGCCGCTTGTTTCCCGAGGCGTGGGTATGGCACAAACGACGCACCGACTTCCGTAAGTTCTGGCGACAGGTCTTCAACAGCGGAATTGCACGAATCAATCTCTACAAGAAATATCCCGACTCTCTAAAGATCGTCCACCTTCTGCCCGCGGTCTTCACGGCAGGTGTCATCGCCCTGGCCTTGCTCTTCATAGCGGGCGTGATAGTCTATGGACTGGCTACCAACGAAGAGACACGAAGTCTTGGAACATGCGCCATGGGGATTGCGGCAGCACCCATCTTACTCTATTCACTGCTCATCCTCGCCGACTCGACACTGCAAAACCGCAGTCCGCGCATCGGCGTACTGAGCATCTGCGCAGCTTTCGTGCAGCTTACGGGCTACGGATGCGGCTTCTTCAAAGCATGGTGGCGGCGCTGTGTCTGCGGCAAGGACGAATTTCAGGCTTACGAGAAGACGTTCTACAAATGAGCAACGGCAAACTGAACATCAACGACTGGGCGGAGGAAGACCGCCCACGCGAACGTTTGGAGCGACTGGGAGCCGAATGGCTGTCCAATGCGGAACTGCTGGCCATCTTGATCGGTTCAGGCAATGCACACCAGACAGCGGTCGATCTGATGAAACAGGTGCTCGGCGACTGCAACAACAACCTCAACACACTGGGAAAACTGTCCATCAAGGACTTGGAGAGATACAACGGTATCGGACCAGCCAAGGCCATCACAATCCTTGCGGCGTGCGAACTGGGCAAACGACGAGCCAAAGAGAAGGCAGAAGAGCGAAAAGACCTGGGATCGGCGACGGCCATCTACAATTTTATGCACCCACAAATGCAGGACCTTGACGTGGAGGAAGGATGGGTGCTATTGATGAACCAGCATTTCAAACTGATCGAAGCAAAACGCATCTCGTTTGGTGGATTTACCGAGACCGCCATTGACGTGCGCGTCATCCTGCGCGAGGCAATTCTAAAAAACGCCACCATACTTGCCATCTGCCACAACCACCCCAGCGGCAACGCCGTACCAAGCCGAGCCGACGACCAACTGACACAACGGGTACAAAAGGCATGTGAGGTGATGCGCATCCATTTCCTCGACCATATCATCGTCTGCGACGGCCACTATTTCAGCTATAACGAGCAGGGCAGACTTTAACCACTACCCTCAAAATGCCTCCCCACCCCACACGCCCCCTTACTGTATACGAACGCTTCCACCTCCGACCATCGCTCTTACAAAACGACGTAACATCAACCCCGACAGGTGTCACCATCAACCTAAAGACGACAAATAGATGCGCATTTTGTTTCCAAATTCTTAAATTAACATACACTATTAAAACAAAAACAAAAAAAGCACAAACAGGACACATAGAATCACATATTTTTCTTAACTTTGTGGGCATGAAGATGGATATTGACCAAATCAAACAAACAATTTACGACATTGTCGTATGCATCCCTGAAGGCTGTGTGACCACTTATAGCGATGTGGCCCGGTTTGCTGGGATGCCCAATCATGCGCGTGTGGTCGGTAAAATCCTTCGCGAGACACCCCAAGACCTTGCTATCCCCTGCCATCGCGTGGTAGGTTCAGGAGGCCGGCTGGCCTCGCAACCATCAGACCAACGCAAACTACTCGAAGAGGAGGGCGTGCCTTTCCTTAAAAGCGGGCGTGTCGATATGCGCAATGCCTATTGGGATTACAACTCGCTGATACGGTTCTAAGTTCCACGTTTCGACTTACAAAATCCAAAGACCATTTGCCCACAAAGGGGAAAAACGACGGCATACGGCTCGTTATCACGCCTTTCTCTTTGCCATATCTCATATTTTTCTTACTTTTGCAAGTCAATAAGCGCATGATCCTTTCCATCCCCAAGGGAAGGGGCGGCTAAAAGGCCGCAGCCGAGGGAGGGAGCGCAAAAACCAAGACAGCAATGGCAAGTTTGAAAAGTTTGGCTAAGGACACGGCCATCTATGGGCTGAGCAGCATCGTGGGACGTTTTCTCAACTACCTGCTCGTACCCCTCTACACGGCAAAGATGAGCGCCGAGAGCGGCGGCTACGGCGTCATCACCAATATGTATGCCTACACCGCACTGCTGCTCGTCATCCTCACCTACGGTATGGAGACCACCTTCTTCCGCTACGCCAACAAGGAGGGGGAGGATGCGCGACGCGTCTATTCGACAACCTTATGGATGGTGGCGGCGACCAGTGCGATCTTCGTACTGCTCGTGCTGGCATTCATCCACCCGATTAGTTCCTTCATGGGGTATGCTGACCACCCCAGCTACGTCTGGGTGATGGCAGCAACGGTGGCTCTCGATGCATTCCAATGCATTCCCTTCGCCTACCTGCGCTATCAGAAGCGGCCCATCAAGTTTGCCTCGCTCAAACTGCTTTTCATCGTACTCAACATCGCACTCAACCTCCTCTACTACGTCATTCTCGGCGGTACAGAGGTGGGCTACGCCTTCTATATCAACCTGGCCTGCACTGGATCTATCACATTCTGCTTCTGGCAGGAGCTGCGCGGCTTCGCAGCGGGTTTCGATCGAGGGCTGATGCGACGGATGCTCACCTACGCATGGCCGATTCTCATCCTCGGCATTGCTGGCATTCTCAACCAGACGGCAGACAAGATTCTCTTTCCCTATCTCTACAAGGCGGGTAATGCCCATTCGGAACTGGGCATCTATGGTGCAGCCTCGAAGGTGGCGATGATTATGGCAATGATCACACAGGCATTCCGCTACGCCTATGAACCTTTCGTCTTCGGAAAGTCGAAGGATAAGGACAACCTCGACACCTATGCCAAGGCGATGAAGTATTTCCTCATCTTCACCCTGCTGGCCTTCCTCTGCGTGGTGGGCTATATGGACATATTGCGCCACATCATCGGGCGCGACTACTGGCCTGGACTGCGGGTCGTGCCGATCGTGATGGCGGCAGAGATCATGATGGGTATTTACTTCAACCTTAGCTTCTGGTATAAATTGATTGACAAAACGATATGGGGTGCGGTGTTCTCGGGGGCAGGATGTCTGGTACTGATAGGCGTAAATGTCGTGTTTGTGCCGCAATACAGCTACATGGCGTGTGCCTGGGCAGGCTTTGCGGGCTATGCCACAGCCATGATCCTCTCCTATTTTGTCGGTCAGCGCAAATTCCCCATCAATTACCCCATCGGACAGATGATGGTCTATGTCGGCCTGGCCGTAGTCCTCTTTGCGGCAATGAACTGGGCCAACAATACCTTGGGAACGGTGGCGGCCCTCGGCGTCAACACATTGCTCATCGGCATCTTCGTAGCCTACACGGTGATGAAAGATCTGCGTCACGCACGCAAACCCATTCACACGAACAAAAAACAATAGAATCATGAAGATAGACAAGCGCGAACATCGCTTCGCAGGCATCCTCTCGCTCTTCGCCCTACTGCTTCTGGCAAGTTGTACGGGGGAGCAATTCCACGTTTCGGGAACGATTGGCAACGCCAAGGACTCGACGCTCTACTTCGAGCACAACACGCTCGACGGATTCAAGGTAGTGGACTCCGTGAAGTTGGACGACAAGGGGCAGTTTGCCTTTGCCGGCGACAAGGCCAACAACCCAGAGTTTTACCGTCTGCGCATTGCCGGACAAATTATCAACATCGGTATTGACTCGACAGAGACGGTACAACTGGAGGCCTCCTACCCAATGATGGCCACCAACTACAAGGTGGAAAACTCCTATGAGAACGAGAAAATACGCGAACTGGCCCTGAAGCAAATCGCCCTGCAAGCACAATGCAACCAGCTTGTCATGAGCGACACGGGCAACGTGGATGCTGCCATCGACCTGCTGATACGAACCTATAAGGACGACGTGATGCGCAACTACATTTTCAAGGAGCCGATGCGGGGCTATGCTTACTTCGCTCTCTTCCAGTATGTGGTCATCAACGGCAATCCCATCATGATCTTCAACCCACGCATGGATGCCACAGACAACAAAGTCTTCGGCGCAGTCGCCACCTCGTGGGACACATTCTACCCGAACACGGAGCGCACACAGAACCTGCACAACATCACGCTCAAGGGCATGAAGGACGAGCGCATCGTGGAAAACAACAAGCGGACCATGGCGGCAGAGACCGCCAAGGTGCAGGAACTCGGCGTGATTCCCATCACACTGCCCGACAACCACGGACAGCAGCAGAGCCTCACCTCGCTCAAAGGCAAGGTAGTGATGCTCGACTTCCATGTCTTCGGATCGAAAGAGTCAGCACAACGCATCATGGTCTTGCGACAATTGTATGACAAGTATCACGCTCAGGGCTTCGAAATCTACCAGGTCAGCTACGATACCAACGAGCATTTCTTCAAGACTCAGACGGAATCGCTGCCTTGGATCTGTGTATGGGATCCAGAAGGAGGCGACTCGCAGACGCTCGTAAGCTATAACATCCAAAGCATCCCGACCTACTTCATCATCGACCGCAACAATCAGCTGCAGAAGCGCGATGTGCAGATCCAGGACTTGGATGCGGAGATCCAGCACTGGCTGGGACAGGGGGCGCAGTAAAACAAAGACAAGGAGGAAAACGATATGGACTGGCTTCGACTCATTTCCAACAAGCGGCTGGGACAGGAAACGCGCCACCCGCTACGCCATGACGACCGATCGGAGTTTAAGCGCGACGGCGACCGACTGATCTATTCGGCTCCGTTTCGACGTTTGCAGAACAAGACGCAGGTCTTCCCGCTCCCAGGGTCGGTCTTTGTCCACAACCGATTGACCCACTCCTTGGAGGTATCATCGCTGGGAAAGTCGCTGGGCGACGACGTGGCACGCATCCTCACGGATCGACACCCACACCTCCGCGGGACACTTTTCGAGGAGATTGGTACGATAGTGCAGACTGCAGGACTTGCCCACGATATGGGCAATCCTCCTTTCGGACATAGTGGCGAGCAAGCGATACAGAGTTTCTTCACAGAAGGACCTGGCAGCGACCTGAAGAAAAAGGTGAGCGCGCGCTTCTGGGATGACATCACCCACTTCGAGGGCAATGCCAACGCCTTCCGCCTGCTTACTCACCAGTTTCAGGGTCGTCGTTTCGGTGGATTCGTCATGACCTATTCGACATTGGCGGCTATCGTCAAATACCCGTTCAGTTCCAATTTGGCAGGCTCGCACGGCAAGTTTGGCTTCTTCGAATCAGAGCGCGAGGACTTCGAGCGCATTGCTGAGGACCTCGGCATGCGCTGCTTGGAGCACGGCGAAGGTACTTCCGTCCGCTATGCGCGTCATCCGTTGGTGTTTCTGATGGAAGCTGCAGACGACATCTGCTATGAGATCATGGATATCGAGGATGCCCACAAACTACACCTATTATCGTTTGAGGAGACTGCCGACCTACTCCTGGGCTTCTTTGATGAGCGAGAAAGACAAGGCATTCGCCAGCGTCTGATAGAGGAGGAGGTGACAGACGAAAACGAGCAGGTAGTGTATATGCGTGCCTGTGCAGTCGGTGCTTTGGAACGGGAATGCGTACAGGCGTTTGTCAATCACGAGGAAGAGATACTTGAAGGATCCTTTCAAGGACCGCTCGTCAGACATATCAACGAACTCCAACGCCAAGCGTACTGCCGTTGCTCTGAGGTGTCGAAGGCCAAAATATACCGCTCCAAACCAGTTCTCGACGTGGAACTGTCGGGCTATAAGATCATGGAGACCCTCATGGAAGCCCTAATCAATGCGGCAGTAGAGCCAGAGAAATATCACAGCCAGCAACTCATCCGTCGCTTTTCGAGCCAGTACGACATCCACAACCCGTCGCTGGAGAAACGCGTCATGGCCGTCATCGACTATATCAGTGGCATGACGGATGTCTATGCGCTCGACATCTATCAGAAAATCAATGGCATCAGTTTGCCGATAGTATAGAATCAGCGTTAGCCTTGCGGGCTATCGCTTGCTGACAAGCGCAATAAAACATCCTGAGGGGCACGACTTCGGAAAGAAGTCGCGTCGATAGTAGTTAGTGAAAGGGGTGGTTATTGTATTTCCAAGAGGCGTTCTCCTTGTGTGGTTGCCACACGGAGGCACACCTTGCCAACCTCGTGAAGCACTGCTGCAGGTACGCTGACGCACGCATCCTGAGAATAATAGTCGGGCACGTCGTTCTGGTCATGTGCTAAAGTGAGCCAACAACAGCGTGTGCCATCAGCAAGGGTGGTGACAGAATCGCGCACGATCCCTATCTTTTGTTGCGTAGGAGCATTTTCCTTGCGTCCCACCTTGATCGTGAGCACCAGGTTAAGATAGCGCTTGTCAGCCGAAAACCATGCTCGTGCATTGCCAATAGGGTCTTTCTTGACCGCCATTCCTTCTTTCCGATCCACGACGCCGGCCATCAAGACGGGAGTAAGGCCTTTGACGCTGGTCACTCCTTCGACCACCTGCCCATGGTAGAGCAAAGCACGACAAGTGGTGTCGGCTTTCTGCTTCAGCCATTGAGCCTGATAAGGAGGGGAAAAGGTGAGCCGCTGCCCGCCATCGGTGACGGCATAGGCCACCAATCCGTTGCCATTGGTCGTCACATCGGCCCATTCAGCAGAAAGATAAGACAACGGAGTGTCACCACTATCATAGGAATCGGTTGTGCAAGCAGCCAGCAGGGCAGACCATATCGCCACAAAGATTATCTTTCTCATCCGCAGTAACCTTGATTAGTTTCCACCCTACTCACACCATTCGCTTTTCTTTCTCTCTATTCCTTTGCTGTCACAGGATCAAAGCATCGTGACGGAGGCGTTGCCACCATTAACGACAATCACCTCAATACCCATTTCCTCCAAAGCGGTACGGTCCGTGGGACGGATATTGCCGTCGGTGATAATCACATCGACCTCGTCCATACCACAAATCTTCGCAAAACCACGGCGTCCAAACTTCGACGAGTCGGCAAGGACTATGTTCTTCTGTGCCACCCCCATCATCACCTTATTGAGATGGGCCTCACGAAGATCGGTCGTAGTGATGCCATACTCCAGGTCGATGCCATCGACACCAATAAAGAGTTTGCTAAAAGTGCAGCCAGCAAGCGTCTGCTCGCCATCGGGGCCTACTACCGAGAGACTGCTATGACGCAATCTGCCACCCAGCTGGATGACCTCTATCTCCGAATTGGCTGCCAAGGCCTCAGAAACCTTGATGGACGACGTGACCGCCGTGAACCTGGGACTGTGCTGAAGGCATTGTGCAAAAGCGGTAACTGTCGTGCCAGACGCGATGACAATGGAGTCGTTGGGCATGACAAGCTGGGCAGCTGCTGTGCCTATATTATATTTCTCCTCTGGAAAGAGCTTTTCCTTCTCGTTCACGGAACGGTTGGCCGTGAACGGATTGATCAGAATGGCCTTGCCATGACTACGGTATAAGCGTCCCTGGCGTTCCAAGTCGGTAAGGTCTTTGCGTATCGTAACCGCCGAGACCTGCAGGTTGTCGCTCAAAGCCGACACCAGAACCGACCCTTGCTTGAGCAGCTGGTCGAGGATGGCGGACTGTCTTTCTTCTTTGGTCATAATTTACATTGGTTTATACAAAAGTAAGCATTTCTCTTTAACCATCCCACCTCTGTTTCGTTGATTAACTTTATTTAAATGAAAAACAATCCAAAACAGCTATTTCGGGTATCTTTTTGCTTGCTTACGCAAGAGAAACGAAAGTCATTCACGATATCAGCGTCATTCAGAAACGAGATAAAACATCAACTTTTGCGGAATGTGGACGGACTGACTCCGACATGATCCTTGAAGAATTTTCCAAGGAAACTCTGGTTGGGGAAGTTCAAATACTCCGCAATCTCCTTGATGCTCTTATCTGAATTTTTCAGCAACAGACGCAGTTCCAACACGACATAGTAGTCTATCCATTCGTTGGGCGTTCGCTTGCTGATGGTCTTGATGGTTTCGGATAGATATTTTGGGGTGATACAAAGCTGATGGGCATACCAACTGACGCGCCGCTCTTGCTTAAAATGGTCGCGGACCAGACGGATATAGTTGAAGAACACTACCTCACCGCGCGAGAACCGCTTCTTTTCCCCCATTTGGTAGCGGTAGATGACGTTACTCATGTCGTAGATGAGTGCCTTCATCAGGGTGCTGACGAGTTCCCGACGGAAGTGGTGCTCAGGCTCCAGGATCTTTGCTATGATGGTGTCGATATAACTGGACAACACATTCGCCTCTCTTTCCGTCAACGAAAAGACAGGATGGAGCCGGGAAAAGAGGAAAAGCGTATTGAGGTCGCGGATGCCAGCGACGATATCGTTGAAGAAGTCATACGAGATCATAATCGCTATGCCGTCACAATCATCCGAGGCAAGGAAGTTCTCTATCAGCTGGCCTTCCCCGACGATGATGACATCGCCCTGCTTGATACGTGACGCCTTGGCATCGACCGTATAGCTGGCCTCTCCCTGGGTGCAGAGAGCAAAGAAAAGACATTGCATCCGGCACGACTTCCACGGCAGAGGTACCTCACTAAAATGCTCATAGACAAGAAAATCCTCGCCTATGAAATGTCCCTTAGGATAGAAATCTCTCGCCTGAGCGACACTTACCTCTATAAAACTGCTCTCGTCCATTATATACATTCCCCACCTCTCCCAAAGGAGGAGGTGGGGGATTCGGTTTTATTCTATTTAAGTCATACTCCGACCACCCTGCGTAGCCTCATCGTGATCTCGTCACACACGGGCTACCCATCCACAAGTCGCTTATGCGTCGATGTTGGCGTAGGTGGCATTGGCCTCTATAAACTCGCGACGCGGCTCCACGTCGTCGCCCATGAGCATCGAGAAGATCTCGTCGGCCTCAGCAGCATTCTCAATCGTCACCTGCTTGAGCAGACGCGTCTTCGGATCCATGGTCGTCTCCCACAGCTGCTCGGGATTCATCTCTCCCAAACCTTTGTAGCGCTGTGTATGAACACCCTTGCCGTCCTCCACGCCATTGGCGTATTTGTCGAGGAAGATCTGGCGCTGCTGCTCGGTGTAGCAATACTCCGAAATCTTCTTGTAGGTACACTTATAGAGCGGCGGCGTAGCGATATAGAGGTGTCCCTCCTCGATGACGCGCGGCATGTAGCGATAGAAAAGCGTCATAATGAGCGTGTCGATGTGCGAGCCATCGACATCGGCATCGGTCATGATGATAATCTTGTCGTAGCGGAGCTTGTCGGTATTGGCCTCAAAGTCATCCTGGCCGTCATCCACACCAAAGCGGACACCGATGGACTGGATGATATTCATCACCGACTCTGCCTCGAACACACGATGGCGCTGCACCTTCTCCACATTCAGGATCTTACCACGAAGCGGCAAAATAGCCTGGGTGTATCGGTCGCGGCCCTGCTTGGCTGATCCTCCTGCCGAGTCGCCCTCGACCAGGAATATCTCAGCGCGCTTCGGATCACGTATGGAGCAGTCGGCAAGTTTGCCAGGAAGGCCACCACCACTCATCACGTTCTTGCGCTGCACACTCTCGCGAGCCTTGCGTGCGGCAATACGTGCCGTGGCTGCCAGCACCACCTTGTTGCAAATAAGCTTCGCCTCGTCGGGATGCTCCTCCAGATAGTCGGCCAAAGCTTCGCCGACAGCCTGCTGCACTGCTCCCGAGACCTCGCTATTGCCGAGCTTCGTCTTGGTCTGACCCTCAAACTGGGGTTCAGCCACCTTGATGGAGATGACGGCCGTCAAGCCCTCACGGAAGTCGTCGCCCACAATGTCGATCTTCGCCTTCTCAATCTGCTTTGAGATCTGGGTGTCGTTGTCGGCATAAGCCTTCAGCGTCCTGGTCAGCGCGGTACGGAATCCCGTGACGTGGGTACCACCCTCGATGGTGTTGATATTGTTGACGTATGAATGAAGATTCTCATTGTAGTCCGTGTTGTACATGATAGCCACCTCGATGGGCACGCCCTGCTTCTCGGTCTTCAGGTAGATGACATCATCGAAGAGGTGGGTGCGATGGCGGTCGATGTAGCGGACAAACTCCTTGAGGCCCTCCTTGGCATGGAACACCTCCTGGCGTGTCTTGCCCGTCTCGGGATCAGGATGCTCATCCGTCAGGGTAATCTTCACGCCGGCGTTGAGGTAGGCCAGCTCCCGCATACGACGTGCGATGATTTCCCACTTGAAAGTCGTTGTGGTGAAGATAGTGCCGTCGGGCCAGAACTGCTGTCTCGTACCGTGCTTGTCCGTCTTTCCAACAATCTTCACGGGATACAAAGGCTTGCCCTGCTCATATTCCTGCTGGTAGATATTGCCGTCACGAAAGACCTGCGACATCATGTGCGTGGAGAGCGCATTCACACAACTCACACCCACACCATGCAGACCGCCAGACACCTTGTACGAGCCCTTGTCGAACTTACCGCCCGCATGGAGGACAGTCATAACCACCTCCAGCGCGCTTTTGTGGAGCTTCTTGTGTTCATCGACAGGGATTCCACGACCGTCATCCTCCACGACAATCGATCCATCCGCACAGATCGTCACCTCGATGTGGCTGCAATAGCCCGCCATGGCCTCGTCGATGGAGTTGTCCACCGTCTCGTTGATGAGATGATGGAGACCCTTCTCGCTGATGTCGCCGATATACATGGCTGGACGCTTGCGCACAGCTTCCAAACCTTCAAGGACTTGTATGTTACTGGCCGAATAATTTTGTTCGGCAGCCTGAATATCTTCCATGTTGCTTCATTTTCTTTTATAGACCGCAAAGGTACGAAAAAACATGCGAATACGGAAATTTTTAATCGCCAAATCCCACGCTTTCGCCCACCCAGGCGGTTAGGAACCAAGCTTTTTCCGACTTTGTCGCTTTTCACACACACCAAGACACGAACCATTGGAACGCAAAAGGGCATCCATCACACATCATATAGATATGCAATGGATGCCTTCGTTGGTGCTATAGACTTATAGAACCCTTTGAAAAGTTCTTATTTATCCGAGAGCAACGATGTGCTTAGTGAGGCTTGACTTGAGGTTGGCCGCCTTATTCTTGTGAATAATGTTGGTCTTAGCCAGCTTGTCCAGCATCTTCTGCACAGTCGGATACAGCTTCAGAGCTGTCTCCTTGTCCGTCGTGGCACGCAGTTTGCGAACGGCATTGCGCATCGTCTTAGCATAATACTTATTATGAAGCGTGCGAACCTTCTCCTGACGGATTCTCTTCAACGATGATTTGTGATTTGCCATCTTTACTTGTTTTCTTCTTTTTTTTATTTTCTTGCAGTCCCTAGCAGAGTCGAACTGCTCTTTAGAGAATGAAAATCTCTCGTCCTAACCGATAGACGAAGGGACCCCTGCTAAATTTTTGCGGGTGCAAAGTTACTGCTTTTTTTCATTTCAGCCAAATATTGCCAAGTAAAAATTATCTAAATGGCTATATTTTTGTGCCTTAGCTGCAATACTTGGTGGTTTGTCTGGCTTTTTTCATACCTTTGCACACATGGAAGAAGTGAAGACGCGGGCCATTGTGCTCCGTACCGTGAAGTATGGCGACAACGCCATCATCGCCGACTTACTCACCGAGGCACAAGGACGCGTGTCGTTTCTCGTACGCATCCCCAAGACGGCAAGGGGGCGAGTACGACGCCAGCACTTCCTGCCCCTGACTCTTTTGAGTATCGACTACGACTTTCGCCTGCGCAGTTCTTTGCAGCGCTTGCGCGAGGTGCGCATAGACCAGCCCTACCTTCACATCCCGATCAATCCGTCGAAACAGGCCATCCTGCTCTTTCTCGCAGAGTTTCTCACCTACGCCACACGCGACGAACAGCAGAACGTCCCCCTTTTTCTCTTCATCCGTTCCAGCCTGCTATGGCTCGATGAGACCGAAGCGCGCTTTGCCAATTTCCACCTTGTCTTCATGGCGCGCATGAGCCGCTTCTTAGGATTCTGGCCCAACCTCGAAGACTACCACGAGGGATGCTACTTCGACCTCCGTGGTGCAACGTTCACGCCGCTGCGTCCGCTCCATCCCGACTTTCTGCCACCCGAAGACGCTGCCCATGTCGGGTTGTTGATGCGCATCAGCTATCCCACTATGCACGTCTTTCTTCCGACACGCGAGGAGCGCAACCGCATCGCAGGGATCATGCTGTCCTACTATCGCCTCCACGTACCCAACATGCCCGATCTCCGTTCCCTTCCCGTGCTCCGCGAGCTGTTTGCAGGAGGATGACGACGAGGTCGGAGGATGGTCTCCAGAAACGGGACCTTCGCAGCCAAGTCACCCAGGGAAACTGTTCGGCAGGCATCCCACTCGCTATTAGGCAGACCATTCCTGCGATCCAGCAGCAAGTTTTGGCAATGGCGACAACCTTATCGTGTCAAACATTCGGACGAACCAGTTTTTTTTCGTACTTTTGCAGCATAGTTGCCACATAACCTTATAACGCTCGAAGAAATGAAACGGTTTCATCAATTATCCGCACTTGCCCTTCTTTTGCTGGCGGGAAGTGCGAGCCTATCGGCCCAGCAGCCCGTCACGCCTGTCGATCATGTATCGACATTAGTGGGAAGCGCTTCGAAATTTAGCCTTTCCACAGGCAACACCTATCCCGCCATCGCCCTGCCCTGGGGCATGAACTTCTGGGTGCCGCAGACGGGCAAGATGGGCGATGGCTGGCAATACACCTACGATGCCAACCAAATCAGGGGTTTCAAGCAGACCCACCAGCCCAGCCCGTGGATCAACGACTACGGCCAGTTTGCCATCATGCCGACTGTTGGCAAGGTGGATTTCGACGAAAACCGCCGTGCCAGCTGGTTCTCCCACAAGGCAGAAACGGCCTCGCCCTATTATTATAAGGTATATCTGGCCGACTACGACGTGACGACAGAGATAACGCCGACGGAGCGGGCGGCCCTTTTCCGCCTCACCTTCCCCGCGACAGACTCCGCCAACATTCTGATTGACGCCTTCGACCACGGATCCTCCATCACCATCCAGCCCGAGAAGCGCAGGATCGTGGGCTACACAACACGCAATAGCGGCGGTGTACCCGACCATTTCAAAAACTACTTCGTCCTGGAGTTTGACCGTCCTTTCACCGTCTCCCACGTAGGAAGCGTTGATGCCGACTACCATTTCGTGGCCTCGGACGATGACTGTGCCACCGCCGACCATGCCGTGGCAGCCGTCAGTTTCGCCACAAAGCGGGGCGAGCAAGTGGGCGTGCGCGTCGCCTCGTCGTTTGTCTCGGCAGACCAAGCCCTGCAAAACCTCAAGGAACTGGGCGACGCCGACTTCGACCGACTCCGCCAGCAGGGACGAGATCGCTGGAACGACGTGCTTGGCCGTATCGAGGTCAGCGATGCCAATACCGACCACCTGCGAACCCTGTATAGCAACCTCTACAGATGCGTGCTCTTCCCCCGTATGTTCTTCGAAGTCAACGCCCAAGGCGACACCATCCACTATAGTCCATACAATGGCAAGGTGCTCCCTGGAGCCATGTTCACGGATACGGGCTTCTGGGACACGTTCCGCGCGCTGATGCCGCTTGTCGATTTGGTCTATCCCTCGATGGGCAGACTAATGCAAGAGGGGCTTGTCAACGCCTACAAGGAAAGTGGATTCCTGCCCGAATGGGCCAGTCCAGGCCACCGCGACTGTATGGTCGGCAACAACTCTGCTTCTGTTGTGGCCGACGCCTACCTCAAAGGACTACGGGGCTACGATGCGGAGACGCTCTGGCAGGCTGTCGTCCATGGCGCCAACGCCCACCATCCCTCTATCGGCAGCACGGGACGAATGGGTTTCGAATACTACAACCGTCTCGGCTACGTGCCCTACGACGTGAAGATCAACGAGAGCGTGGCACGCACCCTGGAGTATGCCTACAACGACTGGTGCATCTATCAGTTTGGCAAAGCGCTGGGCAAAAGTCTTCGCGAGTTGCGACCCTACCGGGAACGGGCGATGAACTACCGCAACGTCTTCGACCCAGAGACCCGCCTGATGCGTGGACGACTGAAGGACGGGAAAATTCAGTCGCCCTTCAACCCCTTTAAGTGGGGGGATGCCTTCACCGAAGGCAATAGCTGGCACTGGACGTGGTGCGTATTCCATGACCCCGAGGGACTGATACAACTCATGGGAGGCCGCGACGGCTTCAACCAGATGATGGACAGCGTCTTCGTCGTGCCGCCCATCTTCGACGACAGTTACTACGGACAGGTGATCCACGAGATACGCGAGATGCAGGTGATGGACATGGGCAACTACGCCCATGGCAACCAACCGATCCAGCACATGGTCTATCTCTACGCCTATAGCGGTCAGCCCTGGAAGACACAGTATCGGGTCCGACAGGTGATGGACCGCCTCTACTCTGCCCTTCCCGACGGCTATTGCGGAGACGAGGACAACGGACAGACCTCGGCCTGGTATGTCTTCTCCGCCCTCGGCTTCTACCCCGTCTGTCCAGGAAGCAACCAGTATGTCCTGGGCGCACCCTATTTCGACCAAGTCAAGGTGCACCTGGAGAATGGCAATAGTCTCCTAATCCGTCGCGACGGCAACAGCGGTCCCTATGTGGACCAACTTCTGCGCGACGGGGTGGCCTACGACCGCAACTACCTCGACCACGAGGATCTCCTCCAAGGACTGAGTCTCGACTTCAAGATGTCGGGACAACCCAACCTCTCGCGTGGCACAAGGCCTGAGGATGCACCCTATTCCTTTAGCGACGAACTGAAGGAGCGACGCTGACCACATCCCGAACGCGTCCCGAAGGCATCCCGAAGGCATCCCGAAGGCATTTCCAAAGGCATTCGCCATTCACTCTCACCCATCAACAACAAATAAAAATGAAGCACCTTATCCTTGCACTAACGACCGCCCTCTGCGGTCTTCAACCTCTTCAGGCACAGACCGACGCCCCTACACCCATCCCACCGCTGCCCTCAGAGGCACAGGTGGCATGGCACCAATTGGAGACCTACGCCTTCATCCACTTCGGTCCGAACACCTTCGGAGACCGCGAATGGGGCTATGGCGACGCTCCATTGGAGAGTTTCAATCCCACCCGCCTCGACTGTGAGCAATGGGCACGGACGGTAAAGGCGGCGGGAATGAAGGGTATCATCCTTACGGCCAAGCATCATGACGGTTTTTGTCTATGGCCGACGAAGCAAACCGACTACTGCGTCCGCAACACGCCCTACAAGGGCGGGAAGGGCGATGTTGTTGGGGAGTTGGCTGCCGCATGCCGAAAGTACGGACTCCACCTGGGACTATACCTTTCGCCGTGGGATCGCCATCAGGCTTTCTACGGCACTCCCCTCTACGTGGAATACTTCTATGCGCAACTCCAGGAACTGCTGACGCAATATGGCGAACTGTTCGAAGTGTGGTTCGACGGCGCCAATGGCGGCGACGGCTGGTATGGTGGCACGAAAGAGGAGCGCACTATCGACCGCAAGACCTACTACAATTTTCCAAGGGCATGGAAGATGGTGGCCGAACTCCAACCGAAGGCAGTCATCTTCTCCGACGAGGGACCGGGATGCCGATGGGTCGGCAACGAGAAGGGATTTGCGTTTGCCACCAACTGGGCTTTCCTGCGCAGTAAGGATGTACATCCTGGCTACGAGCGCTACTGGGAACTGCAGCAAGGCCATGCCGACGGCGACGCCTGGGTGCCTGCGGAATGCGACGTCAGTATCCGTCCAGGATGGTTCTACCACGAAAAGGAGGACGGAAAGGTGAAGACGGTGGACCAACTGGTCGATCTCTACTACCGCAGCGTGGGCCATAACGGATCCCAGCTCATCAACTTCCCCGTCACCCCGGAGGGACTGATACACCCCACAGACTCCGCAAGGGCCGTGGAGGCATACCAGGTGATTAGCAAGGAACTGGCCACCAACCTCCTCAAGGGGGCGAAGGTGAAGGCGACGGCCACACGAGGAGATGCTTTCTCTACACGGACGCTGACAGATGGCGACTTCCACACTTATTGGGCTACGCCCGATGGCGTGACGACGGCCACGCTCTCCTTCACATTCCGCAAACCGACGCAGGTGAACCGCCTCAAACTGCAGGAGTATATTCCGCTTGGACAGCGAGTCGAACGTTTCGTGGTGGAATATCTCGACCATGGTGTTTGGACATCCATCAACGCGGGCGAGGAGACTACCACCATCGGCTACCAGCGACTGCTGCGCTTCAAGACCATCACCACCCGCCAACTTCGCATACGCTTCCTCCAGTCACGCGGACCGCTCTGCATCAATGAGATGGGAGCCTACTACGCGCCCAACGCCAAAGAACGCTATACCGAACGGGTGGAAGAGATGGCAACGCTGCCTTTCTCAGTGGCCGACACCACACCGAAGGCCATCACCTTCGACCTCGGCGAGTCGAAGACGATCCGTGCCTTCTTCTACCTTCCCACACAATCGGTGAGGAACGAGGGGACGGCGGCCAACTATGAGTTGTGGGCTGGCGAGACACCGGAGGCTATGCAGAAGGTAGCGGAGGGAGAATTTTCCAACATCCGCAACCACCCCGTCTTGCAAGAAGTCTATTTCACACCCGTATCGGCCCGCTACATCCAGTTGCGCGCCATCCGCATGGTGCGTCCGGGCGAGGCGTTGAAGTATGAGAGAATAGCCATCCAATAATCCATTTGCACCTACATCCTATACCTTATATATATAATGAATACGCTTCTCACCTCCCTGCTGGCTACCGCCACGCTTCTCCCTCTCCCACACCATCGCGACCTGCGCACGCTTTCCATCGGCACAGAGCGGCCAAGGACGATGTTCATGGCATGGCCTGACTGCTCTGCGGGACAATCGCTGCGGTACGAGGACAGTCCGTGGCACCAGTCGCTCAATGGGAAATGGCATTTTTTCTATGCCGACGACGACCACCTGCTACCCCATGATGCCACAGCCGACCAGCCCGACACACAGGGGTGGAGCACGATCAGCGTGCCTGGCAACTGGGAGATGCAAGGTTTCGGAACGGCGATCTACGTCAACCAACCATACGAGTTTGTCCAAGGACGTCCCCAACCGCCTGTCCTCCCCGACGAGATACCCGTAGGCGTCTATCAGCGCACCTTCACCATACCCGAGTCGTGGGACGGAAAGAATGTGTTTCTACACATCGATGGTGCCAAGTCGGGAGTCTATGTCTATCTCAACGGACAACACATTGGGTATAGCGAAGATTCCAAATCGACGGTGGAATATCTGCTGAATCCGCATCTGCGTAAGGGAGAGAACCACCTGACACTCAAGATCTATCGTTGGAGTACAGGATCGTATCTCGAATGCCAAGATTTCTGGCGCATCAGCGGCATCGAGCGCGACGTATGGCTATCGGCAGAACCACAGGTCTCGCTACGCGACTTCCATATCACCTCCACCCTCGACGACAGCTACCACGATGGTATCTTCCGCTTGCAGACCGAACTGCGCAATACCACGGGCAAACGACAGCGGGCAACGGTCTCCTACGAACTGCGGAGCGACGAGGGGAGCACGCTTGTCGCCTCGGCCTCACAGTCTATCGACATCAAGGACACAGCAGCCTTCGCCGACTTCTCGGCCACGATACCAGACGTTCGCCCATGGAGCTCGGAGCAGCCCCAACTCTACACTCTGTATGTGAAGGTGCAAAACGGGAAGGAGCAGGAGGTGATCCCCTACCGCGTGGGCTTCCGACGTGTCGAGATCAAGGAGCGCACATGTAGCGACGGGCGCACGCTTCCCTGCCTGCTGGTAAATGGGCAACCCATCAAACTCAAGGGCGTGAACATCCATGAGCACAATCCCTATACGGGCCACTATGTGACGGAGGAGGTGATGCGACGCGACTTCGAACTGATGCGGCGCAACAACATCAACGCCGTGCGCCTCAGCCACTACCCACAGGGCCACCGCTTCTATGAGCTGGCCTCTGAATACGGTCTCTATGTCTATGACGAGGCCAACATCGAGAGCCACGGTATGGGCTACGACCTGCGCAAGGGTGGCACGCTGGGCAACAACCCCGACTGGCTCGACGCTCATCTGTACCGCACCCGCAACCTGTATGAACACGACAAAAACTACCCCTGCGTCTGCTTCTGGTCGCTGGGCAACGAGGCGGGCAACGGAGTCAACTTCTACGAGACCTACCAATGGCTGAAAGCTGCCGACGCCCCTTGGATGTCGCGACCCGTCAGCTATGAGCGTGCGCTTTTGGAATGGAACACGGACCTGTTTGTCCCACAATATCCGTCGGCGGAATGGTTTGCCAAAGTGGGAAAAAGTGGGCTGGACCGCCCCGTCATCCCCTCTGAATACGCCCATGCGATGGGCAACAGCACGGGAGACCTGTGGGGACAATGGCAACCCATCTACGAATACGACCACCTGCAGGGCGGATTCATCTGGGACTGGGTTGACCAAGGAATCCTGGCCCTCCACCCCAAAGATAGCACACGATGGGGCAACGCCATCCCGCTGATGGACCAAAAGCGAGGCCAAATAGCCCGTCCGAATAGTGAGAAGTTTTATGCCTATGGCGGCGACTTCGGCGTTGGCATGCCCTCAGACCACAACTTCTGCTGCAATGGCATCATTGCCCCCGACCGCACACCCCACCCTGCCATGGCCGAGGTGAAATATGTGTACCAGAATGTGGCGTTCCTGCCAGTGGACCTCAGCAAAGGCACCTTCCGGATCTTCAATCGCCACTACTTCACCAGCCTCGATGCCTATGACTTCCACTACGAGGTGCGACGCAATAGCGAGTTGATGGCCGAGGGCACATGGCACCTCGACACGCCGCCACAGGAATATGCCGACGTGGCGGTGCCCCTCCCCCAGTTGGAGCAACGGCCCGAGACGGAGTATTTCATCAACCTCTATGCCACGACCCGCGAAGGGGAGCCTATCGCCCTCTACGGAAAACCCGACGAGCAGCGGCCCGCCGTTGCCAAGGGTGAACAGATGGCCATGGAGCAATTTCGCATTCCCCAGCCCTACACACTGAAAGCAGAGGCTGAGGCCACAGGAAAGATGACCTGGCGATCGAGCCAAGACAGTACGGTAGTGACGGGCCAGCGACTTCACTTTGCGCTGGATGCCAAAGGCGTAGTCACCTCCTATCGCGTGGATGGACGTGAGTACATCCACGAGGGCTTTGGTTTCCAACCCAACTTCTGGCGTGCGCCGACCGACAACGACAATGGTAACAACACGGCAGAGCGACTGCGGATATGGAAAACAGCAAGCCAGGAGTTTCACCCCACCGTGCGCATAAGCCAGCAAGGCACACAAACGGTGGTAGTCGTCAACTACATACTTCCTGCGGGCAACCACTACACGCTTACCTACACGCTATCGGACGATGGACGCCTGCACGTTGCGGCCGACTACGCCCCAGCCAGCAAGGCCGACACCCCAGAGCTACCGCGCGTGGGACTCCGCTTCCGCCTCCCTGCAGCCATGGACGGCGTGACATACTTCGGTCGAGGCCCTGAGGAGAACTACATAGATCGCAACCACGGCACCCCCATCGGACGCTACCAGGCGAAGGCCAGCGACCTCTACTACCCCTACGTCCGTCCCCAGGAGAACGGCCACCACACCGACGTGCGCTGGATCCGACTGGAGGACCACCTCGGCAACGGACTCCTCGTCAAGGCAGACAGCGTGATGGAGTTCAATGCACTGCGCAATAGCATCGAGGACTTCGATCAAGGAAAAGCCATCAACCACCATGCAGACGAGATACGCCCCCGCCACTTCGTCGAGGTGTGTCTCGACGGGTTCATGCAGGGCATAGGAGGCTACGATAGTTGGGGAGCTCGCCCTGCTCCCGAGCATCTGCTCCCTGCCGACCGCGCCTACCACTTCGGCTTCTCCATCCAGCCCGTCGTGAGGTCATAGCATCGGAACAATATGACAAAACCGTTAAAATAGTTGGTTTTCGCTTGTGCTCCCTTGGCCGATTCACAGGGATTGCGTAACTTTGTGGCAGGGAGCACATGCCGAAGACGAAGATCCATCCACCTCATCTCACGCTTTTGCTCTACATCTGAAACAGCTAAAAACGAACGCACATGATGAAACAAACGGTAAAAATACGCTGCAAGAACAACGGAGAGACCAAAGAGATAGCCATCGGAAGCACACTCAAGGAGGCTTACGAGGCTTTTGGTCTGAGTATGGAGTTCGGCCCCATCAATGCCACGGTAAACAACCGCACGGAGGGGCTCAACTATCGTCTTTATCACAACAAAGACGTGGAATATTTCGACCTCCACTCCGCCACAGGCGAGCGTTGCTATATGCGCACGCTCTTCTTCGTGCTCTGTAAGTCGGTCCATGACCTCTATCCCGATAGCAAGGTAGTGATAGACATCCCCGTGAGCAACGGCTACTACTGCAACCTGATGCTCGGCCACGACGTGACGGAGACTGATGTGACACGCATCCGCGAGCGAATGCGACAACTCATCGATGCAAAGTTACCCATCCGTCGCTACGAGGTACCAACGGAAGAAGCCGTCAGGATATTCAGTTCGCGTGGCGACAAGGCCAAGGCAAAACTGCTTCGCAGCACGGGCAAACTCTATACGACCTACTACGAGATAGACGACTATGTGGACAATTTCTATGGATCGTTACTCATCAACACCTCGCAGCTGACCCTCTTCGGACTGGAGAAATACTTCGACGGGGCGTTGCTGCGCCTGCCCTCACGCCAGAATCCAGCCGAACTGGGGGCACTGATACGCCAGGACAAAATGTTCGACATCTTCAAGGAGCAACACAGGTGGAATCGCATCCTCGGCGTGAGTACTGTCGGCGACTTCAACGAAGCCGTCCGATCAGGACAAACCACAGGCCTCATCAACGTCAGCGAAGCCCTGCAGGAAAAGAAGATTGCCTCCATCGCCGAACAGATAGCCCATCGCCAAGGCACGCGCGTAGTACTGATAGCGGGTCCGTCCTCATCGGGTAAGACCACGTTCTGCAAGCGGTTATCCATCCAGTTGGTCACCTGCGGCATCAAACCCATACAGATCTCACTCGACGACTACTTCGTGGATCGCCATCGCACCCCAAAGGACGAGAACGGAGAATATGACTACGAGAGCGTCCATGCCCTCAACATACCCCTGCTGAACGAGCAGCTACAGCAGCTTTTCGAAGGGAAAACCATCGAGCTGCCGAAGTACAACTTCCAGACGGGCAAGAGCGAGAAGAGTGGCAAGAGACTACAGTTGGGCGACAATCAGGTACTGGTGCTCGAAGGCATCCATGCCCTCAATCCTGAGTTGACGGCACAGATTCCGCAGGAGCAGAAATTCCACATTTATATTTCTGCGCTGACCACCATCCTGCTCGACGACCACAACTACATCCGCACTACGGACAACCGCCTTCTGCGCCGCATCATTCGCGACTACAAGTACCGTGGGGTGAACGCCCAGGAGACCATCCATCGCTGGCCAAGTGTCCGTGCGGGCGAGAACAAATGGATTTTCCCCTATCAGGAGAATGCCGACGTGATGTTCAATACAGCCATGCTCTTCGAGCTGGCCGTCATCAAGCAGCAGGCCGAGCCACTCCTGGACCTGGTTCCAGAGAATTGCCCCGAATATGCCGAGGCCTACAGGCTGCGCACATTCCTCGACTATATCCAGCCGATACCCAACCGCGCCCTGCCTCCCACCTCTCTGCTGCGTGAGTTCTTAGGTGGCAGTTCGTTTAAGTATTGAGGTACCACGGACCATAGCCTATCCAGGCGCATTATGTCAAAAGGGGATGACAGCTATCTGTCGTCCCCTTTTGATATAGTTCCATTACAATACCTCTGGCTATTGCCTGTAATAACGCAGCCAGCTATTATGATATTGCCTATTCCTTTTGTTTCGCATCCCCATCCAGCACCTCACCAAAGAGGGTGGCGGAGGTGCTACCCGTGATGCGCACGCGTACGGTCTCGCCGATGCGATGCTGACCTCGGTCAATGACGACGGCCTTGTTTTGCTCCGTGCGTCCCATGAGCTGGTTGGGATTGCGCTTGGCTGTGCGCTCCAGAAGGATGTCAAACTCCTTGCCTTCGTCCATACGGTTGCGCTCAGCCGACATCTCCGTCTGCAGACGGATCAGTTCGTTGAGTCGGCGCACCTTCTCCTCCTCCGAGACATTGTCGGGCAGATGCTTGGAAGCGTAGGTGCCAGGACGCTCACTATACTTGAACATGAAGGCAGAGTCGAAACCGACCTCACGCACCAGCGACAGCGTCTCCTGAAACTCCTCCTCGCCCTCGTCGTGGTAGCCCACAAAGAGGTCGGTCGTCAGTCCGCAACCAGGGATGATGCGGCGTATGGCAGCCACGCGCTCCAGGTATTGCTCACGCGTATATTTGCGGTTCATCAAATGGAGCACCTTGTTGCTGCCGCTCTGTGCCGGGAAGTGGATGTGGCGGCAGAGGTTGGGCTCGTCGGCGATAGCGTGGAGGATGTCCTCCGTCATATCCTCGGGATTGCTGGTCGTAAACCTGACGCGCATGTGCGGGACGCTCTCTGCCACGAGACGCAGCAGCTGGGCAAAGGACGTGCCCCCCTCGGGACGCTTGCCATTGGGCAGCAAGCCATAGGAATTGACGTTCTGTCCGAGCAGCGTCACCTCCTTGAAACCACGGTCGCTGAGGTCGTGCACCTCGCGGAGGATGCTCTCCACGTCGCGCGAACGCTCACGTCCACGCGTATAGGGCACAATGCAGTAATGGCAGAAGTTGTTGCAGCCACGCATGATGCTCACGAAGCCCGAGATGCGGTTGCCACCGATACGCTGAGGGATCACGTCGCGGTAAGTCTCGGTAGTGGAAAGGTCCACGTCGATGGCCTTGTGGTCCAGTTCGGCCTGTGCGATAAGGTCTGGGAGCGACAGGTAGCTGTCCGGTCCACAGACGATGTCGGCATGGTGGTTGGCTATCAGGTCGTCCTTGACACGCTCCGCCATACAGCCGAGTACGCCGAGGAGCAGCTTGGAGCCGCCTTGCGCCTTGCGCTGCCTTCCCTTGGCATAGAGCGTGTCGAGGCGGTTGTAAATCTTGCTCTCCGCATTCTCTCGGATAGAGCAGGTGTTGAGGAAGATGGCGTCGGCCTCCTCCTCATGCTCCGTAGTCTCGTAGCCCGCCATCTGCATGACCGAGGCGACGACCTCGGAGTCGGCCACGTTCATCTGGCAGCCGTAGGTTTCTATGAATAGTTTTTTCATTCTGTCACGCTTTCTGTATAATATAGGGTGGTTCGCACAGTCATGTCTCCCGTGGAGATCAGCTCACCTTCGTGATGCGCACGGTGCGGTAGTTTTTGTTGCAGGCGATGTAATACGACCCGTTGGTATAGATATCCTCGTTGCCCTCCATGTCGAGCTGGAAACCAGCCGCACGTACCTGCGAGACGAGGTTGTTGTAGGCATTGTCGTTGAAGACGCCAATCATCACCGCGCCGTCGCCCACCGCCACATAACTGGAGATGCCGTCACGGAGCGCACGAGGATAGTCCTCAAACTTACCATCGACGATCTTCTTGGGCAGGCGGCAGTTCTTATAGTACATCTTGTCGTATTTCGCCACACGGAACACCTCGTAGGCATTCTGCACCTTGTAGCCGTATTTCTTCATGGCGGCATCCATGTGGGCCGCGTCGGTGAAGACGCTCACCAGTTCTTCGACGTTGAGCAACTGGTCGTTGGGGGCTACAGGCTCTTCTGCAACAGCGGGTGCCGCCTCTGCCGTAGCCTCCTTCTGGAGGGCATCATTACCACCCTGGGAGGTATGCTGAATCAAGCCGCAGGAGGAAAGGAGCAGCGTGAGGGCGAAGGCCGATGAGTATAAAGTCTTTTTCATTCTCTTGCTTTCTGATGATAGGAGATATCTTACGTATTAATATATGATGATGTCGCAAGGGAAGCACACGCCTTTGGGCCACAGAAGGCCCAGAGGAGGTAGTTTCCCCATAACAACTTGCAAAGGTACGTTTTATCCTTGAAATAGGCAAATCATAGCAGAGGAAGTTGGCTGCAGGGGCATGGCAAAGGAAAGGAAATGGAAAGAAAAATCCTTTCCCAGCAGAAGAACATGGTCTGCTGGGAAAGGACGTCAATGGGTCGGCAAGGCCCTTTGGCCCATCAACGACCGATTGGATATGGGCTTAGCGCACCATCACCTTCAGCGTGCGTCCGTCGCTGAGCTTGATGATGTTCAGTCCCTTCTGCTCGCCGAAGACACGCTGGCCAGCGGCATTATAGCGTGCTACCTCGTAGGTGTTATCGCTGGTCTCCGTGGCCTTGAGAGCCGTGACGGCCTTGTTGAACGTCATGCCGATGGAGTTCTCGATGCGGTTGTCGAGCCTGTCCTCCGCATTGTGCTTGTTGAGGAAGGCCACGAGCGTGAGTTTGTCCTTGTTCCAAGCCTCATCGATGGGGATGGAATAAGTGGCCGTGAAGTGGCGGTTCTCCCATACGACCGGGTCGCCCCAGGCGCTATTGAAGTAGCGGATAACGTGCATGTGATAGAAGTCGCCCGATGCGCCATACTGGTCACGGGCGGGAATCTCGTCCTCGGTCAGGTAGAGCGTGAGCTTGTTCTGTGCCGGGTCAAGACTCTCGTTGCACTCACCCGAGACAATCACCGTCGCCACGGAAGAGTCGTCGTTGACAGCCACCTGCATCGACAGTTGTGCGTTGCTGAACAGCGTGAGCTGGTAGTCGGCATAGCCCTCTACGTCGTCGTAGGTGTTGGCGAAGAGAACATTGTCCATGTTTCCCTTTGCATATTGCGCGTCGAAGTCGGGCTGGCGGTTGAACATCAAGCCTGGAGCGTAGGTCATGCCGCCATCGTTGTAGAGATAGAGCAACGGCTCATCGCAGGGCTGCGTGAGCCAGTCGGTGTAGTAGGCAGAGTGGTGGCAGACCGCCCATACGCGGGTAGGATCGGCATGCTCCATGTAGTAGGCCAGGAGTCCGGCCACGCGCGGGCAGTTGGGACACTGCTCCGTGGTAAACTCCTCGATGACGAGGTTGCGTGGATACTTGTCCGAGAAGACACCTACCGTGCCCTGTCCCACCTTCGACTCCGACTCGTTGTCGTGGCCGTTGACCTTAGTCACCTCCACGCTTACCTGGAAGCTGCCAGCCTCCTCGCCCAAGGGAAGAGGGATGGAGAGCGTTCCGCCACGCGTGGGGATGACAGCCGGATCGATGGTCTCGTGCTGCTCCGTACCGCGCACGCCGTCGATGGTCACGACGTAGTCGATGCTCGACACGTCTTCCGTACTATTGTTGGTGTAGTGGATGGGGAGGACGACCTCGCTGCCCTGTTGGAAAGAAAGGTTGCCAAAATCATCGACTGCCACGTCGTACTGGTAGTAGTTTCCCTCTATGAGGAGCTGGACGCTGAGGTTGTTGTCGCCCATGTCAAACTCGTACCATGCCTTGCCGTCGGTCGTACCGGGGCGCTGGCAATAGAGCTGCAGCGGATGGCCGCTTGCTCCCTCGGCCACACAAGAGAAGGGATAGCACTCGCTGGTATATTCGCCGTCCTCCTTGGTGTTCTTCTGCTCGTAGTCGTAGCCGACCATCCACTCCATGCCGGGCTTGGTGGTGATGGTGATGGGGTTGTCAAGCATGACGGTGTTCCATCCCTTCTCCGTATCGGCCACCTTCTTGGAGACGATATCCTTGCCGTTGCCGTAGCGGTCGGCAGCGATGATGAAGACGCGGCTCGCACCTATCGGCTCGCAGAGGCCGAAGCGGATGCCGACCACCCTACTGCCCAAATGGGGCTGGAGCATCTCCTGGGTGAGACTGATGGCCACCTTGTTGTCGCCAGGATATTCGGGGAATCCACGTCCGAACTGTCCGAGGGCGTCGGTGGTATAGAGACCCAGCCATCGCTGGTCGCTATTGATCTTGTTGGGCTGGCCTGCCTGCTCCACGCGCTCTCCGCCCGGCAGGGCGATGGTAGTGGGAGGCTCAGGACTTATCATGGCATCCTGGGCGAAGGCTGCGAGCGCCGAGAGGGCCAGGGCCATGGAGAAAACTGTTCTTTTCATTTGGTGAAAGATTGATGCTATGGGTAATGTTGATATTGCGATAAAGGAGGCGCCAAAGATAACGCTAAAAAATATCAGGGATGCGCGGCAGATTACTCTGCCCGCACCCCTGAGGTATTGCTAATAGAAGTGGAAAGGATTCATTCCCTTTCGCTCGTTCTTTAGTTCTAAGATACTGTCGCGATTACTTCACGATGACCTTCAGCGTGCGGCCGTCGCTCAGCTTGACGATGTTCAGACCCTTCTGCTGGCCGTAGATGCGCTGGCCGGCAGCATTGTAGCGGGCCACCTCGACGGCGTCGTTGTTGGTGTTGACACCCTCCACGCCATTGGTTGCGCTGAGGCTCACGTTGATAGAGTTCTCGATACGGTTGTCGAGAGGATCATTTGCGTTGTGCTTGTTGAGGAAAGCGACAAACTTGATGTCGTCCTGCTTCCAAGAGCTGTCGAGATCGTAGTCGTAGGTAGCAGTGAAGCTCGTGCCGTCCCACGTCACCTTGTCACCCCAAGTGCTGTTGTAGGCGCGGATGACGTGCTGGTGGTAGTAGGTACCCTGGGCACCGGCCTGGGCCTGGGCCTTCACGTTGTCCTCCGTCACATAGACCGTGAGCAGCGCGTTGTCGGTGTCATAGATATTGTTGGCTTCGCCCTTGATGACGAGGGTTACCTTGCTCTTGTCGGCATTGGGCACCACCTGCATGTCGAGCTTGGCGTTGGCCAGCGTCTGGGTGAGGTAGTACTCGACGATCGTGCCAAACTCATCGGCGCCACCCGGGATGGTCACGTTGTCCTTCTTGCCCTTTGCATAGTAGGAGTCGAAGTCCGGCTCGCGGTTGAACATCACGGCGGGAGCGAAGGTCGAACCAGCATCGTTGAAGAGGAACGTCAGCTCCTGGTCGCAAGGCTGGGTGAGCCAGTCGGTGTAGTAGGCAGAGTGGTGGCAGACAGCGGCTACGCGGCTGAGGTCTGCAGTCTCAAGATACTCGTGGAGGTAACCAGCTACGCGCGGGCAGTTGGGGCACTTCTCCGTGGTGAACTCCTCAATGACCATGTTGCGGGTGAACTGCGTGGAAGAAACACCAACATAACCCTCAGCCACCTTGTCCTTAGACTCGTTGTCGTGGCCGTTGACCTTGGTGATCTCTACCTTGATGCTCTTCTTGGCCTCGACACTACCACAGGGCACGGAAACCTTGAAAGAACCCTTGCTGCCAACACCTACAGACGGGCTGAAGGTTGCGTGCTCCTCGCTGCCAGCAACACCATCGACGCTGACGACATAGTCGAGGTCGGTGACGGCATAGGCCGAGTTGTTGACGAACGGAACGGTGATCTTGGCGTCGGTGTTGATGCTACCCGTGATCATACCGAAATCCTCCGGCGTGGCGCTATACTCGGGGAATTCACCCTCTACCAGCACCTGGATACTCATGTTCTTACCGCCCATGGAGAACTTCTTCCATCCGGTGTCGCCCGTCTTGGGATCGAGGCAGTAGATGAACAAGTACTGGTTATCAATTCCCTCTTTTACAGCAGAGAAAGGAAATGCCTTGCCATTATACTGGTCGCCTATCTGCGTATAGGTGTAACCTGCGGAAAACTCCTCGTCGCCCGTGATCTCGACAGGCTCGGTGAACATGACTTCGTTCCAACCTAAAGCAGTGGTGGACAACTCCTGCGTGCGGAGGTCAGCACCCGGTGCATCGTTCTCAACCTTCTTGAAGAAGGCCGTAGTGCTGCCGATCTCTTCACAGATAGCGAAACGCATACCGACAATCTTCATGCCGACATAGCTCTTCAGGATGTCCTTTGTGAGATAGATGCCCACCTGGTTGTCACCAGGATAAGAGGGCACACCCATTCCCTTGCCTTCTCCAGCCCAGTTGTCTGAGTTGTAATAGCCGAGCCAACGCTGGTTCTCTGCAATCTTGGCCACTTTCTTCACGGCTTGACTTTGCTGTGAAGCAGAAGGATTGCTCACGACAACATCCAGATTCTGATGCTGCACGCTCACCTGTGCACTGGCCATAGAAGCCAGAAGTACGGAGGCGATGGTCAGTAAAAATTTCTTCATACTTTCTTTAATTAGGTAGTTATTAATAATTTTTTGTCTCTGTCTCTCGATAGCCCGGGCGATAATACCCGTTATCGGTGGCAAAGATACGATTTATTTTTGAAGCGAGCAAAAAATAAGCAAAAAAATAAGCAGAAATATAATTCATCCGATATTTTTGGTGTTCCTCCCCATGAATAGCTATCTAAAAGATAATGTTCCATCGACCCAAAATTCCTCGCACCCGACCTCGGCAATCCTTCGGGATGGTCTCGGGATGGCTTCGGGATGATCCAGGAGCATTTTGCCCTCGAAAACTGGAGCTATGACCATTCACACACATTAGCTTAGGACCACATCCGGGCATTGCTTACGACAACTGCCACACATTGCTTACGACAACCGCCACACATTGCTTACGACCAGCCTCGCACATTGCTTAAGTCAAATTCCTGCCCATCACCCTTATATTATATCGCACATTACCCTCTATATTATATTATGGTAAGGACTGGCGTCCTCTTTTGCGAAAAAGACACGGGCCGCGCATGGTACGCCGCACCCTGTTTTCTCGTTGTTTTCCTCTTGCGCCATGGGTTGTCGACGGACGGACAAACGGCCGCAAGGCCTCCCTTTGCAGGGAGAAGGGGGATTTTTCTTGAAAAAAACCATGAAAGGCTTTGTGGTTTTCGGCGAAATCACTACATTTGCAACTTTAATGCAATACAACGGTTCGTTTGTGCCGCTCCGAGGAAGGACTGGCTGGCGGACAGAAGCTCAGAAGATGAAGGATTTTTTACAAGTATTACTTAGGTTCATCCCCCCCTACAAGAAGTATCTTGTGGGGGCCATAGCGTTCAATATATTGTCGGCATTGCTGAATGTGTTCTCCTTTGCCACCCTCATACCGATGCTCCAAATACTCTTTAAGGTGGACAACGGGTCGGGGGCCACGCAGGCCATGGCCTGGAGTGACGGTTCGATAAAGGACGTCCTGTCCAACAACGTCGATTACTACACGCAGATCTACATCACCTCCTGGGGTCCGACGACCGTGCTGCTCGTCATCGGTGCGGCCCTGGCCTTCATGACCTTCCTCAAGACGGGAGCCTACTTCCTGTCCTCGGCCTCCATCATCCCCATCCGCACGGGCGTGGTGCGCGACATCCGCAACCAGCTCTACCAGAAGATCACGTCGCTCTCGCTGGGCTTCTTCAGCGAGGAGCGCAAGGGCGACATCATCGCCCGCATGAGCGGCGACGTGCAGGAGATCGACTCCTCGATCATGGCCTCGCTCGACATGCTCTTCAAGAATCCCATCCTGATCATCATCTATTTCGCCACCCTGCTGGCCATCAGTTGGCAGCTGACGCTCTTCACCATCGTCTTCGTGCCCGTCTTCGGCTGGTTCATGGGCGTGGTGGGCCGCAAGCTGAAGGCGAAGTCCATCAAGGCGCAGGCCCTGTGGAGCGACACGATGAGCCAGGTGGAGGAGACGCTGGGCGGCCTGCGCATCATCAAGGCCTTCTGTGCGGAGGACAAGATGAACGCGCGCTTCGCCAAGGTCAACGACGCCTATCGCGACGACATCCTCAAGGTGAACGTCCGCCAGCAGATGGCCCACCCGATGAGCGAGTTTCTCGGCACGGTGATGATCGTCATCGTGCTCTGGTTTGGCGGCACGCTCGTCCTGGCCGAATATCCCGTCATCAGCGGTCCGACCTTCATCTACTACCTCGTCATCCTCTATAGCATCATCAACCCCCTGAAGGACTTCTCCAAGGCCAGCTACAACATCCCCAAAGGTCTTGCCTCGATGGAACGCGTCGACAAGATCCTCAAGGCGGAGGTGGAGATACAGGAGAAGGCCCAGCCCGAGCATATCAGCAGTTTCGAGCACGAGATAGAGTTCCGCCATGTCAGTTTCGCTTACAACGACCACGGCAAGCAGGGCGGCGCGCCGGAACTGCACTACGTCCTGCGCGACATCAACCTCGTGATTCCCAAGGGCAAGACCATCGCCCTGGTCGGCCAGAGCGGCAGCGGCAAATCTACGCTCCTCGACCTCATTCCCCGCTACTACGACGTGCAGGAGGGCGAGGTGCTCATCGATGGCATCAACGTCAAGGACCTGGGCATCCACGACCTGCGCCAGCTCATCGGCAACGTCAACCAAGAGGCCATCCTCTTCAACGACACCTTCCGCAACAACATCTCCTTTGGCGTGGAGGGAGCCACGGAGGAAGAGATCATCCACGCGGCAAAGATCGCCAATGCCCACGACTTCATCATGCAGAGCGACCACGGCTACGACACCAACATCGGCGACCGAGGCGGCAGACTTTCGGGCGGACAGCGTCAGCGCATCTCCATCGCCCGCGCCATTCTGAAGAACCCGCCCGTGCTCATCCTCGACGAGGCCACCTCTGCCCTCGACACCGAGAGCGAGCGACTGGTGCAGGACGCCCTCTTCCGACTGATGAAGGCACGCACGACCATCGCCGTGGCCCACCGCCTCTCGACCATCAAGAATGCCGACGAGATCTGCGTGCTCCACGAGGGGCGCATCGTGGAGCGAGGCACCCACGACGAACTGATAGCACTGGACGGCTATTACAAGAAACTGCACGACATGCAGGAGATATAACACGCTCGATCCTATTGACAGCATGACCTTATTATATTATATAGGATATAGGGCCAATTGGTGATAGGACACAGGCGATAGCAACCATCAAGTATTGATAACGATGAGAAAGATACTCAAGAGTGATTTCGGGCCGGCGGTGGCGGTAGTCCTCGACCTGCTGGTAGCCTATTTGTTTTTCATCCTGGCCCGTGTGGCCTTCCTCGTGGAAAACCGCACGCTCTTTGCCGACACGCTGGCCGACGGCAACCTGGCACGCATCTTCCGGGGCGGCCTCCTTTTTGACACCTCGGCCATCTTCTACATCAACGCCTTGTGGCTCGTGCTGATGCTCTTCCCCCTGTGGCTGAAGGAAGCACACCTGTGGCACAAGGTGCAGCGCTGGATCTTTGTGGTGGTCAACGGACTGGCCTTTGCCATCAACCTGGCCGACTCGGTCTATTACCCGTTCACGATGCGACGCACGACGACCAGCGTCTTCCGCGAGTTTGACAATGAGAACAACCTCGGAGGCATCTTCCTCTCCGCCATCCTCGACCACTGGGTGCTCGTGCTGCTGGGCGTGGCAGCCTTCTTCGCCCTCTACTTCCTCTACGTCTCCCCGCGCACGGACTACCGCGACTTTCTCACGGGCCGCCAACGGCTGCGCTTCGCAGGAGTCAACTTCGTGGCCCTGGCCCTGGCTGCCGTGGGCAGTGTGGCTGGTATCAGGGGCGGCCTGCAGTCGGGTGTGCGCCCCATCACGGTCAGCAACGCCGACCAATGGGTGGAGCGGCCCAAGGAGGCAGCGCTGGTGTTGAACACTCCCTTTGCCCTGCTGCGCACCATCGGCAAGAACGTCTTCTCCATCCCCGACTATTACGCATCCGTCGAAGAGGCCGCAAAGGTCTTCGACCCCATCCATCCCGCCACGAAGGCACAACCCCACCGCAAGAACGTGGTCATCCTGATCGTCGAGAGTTTCGGCCGCGAGTATATCGGGGCTTTCAACAAAGACCTGGAGGGAGGACGCTACAAGGGCTATACGCCCAACGTGGATCAGTTGATCGCCAAGAGTTGCGTCTTCGAGTATTCCTTTGCCAACGGCCATAAGAGCATCGACGGAATGCCCTCGGTCCTGTGCAGCATCCCGATGTTTGTGGAACCCTTCATCCTCACGCCCGCCTCGATGAACACCTACACGGGCCTTCCTGGCCTCCTGGCGCGCTGGGGCTACGACACGGCCTTCTTCCACGGAGCCAACCGCGGATCAATGGGCTTCCTGGCCTTTGCCAAGAAGATCGGCTTCAAAAACTACTATGGCCGCCAGGACTATGCCGCCGACCCGCGCTTCGGAGGCGACAAGGACTTCGATGGCAACTGGGGTATCTGGGACGAACCCTTCATGCAGTACTATTGCACGAAGATGGGAGAGATGAAGCAGCCCTTCATGACCGCCATCTTCACCGTCTCAAGCCACCACCCCTTCGTCATTCCCAAGGAGTACAAGACGGTCTATAAGGAGGAGGGACTCCCCATCCACAAGTGCATCCGCTACACCGACCGTGCCATCGGCCGCTTCTTCGCCTCTGCCTCGAAGCAGCCGTGGTTCAAGAACACGATCTTCGTCCTCACCTCCGACCATACCAACCAGACGGACCACCCCGAGTACCAGTCGGCCATCGGTGGTTTCTCGGCGCCCATTATCATCTACGACCCGTCGGGTGAGATACGGCCCGGCATGCGCTCCGCCACCGTGGCCCAGCAGATCGACATCCTGCCCACCATCCTCGGCCAACTGGGCTACGACAAGCGCTATCTGAGCTTCGGCTGCGACCTCCTCCACACCCCCGCCCAGGATACCTATGCCGTCAACTATGTCGATGGCATCTACCAATATGCCAAATACGGCTACGTCCTCCAGTTTGATGGCCAGCGCGTGCGGGGCGTCTACGCCCTCAGCGACCGTCTGATGCGCCACAACCTGCAGGGCAAGGTGGCCGTGGAAGGCAAGATGCTGCAGGAGTTGAAGGCCATCATCTACGAGTATATGTTCCGGATGGTGAACGACCAGCTGCGGACTTCCTAATTCCCTTGAGCCTACATTACCCTACAGAAGAAAACAGAAAAAGAAGATGAGAATAGGATATGACGCGAAGCGCATCGTGAGCAATGGGACCGGGCTGGGCAGCTACGGCCGCACGCTGATCAACTCGCTGGCAGCCCTGGAGGGCGACGACGAACTGCTGCTCTATGCCCCCGACGAGGGACGCAAGGAGTGGCGGGAGCAGGTGCGCCTGCGCGAAGGCGTGCGCTTCGTCTATTCGGACCGGAAACACGGCATGGGCAAGAGTCTGTGGCGAAGTCACGGCATGGTCGAGGACCTGCGGCGAGACGGGGTCTCCCTCTACCACGGACTGAGCGGCGAACTGCCCGTCGGACTTCGCAAGGCCGGTATACCGGGCATCGTCACCATCCACGACCTCATCTTCATGCGCCACCCCGAATACTACCACGCCATCGACGCCTGGATCTACAAGCGCAAGTTCTACCAGACGCTCCGCGAGGCCGACCGCATCATCGCCATCAGCGAACGCACCCGCCAGGACATCATCGAGCTGGGTGGCTTCCCCCGCGACCGCATCGACCTGGTCTATCAGAGTTGCGACACCCGCTACCGTCTCCTCCGGTCGGAGGACGAACTGCAGAAGATCCATGCCGAATATGACCTTCCGCCACGCTACATCCTCAACGTCGGCACGGTGGAGGAGCGCAAGAACGTCCTCCTGGCCGTGAAGGCGCTGGAGAAGTTGCCTGCCGACCTGTCATTGATCATCGTCGGCCGCCAAACAAAATATGCCGAGAAGGTGAAGCGCTACATCCGTCGCCATCAGCTGGACCAGCGCGTGCGCTTCCTACAAGGCGTGCCCAATAGCGTCCTGCCCGCCATCTATCAAATGGCCGAGGCCTTTGTCTATCCGTCGCGCTACGAGGGCTTCGGCATCCCCGTCATCGAGGCCATCCAGAGCGGCCTGCCCGTCGTGGCAGCCACAGGGTCCTGCCTGGAGGAGGCGGGAGGCCCCGACAGCTTCTATGTGGATCCCGACGACAGCGAGGGCCTACGCGAAGCTATCCTCAAGGCCATCGCCCAGCGCGACCACCTCGTGCCCAAAGCGCAGGAGTATATCCGCCGTTTCGAGAATGGCGACGTGGCACGACAGGTCCTCGACTGCTATCAAAGAATGGATCTGACGTAGAAGCCGTAACTACCTTTGCTTGGATGATAGACAACCAGTAGGTATTCCAGCCCCGGCCTGCTTAGAGATACTGCTGCAGGATGCCCCAGACGGCCACGATATGGCAGAGACTTCCCGCAAGGACGAAGAAATGGAAAACGGTGTGGGAATAGCGGCGGCGGTGGAGGGAATAGAAGACCGCACCCGTGACAAACATCACACCCTCGGCAATGATCCACGCCACCGACGAGACCTCGACGGCATGGAGAAGAGGCTTGAAGGCCACGAGCACGCTCAGTCCCATGCCCACATAGGTGAGCGTCTCGATATTGCTATGAGGCTTCAACTTGCGTAGCGAACTGATCGTGCCACCGATGGTACACGTCCATACGAAGGCAAAGAGCAGCCACCCCCACGGCCCTTCGCCACGGAGCGCCACCAGCGTGATGGGGGAATAGCTGCCCGCGATATGCCAATAGATGGCGGCATGGTCCCACTTGCGCAGCCGCTCCTTCCACGGACTGGTAGGACGCAAGGCGTGGTAGCTGGTCGAGGCGACATAGCTGCCCACCATTCCCAGCAGATAGAGCGACACGCCAAACGTGGCCCAACCGTCCTTGACACGGAAGCACCAGTACAGAAAGACCATGCCGAAGGCCATGCCCAGCAATATGCCCGCAGCATGGCTCCAGCTGTTCCACAACTCCTCTCGATGGGTATAGAATGGCTTCATCAATATCTCGTATTATCAAGTTGGCTTGGTGCGGCGAAGACCCATGGACTACTGCTCGCACATCCTGCACGACGGTTCAGAGAGGCCCACCTGGCGGCGGAACCTCATCAACTATCCAGGACATAGATTTTAGGTTGCAAAAATAAGGATTTATATTCATACCCGCAAACTACAGGGCAGCTTTTTCCACCCTACAGACCACAACACCTCATACAAGGAAAGACCCATCTGTCTGCGCACACAACTCCCCCTCAAGTCTGAAGCGTGTCTATTTTTTGGTGTTTTTTACACTTAAGCAAAAGATTTTCTACTACATTATACGCTATTTGCGGAAATTTTAGTATTTTTGCCCTCAGATTGTAGCTATCAAATAACGGTCGAACTATTATATATTCAAAAAAACTCAATACAATTTAAATATAGTGATTTTATGGACAAACTCCAATCCAACATGTTGAAAGGCATCATCGTCTCAGCGATATGCTTAGCACCGCTACCTATCAGCGCGGCCACGCCCCCTACGGCCAAGGCTGCTGCCACGGTGGCGCAGGACGACGGCAAGACCGTTGGCGGAACGGTGCTTGACGAGAACGGCGAGCCCGTCATCGGTGCCACCGTGACGGTCAAAGGCACAAACCTTGTCACAGTAACCGACATCGACGGCCGCTTCGAGTTGAAAGTACCCAACGGGAGCATCCTCTCCGTGAGCTACCTTGGCTACACGACGGCAGAAGTGCCCGCCACGGGAGAGAACCTTACCATCTCGCTGAAGCCCGACGAGCGCCAGCTGGCCGAAGTCGTGGTGACAGCCTTGGGCATCCGCCGTTCGGAGAAAGCCCTGTCGTACAATGTGCAGCAGGTGAACAGCGAGCAGCTGACCACGGTGAAGAGTGCCAACTTCATGAACTCGCTGGCCGGCAAGGTGGCGGGTGTCAACATCAATGCCTCATCGGCAGGTGTGGGCGGTGCGACCCGTGTGGTGATGCGTGGTCCTAAGTCCATCAACCAGAGCAACCAAGCCCTCTACGTCGTCGATGGTGTGCCCATCAACAACCGCAACAACGGCGAGACGGGAAGCATCCTCTCCAACCAGCCGGGTAGTGAGGGCATTGCCGACATCAACTCTGAGGACATCGAGTCCATCAGCGTGCTCAGCGGTCCTGCCGCTGCCGCCCTCTATGGTTCCGCTGCCGCCCAGGGTGTCATCATGATCACCACCAAGAAGGGCAGCAAGGGCCGCGTGCAGGTGACGATCTCCAACAGTAGCCAGTTCCTCAGCCCGTTCAAGATGCCTGAGTTCCAGAACAGCTACGCCAACCGTCCCGGCGAGGTACGCTCCTGGGGCGAGAAGGGCGGTTCGCCCTATGGTGGCTTCGAACCCGAGGACTTCTTCAACACGGGCACGAACATCCAGAACAACGTCGCGCTGACCGTCGGCAACGACCGCAACCAGACCTACCTCTCCGTAGGTACGACCAACGCACGCGGTATCATCCCCGACAACAAGTACAACCGCTACAACTTCACGGTGCGCAACACGACGAAGTTCCTGGACGACAAACTGACGCTCGACTTCAGCCTCAGCTACATCAACCAGAACGACCGCAACCTCATGGCCCAGGGCCAGTACTTCAACCCGCTCGTGCCGCTCTACCTCTTCCCGCGTGGCGAGAGCTTCGATGCGATCCGCACCTTCGAGGTCTGGGACGCCTCCCGCGGCATCTACGTGCAGAACTGGAATTTCGGCAACGCGCTCTATATGCAGAACCCCTACTGGGTGGCCAAGCGCATGAACCGCATCACCCACAAGCACCGCTACATGACCAACGCCAGCCTGAAGTATCAGATCACCCCCTGGCTCGACGTGACGGGACGCCTGCGCTTCGACCGCACCAACACGAAGTTTGAGGACCAGCGCTACGCCTCCACCATCAACCTCTTCGCCCACAGCCCGTACGGTTTCTACAAGTATGAGAACGTGGCCGACCAGGCACTCTACGGCGACTTGATGGCCAACATCAACAAGACGCTGGGCGATTTCTCCATCGGCGCCAACATCGGTGGTTCGTTCCAGCGCACGCAGTATGAGGACGAGGGCTACCAGGGCGGCCTCAGGGCTCCGTCCAACCTCTTCACCCCCAACGCCATCGACTATGCGGCTGCCACCAACGACAACCGCCCCATCTTTGGCTTCAACAAGCACTACATCAACTCCCTCTTCGCCAATGCCGAGCTGGGCTGGAAGAGCATGCTCTTCCTCACCCTCACGGGCCGCAACGACTGGGATTCCGCCCTCGCCGGCACGAAGCACGAGTCGTTCTTCTATCCCTCGGTAGGTATGTCAGCCATCATCTCCCAGATGGTGCAGCTGCCGGAGTTTATCAGCTACATGAAGGTGCGTGGCTCTTGGGCCTCTGTGGGTTCTGCCATCAGCCCCAACATCGCCTCCCGCTGGCGCTACGTGTACAACCCGGCTTCTCAGAGTTACTCCACCGTCACCTACAAGTTCCCCGAGACGTTCTATCCTGAGCGCACCAACTCTTGGGAGGCTGGTCTGACGGCCCGCTTCTTCGACAACGCCCTCACTCTCGACGTCACGTTCTACCAGTCCAACACGCGCAAGCAGACCTTCCTCCGTCCGATCACGGTCGGCGAGGGCTACAGCAACGAGTACGTGCAGACGGGTAACGTGCGCAACCGCGGTCTTGAGCTCTCTCTCGGCTACAACAAGACGTGGGGCGACTTCACCTGGAACAGCTCGCTCACCTACAGCATGAACCGCAACAAGATCATCGACCTACTTGAAGACCCGAACGAGGTGATCAGTCAGGCCGGCCTCAACGGCGCCAACGTCATCCTCAAAAAGGGCGGCACGATGGGCGACGTCTATACCTACACCGACTTCGCACGCGACAACGAGGGCAACATCGCACTCGACGCCAGCGGCAACGTGATGCGCCAGACGCTCTCCAACCCGAAGTATTGCGGCTCCGTGCTGCCGAAGGGCAACATCGGCTTCAGCAACGACTTCACCTGGAAGGGCCTCAACCTGGGCTTCCTCGTCACGGCTCGCTTAGGCGGCATCGTGCTGAGCCAGACTCAGGCCCTGCTCGACTACTATGGTGTCTCCCAGGCCACGGCCGATGCACGCGAGGCAGGTGGCATCGCCGTCAACACGGGCATGGTGTCGGCCGAGAGCTACTACAGCGTGGTAGGCGGCGACAACCCGATCTGGTCCGAGTATATCTACAGCGGCACCAACGTCCGTCTGCAGGAGGCTCATATCAGCTACAACTTACCGCGCAAGTGGCTCGGCGGCATGGACCTCACGGTGGGTCTGACGGCCAACAACCTCTTCATGATCTACTGCAAGGCACCGTTCGATCCCGAGACCACTGGTTCCACGGGCACGTTCTACCAGGGCTTCGACTACTTCATGCAGCCCAGCCTGCGCACGCTCGGATTCAACATTAAGCTGAAATTCTAATCATACATATATAAATAAGGAAGAATATGAAAGCAAAGATATTCAAGGTCACCGGCCTCTCCCTCATCGCGGCCTCAGCCCTGCTCATCACGGGTTGCACGGCAGACTTCGAGGAGGCCAACCGCCCGGGCGACAAGACTTCGTCCGAGGAGCTTGGTCGCGACAACTACAGCACCGGCTCGTTCCTTGTGCAGATGCAAAACGAGGCGTTTCCCGAGCAGGAGAACACCTACCAGATGAACCAGGACCTCATCGGCAACTACCTGGGCCGCTACTTCACCTATGCCAACAACGGCTTCGCGGGCAACAACTTCGTCCGCATGAACGCCCCTGTGGGCTGGGTGCGCTACCCGTTTGCCGACAGCATGCCCAAGACGGTGTCGGCCTTCAATGAGATCGTACGCCTCACGGGCACGGAGAGCCTCAGCTACGCCTGGGCCCTGATCCTCCGCGCGCAGTCGTTCCTCCGCCTGACGGATATGTACGGTCCGCTGCCCATCGGCGCCGAGGAGGAGCCCAACGCCTACTCCTCACAGCAGAAGGTGTACCACACGCTGGTGGCCGACCTCGACAAGGCCCTCGGCATCATCACCCCGATGATCCAGGCTGGCGGCGGCACACTCACGCAGTTCACCAACTCCGACAAGGTCTATGACGGCGACTTCACGAAGTGGGTGAAGTATGCCAACTCCCTGAAGCTCCGCATGGCCATCCGCATGCGCCTGGCAGAGCCCGAGTATGCCCGCACCGTGGCCGAGCAGGCTGTGGCCGACGGCGTCATCACGTCCAATGCCGACAACGCCACGATTCTCTACGTTCCCAACGGTCTGTACAAGACCTCTGTGGAGTGGGGTGACAGCCGTGCCTGCGCCGACATCGAGAGCTACATGACGGGCTACAACGATCCGCGCCTGACGCAGTACTTCAGCACCCCCGCCACCCCGGGCGACCGCGCCATCATCGGTTGCCGCGCTGGAGCGAAGATCGGCAACAAGTCTGTGGCCGATGCCATCTATTCCGCTGCCAAGGTGACTCAGGACACCCGTGGCATCTGGATGACGGCTGCCGAGATGGCGTTCTGTCGCGCTGAGGGCGCGCTGGCTGGCTGGAACATGGACGGCACGGCAGAGGCGCTCTACAACGAGGGCATCACGCTCTCCTTCGAGCAGTGGGGTGCCAGTGGCGCCGCCGACTACATTGCCAACAGCACCGCCACTCCCGCCGACTATGTCGATGCTGCCGACGGCTATGGCCAGGCCCACGCCAAGATGTCCTCCATCACCGTGAAGTGGGACGACAACGCCTCCGCCTCCGAGAAGATGGAGCGCCTGATGGTCCAGAAGTGGATTGCCCTCTTCCCCGACGGCCAAGAGGCCTGGAGCGAGATCCGCCGTACGGGCTACCCGAAGGTCTTCCCCTCGGCACAATCCACGGCCTACGACCTCACCGTGCCCAACCGTCTTCCGTTCGACTACATGGAGCCGGTCAACAATCCCGACAACTATCAGAAAGCCGTGCAGCTGCTCGGCGGTCCTGACACCTACGCTACCAAGATGTGGTGGCAGAAGTAGCATACATCATTCATAAAAGACTATAAGCAATGAAAGATTTGTTCAAAATACTGTTGGTGGCCGTAGGCATTTCGGTATTCATCACCGCCTGCGACACCGACGCCGAGATCAAAGACCCAGCCAACCTGACCGATCCCGACCGCTCCGAGCAATACTACGAGCAGCTGCGGGCATACAAGCAGACCGACCACCCCGTGGCCTTCGGCTGGTTTGGCAACTGGGTAGGTGCGGGCGCATCGCTCGAGAACTCCCTCCGCGGCCTCCCCGACAGTGTCGATTTCGTCTCCATCTGGGGCAACTGGCACTCGCTCAACGACGTTCGCAAGGCCGACCTGGCCTATGTGCAGCAGAAGAAGGGCACGCGTGCGCTGATCTGCTTCATCGTGGCCAACGTGGGCGACCAGCTCACCCCGGAGGGCATCGACCCCATCGAGTACTGGGGTGAGGGCGAGCAGGGCATCCGCCGCTACGCCAACGCCATCTGCGACACCATCGACAAGTATGGCTACGACGGCTTCGACTACGACTACGAGCCCCACTACGGTTCTCCGGGCAATATCTCCGGCCGTCCCGAGGCCGAGAAGGTGTTCATCGAGGAGCTGGGCAAGCGCATCGGCCGTAAGTCGGGCACGCAGAAGCTGCTCGTCATCGACGGCGAGCCGCAGAGCATCAACCCCGAGCTGGGCGATTACTTCAACTACTTCATCGTCCAGGCCTACGCCTGCTCGGGCGACGCCAACCTCGACGCACGCCTGAGCGGCACGATCCGCAACTTCGACGGCGTGCTCACTCCGCGTGAGGTGGCCAAGCGCTACATCGTCACGGAGAACTTCGAGAACTATGCCCCCGCTGGTGGCGTGCCCTTCATCGACCGCAATGGCAACGACATGATGAGCCTGGAGGGCATGGCCCGCTGGATGCCTCTGATCGACGGTATGCTCTCGCCCAAGGGTGGTGTCGGCACCTACCACATGGAGTACGAGTACAATGCCGGCAAGCAGCCGTCCTACCCTGCCCTGCGCAAGGCCATCCAGATCATGAATCCGGCTGTCAAGTAGTATCATTCCTCTAACAAAAGTTCAAAACAATGCGTATCAACAGCAAATCCATACTCGCAGGAATGGCCCTGGGCGCCCTGCTGCTCACGGGCTGCAACGACGCCGAGTACGACACCCTGTCGAACCAGGCCTATATCCTGCAAACCAACACCAACGCCAATAGTTCGTTGAAACTCACGGTAGGTGCGGAAGTGGCTACGACCACGGTCAACGTGCGTCTGAGCGACGTGGCCAACGTCGAGAGCCGCTACCGCCTGGTCTATGACACCGCCGTGGTCAATGAGTACAACCGTCTCAACGAGACGCCGTATGTGTCGCTGCCGCAGGAGTCGTTCTCGCTCTCCTCCGAAGAGACCACCATCGAGGCCGGCGCCTCCGTATCAACGCCCATCACGCTGACCGTGCCGCCCTATAGCGAGGCACTGAAGGCCTCGGGCAAGAAATATGCCATCGGCTTCCGCCTGGAGAACACCAGCGGCAACGCCTCGGTGCTCCCCTCGGGCAGCAAGATCGTCTATATTCTCGACCAGGTCGTCATCCAGCCTGTCGTGGTGCTCGACCAGAGCCACTACGTCAGCCAGAACCTCGTGAAGAACTATCCGCTCACGGAGTGGACGGTGGAGATGAACATCAATAAGCACATCCTCTACACAGAAGTGGGCCGTGGCAACAACCAGGCCATCTTCGGTGCGGGTCCCGACGAGATCTATATCCGCTTCGGCGATGCCCCCATCGAGGGCAACCGTCTGCAGATCAAGACGCAGGGCACGCAGATGAACTCCCTGGCCCTCTTCAACGAGCACACGTGGTATCACCTCGCGTTCGTCTGCACGGGCACGAAGCTCTACCTGTACGTCAACGGCCAGCTCGACAACTCGATGGACCTGCCTGGCAAGACGACCAACGTGAACAGCATCAATATCTGCAGCCCCTCTACCTACTGGCTCGGCAACGCCATGTATAGCGAGGTGCGCTTCTGGCAGAGAGCCCGCTCACAGGCCGAGATTGCCAACAACATGTACGCTTGCGACCCGACCACGCCGGGCCTCATCACCTACTACAAGATGAACGAGGGCGAGGGCTACTCCTTCCGCGACGCCTCTGGCAACGGCAACAATGCCGAGACCAACGGCCAGGCAGTGCCCGAGTGGATCCAGGATGTGAGAATCGACGGCAAATAGTAAATAAAGATAGATTATGAAAACGAAGTATTGCTTATTATTCGCCATACCTCTCGCCCTGGCCGCCTGCCAGAGCGAGCCGGAAGTGGGAGACCTGCTCTACCCCGCTACCCCCGAGACCTACGAGGCGAAGGTCTATATCAATGAGACTGCCATGCCGGGCAACCAGCACACCACCAAGGTGCTGCGCACGCCCTACGGCGTTCAGGCCCAGGCCGACACGGTGAGCTTCTACGTGCGCCTCACCAAGCCCGTGGCCCAGGACGTGACGGTCGGCGTGGCCCAGGTTGACTCCTTGGCTGCCGGCTTTGCCGACGATGCCACGGCCCTGCCTGCCAAGTTCACCTCGGTCGTCACGCCGAGCGTCACTATCCCTGCGGGCAGCATGGTGTCGTCAGCTCCCGTCCGCGTCGCCCTCACCCACCTCGACGAGGTGGAAGCCTCGGGCGTGGCCCCGATTGCCATCAGCACCATCCAGGGCGAGGCCGTAGCAGGCGCCGACCACCAGGTCTATTATGTCGCCGTCAACTATGAGGAGACGCAGAGCCGCGTGAAGAGCCAGTCGAGCAAAGACCTCAAGGCGCTGACCAAGATCGACCCGTCCTCCTACACCGTGACGGTGGGCGGAGCGACCATCGCCGAACTCAACGATGGCAACAAGGAAACCTACTACGTCAACGAGACCCCGGGCAAATATGAGCTCATCGTCGATCTGGGTGCAGAGAAGCCCGTCTCGGCCTTCGCCTTCCAGTGGGGCTACGAGAAAGGCTACTGCCCGGCTTCCGTCGAGATCCTCACCAGCCTCGATGGTACCAACTGGACCACCATCACCGACGGTTACAACGACGTGGCCTACATCCCCAACACCGCCAGCACGACCTTCCCCTTCGTGCTCTATGAGCCCATCCAGTGTCGCTACGCCAAGGTGCGCCTGGGCGACTGCAGCTACGGTCTCGACTACGGCGACGACTACAACTATCCCGTACTCTCCGAGGTGAGACTCTACCAGTAAGGTAGGCGTTCACCACGACCTATCATGACGAAAGGCGTTCTCCCTGGATGGGGAGAGCGCCTTTTGTCTTGGTCAGCACCCAGCTTGAGAAGTATCCAGCTTGATAAGCACTCAGCTGCCAGCAGCCGCCCGGTATCCTTGTTTCCTGAGCAAAAAATTGCGGACACAAAAATTATGTCGTACCTTTGCAGCCATGGCAGACAATATTACCTTCCATCAATACAATAACCTCCACGACATCGAGGACTCCTGGCGGTCGCTGGACCAGCAGGCAGAACGCCTGTCCCTGGGCTACATCCACTACACCTACTACCAGACCTACGAGTGGAACGAGTTTCTGTACCACCACACTCTCCGCGGTCTCGGCGCGCTGACCACGGCCATGCGCTACGACCTCGTCCGTGTCGGAGGCCGTCCCTTTGCCATCCTCCCTATGGCCGTCACGCGGTCCTCCAAGAAGGCCCGCATTCCCTCCTGCCGAGTCGGCGGCGTGCTCAATATGGTCTGCCCCTACCCCTACGAGGGCCACGAGGAGGTGATGGAGGCAATAGCCGCCCACCTGCGATCCTCCTGCCAGGGGATGACACTCAGCCTCGCCGACGTGCCTTGCTGTACCGCACTGGCCCGGATCATGCGGACGCTGGCGCCCGATCCCATCGAGCGCACCAGCTTCCACGTCCCCTTGTCGCAGTTTGCCTCCCACGAAGCCTATGTCGCCTCGCTTCCTAAGAACATCTACAAGAACATCCGCAAGGCCTACAACCACCTCACCACCGACGGTAAGACCATGGAGCTGAAAGTCTTCGACCATGCCCACCAGGCACCAGCCCACACGCTGCGCCACCTGTGGCGCTTCTATTTCCGTCGCAAGATGATGTGGCGCTCCCAGAAAGCCAACGCGCTGACCCACCTCACCACCACGCTCAAGGCGATCTACGAGGTGAAGAGCGGATGCGCCACGGCGAGCCTTCGCCAACTCCCGAGCGCCGAACTCTATGTGCTGGAGATCGACCACCAGCCCGCCTCCTTCATGATCGTCTATCGCCACCGCGACCACCTGCTCATGCCTCGTCTGGCCATCGACACCTCCTTTGGCCGCTATTCGCCCGGCATCCTGCTCATCCTGGAGGCCGCCAAGCGCTGGATGACAGAGGGCGTCGTCGATTTCGACATGTGCCGCGGCGACGAAAGGTACAAAAAAGAAATGGGCGGCATCAACGAACCGCTGTGCCGCATCGAAACCAGGGTGTAGAGATCAAGTCCCTACACCCCGGTCCAGTCTTTTCCTATATTCTATCTATTCGAGATTCTATCTCTTCCTGCGCTTTCCCTTGCCGCCCTTGGCATGCTGCGGTTTGGCATGCTGCGGTTTGCGCTCCTCGCGCGCGCTGTCGGCCAAGACGAAGTCGAGCTGGCGACGCTCCAGGTTGGCCTGCGCCACACGGATACGCACAGGGTCTCCCAGCTGGTAGCAGGAGTGGTGGCGGCGTCCTATGAGCTGGAAGTTCTTCTCGTCGAAGTCGTAGTAGTCGCCGTCGAGGTCTCGGATCGGCACGAGGCCCTCACAGTGGTTCTCGTCGATCTCGCAGTAGATGCCATAGCTCTGCACGCCCGAGATATGGGCGTCAAACTCCTCGCCGACAAATTCTCCCATAAACTCCACCATCTTATATTTGATACTGTCGCGCTCCGCGTTCTGCGCTATCTGCTCCATGTCCGAGCAGTGCTCACACAGTTCCTCATAGTGGTTTTTGTTGGCCGACCGTCCTCCGTCCTGATAGCGGGTGAGGAGTCGGTGCACCATGGTGTCGGGATAGCGGCGTATGGGCGACGTGAAGTGGGTGTAGTAGTCGAAGGCCAGTCCGAAGTGGCCGATGTTGTGGGTGGAGTACTTCGCCTTCATCATCGATCGCAGGGCGATGGTCTGCACGAGTTTTGCCTCGCGGTGTCCGTCCACCTCCTCCATGAGCTTGTTGAGCGCGCGCGCCGTCGCCCCCTTGGTGCTCGTGCTCTTCATCTTGTATCCCAGTTTCGCCGTCAGCTCGCGCAGGTTTTCGAGCTTCTGCGGATCCGGATCGTCATGGATACGATAGGGCAGCGTCTTCGGCTTCTTGCCCTTGCCCGGACAGGCCACACTCTCTGCCACGGTACGGTTGGCCAGGAGCATAAACTCCTCGATCAGTTTGTTGGCGTCCTTCGACCGCTTGAAGTAGCAGCGGGTGGGTTTTCCCTTCTCGTCGATGTCAAAATGGAGCTCCTCCGTGTCGAAGTTGATGCTGCCATGGCGGAAGCGCTTCTGTCGCAGGCGCTTTGCCAGCGCGTCGAGCATGATGAGCTGCAGCGCGTTCTCGCCCTTGTAGCCCTCCTTGCCTGGTGCGGGCGCAGGCTCTCCCGTGCCGTCCACGACGCCGTTGTCCTCCAGCAGCTGCTGCACCTCGGCGTAGCAGTAGCGTCGGTCGCTACGGATGACGGTGTGGACGATGCGGTAGTCGAGGACGTTGGCCTCGCCGTCGAGGGTGAACACACAACTGTAGCAGAGTTTTTCCTCGTTGGGTCTCAGCGAGCAGATGAAGTTGCACAGTCGCTCGGGCAGCATCGGGATGGTGCGATCGACGAGATAGATGCTCGTGGCGCGACGTTGCGCCTCCTTGTCGATGATGTCGCCCTCCTTCACGTAGTGGCTCACGTCGGCGATGTGCACACCCACCTCCCAGCGGTTGCCCTCCAGCGCCTTGATGCTCAGCGCGTCGTCGAAATCCTTGGCGTCGGCAGGGTCGATGGTGCAGGTCCAGGTGTCGCGGAAGTCCTCGCGGCGCGCTATCTCCTCGGCCGTGATGCCCGGCTGTATCTTCTCCGCCGCCTGCTCGACACGCTTCGGATACTGGTAGGGGAGTCCATACTGCACGAGGATGGCGTTCATCTCCACATCGTTGTCGCCCGCTGGTCCAAGCACGTCCACCACCTCTCCGACGAGATTCTTGTGCTCTGCGTCAGGCCACTGCGTGATACGCACCACGGCGCGGTCGCCCGTCTTTCCACCCTTGAGCCGCTTCTTCGGCACGAGGATATCATGGACGAAGAGCGCCTCCTGTGTGACGAGGAAGGCGATGTCGCGGTCCACGCGCAACTTGCCGGTGAAGGTGTCCTTCTTGCGATGGAGGATCTCCGTCACCATTGCCTCCTTGATATGGTTGCGGCGACGGGCGAGGAACTGCACGCGGACGCGGTCTCCCGTGAGTGCCGACATGGAGTTGCGCTCCGAGACGAAGATCGGCGTGCCGCCATCGTCGGGCAGGAAGGTGTTCTTGCCGTTGGCCTTGCGCTGGAACGTGCCCTCCTGCACCTGTCCCTTCGTGTTGAGCCGATACGCATACTCGCCGTCCTTGGCAAGGAAGTCGTTCCATGCCATGTCCTCCATGATGTCGAGGGCCAGCAGCTTCATCGGGTGGGTGGTCAGGCGCAGATTCTTGAACACCTGCTTCATGCTCATGGTCTCTCCGGGTCGCGACTGGAAGTAGTCTATAAGCACCTCGGCGAGCTGCTTTTTGTTAAGGCGCTTACCGCCTTTTTTTTCTTTTGCCATAGTCGATTGTTTTGTTGAATAGCTGCCCTATGAGGGCCTACGGTCGGTGCTTCTGTTGCTTTTGCCACCATCCTAGTCCCCATTTTGGCAACTGTATTGATATGATGGTGGCAAAGTAACAAAAAAAATTGTATCTTTGCAAACGTTTTATGTGAAATTTTGATGAAAAAGATATTAATCACAGGAGCCTCGGGCTTCATCGGGTCCTTTATCGTCGAAGAAGCCCTGCGCCGTGGGCTGGAGACCTGGGCCGCGGTGCGCCCCACCAGTTCGCTCCGCTACCTCCAGGATGCCCGCGTCCATCTCCTCACGCTGGACCTCCAGGACCCCGCGCGGCTCATGGACCAGCTCCGTCCCCATCGCTTCGACTATATCGTCCATGCCGCCGGGGCCACGAAGTGTCAGGACCCCGCCGACTTCTTCCGTGTCAACCGCGACGGCACGCGCCACCTCTTCCAGGCCGTCCGGGCGCTGTCGATGCCCGTGGAGCGCATCGTCTTCCTGTCGAGCCTCAGCGTCTTTGGCGCCATCCACGAGACCCAGCCCTACACGCCTATCACCGAGGCCGACCAGCCGCGCCCCAACACCTGCTACGGGCGGAGCAAACTGGAGGCCGAGCAGGCGGCGCTGGAGAGCGGACTGCCCGTCGTCATCCTCCGTCCCACGGGCGTCTATGGTCCCCGGGAGCACGACTACTTCATGATGGCGAAGAGCATCAAGGGCCACACCGACTTCGCCGTTGGCTTCCAGCAGCAGGACATCACCTTCGTCTATGTCAAGGACGTGGTGGCGGCCGTGTTTCTCGCCCTCACGCGCGGCACCGTCGGACGCGCCTACTTCCTCACCGACGGGGCTGTGTATCAGAGCGCCGCGTTCAGCGACCTCATCCACGAGGCTCTGGGCCGCCCGTGGTGGATCCGCGTCACGGCCCCCATCTGGGTGCTGCGCCTGGTCTGTGGCGCGGGCGAGTGGTATGGTCGGCGCACGGGCCAGCTGATAGCGCTCAACAAGGACAAGTTCAATATTCTACGGCAACGCAACTGGCAGTGCGACATCGAGCCCGCGCGCCGGGAACTGGGCTTCCAGCCGCAGTACGACCTGCGGCGTGGCGTGGAGGAAACGATCCGCTGGTATCAGGACCACAAGTGGCTGTAGGACGGGGTGACAAGTCGGTCAAGAGGCGCTTATTTCGACTGCCCGTTTGATATGTGGAGGTAGCAAATTTCATAGCGAAAGTGGCGTTTTTCGATTCTTTAACCGTTCTTCGCCGTAGATTGATACTTTTTTTAACGTTCATCCTTTCCCAAGCAAAATAAAATGCGTAATTTTGCATTCGAATCAAAACAGGTATAACACCGCTGCGGGAATTCCCGTGGCACCAATTTAAGGCAAAAAGAGACTATTCATCATCATTAAATAACATTCACAAAGCAATGGCAAAGTTTGATCAAAGCATTTTGACTCAGTACGGCATCACTGGCTCTACCGTGATCGCCCACAATCCTTCTTACGAGCAGCTCTTCGAAGAGGAGACCAAGGCTGGCCTTGAGGGCTACGAGGTTGGTCAGAACACTGAGCTCGGCGCTGTAAACGTAAAGACTGGTATCTACACCGGCCGTTCCCCCAAGGATAAGTACATCGTCATGGACGAGAACTCCAAGGACACCGTTTGGTGGACTTCCGAGGAGTATAAGAACGACAACCACCCGATGAGCGAGGAGGTCTGGAAGACCGTCAAGAACCTGGCCGTGAAGGAGCTCTGCAACAAGAACCTCTACGTCGTCGATGCTTTCTGCGGTGCCAACAAGAACACCCGCATGGCCGTCCGCTTCATCGTCGAGGTGGCATGGCAGGCCCACTTCGTCACCAACATGTTCATCCGTCCGACCGCTGAGGAGCTGGAGAACTTCGAGCCCAACTTCGTCATCTACAACGCTTCCAAGGCCAAGGTAGAGAACTACAAGGAGCTGGGTCTCCACTCTGAGACTTGCGTCGCTTTCAACGTGACCAGCCGCGAGCAGGTGATCATCAACACCTGGTATGGTGGCGAGATGAAGAAGGGTATGTTCTCCATGATGAACTACTACCTGCCGCTCCAGGGCATCGCTTCCATGCACTGCTCTGCCAACTGCGACATGGAGGGCAAGAACACCGCCATCTTCTTCGGCCTCTCCGGCACGGGTAAGACCACCCTTTCCACCGACCCGAAGCGCCGCCTCATCGGTGACGACGAGCACGGATGGGACGACAACGGCATCTTCAACTTCGAGGGTGGCTGCTACGCCAAGGTGATCAACCTCTCCAAGGAGAACGAGCCCGACATCTACGGTGCCATCAAGCGCAACGCCCTGCTGGAGAACGTCACGGTAGATAAGGACGGCAAGATCGACTTCGCCGACAAGTCCGTGACCGAGAACACCCGCGTCTCCTACCCGATCTATCATATCAAGAACATCCAGCCGGGTTCTTCCGCTCCCGCTGCCAAGCAGGTCATCTTCCTCTCTGCCGACGCCTTCGGCGTGCTGCCTCCCGTCTCTATCCTGACTCCGGAGCAGACGCAGTACTACTTCCTCTCTGGCTTCACCGCCAAGCTGGCTGGTACTGAGCGCGACATCACCGAGCCGACCCCGACGTTCTCTGCCTGCTTCGGCCAGGCCTTCCTGGAGCTCCACCCGACGAAGTATGCCGCGGAGCTGGTGAAGAAGATGAACGTCTCTGGCGCCAAGGCTTACCTGGTCAACACGGGTTGGAACGGCACCGGCAAGCGTATCTCCATCCCTGATACGCGCGGCATCATCGACGCCATCCTCGACGGCAGCATCCTCAAGGCTGAGACGAAGAAGATCCCGATGTTCAACTTCGAGGTGCCGACGGCTCTGCCCAACGTCAACCCGGCCATCCTCGATCCGCGCGACACCTACGCCGACGCTTCCGAGTGGGAGGTCAAGGCCAAGGATCTCGCCGCACGCTTCATCAAGAACTTCACGAAGTACACCTCCAACGAGGCGGGCAAGAAGCTCGTCGCTGCTGGTCCCCAGCTCTAAGGTGTCCTGACTCCGAAACGCTTCGGAGATAGAAGAACCAACATCTGCCGCCGCTCCTTAGGCTTCAATACCAAGGGGCGGCGGCTTCTTTTCCCGACCCAAATCTATCACAACGCAAACTATGGAATACTTGTCACAAGAGTGCTACGACCGGCTCACCCAGGAGCTCAACGAACTGGTCAGCGTCGAACTGCCCAAGGCACGAAACGAACTGGAGGAGGCGCGCGCCAAGGGCGACCTCAGCGAAAACTTTGAGTATCATGCGGCCAAACGGGCGCACGGGAGGCTGCTGAGCCGTATCAGCTACATGCAGAAGACGCTGCGCTTCGCAAGGGTGATGGACACCTCGCGGCTGGACAACGACACCGTGGGCCTGCTGCGCCGGGTGGAGATCACCAACCTGGCGACCAACACCACCATGGCCTACACCATCGTCAATCCTCACGAGGCCAACGTCAAGGAGGGAAAGATCTCCATCAAGTCGCCCATCGCCGAAGCCCTCCTCGGCAGAAAAGTAGGCGACGTGGTCACGGCCCACGTGCCCTGCGGCGTCCTACGACTCAGAATAGAGAAAATAACGGTGTAGCAAGCCCATAGCTTCCACCATGTTTTGCGAGGCCGGCTTTATCTGAACAGGTCTGCCATCGTCACCTGGCATTGAATGTCGTCAGAATAGCCGCCCGGCGCAAGTCCAAAGGAGGTGATCATGGTGAGAAGTACCGTTTTCTCAGTACCTGTCTCCCTGATGAAAGTCTCCCTGCGGTTGCGGATGCGGTTGTCCTCTTCTTCTGTTATGACGTAAGGAGCGTTGGTGTATTTCATCTCACAGAGATTGATAGTGTCGTCGTTTCTGTCGATGAGCATATCGATCTGTGCTCCCTTGGTCAGCGTCTTGCCGGTGTCAGGGTCTTTCGTTCCCTTGTACGTCCAGGAGTGGACGCTGCTCACAACGGCTGAGAAGCCGAGGGCCGCCTTGATTTGGCTGACGTGCTGCATGCAGACCCGCTCAAATGCTCTTCCTGCCCAGCTATAATGGATGGGTGATCCTGCGGAGGAGGACCAGAAATGCTCATCCCCATTGGTGTTCTCCGATATGAAATCGAAGTAGAACAGGGTGTAGTTGTCTATGAGCTGGTATGTCGCCTCCTTGGTCTTCTTGCCGATGGCAGTAAACTTGCGGATGAACCCGCATTGCTCCAGTTCCTGCAGCGCTTTCGAAAATTCAGCATTGTCTGTGAGTTTCGACGTTTTCAGCAGCTCTTCCCTGAGCAGCCCCTGCTTCTTCCTGGCAAGCGCGGTGATGATGGCAATGTGGCAGCGTGGTTTCTTGAACAGAGAAGCATAGAGGGCGTCAAACTCTTGTGTGAGTTCTCCGCCTGGCTGGAAGAATATGCGGTCGAAATTCTGCGCCACGCTCATTCCCTTTTTCAGGAAACTCCAATAGTATGGGATTCCTCCCAAAGCCATGTAGGCTTCGAGGATCTGCCGGTCCTTGTAGCCCAGGCTCTTTGCTTCGCAATACTGCTTACACTCTCTGAGGGTGAATGGTTGCAGCAGCACCTTGCAGGTAAGGCGGTTGTGAAGCCCGCCGTAGTTCATGACCACATTGTCGATAATCCACGACGTGGCACTTCCGCAGATGACCAGGATGAGGTCTTTTCTCGTCGAAGCCCAGGCGTTCCAGAAATGGTCGAGCGAACGTACGAAGTTGGATTTAGGCGTGTCCATCCATGGAAGTTCGTCGATGAAAATGACTTTCTTCTCTTCGTTTTCAGGAAACGCTTTCAGGAAAGCCCACAGCAGTCCAAATGCCTCGGACCATGTCTTAGGCATTGCGCATTTTCCCATTCCTGCAAGATAAAGAGACTCTCGGAAGTCGCTTAGCTGCTGCCTGCGCGTGGCTCCGTAAGTACCGGTATGCTGGAAAACGAAATGGGTCTTATAGACCTCTCGGATGAGAAAGGTCTTTCCGACGCGTCGCCTTCCGTAAACAGCCACGAATTGTGATTCATCAGAAGTCATCAGTCCGCGGAGTGTTGCTATTTCATATTCTCTTCCTATTAACATATCGTATCCTTTCTTTATTTCTTGGAATGTAACGATAGTGCAAAGATAGTGCAAACCGAATGCAGAATATCAAGCTTGCTTGAATATTTTGCTGAGGTGCAGCCTATCTTCTGCAAAGATACAAAAAAAGTTCGATAAGCCGTGGAAATGTGCCTTTTTTAGGCCGATTTCCACGACTTATCGACACTTTCTTGCTGATAGCGGAGGACTTTTTATTGACAAAGCTGCAAGTTGGGGCTCCTGTTGAATATGAAAAACTCAACTTTCGCATGTAAGCT
>DLZV01000035.1:0-7997 GCA_003447235.1 Prevotella sp.
GTAATTATTAACAGAGTATTGTTCTATAAAAGATATTTTTATTATCTTTGCCCCCAGTTTTTGATCGAAGACACGAGCGTGGGGCAACCTGCCTCCCTACGGCAGTCCTCAGTGCCATCCTTGCGAATCCGTCAGGATAGGCGCACGTCCTGTCCACCTCCTGTCTCCGCCCATGCCAAATCGAATATCAAATTTTGTCGAAATATGAATTTCTTAGAAGAAAAGATCCTCACAACGGGAGTCATCAAAGAGGGCAATATCCTCAAGGTCGATAGTTTTCTGAACCATCAGATAGACATAGACATCATGCGCCAAATAGCCTACGAGTTCAAGCGCAGGTTCCGCGGGGTGGAAGTCAACAAGGTCCTGACCATCGAGGCCAGCGGCATTGCCATTGCTACGCTCCTGGGCGACCTCTACGACGTACCCGTGGTCTTTGCGAAGAAGAGTCAGACGGCCAATAGTACCGATGACAAATACATCTCTCACGCCTATTCCTTCACCCATAAGAAGCTCAACGATGTCTTCATCTCCAAGCCCTATCTCCACGCTACCGACAAGGTGCTGATTGTGGACGATTTCCTGGCCGACGGCGAGGCTGCCCATGCCCTCATCGACTTGGTGAAGCAGGCGGGAGGCGAGATAGCCGGCATAGGCATTGCCATCGAGAAAGGCCAGCAGAAGGGTGGGGCTATGCTCCGCAAGGAGGGCTACCAGGTCGAGTCCATCGCCATCATTGAGAGCATGGATTGGCAGACACAGACCATCCATTTCCGCAGTCAGGAGGAGAAGCCGCTGTTGTCCACGAACCTTCAAGCAATCTGATACTATATGGCTTCTATTTATGAACTCAACGGCCGCGTGCCCGTACTTCAGGCCGTTCCCTTCGGACTGCAGCACGTCCTGGCGATGTTTGTCGCCAATATCACCCCGATCATCATCTTGGCCAATGTGGCTGGTGTGAATGCCGAGCTGAGCGCCGCACTTATCCAAAACTGTATGGTCGTAGCCGGTATCGGTACTCTCGTCCAGCTCTATCCCGTGTGGCGTATCGGATCGCGCCTGCCTATCGTGATGGGTATCAGTTTCACCTTCCTCTCTTTGGCCATCGCTATCGCTACTACCCAGGGTATGGGCACGCTGATGGGAGCCGTCATCGTTGGCGGCCTGGTGGAAGGCTGCCTTGGATTGTTTCCCAAATACTGGACCCGGCTCATCCCCCAAGTTGTGGCAGCTACGGTTGTGACGGCCATCGGTTTCTCCCTTCTCCCCATCGGAGCCAATAGTTTCGCGGGAGGGCAGGGCGCAGCCGACTTTGGTAGCGCCACCAACTGGGTCATAGGATCCGTGACGCTCCTCACCTGCCTCCTCACTCAGGTCTTTGCCCGAGGCTTCCTCCGTTCTCTCCGTCCTGGTAGGACTGGCCGTGGGCTACATTCTCTCTGTCTGTATGGGTGTGGTCGATTTTAGCGGTCTGAGCCATGTGGAAGTGGTGGCCCTTCCACGCCTTATGCCCTTCAAGCCCGAGTTCCATCTCGATGCCATTTTGGCCATCGTCTGCGTCTTCCTCGTCTCGGCTACAGAGACCATCGGCGACACCTCGGCCCTTTGCTCTGGAGCCCTCGGCCGCGAAGTGGAGCAAAAGGAGATGGGTGGTTCGGTGGCCTGTGATGGATTCCTCAGCACCTTGGCTGGCCTTTTCGGTTGCACCCCCATCACCTCCTTCTCCCAGAACGTCGGACTGGCGGCTATATCCAAGGTCGTCAACCGCTTCGTCATCGCCACGGGAGCCCTCATCATGATCCTTGGCGGTTTGTTTCCCGTCGTGGGCACCGTTCTCACCACCATCCCGCAGCCCGTTCTCGGCGGTTGCACCATCATGATGTTTGGCAGCATTCTCTTCGCCGGTTTCGGCATGATGGCCAAGACGGGCTTCTCCCAGCGCAATATGATCATCGTCAGTCTCTCGCTCAGCGTTGGCCTCGGCTTCACCCAGGCTACGGGCCTCTTTGCCATTTTCCCGAAGATTGTGCAGACCGTCTTTGCTGAAAACTGCGTGGCCGTGGTATTCCTGCTGGCCGTCGTCCTCAACCTCGTCCTTCCTAAGGAAATCGAAAAGAAAGCATAGCACCTATGGCCAAGAAAAACTATATACTAGAGAATAAAGACTGGCTGATTGCCAAGGCCCAGGAAGAGGGCGTGAAGCCGCTCGCCAGGGGAGTCTATTATAAGGTATTGGCCTCGGGTCCTGCTGACGGGCCGCAACCCACGCGCAGGAGTATCGTCACGGCCCACTATACGGGCCGCACCATCAATGGGAGAAAGTTTGACTCCAGTCGGGGTGGCGTGGCTCCTGCCTTCCGCCTCTCCGACCTTATCGAGGGATGGATCGTAGCCATGCAGGCCATGCACGTCGGCGACCGATGGGAGATCTATGTGCCCGCCGAACTGGGCTACGGCAAGTATTCGCAGCCCGGCATCCCGGGAGGATCGACGCTGGTCTTCGACATTGAGCTCCTCGCTATAGCATAAAGAGAAAGCGTACAACCCTCTTTCCTCATTCTCACCTCTTTCCCCATCCCTCCTCTGTCCTCATCCCTCACCCCTGTCTTCGGCAAAAGAAGAATCGGGAGGGCATGAGGCATATAGGATGAAATAACAAAAACCGATCATGAAACAAGAAATCATCAATCAACTCAACCAACTGGCAAAGGAGAACGAGCCCTTTCTCTTTGTCATCAACTATGAGGGCACAGAAGCCTATATCCGCAAGTTGTCGGAGATCGATCCCGCAGCGTGTCTCTACGATTTTGAGGGAGTAAGCAATGCTGGCACCATGGCGAGCCAGCCGCTCCCGTCGTCCATTCTGTGGGATGTGGAGGCCCCTCTATATGAGGACTACGAGAAGAGCTTCGAGGTTGTGGAGCGCCATATCAAAGCAGGCGACACCCACCTCGTCAATCTCACCAGTCCTGTGGCCGTGCGCTGCAACCTCTCGCTGGAGGAGATCTTCCTCCACACCCAGGGAAAATATAAACTGATGCTGAAGAATGGAGACCAGGGCTTTGTCTGCTTCTCTCCCGAGACCTTTGTCCGCATCAATGAGGGTCGCATCTATTCCTATCCGATGAAGGGCACCATCGACGCCACCTTGCCCAATGCCGAGCAAATCATCATGGCTGATGAGAAAGAGGCTGCCGAGCACGTCTCCGTCGTCGAACTGATTAGTGAAGATCTGAGCCGTGTGTCGTCCGACGTCCGTGTAGATCGCTATCGCTATGTGGATCGTCTTCATACCAATAAGGGAGATATCCTTCAGACCAGTAGCGAGGTCAGCGGTCTCTTGCCTGCCGACTACCCTGGCCGTTTGGGCGAGATCATCGACGCCCAGTTGCCAGCAGGATCCATCACGGGTGCTCCCAAGGCAAAGACCGTGGAGGTCATCCGCGATGCAGAGCACTACGACCGGGGCTACTATACGGGCATCATGGGCATCTACGACCGTGGCAACCTTAATACGGGCGTGATGATTCGTTTCTTGGAGCAGGACGCCCACGGCATGTGCTACAAGGCTGGAGGCGGCGTCACCTCCCAAAGCGTCTGTCGTAAGGAGTATGAGGAAGTCATCCGCAAGGTCTATCTTCCCTTGGAGCGATGAGGCCGAGCTCTATGTCCCAGGCTGCGGAGTGTGGCAAGGAGACTGATCTGAGATTTGTCGAGACCATCAAGGTTCAGTTTGGACGGGCGCAGGCCTTGCCCTATCACCAGGCCAGGATGGAGCGGACGATCCGCCATTTCTTCCCCTCCTTGGCCTCCGATGCCATGCCCAGCCTGGAGCGTCTTTTGGTGCCTACGCCCGAGATGGCACTCTTCAAGGCCCGCGTGGTCTATGGTGCGCAGGGGGTGGAAGCCGTGGAGTATGCCCCCTACGTCATGCGGACTATCCGTAGCTTGCAAGTGGTGGAGGACGACGCCATCGACTACAGCTTCAAGCGATGCGACCGCACGTCGCTCAGCGCCCTTGTAGCGCGAAAGGGTGAGTGTGACGAGATCATCATCGTCAAGAACGGACTCCTCACCGATACCTCCTACACCAACCTCGCCCTCTTCGATGGCCACGAATGGGTCACGCCCCGCAAACCCTTGCTGGCTGGCACCAGGCGTGCCGCGCTCTTAGACCAAGGCGTGCTGCAGCAGGCCGACCTTTCTGTGGCCGACCTACGGGCGGCTCAGAAGGCCCGCCTCTTCAATGCCATGATCGATTTCGGATCCTGTGAGGTAGAGACGAAGCACGTTCATTATTAATATATTACCTTATATATATTATGTGTGGCTATTTTCTCTACGATTCTATGAGGGAAGCTACTTTCTCTATGCTTCTATGAGCGAAGCTGTTTCTCTGTGCTTCTATGAGCGAAGCTATTTCCTCGGTTTCTTCTCCCTGATCGCTTCGTAGTAGGCCTGGAGCGACGTGCGCGGCACGCCCCACGACACCAGCAGGTCGAGATCTCGTCGAGCCTCCGTCCATCGTTGCCCGACGATGTAGATATGGATGCGGGAGAGGATATACTCCTCATTGGTCGGGTCGCGGAGGAGCGCCTGCGTATAGTCGTATTCTGCCAGCAGATACTGCTTGCGCTCCAGTTCCATCCCCGCCCTTGCCGCATAGGCCACCGCACTATCCGGAAACTGTTCCACGAGCATGTTGGCCTGGTCCATGGCCTCTGTCTTACGATTGTCGAGGTCGTTGAGCAAGGCCAGTCCCAGCAGCGCCTCGAAGTGGCCAGGAACGATAGTCAGCAGGTTCGTATAGTCGAGCCTGGCAAACTTATAGCGTCCGAGTTTGGTATTGGTGAAGGCACGGAAATAGAGGGCCGCAGGGTTTCCCGGGTCTTTGCGTAGCACCTCGTCATACTCCGCCTTGGCATATTCGTAGTCGCCCATCCGCAGGTTCCATCCCGCCTTTTTCAGTCTGAGGTCGATACTATCCGGACGCTGTCTCAGTTCGTCGCGCGCTGCCGCCAGCGAATCCTCCATCCATTTCGGATTTTGCGCCTGACAAGGCAGCAGGGCGTAGAAAGCCGACAGGAGCAGCAACGGCTTCCTCCAGCGGCCACAAATCATATTCTTTCTTTTCATGACGCAAAGATAGTGCAAATCGAGTGCAATACAAAAAGAATAACATTCTTTATTATTGCCGAGATGCCGCCTATCTTCTTGAAAGTAGTGCAAATCGATTGCTTCCGTTGCTCCCTATCTTGTGTGAAGGTAATGAAAAATCGTTTCTACTTTTGGTTGTTTGGAAAAAGAAAATTACCTTTGCAGCATCATAACATGGTGAAAAATCGCAAAAGCGGAACTTTGCCATGCCAATGCACTTGTTTTGCAGAAGTTAAGTCACATCTGCAGGATCAGTCAATAGGACTTGTTTAGAATAAAAAGGCAAGATGATGAGATATTCAGTAGAGGAAGTCGCCTCGATGATGGGGGCGCAATGCTATGGCGAGCGTGAAGGAAATGTTAGTTTTCTGCTGACCGACAGTCGCTCGCTCTGTTTTCCGGAAGAGACCTTGTTCTTTGCCCTGCGCTCCGCGCGCAATGACGGGCAACACTATATCGCCGAACTCTATCAGCGTGGCGTACGTCGCTTCGTTGTCGCCGAGGTTCCCGATCGTTGGCAGGCAAACTATGCCGACGCCACGTTCCTGGTCGTTGGCGACACGCTTGCTGCCCTCCAGCAGTTGGCCGCACGCCATCGCCAGCGCTTCACTATCCCCGTGGTAGGCATCACGGGCAGCAACGGCAAGACCATGGTCAAGGAGTGGCTCTATCAGACCCTCTCCAAGGACCATGTCGTGACGCGATCCCCCCGCAGCTACAATTCGCAGGTCGGTGTGCCCCTCTCCCTTTGGCTCCTTGACGCCCAGACCCAGGTGGCCGTCTTCGAGGCCGGTATCAGCCAGCCAGGCGAGATGCAGGTCCTCCACAACATCATCCGTCCCACGCTCGGCGTGCTCACCATGATCGGTGAGGCCCATCAGGAAAACTTCCCCTCGATGGAGGCTAAATGTCAGGAGAAGTTGCGCCTCTTCGAGGGCACGGAGGCCCTGGTCTATCCCCAGGACGACCCGCTCGTGGCCCGTTGTGTGGCAGAGTCAGGCTATCAGGGCCAGCACCTTGGCTGGTCGCGTCAAGATGCTGCCGCAGCCTTCTATGTCCTGCAGGAGGAGAAACTGCCTACCCACACCACTGTCCGTTACCGTTGGCAGGGAGCCGTGGAGGGAAGCTATACGCTGCCTTTCATCGATGAGGCCTCACTCGAAAATTCCTTCTCCGTAGCCATCGCCTCGCTGCGACTCGCCCTCACCCCCCAGCAGCTTGCCGACCGTATGGCCTACCTTGAGCCAGTTGCCATGCGCCTGGAGGTGAAGGAAGGCAACCACGGCTGCACGCTCATCAACGACTCCTACAACTCCGACATCAACTCCCTCGACATTGCCCTCGACTTCATGAGTCGCCGCCCCGACCACAAGGGTCGCAAGCGCACGCTCATCCTCAGCGACATTCTCCAGAGCGGTGAGGACGAAGACACCCTCTACGCACAGGTGGCCACCCTCGTCAGCAAGCGTGGCGTGGAGCGCCTTATCGGTATCGGTACGGCCATTTCCGCCCACCATGCCGCCTTCTCCCAGTTGGCCGAGAAGGAGTTTCACCCTACCGTCGAAGACTTCATCCATAGTCCCTCCTTCCGCACGCTCAGCGACGAGGTGATCCTGCTCAAAGGCGCACGCCAGTTTGGTTTCGAGCGCCTCACCGAGCTGCTTGTCCGCCAGGTCCACGAGACCACTTTGGAAGTTAATCTCGAGGCGCTGGTCGATAATCTCAACCACTACCGCGCCATGATGCGACCCGGCACGAAACTCGTCTGCATGATCAAGGCCGACGCCTATGGAGCAGGTGCCGTGGAGGTGGCCAAGACGCTCCAGGACCACCGCGTCGATTACCTGGCCGTGGCCGTGGCCGACGAGGGCGTGACGCTGCGCCGCAATGGCATCACGAGCAACATCATGGTGATGAACCCCGAGATGACCGCCTTCAAGACGATGTTCGACTACGACCTGGAGCCCGAGGTCTATTCCTTCCGTCTCCTCGACGCTCTTGTCCAGGCCGCCCGCCGCGAGGGCATCACGGGCTATCCCGTCCACATCAAGCTCGATACGGGCATGTGTCGTCTTGGATTCAATCCGCTGGAGGACATGGACGAGCTGATTGCCCGCCTCAAGGCCCAGACGGCTGTCATCCCGCGTAGCGTCTTCAGCCACTTTGTCGGTTCCGATGCCGACGAGTTTGACGATTTCTCCCGCCAGCAGTTTGAGAAGTTTGATGTGGGCAGCCGCAAGTTGCAGGCCGCCTTCCCCCACCATATCATCCGTCATATCGACAACTCCGCGGGCATCGACCATTTCCGCGACCGCCAGCTCGACATGTGCCGTCTCGGCATTGGCCTCTATGGTGTCGATCCGCGCACGAACCACATCCTCCACAATGTCTCGACGCTGAAGACCACCATCCTCCAGCTTCGCCATGTGCCTGCCGGTACGAGTATCGGCTACGGCCGCCATACGTTCGTCGATCGCGATAGCGTCATTGCTGCTATCCCGATAGGCTATGCCGACGGTCTCAACCGCCATTTGGGCAACCGCCACGGCTACTGCCTCGTCAATGGGCAGCGCGCCGACTATGTGGGCAACATCTGCATGGACGTCTGCATGGTCGATGTGACCGACGTCGCCTGTCGCGAGGGAGATAGTGTGGAGATCTTCGGCGACCATCTGCCCGTCACCGTGCTCTCCGACCAGCTCGACACCATCCCCTACGAGGTGCTTACGGGCATCAGCAACCGCGTGAAGCGCGTCTATTACCTCTGATCCCAGGCTGCGTTTACACGAGCTATAAGCAACATTATAAGGATACATAGAAAAAACAACCCAAAACAA
>DLZV01000035.1:8236-24284 GCA_003447235.1 Prevotella sp.
TTGTTTTGGGTTGTTTTTTCTATATTCAGACGAAGCAGGCGTTCCAGAATTAGCGGGTGTCTCAGTTGAAGCGAGTGTTTCAGATGAAGTCAGCGATTCAGGTGAAGCGAGCGATTCAGAATTGGCAGGAGATTTTGAATAGCAGGCGATTCAGATGAAGCTGGTGATTTAGTCCATGAAGCCCTGTCGGCGCAAAGCCTTGATCAGTCCGTCAGACATTGCCTCGTTGTCCTTCTTCGTATAGCGTAGGTCGGTGAAGACCTGAGCCAGCGTCTCCTTGTGGTTGATCCTCACAAACTCGCGGTTCACCTCCAGGTTCTCCTTCTCCGCATAGCAGCGGTCGATCGAGGCCGGCGTGTAGTCGTGGTAGTGTTCCTCGTGGAGGATGGCCTCGATGGGCAGTCGGTCTTGCAGGGCAGGTTGCTCGTCGGGCCAGCCCAGCGTGATGGTGGCTACGGGCATGACGAGGCGAGGCAGTTGCAGGGCGTCGATGAGCGCGTCGGGCTGATAGACCGTCGTGCCGAGGAAGCAGGTGCCCAGTCCCTCGGCCTCGGCGAGGTTGCAGAACGACTGGCAGTAGAGTAGGGTGTCGGTGGCGGCATTGATGAAGGAGAGGAAGTTGTCGTAGCCCGGCGTTGCCTGGCGCTCTTTGGCCCAGAGTGTGGTGCGGCGGAAGTCGGCGCAGAAGGTCAGTACGACGGGCGCCTGCGTCACCATCGGTTGGTTGAAGTGGGCTGGTGCCAGTCGTTGCTTGGCAGCAGCGTCGCGGGTGACGACGACGCTATAAAGCTGGAGGTTGCCCATTGTGGGCGTCTGGCTGGCCTCTTGGAGTAGGCGTGTGAGGAGCTGGTTGTCCACCCCTTGGGTGGAGTATCGACGGATGGTTCTTCTGTTTTTGATGTCCATGATTATCTTGATTTGATCGTTCTTGTGCCGCGCGGATGCGCAAGGGCCCGTTTGGCGATGCAAAGTTAGCCAAAAATAAGCTATAGAACAAAGTCTGTGGGGAGAAAAAGCAGGAAAATGGTTTGTCGGAGTGAGCAGAAATGGTACAAAAGGGAATGGTCTGAAAAAGAAAGGGGGCGAAAAAAAAGAAATGCCCGTCGCTTCTCAGCGGGGGGCATTCAATCTCAATAGGTATTAGTCTTTTAAGGTAAAAAGATTGTATTCAGGATAACGGCTGCAAAGGTAGGGTTTTCTTTTCGTTCTACCAAATTTTTTGCCCTTAATTTTCTATGTTTTCTGAATAAACCCTAAATTTAACGCTTTCTCGCCATTATAGATAGCCCTCGTGAATGTGGAAAGAGAAAAATATGCTACCTTTGCATCATAAAACAGACAACACAAGAAAAATAGACAAGACAACAATATGACAACAGTAGAGAACAACACGGAAGAACCGAAGCGCAGTATCAGCTTCGTGGAGCAACTGATAGAAGAAGACCTGGCCGAAGGCAAGAACGGCGGCCGCATTCAGACGCGTTTCCCGCCTGAGCCCAATGGCTACCTGCATATTGGCCATGCCAAGGCGATCTGCATGGACTTCGGCGTGGCCGAGCACTACAACGGCGTGTGCAACCTCCGCTTCGACGATACCAACCCCAGCAAGGAGAACAACGAGTATGTGGAGAACATCCTCCAGGACATCAGTTGGCTCGGCTTCAAGTGGGGCAACATCTACTACGCGAGCGACTATTTCGAGCGCCTCTGGGACTTCGCCCTGTGGATGATCCGCAACGGCCACGCCTATGTCGATGAGCAGACGGCCGAGCAGATCGCCGAGCAGAAGGGCACGCCGACCGAGCCCGGAACGGCCAGTCCCTACCGCGACCGTCCCGTGGAGGAGAGCCTGCGCCTCTTCGAGCAGATGAACTCGCCCGAGGCCGAGGAAGGCAGCATGGTGCTGCGCGCCAAGATCGACATGGCCAATCCCAACATGCACTTCCGCGACCCGATCATCTATCGCATCATCAAGACCCCGCACCACCGCACGGGAACGAAGTGGAACTGCTACCCGATGTACGATTTCGCCCACGGTCAGAGCGACTACTTCGAGGGCGTGACCCACTCCATCTGCACCTTGGAGTTTGTGCCCCACCGTCCGCTCTACGATCTCTTCATTGACTATCTGAAGGAGAAGGACGGTACGGCCGACAACCTCGCCGACAACCGTCCGCGACAGATTGAGTTCAACCGCCTCAACCTCACCTATACCGTCATGTCGAAGCGCAAGCTCCATACGCTTGTCGATGAGCACATGGTAAGCGGATGGGACGATCCCCGCATGCCGACCCTTTGTGGCATGCGCCGTCGTGGCTACTCCCCGGAGAGCATCCGCAAGTTTATCGACTCCATCGGCTACACGAAGTTTGACGCCCTCAACGACGTGGCCCTCCTGGAGGCTGCCGTCCGCGACGACCTCAACAAGAAGGCTTGCCGCGTGAGTGCCGTCCTCGACCCCGTGAAGCTCGTCATCACCAACTATCCCGACGGCGAAACCGAGGAGATGGAGGCCATCAACAATCCCGAGAACGAGGCCGACGGCACCCATACCATCACCTTCTCCAAGGAGTTGTGGATTGAGCGTGCCGACTTCATGGAGGACGCCCCAAAGAAGTTCTTCCGCCTGGCGCCAGGCCGTGAGGTGCGCCTCAAGAACGCCTATATCGTGAAGTGTACGGGTTGCACGAAGGATGCCGAGGGACGCATCACGGAGATCCAGGCCGAGTACGACCCCGAGAGCAAGAGTGGCATGGCGGGCGCCAACCGCCGCGTCAAGGGCACCATCCACTGGGTGAGCGCCTCCCACTGCCTGCCTGCCGAGGTGCGCGAGTACGACCGCCTCTTCTGCGTGGAGAACCCCTCTGCCGACGACCGCGACTTCCGCGAGCTGCTCAATCCCGATAGCTTGCGCGTGAACAAGGGCTGCTACGTGGAGCCCTACCTCGCCGAGAAGCATCCTGGCGACTACCTGCAGTTCCAGCGCATCGGCTATTTCATGATGGACCTCGACAGTACCGCCGACCACCTCGTCTTCAACAAGACCGTGGGTCTGAAGGACGCCTGGGCCAAGAAGCAGGGCGGCGGAGCCAAGAAATAGGCCCCTGCCAGCCCCAGCAGGACTTGCGCGCCCCATGGCCAATCGGTCTGCGCAGGCCCTCATATTCAGAATGTTTCAGCCGTGGCCCCGGGAAGCCCGTGCGACCCGTGGCCACGACCATAACGATATCACATGGAGGAATATTACAACACCAAGGAGTTTCGCAAACTGCTCCGACGCTACCAGAAGGCGCGCCGGACAGGCGTCTCCGACTATTTCATGGCGAGCGAACTGGGCGACATCATCCAGTATTATGCCGTCCAGGGTAAGAACGACAAGGCGATGGAGGTCTCCGACTTCACCCTCAACCTCTATCCTGGCGCCGTAGAGCCGCTGGCCTTCAAGGCGCGTTATGCGCTCTCGGTGGAGGACGATCCCGACCAGGCCCAGGCCTATGCCGACCTCGTGGAGGACAAGACCGACGTGGAATACTACTACCTCGTGGCGGAGATCCTGATCCACAAGGAGGAGATCGGCACGATGGAGAACTATCTCCGCGCCCGTTACGCCGAACTCAGCAAGAAGGATAAGGACGAGTTTGCCCTCGACGTGGCCCAGATGATGGACGACTACCGCCTGACGGAACTGGCCCTCTCCTGGCTCGACTTGGTCAAGGACCGCAAGCATCCCGACTACAAGAGCATCAAGGGCAAGGTGCTGGTCTTCTCGGGCCTGCACGACGTCGATGGCGAGGGCGAGCGACTGCTGGAGGAGCTCACCAACGACGAACCCTACAACGTCGATCGCTGGCTCGACCTGGCACAAGCGCAGAAGTCGAAGCAGCACAACAAAGAGTGTGTCGAGTCGTGCGACTACGCCATCGCCATCGATCCGCAGAACGCCAAGGCCATCTACCTCAAGGGTGGAGCGCTGGTCGCCATGGAGCACTACGAGGAGGCCCTGGAGCTCTTCAAAAGCAACAACGACCTGCTCAAGAAGGAGACCGATGGTCTCTCGTCCCTGACCGTGGCCATCTGTCTCACGGCCCTGGGTCGCGACGAGGAGTCCTACCAGTGGCTCGACGATGCGATCTGGACGTGCAAGGACCAATTGATGTTCTTCATGGCGATCTACTTCTGTTTCGCCGGCACGAAGTATCTTCCGCGCCTCTACCCGCAGCTCAAGCGCGTCTTCGCCCTGCTGGGCAAGAACAACAAGCACTACTGGTCCTACATGGCCCTGATGGCCCTGGAGGTCGATCAGATGGAAGACTTCCGCCACTATCTCCAGCAGGCCATCAAGCGCAACCCCGACGAGGCGCAGCTCATGCTGAGCAGCCTGTTCCCGATCGGGAGCGACATGGCCGACTGGCCTTCGCTGACTCCTCAAAAACCAATTATCCCCCCAAAGCCCAATCATGGACAATTTTAGTTTTTTTCAGTTTATCATCGACCACCTCAACTACGCGTGGGTTTGGTTTCTGATGATGCTCGAGAGTACCGTCATCCCCGTGCCTTCTGAGCTGGTCGTCACGCCGGCGGCCTATTTCGCTCATGCGGGCAAGGATCTCAACACCTGGTGGGTCATCGTCTTTGCGACGATCGGAGCCGACTGTGGCGCCACCATCAACTACCTGGCGGGCTACTATCTGGGCCGCCCGCTCATCTACCGCTTCGCCAACAGCCGCCTGGGCCGCCTCTGCCTGCTCACGCAGGAGAAGGTGGAGAAGAGCGAGCGCTATTTTGACAACCACGGTATGGTGGCGACCATCACGGGCCGTCTCATACCTGGCATCCGCCACCTCATCTCCATCCCCGCCGGACTGGCCCGGATGAACTACTGGAAGTTTCTTCTCTATACCACCATCGGCGCAGGCGCCTGGCACGCCATCCTGGCGCTCCTCGGCTGGTATCTCTCCACGATCATCGCGCCCAACGAGCTGGAGGGCAAGATCATGGAATATAGCCACCACATCAAGATCGTCATCCTCGCCCTGGTGGCCGTGGCCGTCGTTTGGTTTGTGGCCAAATGGCTCATCGGACGTGCCAAGAAGTCGAAGGCGTAGGATCCATGTGCAACACCTGGCGCGGGGAGGGCACGCCTCGCCCCGTGCCGCAAAGGATATTTTCTTATGGCAATCAATGAGCAGTACATAGACAACATTGCCCAGGAGCAGCTTCTGAGCGATGAGGAGGAGCGCCAGCTGGCCGACCGCATCAAGGTAGGCGACGCGCGCGCGCTCGAACAACTGACGAAGGCCAACCTGCGGTTTGTCGTCTCCCTGGCCCACCACTATCGGGGGCACGGACTGGACGAGGACGACCTCGTGAGCGAGGGCAATATCGCCCTGATGCACGCCGCGGCCCAGTTTGACGGTTCGCGAGGCGTTCGCTTCGTGGTCTTCGCCGCCCCCTTCATCCGTCAGGCCATGGAGCGGGCCATCGAAGAGCAGAACGTCCTGGAGGACACCTCGCGCAAGGCCACAAGGCGTGGCGAGAGGACCGCTCCCCGTCCGCTTTCCCTCGACCAGTCGATCCCGGTCGGCAGCAATAGCACCTTCACGCTCCATTCCATCATCGAGGATGCCAACGCCATCCCCATCGACGGAGGCCTCGACCGTGGCGTGGTGCGCGAGCAGCTGCTTGAGGGGCTCGCCTGTCTCGACGACCGCGAGCGCAGGGTCATCCTGCTCCTCTACGGCCTCGACGGCGAGGCTTGCACCATGGCCGTGGCCGGCGAGCGCATGGGACTGAAGCGCGAGCGCGTGCGGCAGATCCGCGACAAGGCGCTCCGCAAACTCTCCCGCCGCATCAAGCGATAGGAGGCCCACAGGGCTACGTTCTATGGGGTTGCTTCGTAGGAATGGAGAGAAAACCATTCTTCCGAAGTAAACCTTTCGTGTGATCCTGCGTCTAATCTCAGAGCGGATAGCAAAATCCCGAGGCTGGTCCTTGGCGAAGAACAGTCGCATGTGGCTCAGAATGTGAGCCTCTTGCACGCAAGGCCCTGCAATGGCGATCCACGGAACGAATAAAGGCAATATTAAGACAAAAGTAAGAATATGAAAAAACTGTTATCATTGGCCGTGATGCTCGTATTCGGACTCACGACCGCCTTGGCTCAGGCCGAGATCAAGTTTGACAAGGTCACGCAGGATCTTGGCACGTTCTCGGAGGAGAGCCCAGTCAAGAAGGCGGTATTCACCTTCACCAATGTCGGCAACAAGCCCCTGGTGCTCAACCAGGTCGTGGCGAGTTGCGGATGCACCGTGCCGCGCTACGACAAGAAGCCGATCGCTCCAGGACAGAAGGGCACCATCTCCGTGACCTACAACGGCACGGGCAAGTTTCCGGGCCACTTCAAGAAGAGCATCACCGTCCGCTCCAACGCCAAGACCGAGCTCACCCGCCTCTATGTCGAGGGCGTGATGACGGAGAAGAAATAGTCGGCCCGAACAAGGTATGACGAAGCCATCAAGGGGCAAGCGACGCGCCGAGCGTGTCGCCTGCCCCTTGTCTGTAAAAAGAGGGGCTCATCATGCTCGAAAAATGAAGTTAACTTCATAAGCCCACGAAGGTAACTTCATCGGCCTGCGAAGTTAACTTCATTGCCCGATGAAGTCAATATACTTTTTTAGGGTACATTTTTATGCTTCTTACGGAAAATAGAGTGATAAGGTTCTTTTTGTTATTTCCAATCTTAGCTGGCTCTATTGAAACGCTCCTGTTCTTTGTTAGTGTATAATGTTAAATAGTGTTGTTGTTTTTATTGTTGTTTGTTTTGTTCAATATATTTAATTATATTTGCAGCGATAAATCAACTAAGTATCAACCGTAAACAATTTAGAAGTGAAATGAAGACGACTATCTTTTGCGGACTGATTGCCACTTGCCTGTTGGCTGGCTCAGCGATCCCCGGTTCCGCTCAGAACAAACGATGGGAACACAACCTCTACGAGGGTGTGGGAATGGCTAAAAAAATTGACAGCCACGACAACCAGACAGTCGCGTTTCATGTGGGCTACGGCATCAACTACTACCTCTCCTCCAAGTGGTCTGTCATGCCTGGCGTGGCTGTTCGAGCCAAAGCTCTCGGTCACAATAGTCAACATACGGGGAACTGTGCATCGACCTATATCGATGTTCCCCTGCTCGCACAATACCATTTTGGCGGCGAGAAGCGTCAGGGCATAGTTCTCGAATTGGGACCCGTCGTCTCCTTTTTGGCTCATAGCGAGAGATATTCTGGAACGGAATGGTGTCCTCACCATCCGTATTGGGGAATGAAGGAATATAAAAACATAGACGTAGGCGTTCGTCCTGCCGTCTATTACGAGACGGGACACTGGCGATTTGGCGTGCAGTCGCATATCGGTATGCTCGACATCAAGAACAAAAATGACAGATTACTTGGCAGTTACAACCCAGACTTGGACGACGCCTATCGTGCCTTCGACGTAGTGGCCACGATCAATTTTCATTGGTAAATACTTGTAGATAACAATTATGAACAAATCACGATACATACAATCCGCTTTCGCATTGCTGGTCCTCTTATGCCTACCTGCTTCTGTCCGTGCGCAAAGCAAACGTTGGGAGCACAACATCTACCAGGGAATGGGCTGGGTCAACAAGTTTGTCAAAGAGGACGAGCAGAATATCGCCCTCCACGTCGGTTACGGCATCAACTACCACATCGACTCCCGATGGTCCCTGATGCCCGGTGTGGGCCTGCGTCTGAAAGGTTTCGGCCATGACAACGAGAACGCGGGCAACTGCTCATCGACCTACATTGATTTCCCCATTCTGGTGCAATATCATTTTGGCGGAGAGAAGCGACAGGGAATCGTCCTCGAGTGCGGCCCTGTGCTTTCCTTCCGGGCCCACGGCGAGAAGTATCATGGGGGAGCGGACTGGTCGCAGCATCCCTTCGATGGAAAGCAGGAGTACCGGAAGTTTGACTTGGGCGTTCGCCCCGCAGTCTATTACGAGACCAAGAACTGGCGCTTTGGCGTGCAGAGCCATGTCTCTCTGCTGGACACCAAATGCAAATACCATCCGCCATACGACTGGGAGCATGGTTTCGGACAATTCGATGACGAAAGATACTTCGATTCGAAGTTGGGCCATCGCTACTATGCCTTCGATATCGTAGCCACGATCTGCTACCATTGGTAGGAAAGGTGGGCTGGTAGTTTTTTCTTTTCTATTATTTGTGCGTTCCAGGAATTTGTTGTACTTTCGTGGCAGCGATTCCCCTTGGTGCGCGAGCCGGATCGGCTGCGGGGTAGGGGAGGACGTATATATAATAAGGAGAAAAGATATTTTTGCGCATGGAGTTTCGTACCGTAGTCGATGTGGCGCAGGCCGAATGGCGGATAGAACCGTTTGAGCGACTGCTGCTCGTGGGTTCCTGCTTTGCCCAGAACATGGGTTTGAAGTTTGAGGACGCTCAGTTTCCTACCGTTGTCAATCCCTTTGGGGTGATGTACAATCCCGTCAGCATCCTCCATACCGTGAGGCGATGGGAGGGTGCGGCCGATGTCGTGGTGCTCACGTTGGGCACCAACCGCGTCTATGTGGAGCGTGCCACGGGCGAGATCGTCGATAACTGCGAGAAGCGGCCCCAGCGCCTCTTCGAGGAGCGCTCGCTCAGTGTCGCGGCCTGTACCGACGCGTTGCGCGAGGCTTGTAGTGTCCTGCGCAGTCAGAACGACGGGGTGCGTATCGTGCTGACGGTCAGTCCGATTCGCTACCGCAAGTATGGCTACCACGGCAGCCAGCTCTCCAAGGCCACGCTCCTCCTTGCTGCCGACGAGGTGGTGCGGGCCGAGGGGCCTGGCGTGATGTATTTTCCTGCCTATGAGCTGCTGAACGACGAACTCCGCGACTACCGCTTCTATGCGCCCGACATGCTCCATCCCTCGCAGCAGGCCGTCGATTACCTCTGGGAGCGGTTTACTGCGGCCTATTTCTCCTCCCGTGCGCAGCAATGGATGAAGGAGTGGGCACCCGTGCGGGCCGCGCTCCAGCATCGCCCCTTCCATCCCGACTCTCCCGATTATCTCGCCTTTCGCCAGCAAGCGGAGCTTCGGCGCGACGCCCTGCTGCGAAAGTGGAGAGAGTAGGGGAAAACAACGGATCAACGGCCTGCTGAGTATAGAAAACAACTAATACAACCTTTACAATAAGTTTACAACGCTTTCGATAAGCCATGAGCAGAACCGAGCTCGCTCGAGTTTTGCCATGGCGAGAAAGGGTACCATAAAATGGAACTTATACGCATCGCGTGTCGCAATCTTGCTGCAAGGTAAACAACAAAGAACAACGCTTCGCCTTGGACATTTTCTGCTAATTGTCCTGGCGAAGCGTTTATTGTAGTAAAAGTTGATTTTTAAATGTCCTGACGACAGTCTGCTGGTTAGCTTCTGCTTATCTGCAGACCCGTCGTACTGAGACTCATCTCTACGAAGCGGGCATTGTCGCGGAGCGGATGCGCCTGGAGCGTCTGCTTGATGCGAGCCGCCGCCTCGGGATCCTTGGCCACCATGTAAAGGAAGCCGCCGCCACCCGCACCAGGGAGTTTGTAGCCGAGGCAGAGGTCGTCGATGAGCGTGGTGAGCTGGCGCACCGCCTCCGGATTCGTCCCCGCGTCGAGGAGCTGGTTCTGTCGCCAGGTCTGTCTGACGAGGCGTCCCATCTCCTGGAAGTCCGCCCGCTGGATCGTATCATACATTTGGATCGCATGCTCCTTCATCTCGCGCAGCAAGGCCAGTTCGTCGTGCTCGTTGAGGAACATGCGGCGCACGATCTCCGCCAGGATGCTCTTGGCCGTGCGCGTGATGCCCGTGTAGTAGAGCAGGTGGCACGGCTTGTAGGCCGGGTCTGTGAAGACCGTGTCCGGCAGCCAGCGCACCTCGGGCGACTGTCCGAAGCCCTTGGCCGTCTGGAGGAGTTTCACGCCCGCCGTGATGCCGCCAAACTGGTCCTGCCAGCCACCACCCGTGGTGAGCAACTGTTCGAGCACGAGCGTGCGGCGTCCTATCTCCAGTTTGTCCCATCTGAGACCGCAGAAGTCGCTCACAGCCCCCAGTACCGTGGCTGCCAGGATGCTGCTCGTGCCCAGTCCCGATCCCGCCGGAACGGCCGAGAGCATCGTCAGTTCGATGCCACATCCGAAGGCCCGCAGCTGGTCGGCCAGCGAGGCGTAGCGGTCCGCGCAGAAGGCCGGCGCAAAGCCCGCCAGCGCCAGTGCCGCCTTGGGGATGGAGAAGGGGCTACCCACATGGTTGTAGTCCGTCAGCTCCTCAAACGTTCGTACCGTCTCCGAGGCCCCGAGGTCGATGCTCCGCAGGATGATATGCGGTTCGATGCACGGTTTGACATACGCCTGGAGCGGCGGTTGTCCGTTGAGTTCTATGGCGAGGTTGACCACGTTGCCACCCTCCATCAGGCAGAACGGCGGCGTATCCGTCCATCCACCCGCTATGTCGATGCGCACGGGCGACCGTCCCCATACGATCTGGTCGCTCTGCACCGCCATCTGCGGATGCTGCTTGTGGGCCGTGGCCTCCGCCGTTAGTCCCTCCCGCAGCAGCGAGAAAGCGCAGTTGGCGTTCTCCTCGCCACCCTGTCCACGCCGGTGCTCCACCTCCGAGCGGAACATCGCGTCGTGGATGCGGCGCATCAGGTCCGTATGCTCGGGCAGCGGATCGGGCAGCGCCAGTTGGCCCTCCACAAAGTCGTTGGCAGCGTCGAGCAGGTCGATCTGATAGAAGACGCTGTGGGCATAGTTGCGCGCCAGCATTGGCCAGTTTTCCGACCGGAAACGGCGGCGCTGATCCGTGAGTCGTTGCAGGTTCGCTTGGTTGGAGATCTGCTCCGCGCTCAACTTCCGAGCCGCCTCATAGGTCTCCTTCGCCTTCTCCGACGCCTCCTGGCCCAGCAGAAAGCGCAGCAGCAGGCCCGCCTCCTCCGTCGTGTGAGCGACGGGAAACTGCTCCTTCTGCTGTTCCGCCCCTGCAAAAGTGTCGTAATAGCCGTAGGGGCGCACCACCCAGTCCGCTTCGCCGATAGGCACCATATCCACACATTGCCCCTTGTCCAGTCGGATCTCCCAGTCGTTCTCGGGCACACCCGTGATGATGTTCTCGCTGGCCAGCGACCAGCGCTCGCCCACCCAGCTGTTCTCCACCCAGAGGTTTTGGTTCTCCGCCGTGATGCGCACCCGCGTGATGGCATTCTGTACGAACATTGCTGGATGTGGCTTCAGCGAGTGGTGCATGATCTCCCGTTGGTCGTTGACGAGATTTTGGATCGCCAAGGTCGAGGAGAGGAGTTCGTGGGACGTGCCAAAATGGTAAAATTCGCCACCCGGTAGCGGGAGGATCGCCACCCTGAGGCTGTTGAGCTCCTCGTCCTGGATGTCGGGCTGCGATCCCAGCGTACATCCAAACTCGCTATAGAGGTCATACTCCTTGATTTTCCCCTCCTGCTCCGACCGCTTCATCAGCAGGCGCACGGCCCTGTCGGAGAGCAGCCACACGCCGATGTCCGTCAGGTAGAAATGGGTCTCCGAGAGCTTGCTCAGCGTCTCGACGGAGGGCTTCTGCAGCATCCGCTCCAACTGGTCTGGCCGCTCGTGGGAGGATACGAAGACGCCGTGATGGCTTGCCGTCTCGGGATTGAGCCACAGGCCGTAGCAGACCACGTCGGCCTCGGGGATGGGCTGGAGCGGCTCCGTGGCGCGGATGAGCACGTCGCCACTGACGATCATCGTGTGGAGCGAACTGGGCGCCTGGGCCATGATGCGCTCATAGAGCGGCACCTGCAGCGAAAGCAGGTCCTGGGAGAGCCGCTGTCCCCGCTCCCAGCGAAAGACGGGGATCGGGGTGAGCACCTTGCCCGACGGGGCGTAGGAGGGCAAACGTCGGCTTTGTCCGCCCGCATGGAGCAGCAGCCGCTTGTCGGCGGCCAACCATTCGTCGAACGACTGGCCAGCACCCTGCGCCTGCCACGCCGCGCGCAGCAGCCAGTCCGTGCCGCCACCCGAGCCTAGCTTGTGGCCAATGGGGTCGTGGGTGCAAAACCATTCCTGATGGTCAAGCCCCGTGATCTCGTGGAAGCTGTCCACGAGATTGGGGGGAAGGGAGAGGAGTTTCTTCATTGTCTCTGTTCAGTCTTAGTCGTTGGATAGTATCCTTAGTCTTTGGATTGCGCCGTGTCGCCCTGACGTCTCTTTCTGACGAAGACGACGATGGCGAAGACGATCAGCAGCATCATGATGGCGAAGGCCGTATAGGCGATGGTCTCCGTCGTCTGGATGCTCTTCGGATGGAAGTCGAGCACCACCTTGTGATGGCCGGGCTTGACGTTGATGGCGCGCAGCACGTAGTTGACGCGGCCCACGGCCACCTCCTGTCCATCGACCGTCGCCGTCCATCCCGGGTAGTAGATCTCGGAGAAGACGATCAGTCCGCCCGTCTTCGAGTTCACCTCGTACTGGAGGTTGTTGGCCTCGTAGGCCGTCAGCTTGATCGTCGCCGTCGTGTCGAGAGGCTGGGCCTGTCCGAGCGCCTGCTCAAACTGCTTGTCGGCCACGGCCTCGTGGGTCACGTCGATGGCGCGGATGCCGTCGAGCTCCTCGTTGGCGTTATCTACATAGCGGATCTTGTCCACAAACCAGGCGTTGCCCTGGGCGTAGGTGTTGCGCAGCGGCATGGTCTGTCCGCCCTGCAGCGGCAGGATGAAGTAGCGGGCGTTGAGCATATTGAGCACGGGGAACGCCTTGCGTCCATCCACCTTCGTCATGTCGCCATTGGCGGCGGCCACGGCCTGCATGCCGGCCTGCATCTCGGGACGGATATAAGCCTCGATCAGCTCCTGGTAGCGGCGGAGCTTGGCGGCATGATAACCTCCGATGCTCTTATGGAAATAGGAGGTGTTGTTCTCGTTGAAGCTGTCCGAGGCGAAGTTGAGCACGCGGTAGTCGAGGTCCTTGTCCTGCAGGATTAAGTTGTCGGCCTGCGTGGGCTCCATGGGCGCGTCGCGCTCGCTTCGCGGCACGAACATCCCGTCGTTGAGGTAGCGCTTGTCCACCTGCCACAGATCCACGAGGCAGAGCACGGCCAGCAGGCCCACGAGGATGCGTGCGTCGATCTTCTTCATCTTGAAGAGCAGGAGGCAGGTGAAGCCGATGAGGATGATGACGACCGATCGCCAAGCGTCGGCCGAGACCATCGCCTCGCGCATCGACTCCAGGCTGCCGAGGATCATGCCCTGGACGTCGGGCGTCATGCCCTGGATATTGGCAAACATCTGTGCTTCCTGGTCGCTCGTGAACGGACCCATCATGCCCGGGATGAGGGCCAGCAGCAGGGCGACGCCAGCCGTCAGACCGAGGCTGACATAGACCCAGCGCATCTTCTGGCGCAGGAGGTCGGGCTCGTCCACGATCCGCTTGAGGGCCAGGATGGCGAGCAGCGGAATGGTAAATTCGGCAATCACGAGGATCGAGGCCACCGTGCGGAACTTCGCGTACATCGGCACGTAGTCGATGAACAAGTCGGTCAGCGGCATGAAATTTTTACCCCACGAGAGGAGGATGGAGAAGATCGTAGCCGCCAAAAGTGCCCATTTCATCGGGCCTTTGACGATGAAGAGGCCGAGAATGAAGAGGAACAGCACGAAGGCGCCCACATAGACTGGGCCCGACGTGCCGGGCTGCGTGCCGAAATATTGCGGCATGCTGTCGTAGATCGTCGGGAGCATCTGCTCCACGTTGCTGTCGGCATGTTTCATGGCCGTGCTGTTCTGGCTCAGCGGCGCACTCGCGCCACCCTTGGCGTCGGGCACGAGGAGCGTCATCGTCTCGTCGATGCCGTAGCTCCATTGCGTGATATAGTCGCGGTCGAGACCCGAGCTCGTCTGGGTGGCCGTGTTCTTCTTCACCAGCTCGCTCTTGCCACGCATACTCTCCTTCTGATACTCCCACGTGTGGTAGAGGTTGGAGAGGTTGGTGCAGATACCCAGGACGGCGGCCACGGCGCAGACGGCCGAAGCCTTGAGCCAGCGCGCCACCTGCCGCTGACGGATGGCCTCGACGAGGTAGGCGATGATGATGAAGAGGATGGGGAAGAGGAAGTAGTAGGTCATCTGCGCGTGGTTGGCATTGACCTCGAAGGCCGCGAAGATCGACGTGACGATCAGTCCCCATAGGTATTTCCCCCTGTAGGCCATGACGATACCGCCGATCATCGGTGGCAGGTAGGCCAGCGCCATCACCTTCCAGATATGTCCGGCGGCGATGATGATCAGGAAGTAGGAGGAGAAGGCCCAGATGATACTTCCCAGCGCTGCCAGCGACTGTCGGAAGTCGAAGGCGCGCAGCATGATGTAGAAGCCCAGCAGATAGGCGAAGATGTACCATACGTTCTCGGGCAGCCACAGGTGGTAGGCGTTGAGGGCCTGCGAGAGCGTGCTCGTGGAGTTGTAGGACGGCGAGATTTGGTAGGTCGGCATTCCGCTGAAGAGGTTGTTCACCCAGCGCGTGCGCTCGCCCGTACGCTCATAATAGCTGATCTGCTCCGCGCCAAGGCCCTTGGAAGCCTGGGAGTCGTGGCGGAACAACACCTTGTTTTGGGTGACGGGAACGAAGAAATAGGCAAACCCGATGAGTGCGAAGAGTAGGATGGCTACTACGTCGGGCAAACATTTCTTGAAAGTATTCATTTGTCTTTTGATATTGATTTTCTGAGTAATGTGTGCAAAGTTAGTAAAAAACATCGAGGTGTGGGAATGGAACGCTCACTTTTTTCTCTCGCGTCGAAGAAATAAAAAAGGCAACCATTGACCTTGATATTTTGTAGTGTAAACTAATTTTACTATACAACGACCTGTGGAAACAGTTGTTAGGAGTCTCGGAACGACTGAGATTGTGTCCTTGTCAGAGAGGTCAAAGCAAGTCTTATACCCTTGATGATGTCGGCAGAGGCCGTTTCGGAGGGCTCTTCGGGTAGGTTCGAGGGGGTGTTTTGCGGGCTTCCAGGGGCAAAATACATCAAAATGATGGCAATTATCGCCCTTTGACACGATCAAGAGCTATCTTTTTGTAGGGGTGCGAAAATCGAGGCTAATTCTGAAATTACGGAACAAACCCACAGAAATAGTTGGTTGTCAAATAGTTACGTTTTGCCACTCTTTTCTTCTTCCTTGTTGTGGGCTCTGCTTCCGAGTTGCTGAAAACGCGGGTAGATAGTTGTTTTTGTTGTGCAAATGGCTGCCGCAGGGCATATTTTAGCTTGTCGATGCAGTCAAACGACCCTACTAAGTTACGCATTTTCTTTGGAATCTCTTCTCTTTTCCCCAGTTTTTTTGATAGGAGAGGGCAGGGGCGAGTATTTTGTGTTTGCTTCATGAAGGTGAGATTTGTTGCACGCGGAGGGAGGAAAGAGGTAAGGTTTGAAGAATTTTGCTGTTGTAAATAGTTGATGCAGAGTGACTTGTATAATGGTTATTGAGGCATGATTTGCGTTTAGATCTGCCTTGCATTCTCACGTTATCACGTTATCACGTTATCACGTTTTTGATTTTCAGTAGCGACGAAGGGGGTGAAAAACTGGTCAAAGAATAGTATATATAAATATATATATTTATATATACTATTCTTTGAATCACGGTACCACCTTTTCTTGATTTTGCAAACGTGATAACGTGATAACGTGATAACGTGATTTGGACTCGCCCTGCTTATCACATTATCACGTTATCACGTTTTCGTTTTCCCACTTCGCTTCCATTTTATCAAATGCGTTTTATCTGTAAATGATATTCAGAGCGGTAGTTAGGGGTTCACATAGCTTTGCTATGTGCTATTCTCTACAAGATGAAAAAAGTTGGAAAATATTTGTGGTTTTATTTGGAGGTATGAAATAAAATGCCTAACTTTGCACCCAGATACGAGACTTGCGGAACAAACCCATAGAGGACCCGCGACGGGCTTTTCTTACGA
>DLZV01000006.1:0-33136 GCA_003447235.1 Prevotella sp.
AACGCCATATAAATTGTTTATAAGGCTCTTTTTTGTAGAAAAACAAAAACTCGTTGTACATCCACACAAGAACGTACAACGAGTTTTTTTTATTTATATTGGGAGTTTTGACACACCCTCCTATGGTCTGTTGGGCTTTCAGCCCGTTTCAACCGTACAGGTCGAAATAATTTCGGTTTTATGCCGTAGATTGAAATATTTTTTGTAATTTTACATCCTCAAAACGAATAGCGAAGACAACCTCTATAAACAAGAAAGGAAAAGACAATATGAAACGGTTTCTGATCGTCATACTCCTCACCGCCTTGCTCCCCGACGTATCGATATGGAGCCTCTACCTCAGAGAGGTGCCTTTGCTCGTGAGCATTCTGTGGTTTCTCCCCACCACTCTGCTGACCGCAGCCTGGCTGGCCCTGGTGTTTGAGTTTCGCCACAGCCTTGCCGCGCGCACGCTCAACGGCTGCATCCTCTGCTTCGTCGTGCCCAAGATCTGCTTCCTTCTCTTCCAGATTATCACACCCTGGGCGGGTCTTCTCGCCGCCGTCACGGCCGAACTCTTGGCCATCTACGGACTGACGCTGGGCTGGCGCCGACTGAAGGTGAGACAGGTGAGGATCTGCTTCCCTACTCTTCCCGCCGCCTTCGACGGCTATCGCCTTCTCCACCTCTCCGACTTCCATCTCGGCACGTTCGGTCGACACAACCCCTTTGTGCGCCGCGTCATCGAGACGGCCAACCAGCAGGAGGCCGACCTGGTGGTCTTCACGGGCGACTTGGTCAACAAGGTGGCGCGCGAGGCCGTTCCCTATCGCCACGACCTGGCCATGCTCCAGGCTCCCGACGGCGTCTTCGCCATCCTGGGCAACCACGACTATTGCAAGTATGGGCCGAAGCGACGGACGGGATACCACGACCGCAACTTCCACCAGCTGGGACAAGTCGTCCGCAACGTCGGATGGACGCTGCTGCTCGACGAGCACCGAATCCTCCAGCGCGGCAACGATCGTATCGCCATAGCGGGCGTGGAGAATATCGGCAGACCCCCATTCCCCGTCCGGGGAGACCTCGAAAAGGCGGTTCGGGGACTGGAGCCGGACACGTTTACGATCCTCCTCTCCCACGACCCCAACCATTGGCGCGCCGAGGTGGTAGGAAGAAAAGACATTGCGCTGACCCTCGCTGGCCACACCCATGGCGCGCAGGTGCGAATCGGTCCGCTGAGCCTGGCCCGCTTTGCCTTCAAGGAGTGGGGAGGCCTTTACCACAAGGGAGCGCAGTGGCTCTACGTGTCGCTCGGACTGGGCGGGTCGTTCCCCTTTAGGCTGGGCGCATGGCCCGAGATGACGGTCATAGAACTGAGAAAGGAATAGCGCCCACTCCTTCGCCTACGACTGCTCCCACTCTCTCAACCTACTCCTTTGCCTACGGCTGTTCCTCTTTTGCCATTCGCTCCTTTGCCTACGGTTGTTCTTGCTCTGCCAACCTCTTCTTTGCCTATGCTGCGGGCTTGGTGGCGACAGGGCGCTTGAATGTCAGTTTCTTGGGGATGTTCACCCATTTGCCTCCCACGACGATTTTCATCGTGCTCCCTTTTAGGCGCTCCAGCGTATAGGTGCCGTCGCGCTCCAGCGTCAGTCGGGCCTCCAGGTCCTCGCTGCCATAGTCGTTGGTGATGACGAGGCGGGCCTGCTTGCCCTTGACCTCCGCATCGACGAAGATCCACTTGCGCGTGTCGCGCTTCGCCCCGAAGTAGCCCGGCACCTGGCCGAAGATCTCCTGTCCGGGCGTGACGACGTCGTTGTGGTAGAAGTCCATCTCGATCCACACCTGATACTCAGCATTCTCTATTCTTCCTGCAAACGTGACCGTGTCGGCGCAGCAGCCTTGCCCCCACACCGACAATACCGAGACCACGAGGGCCATCGCAAGCAACCATCTTTTCATATTCATCTTGTTTTTAAAGTAAAAGTATATATCTTGTGAAATATTCGCCTTGCCTTTTAAACAATTGCCTTGTCTTTTAAAACAATCGCCTTGGTTGTTGTTTGCCTTGTTGAAAAAACAACAGGCTTTTTCTTCATTGAATAGTATAGGCTTATATATACAAAAGACTGTAGCAGGGAGCACCTTGGATTCTGAATAAGAAAAAAGCCAGATTAAACGGGTTAATCTGACTCTCTCTTCGGTCGGGGCGACAGGATTCGAACCTGCGACCACCTGGTCCCAAACCAGGAGCGCTACCGGGCTGCGCTACACCCCGAATGCTTTCAACTTCAAAGCGGGTGCAAAGATACTACGATTTTTCCAATTGACAAAGAAAAAGGACGGAATTTTCAGTTTAAAGCCTGAAAACGGCTGAACTTCCCGCGTCAAACAGTGCTGGAAGTCTCCCGCACCAAGCAGCACGGGAGACTGCTCCTATTGCTCTGCAGGCTTCCGATATTCGAAGCATCCGATGTCGGGCCGCTCGTCGCGGGGCAGTCCGTCGCGGTCGGTGCGTCCCCATCCCTCTGGCGATACTGCTGCCGAGTCGATGGCGTGGGAGACGCTGTCGAGGTGGAAGTCGAAGTACTGCTTGTCATAGTCGATCTTGACGAAGTTCTTTCGTCCGAAAGCCGTTGTGTCCTTGACGTTCTCCCAGATCACCCCCTTGTAGTGGGCCTCGTCGATCGTCTCGGGTTCTCCGGTGCGCAGCAGACAGTGGTCGAACAAGTAGGTCGCCGTCTCCACGTCGGAGAAATTGCCCATGATCTCGTCGTCGGAGTAGCCCGTGACGATGGTATTGAAGATGTCAAATCGCGTCAGCGGTATCGTCACGTCGCCCTCGTAGCGGTCGCCGAAGCGGAGCGCCACGCCCACGGGCTTTCCAAGGTCGAAGGGGAAGAACTGCGCCAGGGTGCAATGGCGCATCACCACGCTGCCTCCCGTGATGGAGACGCAGTCGATGGAGGCATTGGTGACCTGCGTGTTGTAGAGGTCGAGCTGACACCCCACGGCATAGAGGCCATAGCCCTGGCAGTTGTGCACCGTACTGTTATAGAGGCGGAGTTTGGTGCGGTCGGCCGCGGAGGAGTCGCAGACGATGCCGTTGTAGGCCGAGTGGAGGTCGGTATATTGGATCTCGTTGTCGAAAGAAGAGGCGTGGAGCCGTATGCCCTGCCACTGTCCCGAGACACGGTCGTAGGGCAGGTAGTCGAACATGCGGTCGATACGGTCGCCGCGCAGCGTGACGTTGGCCTCGGGCGTTCCCTCGGCGCGCAGCGTGCCATAGACGTCGATGCCAGCATGGTTGGAGAAGTAGAGTGTCGTGCCCGCTCCGATGGTGAGCGTGGCGGCGCTATCCACCTCTATGTTTCCTTTAACCACTATGGGTTTTGTGCTCTGTATCAGCGTGTCACGACTTATCTTTAAACCATCCAGTAGGGTGGCGTCCCAGGACCAAGCCCGTAGGTTGACCTTCTGTTCTACCCCACTCTCCAGGGTGAAGACCAGGTCGTCCTCCAGCAGTTCCGGCACCTCGGAATGGGTGTCAGCAGAGGTCAGTTCTACGAAGACGCGCAGCGAGTCGTCCTTGCGCAGTTCCACGCCGCCGACCTGATAGCCGCTGGCCTGTCCGAGGTACACTCCATCGACATTGACGCGGAAGCCCGTCTGATTGCCCTTGCGCAGGCGGACGCTGGTGCATCGCAGGCCGTCGCCCGATCTGTTATGGACCCAGAAGGTGCGGGTCGTGGTGGGCACGCGGGAGAAGGTCGTGTCGAGACTTACCGTGTCGGCAGAGAAGGCCAGCCGGTGGTCGGGCGACGCCGAGAAGGAATCGTCGTCGCTACAGGCCGCCAGGGATAGGACGGCCAAGGGGGCGGCTAAGAGCAAGAGCCGCAAACTCGTCATTTTCATACCTATCAGAACGGCGTTCCGTGCAAAATATTGTGCCTTTATCCCGTCCTTTTTCCTCCATCTGCCACACAAAACCCAAATCGCTTGAAAGTTTTCCGCAAAAACTTTCCGTAATCGGCTGAAAATAGTTAATTTTGCACGAAAATTACAAAACGAGGTTTGAACAAAGGAAATTACATAACAATCTAGATTCAACTATGTCAGAAACAATTAAGCTACGTAAGGGCTTGGACATCCGTCTGAAAGGACGTGCCGCAGAGACCGTTACCCGCTTGAAGCCGTCGGCAGAGTACTCGCTCGTGCCCGACGATTTCGTTGGTGTGACGCCGAAGGTGGCCGTCAAGGAGGGCGACCATGTCCGTGCGGGCGACGCGTTGTTTGTCAACAAGCGTTTCCCTGAGGTGGGCTTTGCGTCCCCAGTCAGCGGAACTGTGACGGCTGTTGTGCGTGGTGATCGCCGCAAGGTGCTCCGCGTCACGGTGAAGGCCGACGCCCAGCAGGAGTATGCCGATTTTGGTGTGAAGGATCCCTCGAAGCTCGATGGAGCTGCCGTTGTCAAGGCCTTGCTTGAGGCTGGTCTCTTCGGCTACATCGACCAGCTTCCCTATGCCGTCTCCACCACTCCCGACACGATGCCGAAGGCCATCTTTGTCTCCGCCCTCCGCGACAAGCCGCTGCAGGGCGACTTCGAGCTGGAGCTGAAGGGCCAAGAGAAGGACTTCCAGGCTGGTATCACGGCTTTGTCGCGCATCGCGCGCGTGCATCTTGGCGTGGGCGCTCAGCAGACCTCCCAGGCGCTGCTTGGTGCGAAGAACGCTGAGGTGACGGTCTTCGACGGTCCCTGTCCCGCCGGCAACGTCGGTGTGCAGGTGAACCACCTTGACCCGGTCAACAAGGGCGAGACGGTCTGGACGGTCGATCCCACGGCCGTGCTCTTCTTCGGTCGCCTGTTCAACACGGGCAAAGTCGATCTGCGCCGCATGGTAGCCGTGGCAGGCAGCGAGATCAAGTCTCCCGCCTATGTCGAGGCTTTGGTCGGCACGCCGCTGAAGGAGATCATTGACGGCAACGTGAAGAGCGACCGCCATGTGCGTCTGCTCAACGGCAACCCGCTCACGGGCCGCATCGCCAACGACAAGAGCGTATTGGGCGCACACACCTCCGAGGTCTGTGCCATCCCCGAGGGCGACGACGTCGATGAGCTGGCCGGTTGGATCATGCCGCGTGCCAACACGTTCTCCACCTCTCGCAGCTACTTCTCATGGTTGCAGGGCAAGAAGGAGTACACGCTCGACGCGCGCATCAAGGGTGGCGAGCGCCGCATGATCATGAGTGGTGAGTACGACCGCGTGCTGCCGATGGACATCTATGGTGAGTACCTTGTCAAGGCTATCATCACGGGCAACATCGACAAGCAGGAGCAGTTGGGCATCTACGAGGTGAGCCCGGAGGACTTCGCGCTGGCCGAGTTTGTGGATAGCTCGAAGCTGCCTCTGCAACAGATTGTGCGTCAGGGTCTTGATATCCTCCGTAAAGAAAATGCTTAAACAAGAAAGTTACAGATATGAGTCTTAGAAATTATCTCGACAAGATACGTCCGAACTTCGAGGAGGGCGGCAAGCTCCACGCTTTCCGTAGTGTCTATGATGGTTTCGACACATTCCTTTATGTGCCGCACACGACATCCAAGAGCGGTGTCTCCATCCACGACGCTATCGACTCGAAGCGCATCATGAGCTTTGTGGTCATCGCATTGTTGCCCGCCATGCTCTTCGGAATGTACAACATCGGATACCAGAACGCCGTGGCCGCAGGCAAGCTGGCCGAGGCTACGTTCATGGGTATGTTCCTCTATGGCTTCGCTGCCATGCTGCCCAAGATTCTCGTCAGCTATATTGTCGGTCTCGGCATCGAGTTTGCCTGGGCCCAGTACAAGGGCGAGGAGATCCAGGAGGGCTACCTCGTCTCCGGTATCCTGATTCCGCTGATCATCCCCGTCTCCACGCCGTTGTGGATCCTGGCCCTGGCCGTTGCCTTCGCCGTCGTCATCGGCAAGGAGATCTTCGGTGGTACGGGTATGAACGTCTTCAACCCCGCGCTCCTCGCGCGTGCGTTCCTTTTCTTCTCCTACCCCAGCAGCATGACTGGCGACACCATCTGGGTGGCCACGGAGCCGATCTTGGGTATGGGTTTCAAGGCCCCCGACGGCTACACGATGGCCACTCCGCTGGGTGAGATCGCTCAGCACGCCGACGTCTCCGCCAGCTTCAACGACATGATCATCGGTCTCATCCCGGGATCCATGGGCGAGACCTCCGTCATCGCCATCGCCATTGGCGCCGTGATCCTGCTGTGGACGGGCATTGCCTCCTGGAAGACCATGCTGAGCGTGTTCCTCGGCGGCGGTCTGATGGCCGTGGTCTTCGAGCAGCTGGGCATGAGCAGCATCCCCTGGTATGAGCACATCGTGCTCGGCGGTTTCTGCTTCGGTGCCGTCTTCATGGCCACCGACCCTGTCACCTCGGCCCGTACCGAGAGTGGTAAGTGGGTCTATGGTGCGCTCATCGGCATCATGGCCGTTGTGGTGCGCGTGATGAACCCCGGCTACCCCGAGGGCATGATGCTCGCCATCCTCTTCGGCAACATGTTTGCTCCGCTGATCGACTACTGCGTGGTGGACCGCAACATCAGCCGCCGCAGCAAGCGTGGGGCGCAAAAGAATGCTAACCAATAAGTAAGGAGGAAAGAAAGATGAAAACAAACACCAATTCATACACCATCATCTATTCGGTCGTCCTCGTTGTGGTCGTGGCATTGATGCTCGCATCCGTCTATCAGGCTTTGAAGCCGCAGCAGGATGCCAACGTGATGCTCGACACACAGAAGCAGATCCTCTATGCGCTCAACCAGGACCGCGACATGACCAATGAGGAGGCTGCCAAGCTCTGGCAGAACCTCGTCGAGGCCGACGACATGATCGACGCCAACGGCAACGTGGTCGAGGCTGGCAAGCAGGGCGGCACGGAGGCTGGTTTCCAGCACCTCAACTCCGCCGAGGCCAAGGACGGCAAGCTCGTCGTCTTCCGCTGCAAGGTGGATGGCGAGACGAAGTATGTCATCCCCGTCTATGGCAACGGCCTCTGGGGCCCCATCAGCGGTTTCATCGCCGTCAATGGCGACAAGACGACTGTCTTTGGCGCCTACTTCAACCATGAGGGCGAGACTGCCGGCTTGGGTGCCGAGATCAAGGACAGCAAGAAGTGGCAGGACCTGTTCAAGGGCAAGGAGCTCTTCGCCAACGGCGACCGCGACCACGTCGCTCTCTCCGTGGAGAAGAAGGTCACCGACCCCAAGACGCAGGTGGACTGCGTGACGGGTGCCACCATCACCTCCAACGGTGTGGCCGACATGCTCAAAGCCGAGAAAGGCGGCCTGCAGCCCTATGTTAAATTCTTTAATGCTAAGTAAGAAAAGATGGCTTTATTCAGTAAACAAAACAAAGAGGCTCTGACCAATCCCTTCAACCTTGACAACCCAGTCTTGGTTCAGGTGCTGGGTATTTGCTCCGCCTTGGCCGTCACTTCGCAGCTGAAGCCGGCTATCGTCATGGGCCTTGCCGTAACAATCATCACGGCATTTTCCAATACGATCATCTCCATCATCCGCAACACCATCCCCAACCGCATCCGTATCATCGTGCAGCTGGTGGTCGTTGCCGCGCTGGTGACGGTGGTCAACCAGGTGCTCAAGGCCTTCGCCTACGACGTGAGCGTGCAGCTCTCCGTCTATGTCGGTCTGATCATCACCAACTGTATCCTCATGGGTCGTCTGGAGGCCTTTGCCATGACCAACAAGCCTTGGCCCTCGTTCCTCGACGGCGTCGGCAACGGACTGGGCTACGCGCTCATCCTCGTCATCGTCGGTGGCGTGCGCGAGTTCTTCGGCCGCGGATCGCTGCTGGGCTTCCAGCTCATCCCCGAGAGCGTCTATCAGGCTGGCTACATGAACAATGGTATGATGACCATGTCGGCTACGGCCCTCATCCTCGTGGGATGTGTCATCTGGGTACACCGTGCCTATTTCTACAAGGAGAACAATTAAGGAGGAGATATAAGTTATGGAACATATAATCAGTCTATTTTTCCGGTCCATCTTCGTGGACAACATGGTATTCGCCTTCTTCCTCGGCATGTGCTCGTTCCTTGCCGTTTCCAAGAACGTGAAGACCTCGGTGGGACTCGGTGCCGCCGTCACCTTCGTGCTGGTGGTCACGCTGCCCGTCAACTATCTCCTTCAGACGAAGGTGCTCGACCCGCTGGGCCTGGGCTTCCTGAGTTTCATTCTCTTCATCGCCGTCATCGCAGGTATCGTCCAGATCGTGGAGATGGCCGTCGAGAAGTATTCCCCGTCGCTCTATGGCGCGCTGGGTATCTTCCTGCCGCTGATCGCCGTGAACTGCGCCATCATGGGTGGTTCGCTCTTCATGCAGCAGCGCATCGGTCTCGACCCCGCCTCCTCACAGTACATCGGCAACGTCTGGGACGCCATTTCCTTCGCCTTCGGCTCAGGACTGGGCTGGATGCTCGCCATCGCCTCGATGGGTGCCATCCGCGAGAAGATGGAGTACTGCGACGTGCCCAAGCCCCTGCAGGGTCTCGGCATCACATTTATCACCGTCGGCCTCATGGCATTGGCCATGATGTGCTTCTCAGGACTTAAAATTTAATATTACCGTATGGATATCAATTTCATTATCAGCAGTGTAGGAGTGTTCCTTGCGGTAATACTCCTGTTGGTTGTCATCCTGCTCTTGGCCAAGAAGTTTCTTAGCCCGAGCGGAAAAGTGACCATCACGATCAATGGCGACAAGCAGCTGAACGTCGATCAGGGATCGAGCATCATGGCCACGCTCAACGAGAACGGCATCTACCTGCCCTCCGCTTGTGGCGGAAAGGCCAGCTGCGGACAGTGCAAGCTGCAGGTGCTCAGCGGTGGTGGCGAGATCCTCGACTCCGAGCGTCCCCACTTCACGCGCAAGCAGATTAAGGAGAACTGGCGCCTGGGTTGCCAGTGCAAGGTCAAGGGCGACATGAGCGTCAAGGTGCCCGAGTCTGTGATGGGCGTCAAGGAGTGGGAGTGCACCGTGCTTTCCAACAAGAACGTCTCCTCCTTCATCAAGGAGTTCAAGGTGGCCCTGCCCCCGGGCGAGCACATGGACTTCGTGCCGGGTTCCTACGCCCAGATCAAGATTCCTGCCTACGACTGCATCGACTACGACAAGGATTTCGACAAGAACGACATCGGCGAGGACTATATCGCAGCCTGGAAGAACTTCAACATCTTCTCGCTGAAGGCTCACAACCCCGAGCCCACGATCCGCGCCTACTCTATGGCCAACTACCCCGCCGAGGGCGACATCATCACCCTGACGGTGCGTATCGCCACGACGCCGTTCAAGCCGCGTCCCGAGGTAGGATTCCAGAATGTGCCGACCGGTATCGGTTCCAGCTACATCTTCTCCTTGAAGCCTGGCGACAAGGTGATGATGTCTGGTCCCTACGGCGACTTCCATCCCAACTTCGAGTCTAAGCGCGAGATGATCTGGATTGGTGGTGGTGCTGGTATGGCTCCGCTCCGCGCCCAGATCATGCACATGACGAAGACGCTCCACTGCACCGATCGCGAGATGCACTTCTTCTATGGCGCGCGCTCGCTGACCGAGGCCTTCTTCCTGGAGGACTTCTGGGAGCTGGAGAAGGAGTTCCCCAACTTCCACATGCACCTCTCCCTCGACCGTCAGGATCCGAAGGCCGACGAGCTGGGTGTGAAGTACTACACGGGCTTCGCCGTCAACTGCATCCGCGACACCTATCTGAAGGACCACGACGCTCCCGAGGATTGCGAGTACTACCTCTGCGGTCCTCCCATGCTCATCAAGACCGTCACCGACTATCTCGACAGTCTCGGTGTGGAGCCGGAGAGCATCATGTACGATAACTTCGGATAATCAAGAAAACGAACCATCGCAAGTAAATTGCATTATAACGAGAAAAGCCGCTGACCATTCAGCGGCTTTTCTCGTACTTTTTCTTGTACTCGTACTTTTTCTTGTACTTATATTCGTGCTTATACTTGTGCTTGTATTTATACCTATATTAGGTAGCGCTATCGAGCGTCTTGGCCAGGCCCTCTGCCTACCGTTGTCGTAGGCAGACCGTCCTCCCATGAATATGGTTGGCTGGCTAGGTCTCGGCCTACTGATGCTGCTCGCGGAGCAGGTCGTTGACCGTCTTGACGGGATTGAACGTAGAGAGCGGCACTTCGACGAAGACCGTGTTCCAGTCGCTCATCGCGCCATTCCACAGTCCCGGGAGCTCCAGGGCCTTTAGTTCGCGTCCGTTCTTGCTCTTCGTGCTGATGAAGCCCGTGGAGGGATCCACAAACTTCGGGAGGTCGAACGCCACGCCCTTGTAATCGATGACGCCACAGACGAGGTCCACGGGATTGAAATGCGTGCCCTCGGAGAACATCCGCTGGTAGGCCTCGTTGGCCTTGTCGATTTGGCTCGACTCCAGGATCTGCAGGCTCACCGTGCCGTCCTGGTTGTAGGCGAGGAACGGGCCTCCGCCGGGCTCACCCACATTCTTCACCATACCACAGACGCGGATCGGTCGGTGCAACTTGCGGTGCAGGTAGTCGGCACGCTCCTGGTCGCTCCATCCCGCCTTCTCCTTCGGCGGCAAACACCAGAGCGTGTGCTCCAGGAAGTCTTCCATCTCGGCCAGTTTCTCCTTCGTCGGCGTGGCCTCGTCGAGCGATCTAAGATAGTCGAAGACGCGCTCCTGCAGCGTCACGAGGACGCCACCCAGCAGCGCCTTGTAGGTGACGGTGTCCTCCTTCAACCGGTCGGGCACCACGTTGTCGATGTTCTTGATGAAGACCACGTCGGCCTCCAGGTCGTTGAGGTTCTCGATGAGCGCGCCGTGTCCACCCGGTCTGAACAAAAGCGACCCGTCTTCGTTGCGGAAGAGCGAGTTGTCGGGATTGGCCGCCACGGTGTCCGTGCTCGGTTTCTGCTCCGAGAAGGAGATGTCGTAGCGCACCTGGTACTTCTCCGCATACTTCCCTACCCGCTTCTCCACCTCCGCCTTGAACAAAGGCAGGTGCTCGTGCGAGACGGTGAAGTGGATGTGGGCCTCGCCGTTGGTGCTGGCGTAGCGTGCGCCCTCCACGAGGTGCTCCTCCATAGCCGTGCGCGCCCCGTCCTCATAGCGGTGGAAGCGGAGCAAGCCCTTCGGCAGTTGGCCGTAGTTGAGGCCGCGCTCCTCCAGCAGGTTGGCCACGACGGCCTTGTGTCCTCCTGCGGCCAGCAGGTCGTCGATTCCCTTGCCCTCATTCTTCAGGCAGGCAGCGTCGAGCTCGGAGAAGAAGGCAAACTGGTGGATGTGGTCGAAAAACTCGTGTTCGAAACTCGTCTGCGGGGCGTCGTAGTCGGCGTCGAGGAAGGCGAACAAATTCTTGAACATGCGGCTGGCAGCGCCCGAGGCGGGTACAAACTTCGTCACCCGGTGCTTCCCGGCCTTGTAGGCGTCCCACTGGCGGATGTACTCCTCGCGCTCGGCGTCCGTCGGTGCCAGGATGCCATGACCCACGGTGGCTGCGGAGTCGAGCCTCAGAAAGGGGAATCCGCGTTTGAAATCATCCATCTGCTTCTGCAGCTGCTCTTCGGCAATGCCCTTGGCAGCAATCTGTTGCAAGTCTTGTTGTGTCAGCATATCCTTTTGCGATATTAATATTATAAATAGGTGGTCTATTTGTTGTCCTCTAACCAATGCACAAATATACTTACTTTTTCTTAAATCGGGAAATATTCAGATGAAATTTCGTAACTTTGTAGCATCATTCATCAAAGCAACGTCAGCCAATGGAAGAAAAATTCGTTTTCACCGAGGAAGAAAAGCACGCCTGCGAGGCACTTACTAAGGAGATTCACGAGATGCTCAACGACACCCTGACCGGTACTGACGTGGAGCGTCTGCGCACCCATATCCATTCTGAGATCGAGGCTCGCCACATCGAGCGCGACCGCTTCGGCCTCAATCCCGTCCTCAAGGCTTTGATGACGGCGAAGGTGGCCGTCGGCGACATCGGCCTGCGCCGTGACAGTCTGCTGGCCATCATGCTCTACGAGAGCGTGCTTCGCGGCCACTATGACACGACGCTGGCGCGCAAGGACTTCGGCGAGGGCGTGGCGACGATCCTCCAGGGCCTCGTCCGCGTCCAGGAGCTCTACAGCAAGACTCCCATTGTGGAGAGCGAGAACTTCCGCAACCTGCTCCTCTCCTTCGCCGAGGACATGCGCGTGGTGCTCATCATGATCGCCGACCGCGTCTGCCTGATGCGCCAGATACGCGACACGCCCAACAAGGAGGCACAGCACGAGGTGGCCGAGGAGGCCAGTTACCTCTACGCCCCCTTAGCCCACAAACTGGGCCTCTACCAGCTCAAGAGCGAGCTGGAGGACCTCTCGCTGAAGTATCTCGAGCACGACGCCTACTATCTGATCAAGGAGAAACTCAACGCCACGAAGCGTTCCCGCGACGCCTACATCGAGCGCTTCATCGGTCCGGTGAGCAAGCACCTCACCGAGGCCGGACTCAAATTTCATATCAAGGGCCGCACCAAGTCGATCCACTCCATTTGGCAGAAGATGAAGAAGCAGAAGTGTGGCGTCGATGGCATCTACGACCTCTTTGCCATCCGCATCATCCTCGACTCCCCGCTGGAGAAGGAGAAGATGCAGTGTTGGCAGGCCTACTCCATCGTCACCGACATGTACCAGCCCAACCCGAAGCGTCTGCGCGACTGGATCAGCGTGCCGAAGTCCAATGGCTACGAGTGTCTCCACATCACCGTGCTCGGTCCTGAGCAGAAGTGGGTGGAGGTGCAGATCCGCACCGAGCGCATGGACGAGGTGGCCGAGCACGGCCTCGCCGCCCACTGGCGCTACAAGGGCGTGAAGGCCGACGGCGGCGGCATGGAGGAGTGGCTCGCCTCGATCCGCACCGCCCTGGAGGCAGGCGACAACCTGGAGGTGATGGACCAGTTCAAACTCGACCTCTACGAGGACGAGGTCTATGCCTTCACCCCGAAGGGCGACCTGCTGAAGTTTCCCAAGGGAGCCACCGTGCTCGACTTCGCCTACCATATCCACTCGCGTGTCGGCGACACCTGCGTCGGCGGCAAGGTCAACGGCAAGAATGTCTCCTTCCGCACGCCCCTCCACAGTGGCGACACGGTCGAGATCCTGACGGCCAGCAACCAGACTCCGAAGCCGGAGTGGCTGCGCATCCTCGTCACCTCCCGTGCCCGCGCCAAGTTGCGCCTCTTGCTCAAGGAGACACGTCAGAAGCAGGGCCTCTACGCCAAGGAGCTGCTGGAGCGCCGCCTCAAGAACAAGAAGCTCGACTACGACGAGGCCACCGTCGCCCACCTCATCCGCAAGATGGGCTTCAAGGAGCAGAGCGACTTCTACCACCAGATCGCCGAAGGCCGCCTCGACCCCACCCGCGTCCTCGACGAATACCAGGCCCTGGTCGACCAGAGCCAGGTCAAGGAGCGCGAGGCCGAGAGCGCGGAAAACTTCGAGTATGCCCACCCCGCCACCACCGAGGCCAAGAAGAACGACGACGTGCTCATCATCGACAAGAGCCTCAAGGGCATCGACTTCTCTCTCGCCCGCTGCTGCCACCCCATCTATGGCGACAAGGTGTTTGGCTTCGTCACCGTCAATGGCGGCATCAAGATCCACCGTGCCGACTGCCCCAATGCCGCCGAGATGCAGCGCCGCTTTGGCTACCGCATCGTCCGTGCGCAGTGGAGCGGCAAGGGCAGTTCCCACTACGACATCACGCTGCGCGTCATCGGCAACGACGACATTGGCATCGTCAGCAACATCACCAACATCATCAGCAAGGACGAGAAGATCGTGATGCGATCCATCAATATCGACTCCCATGACGGCCTGTTCTCGGGCAATTTTGTCGTGCAGCTCGACGACAAGTCGAAGCTCAACCTGCTGATCAAGAAGCTGCGCACGGTCAAGGGCGTGAAGCAGGTGATCAGACTTTAGACTGAGTCCATCGCCTGCCTTGTGGATTCTGTCCCACGCGTGCGGCCAGTCTGTCGCCCGCGCTTGCAGCCACCCCATTGCCTGCCTTGCGGCCAACCTAATGCCGCATTGTGCGGGCAAAGTCAAGGTTTCGCACGGATTTTTCCATGAAATAGGAATTTTCTTTGTACCTTTGCACGCCAAAACACAGAAGACAATAAGATAATGAAGCAAAATACAACGATACGGATGATGTTGTCGGACTACGACGGCGACCCCTCGGCACTGGCCAAGGAGGTCGGTTCCGTGGATGGTCCCATCCCCGTCCTCATCACCCGCAATCTGATCCCCTTCCCCGGCGTCATGACCCCGATTCTCATCGGGCGCCAGCCGAGTTTGAAGCTGCTGGATTACCTCCGCGATCATCCCGACCAGACCTTTGCCGTGTTCGCACAGAAAGACGCCAGCGTGGACTACCCCATCCAGGAGGACCTCTTCGAAGTGGGCGTCTATGCCAAGCTCGTCAAGGAGTTTGAGGTGCCCGGATCCAACAATGAGCATTCGGCCATCGTGATCGCCTCGGCGCGCTGCCGTCTCAAGTCGCTCGACGACGCCAACAACTTCTTCACCGCCGAGACGGAGATGATCCCTGAGGTCTTCCCTGCAGAAGACGACAAGGAGTTTGCCGCGGCCGTGGAAGGCCTGCGCCAGGGCGTGGAGATCTATGTGAAGATGAACGACGACATCCCCAACGAGGCGATGGTCGCCCTGCAGAACATCAGCAACCACCTCTCCATCGTCAATTTCGTCGCCTCCAACATCGTCAGCAACATTTACGACAAGATCATGCTGCTGGAGGAGGACAACATGAAGCTGCGACTGTTCAAGTTGTTGAAGGTCCTCAACCGCGAAACCCAGTTCTTGCACATCAAGAAGAACATCCAGAACAAGACGCGCGCCGACATCGACGAGCAGCAGAAGGAGTACTTCCTCCACCAGCAGATCAAGAACATCCGCGAGGAGCTGGGCGACAGCGGCGAGTCTGAGGACAAGAGGGAGCTCAAGAAGAAGGCCTTCCTCAAGCCCTGGCCCGATGAGGTGAGCAAGCTCTTTGCCAAGGAGCTCGCCAAGCTCGACAATATCAATCCCCAGTCGCCCGACTACAGTGTCCTGCTCAACTACTTGCAGACGCTCGTCTCGCTGCCGTGGGGCGTATATACCAAGGACCGCCTTGACCTGAAGCGTGCGCAGCGCGTCCTCGACCGCAACCACTACGGCATGGAGAAGGTGAAGGAGCGCATCCTGGAGTACATGGCCGTGCTCCGCCTCCGTGGCGACCTGAAGTCCCCCATCCTCTGCCTCTACGGTCCTCCGGGCGTCGGCAAGACCTCGCTGGGCAAGAGCGTTGCCGAGGCCATGGGCAGAAAATACGTCCGCGTCTCGCTGGGCGGCCTCCACGACGAGGCTGAGGTGCGCGGCCACCGCCGCACCTATATCGGCGCCATGCCCGGACGCATCATCAAGAGCATCCTCAAGGCTGGCTCCTCCAACCCCGTCTTCATCCTCGACGAGATCGACAAGGTGACGCAGAACACTGTCAATGGCGACCCCGCGTCGGCCCTCCTGGAGGTGCTCGACCCGGAGCAGAACAACGCCTTCCACGACAACTACCTCGACACCGACTACGACCTCTCCAAGGTGCTCTTCATCGCCACGGCCAACGACCTCAACACCATCCCCCGTCCGCTGCTGGACCGTATGGAGGTGATTCCCGTCAGCGGCTACATCACCGAGGAGAAGATAGAGATTGCCAAGCGCCACCTCGTCCCCCGCGAACTGGAGAACACGGGGCTCGACCAGGTGGAGCCCAAGCTGAAGTTTACGAAGGCCTCCCTGGAGAAGGTCATCGAAAACTACACCCGCGAGAGCGGCGTACGCCAGCTGGAGAAGCAGATCAACAAGGCGCTGCGCAAGCTCGCCTTCCGCCAGGCCACCGACGGCCAGCTGCCCTCCAACAAGATCACCCCCGACATGCTGCCGGGCCTGCTGGGCAAACCGCCCTTCTACCGCGACATCTACCAGGGCAACGACTACGCGGGCGTGGTGACGGGCCTGGCCTGGACCAGCGTGGGCGGCGAGATCCTCTTCATCGAGACCTCGCTCTCCAAGGGCAAGGCCGGCAAACTGACGCTCACGGGCAATCTTGGCGACGTGATGAAGGAGAGCGCCGTCATCGCCCTGGAGTACGTCAAGGCCCATATCGACGCCCTGGGCGTTGACTACCGCCTCTTCGACCAGTGGAACATCCATATCCACGTGCCGGAGGGCGCCACGCCCAAGGACGGCCCCTCTGCGGGCATCACCATCGCCACCTCCCTGGCCTCGGCGCTGACCCAGCGCAAGGTGCGCAAGAACACGGCCATGACGGGCGAGATCACGCTGCGCGGCAAGGTGCTGCCCGTCGGCGGCATCAAGGAGAAGATCCTCGCCGCCAAGCGTGCCGGCATCACCGACATCGTGATGTGTGCCGAGAATCAGCGCGACGTGGAGGAGATCCCCGAGATCTATCGCAAGGGCGTCACCTTCCACTATGTGGAGAACGTGCAGCAGGTGTGGGACTTCGCCCTCACCGACGAACTGGTGGCCCACCCCGTCCAGCTCGTCGTCGAGGAAACTGCGGATCAAAAGGAGGAGAAGGGCCAATGACGTTCGAACTGCAGCACACCGACGCCTACAGCGACGCGCGGGCCGGCCGCATCCAGACGGCCCATGGCGAGATCCTCACCCCCATCTTCATGCCCGTGGGTACGGTGGGCAGCGTGAAGGGAGTCCACTTCCGCGAACTCCAGGAGCAGGTGAAGGCCCAGATCATCCTGGGCAACACCTACCACCTCTACCTCCGCCCCGGCTGCGAGGTGCTCCAGGCAGCTGGTGGCCTCCATCGCTTCAACGGCTGGGACCGCCCGATCCTCACCGACTCCGGCGGCTTCCAGGTCTTCTCCCTCACGGGCATCCGCAAGCTCACGGAGGAGGGCTGCGAGTTTCGATCCCACATCGACGGTTCGAAGCACATCTTCACCCCCGAGCGCGTGATGGACATCGAGCGCGTCATCGGTGCCGACATCATCATGGCGCTCGACGAGTGTCCGCCGGGCAAGAGCGACTACGCCTACGCCAAGAACAGCCTTGGGCTTACCCAGCGCTGGCTCGACCGCTGCTTCAAGCGTTTCCGCGAGACCGAGCCCCTCTACGGCTACCCCCAGGCCCTTTTTCCTATCGTCCAGGGCTGCACCTATCCCGACCTGCGGAGCGAGGCGGCTAAGTACGTCGCTGACAAGGGCGCCGAGGGCAATGCCATTGGCGGACTGGCCGTGGGCGAGCCCACCGAGGTGATGTACGAGATGATCGAGGTCGTCAACGCCATCCTGCCCAAGGACAAGCCGCGTTACCTCATGGGTGTGGGCACGCCGCAAAACCTCCTGGAGGGCATAGAGCGCGGTGTCGATATGTTCGACTGCGTGATGCCCACGCGCAACGGCCGCAACGCCATGCTCTTCTCCTACGAGGGCACGATGAACATGCGCAACAAGAAGTGGGAGGCCGACTTCTCGCCCCTCGACCCCACGGGCTGCGAGATCGACCGCATCACCTCCAAGGCCTACCTCCACCACCTCTTCAAGGCGGGCGAGCTGCTGGCGATGCAGATAGCCAGCATCCACAACCTCGCCTTCTACCTGCGGCTCGTCACCGACGCCAGGGCCCACATCCTCCAGGGCGACTTCACCCAGTGGAAGTCTTCCGTCATCGATCAGCTCGGGCGGAGGATATAGGCCCGGCTCCTTTACGTTCGCAGGACAGACTCTAAAAACAAATTTTTCGACATGCAGATGGGAGAGACCATAGACAAGATGAGGCGCAGGATGCCCCAGCCCGAGACGATACGCCGGGCGGGGGCCAGGGTGGCGCGTGTGCTGCGCAAGTTGTCGCCCAAGCACCTTTTCGGTCGTCTCGACTGGTACATCATCCGGAAGTTTATCGGCACCTACATATTCTCCATCGTGCTGATCATCTCCATCGCCCTGGTCTTCGACTTCAACGAGAACCTCTCGAAGTTTACGAAGTACCATGCGCCCTGGCGTGCCATCGTCTTCGACTACTACGCCAACTTCATCCCCTACTACTCCAACCTCTTCTCCCCGCTCTTCGTGTTCATTGCCGTCATCTTCTTCACCTCGAAGTTGGCCGGCAACTCCGAGATCATCGCGATGCTCTCCTCGGGCGTCTCCTTCCGGCGGCTGATGCGCCCCTACATGATCTCGTGCGTGCTCATCGCCAGCGTCACCTTCTACCTCAACAGCTTCGTCATCCCCCACGGCACGGTCATCCGCCAAAACTTCGAGTCGCTCTACCGCAACTCCAAGAAGAACACTTCGGCGGAGAACGTCCAGCTGCAGGTGGGCAAGGGCACGGTGGCCTACATCCAGCACTACGACGACCGCTACAAGCGCGGCTACGGCTTCTCCCTCGACAAGTTTGAGGGCAAGAAGCTGGTCAGCCACATGACGGCCATGGAGATCCAGTACGACACGATCGCCGACGCGAAGTATCACTGGAAGGCCACCAACTGGAAGACGCGCACGCTGGTCGGCCTGCGCGAGCGGATCGTCACCGGCGACGTCAAGGACACGGTCATCCTTATGGAACCCACCGACCTGGTCTATTCCAAGGGCCAGCAGGAGACCTTCACCTCGCCCGAGCTCCTCGACTACATCTCCAAGCAGACGAGCCGCGGCTCGGGCAATGTCGTGCAGTATGAGGTGGAGTTCCACAAGCGCATCGCCATGTCCTTCTCCTCCTTCATCCTCACCATCATCGGACTCTCGCTCTCGGCGCGAAAGCGAAAGGGAGGAATGGGCCTCTATCTGGGTATCGGCCTGGGCCTGAGCTTCGGCTACATCATGCTCCAGACCGTCTCCTCGACCTTTGCCATCAATGCCGGCACGCCCCCCGTGCTGGCCGCATGGATTCCGAACCTTATCTTTGCCTTCATAGCCTATTTCTGCTATAGGCACGCGCCAAGGTAGTATCACTCACCATTTTTATCTTTCAGAAAAGATGTATTTTGACGAATTAGATTTGAACGATTATGTGCTCGACGCCTTGGACGACATGCAGTTCGAGACGTGCACTCCCATACAGGAAAGCTGCATCCCCCACATCCTCGCAGGCCGCGACATCCTGGGTGTCGCCCAGACCGGCACGGGCAAGACGGCAGCCTACCTGCTCCCCATCCTCTCCAAGCTGGCCGACGGCGGCTATCCTGCCGACGCCATCAACTGCGTCATCATGTCGCCGACGCGCGAGCTGGCCCAGCAGATCGACCAGGCCATGCAGGGCTTCGCCTACCATCTCGACGGCGTGTCGAGCGTGGCCGTCTATGGCGGCAACGACGGCAACCGCTACGACCAGGAGCTCAAGAGCCTTTCCCTCGGTGCCGACGTGGTCATCGCCACCCCCGGCCGTTTCATCTCCCACATGTCGCTGGGCAACGTCGATCTCTCGCGCGTGAGCTTCTTCATCCTCGACGAGGCCGATCGCATGCTCGACATGGGCTTCTCCGAGGACATCCTCACCATCGCCCGCAAGTTGCCGCAGAACGTCCAGACCATCATGTTCTCGGCCACGATGCCCGACAAGATCGAGGACCTGGCCAAGACGCTGCTCAAGAATCCCGTCGAGGTGAAGCTCGCCGTGAGCAAGCCCGCCGAGAAGATCCAGCAGAAGGCCTACGTCTGCTACGAGACGCAGAAGATGGCGATCCTCAAGGACATCTTCAAGGCCGGCGACCTCAACCGCGTCATCATCTTCTCCGGTTCCAAGCAGAAGGTGAAGCAGATCGCTGCCTCGCTGAAGCGCATGAAGGTCAACTGCGGCGAGATGCACTCCGACCTCGACCAGGCCGAGCGCGACGAGATGATGTTCCAGTTCAAGAGCGGCAAGCTCGACGTCATCGTCGCCACCGACATCATCTCCCGCGGCATCGATATCGACGACATCGCGATGGTCATCAACTTCGACGTGCCCCGCGACGCCGAGGACTACGTCCACCGTATCGGCCGTACGGCCCGTGCCAACCGCGACGGCGTGGCCATCACGCTGGTCAGCGAGCAGGACCAGTACTACTTCCAGCAGATAGAGAAATTCCTGGAGAAGACGGTGGAGAAGGTACCCCTGCCCGAGGACGTCGGCGAGGCACCCGAATATAGCCAGTCGGCGCGCCCCGCCAAGGGCAAGAGTGCGAAGAGCCGCCGCCGCGAGGCCCGCGACCAGCAGAGCCACAAGGACAAGAAGAGCCGCAACCGCCAGAACAAGCAGCGCGCCGAGAAGGCCGCCAAGCCGCAGCCCCGTGAGGCCGACAAGGCCGATCAGCCCGTGGCCAAGGACGGCCAGCAGCAGGCGCAGCCCCAGGACCAGCAGCCCAGGGAGAAGCAGCCGCGCCGCGGACGCCAGCGCCGTGAGCCGCGCGAGCCTCGTGAGGCCCGCGATCAGCAGCCGCAGCAGCAGGGCGACGCCAGCCGCGACCAGAAGGACCAAAAGGAACGAAAGGACCAGAAGGAACGCAGATCCCGCGGCCGTGGACGTGGCAAGGACAAGAGCACCGAGGGCGGCGGTCAGCAGGGAGGCCAGCAGGGAGGCCAGAAAGGCAGCCAGCAGGGCGGTCAGCAGGCCCAGTCCCAGGCCGACGCCCCCAAGGGCAAGAAGAAGAGTTCGCGCAAGCGCGGCCGCGGCCGTGGCAAGCAGGGTGGCGACCAGGCCCCCGTCCACTCCACGAAGTACGACATTCGCGAGGACTATGCGCTGCCGCAGAAGAACAAGGACAGCAAGCTCAGCGAACTGGTCAAGAAGCCGCTGAAGTGGCTCCACATCATCAAGTAATCACGCCATGGAGTATATAGCCATCATCCCCGCGCGCTTCGCCTCTACTCGTTTCCCGGGCAAGCCGCTCGCCATCCTGGGCGGCCAACCCGTCATCCAGCGCGTCTATGAGCAGGTACGATCGGTCCTCGACCGCGTCTATGTCGCCACCGACGACCAGCGCATCTACGATGCCGTCACCGCGTTTGGCGGCCAGGCCGTCATGACGCGATCCGACCACAAGAGCGGCACCGACCGCATCTGCGAGGCCCTCGACCTGGTCGGCGGATCTCCCGACGTCGTCATCAATGTTCAGGGCGACGAACCCTTCATCCAGCCCTCGCAACTGCGTACGGTGATGGAGGCCTTCGACGACCCCGCCACGCAGATAGCCACCCTCGGCAAGCGCTTCGAGAGCATCGAGGCGGTGGATAATCCCAACTCACCCAAGATCGTCCTCGACAACGACGGCTTCGCCCTCTACTTCTCCCGGTCTCCCATCCCCTTCGTCCGGGGCAAGGATCGGGGCGAGTGGCTGGCGGCCTACCCCTTCCTCAAGCACATCGGCCTCTATGCCTACCGTGCCGACGTGCTGCGCGAGGTCACGCGTCTGCCCCAGTCGTCGCTCGAACTGGCTGAGAGCCTGGAGCAGCTGCGCTGGCTGCAAAACGGCTACAAGATCAAGGTCGGACTGACCGATGTCGAGACCGTCGGCATCGACACGCCCGAAGACCTCCACAAGGCGGAGCGCTTTCTTGCCACACGCCAAGCCCAATGACCTGACCATTACCACCCTCACCGTCCCCGGGGGTGGTTTTTTTTCTGTCAAGGTGGAGCGCAGCCTTAAACCATTGCGACCCTTAGCCGTCCAAAGCAGTGTATCGTGTCTCGGCACGATCCGTATATAGGTATAATAAAACAATAGATTTGAAGTTTATGAAAAGAACAATGAGATTTTTGATGATCGCCATCTGCTGCATCGTCTCCTCCGCTATTTCTGCCCATGTGGACAACGACAAGCCCATCTCCGTCGCCATGCTTCCCGCCAAGGCCCAGGCCGTGATCACGCGCCATTTCAGCCACCAAAGAGTGGTGCTGGCCAAGAAGGAGTCGGGAGCCGGCAAGAGCTATGACGTCGTGCTGCGCAATGGCACCAAACTCGAGTTTGACAAAAGGGGCAATTTGACAGAGATCGACTGCAAGCGCGGTTCGGTGCCTGCGGAGCTGATCCCCTACCCCATCCGAAGCTACCTGCGCCTCCACTATCCCGGAAAGTCTGTCAAGAAACTGGAGATGAGCAAGAAGGAGTATGAGGTGGAACTGGCCAACGGCATGGAATTCACCTTCAACAAGCATTTCCAACTGATCGACATCGACTGATCTCCCCTTTCCTACGCAGTCTATTTGCGCGGTAGATGAAAAATGCGCTTTTTCATCGTTTTCACTGATTTTTCTGTGTAGCGCAAAAAGACTGCGTAGCTTGTTTCTATTTATTTGCTTGAGGAGTGTTTTTTTTATAAAAAGCGTCCGTTTCCGAAGAAAAAAAACTTATTTTTGCATATTGATTATATAAGGACAAAAAATATGGAGAAACAAGCTCTAAATCGGATTAAGGTGATGCTTACAGAACACATGCTAACCAACAAGCCGACATGAACGGTCTTGTCAGACTGGACAATGTCGTTACTATACCGTTTTGGTGTCAAGCCCAATACAGAAAATATCGTATCGTTTGACCACAATGATCTGCTGAAGGGAACAGAGTTCTTGGGAGAACTGATAGAGTCCGCATTGAACCATCAGCCATTGAATTTGCTCTATCGCACTTTTGCTGGCAAGGAAAGATAATTTTGCAAAAACATCGTTGCGCCCATCAGGGAAATACCAGAGGTGAAGAATGTCATCAAGGAGAAGAATTGAACAGAGTTCATGAAAAAGTTCATGAAAAAGTTCACGATAAAGTTCATGATAAAGTTCACGATAAATATCCTAATATAACAGATTCTGATCAGTCGGTCTACTGTCACGCATGAGCAGCAACAAAACGGCAAATGGATTGTCTGTGAGCACCCATAGCTTCTAAATGTAAACCCATCCCGAACGAATCCCGAAGGCATCTCGAAACAAGAAAACAGCAAACAGGAGCTTCGGATTCAGACAGGAACGGGCTGAAAGCCCAATAAGCTCTTAGCCCAGGGTAAGCGAAGCGACACCCTGGGTAACAAACAATAAATCATCAACGCCCTGAAAGGGCAAAAGCGTAAAAAACATGGCACAGTCATTAAGTAAACTCTACATACATTTGATATTCCACATCAAGACCACGAGTCCTCCCATTCGTGAAAGAGAACTCGACCGCATTCATTCCTACATAGGACAATTGGTGAATGCCACAGGTTGCAAAGTAATACAGGTAGGCGGCATCTGCGACCACATACATATATTATTTCTATTGTCAAAGGATGTCGCTATATCACATGTGGTGGAGGAGGTAAAACGCAACAGTAGTAGATGGATGAAAACAATAGAACCATATTATCGAACATTCGCATGGCAGAATGGATATGGTGTTTTCTCTGTCAGCCAGTCTGTCGTCGAAAAAACATTGGAATATGTAAAGAATCAAGGCATACATCACAAAAAAATGTCGTTTCAAGATGAGTACCAAAAGTTTTTAGAATCCTATGGAGTAGAATACAACAAGGAATATGTATTTAAGGATTAATGCTTTTGCCCTTACAGGGCGTACCAATGATAATACGATAATACCCAGGGTGTCGCTTCGCTTGCCCTGGGCTATGCGCTCATTGGGCTTTCTGCCCGTTTGCATGTCGGAACGCATGGTGAGAAAACACATTGCTACCCTGGAACCAGCCGCTCTACTGTCGCGCATGGGCAGCAACCTAAACGGCACATGGATTGTTGATACACATTCATGAACTCTACTCCATGTACAAGCTCTCCGAGAATGAGATAGCCTTTATCGAGAAAATGATCAAGCCGATGGAATAATCGCATTCATCCCGAACAAATCCCGAAGGCATCCCGAACAAATCTCGAGCAAATCTCGAAGGCATCCCGAACAAATCAAAAAAATAACAACAATATCAAAACCAAGCACATTATGCCAAAGCAAAATAAAGAAACTACATCTTTACCGACAAATTATCCAGTATGTGAGCATAGCAGCTGCCCTATGGCAGCTACCTGCTTGCACCATATTGCTTACACCATGATGATGGAGCAGAACGAAGAATATCTGCAACTGATTAATCCCGCCAGATGCAGCAAAGACGAATCGTGTATATACTATCGCGACAAAAAGCCGGTGATATTCGCCAGAGGATTCACCAACTTCCAAAAGCATATGTACCCACAGCAGTATGACCAGTTCATGACAACCCTCATTCTCCACTTCGGACGCAACCAATATTTCAAGCGCAGGCGTGGTGACATTCTTCTTCCTCCTGAGGAACAAGAAGTGATACGCCAAATGCTCGAAAAGGTAGGAGCAGACTCCAAAATGGAGTTCGATAACTACGAGGAGCACATCAATTGGGATGTCTGATTGATGCCTTCAGAGTACTTTGCCAGTACCACATAAGTGTTACTCCGGTGTCAGCTAACTGATACTCCAGTACCACCTAAGATAAACTCCAGTACCAGTTGGGTGATACTAAAAGTGGTACTAAGAAAGGATATACATTAACATTAAATCAAGAAAGTAATGAAACAAGAGATAAAAGACATCATGGATAGATTGCTTAAACGCCATAAGGAGTTAGGAATCTCAGATCAGATAGACTACGAAAAGTCCTATCTGTACTCCATCATTACCCATAGTACAGCCATAGAAGACAGTACTGTGACAGAGGTGGAAGCACAACTGCTCTTTGACGAAGGCATTACGGCAAAAGGAAAAACTGCATAGCGAATATTTACAGCAAGATATCGACCAATTCCTACGGTCAACATCTGAAGAAATGGTCGATAAAACGAGAATACAGCAGGAAATGGTCGACAAATGGTCGATAAAGCCTACTTTAGCAGGCAAATTGGCCGATATTATCGAATTTATGGCCGATAAAGAAGAAATCAAGACAGAAAGCAATGTATACAGAAGGTATCCATCCGTTTCTTCAACGACCGCGAAGTGCGTGCCGTTTGGGACGAGACACTATCCGAATGGTGGTTTCCGTTTTGGATGTTGTTGGTGTGCTCAACAACCAAGACGATTATACCAAGAACAGAAACTATTGGAAGTATCTGAAAACGAAACTGAAGAAGGAAGGAAACGAGTTGGTTAGTGCCACTAACCAACTGAAACTTCTGGCACAAGATGGTAAACCTTTCCGTGAGGGCAACGGCAGAACGTATTATGCCCAATACGCTCAATGACTACTTTGGCACCAAATACGAGTCTAAAACCGGATGGGAGGTAAAGAGGGAGGTAGAGGGTGAGGTAAAGGGTGAGGAGCTAAAGGAAGCGCTGCATCCACAGCGCGTCCTGATACGCGGATCCTACGCAGAGCCAGTCGGTGAGGCGGGCGGTGGTGGCGAAGCCCATCTTCTCGAACAAGGCGATGGAGGCCTTGTTTTCCACGCCCACGCAGACATAGACCTGGTGGAGGTGGAGGATATGGCGGGCCGTGTGGATCAGTCTGCCGACGATGGCCGATCCATAGCCCCTGCGGCGGTATTCGACCGGCACGACCAGTCCGATCTCCGCCCGCTGGTGGCGCGGGTCGAAATTGACGAAGTCGCCAATGCCCACCACCTCGCCAGCCTCGTTCTCCGCCATGAGCCTGACCTGTCCGTCGGCATAGATGTCGTTGCGGGCCGAGAGGATATACTCCCTCAGCACTTGGCGGCTGTAGGGCACGTTGGTGGTGCCACAGTCCCATAGCGCCTCGTCGTTCTCTATGCGGTAGAGGAAGTCGAGGTCTTCGGGTTCCAGGGCGCGGAGGCGCACCGCGGGCAGCTGCTTGGCGTCAGATGATTTCATTGCCGGTGATGATCAGTTGGGTGGAGGGATTGTAGGTACCGATGAGGACGTTCTCGCGCGGTTCGCGGCCAAAGATCTCGAAGATCTGGTCGAAACTGTAGGCCGTGATGTCATAGACCACGACCAGGGGCGCATCCTGGGGCAGAAGATCCGTGAGCGCCAGGTGACCGTCGGGCAGCCGCTTGTGGTCGGCCACGCGAAACTCGCCCGTCAGTGCTTTCTTCTGGGCGATGGTGCGACAGGCCGCTATCGACTCCTCCCGTCCTATGAAGAGATAGGTGGGGAAGACCTGTCGGGCCCGCGCCAGCAGTCCCATGTCCTTGACGGCGCGCCACCACAGCACCTGCATGAGCGTCAGCGCCGCCTTGCCGACGACCGCCGCCTTGATGGGCAGGCTCAGCAGAAAACTCAGGTGGCCGTAGTGTTTGCGAAAGAAGATGAGCATGGCCTCGTAGAAGACGTGGACATAGCGATAGGACTCGCGCTGCGTGCTCTCGCCCTTGTAGTGGAGGATGCGGCAGGGCAGGTACCAGTTTTCGTAGCCCCCCTTGAGCACGCGGTAGCTGAGGTCGATGTCCTCGCCATACATGAAGAAGTCCTCGTCGAGCAGTCCGACCTCGTCGAGCGCCTTTCGCCGCAGGAAGCAGTAGGCGCCGCTGATGACCTCGATGGGGTTGGGTTCGTCCCACGGCAGATAGCTCATGTAGTATCTGCCCAGCCGTCGGCTGTTGGGGAAGCGCTCGCAGAGTCCCGAGATCTTGTAGAAGGAGGTGAGCGGCGTGGGCAGTCCGCGTCGCGACTCCTTGGCGTCGCTGCCGTCCGTGCGCAGCATCCTCACTCCCGCGGCTCCCGCCTTCGGATGGGCGTCCATGAAGGCGATGGACTGGCGGATGGACTCCTCGCCGACGATGGTGTCGGGATTGAGCAGCAGCACATACTCCGACTCGCTCGACCGGATGGCGAGGTTGTTGGCGCGCGCAAAACCGAGATTGTGGCGGCTGGCGATCATCTTCACCTCGGGGAAGCGGGGCGCGAGATAGCCGATGGAGTCGTCCTTGGAGTCGTTGTCCACCACATAGACCTCGGCGTCGATGCCCGTGAGGGCGCGGCGCAGGCTGACGAGACATTGCTCCAGGTAGTACTTGACGTTGTAGCTGACGATAACGACGGTGAGCTTATGGGCCATCTTTCTCTCTGTCTGTATAAAATTAGGTGTGTGCTATGGTTGTCCTTGGTGGGAGGGATCGTCCTGCATAGGGTCCTCCGCCGGTTGCTCTTCGGCGCGGCACTCGTGGTCGCAGCGCCGCTTGGTGGGAAAGACGAAGGTGATGGTGAGCAGGTGGATGACGGCCATGTAGAAGAAGCCCACCACTGCCCCGAAGAGGTAGTAGAGCAGCAGGTCGAGGACCATCGGTACGCAGATCATGAGCATGCGCACGCTGCCCCAGCGCCGCAGGGCCGTCTCGCCGTCCGCTATGAGGCGGTCCCTCACGCTGCGGAGGCGGAAGAGATAGAGCGCGCCGGGCACGGTGGCCAGGAGCACGATCGTCATCGCCGTCTGCGCCAGGAAGAGCGTCGTGCCGTCGGCCGTCGCCCACAGTCCCTCGGCGACCAGCCCCGTCTCGAAGACCAAGGCCAGCAGCAGGAGGATCGCCACGGATCCGAGACACTCCGTCATGAGTATCTTTCTTGTTTTTTCCATATTTTAGATTTCTTGTTTCGCGCGGGCCACGGGGCTACCGTCCGCCCGTCTCCAGGGGCGTGCGGCAGAGGATGCTGCGCCCCAGTGTCACCTCGTCGGTATATTCCAGTTCGTCGCCCACCGAGATGCCGCGCGCGATGACGCTCGTCCGCACCCCCGTCGGCTGCAGGCGTCGGGAGACATAGAAGTTGGTCGTGTCGCCCTCCATCGTGCTCGCCAGGGCAAAGATCACCTCGTCCACGCCGCCCGCCTCCACACGGCTGACGAGCGAGTCGATCTCCAGGTCGCCGGGGCCTATGCCGTCCATGGGCGAGATGACGCCGCCGAGCACATGGTAGAGACCGTTGTACTGCTGCGTGTTCTCGATGGCCATGACGTCCTGGACGTTCTCCACCACGCAGATCGTCCTGCTGTCGCGACGCGGGTCGGAGCAGATGGGGCAGACCTCCTGGTCGGAGATGTTGTGGCAGACCCGGCAGTAGCGCACCTCGTGGCGCGCCCTGCGCACGGCCTCGCTCAGCGAATCGGCACGTTCCGAGGGCTGGCGGAGCAGGTAGAGCACCAGGCGCAGGGCCGTCTTGCGACCTACGCCCGGCAGCGTGGCAAACTCATCGACCGCCTTCTGGAGAAGTTGTGAGGGATATTGCTGGATCATCGTTTTCTGTGCCAGGGAGTGGGGATGGCGTCAAGCCGTCCGCGCCCTCCCGACGATGGCTACGATTAGTCGTCGAAGAGATAGATGCCGATACCGATCTTCAGTCCCACCGTGCTATAGTCGCTGTTGTTGAAGGAGTGGTCGTAGTAGATGGCGGGCTCGATCGTCACGCTGCGGTTGATGTAGAAGGCGTAGCCCACCTCCGCTCCTGGCATCAGGTCGTTGTAGCTGTGGTCGGCATGGAGATACTTGAGGTTGGCCCCCAGGTAGAGACCGTTCTGGACGATGTAGTAACGGCCGCCGATGCCAGCCGTGAAGGAACTGGCCGCGTCGCTCGACCCGGTGTGCTTCAACGAGGCCTGGCCCAGCACCATCCAGTTGTCTTCCAGCAAGTAGCCCGCCTTGCCCTCAATGCCGAGGTTGAGCCCGTTCTTGCCCGTATAGTTGAGATCCACTCCCGTCAGGGAAGCACCCAAGTAGGCCTTGCCCTGCTGAAACTGCGCGTGTGCTGCCACGGCGAGGGTGATCATCAGCAGCAAAGTAGTGATTTTCTTCATTTTATTCGTTCGCTTTTAAATAATACTCATCAATTTTTCTGATTCATCCCGACAAAGGTAAGGCGATTATTTCAAATAACCAAAAAGAATCCTTAACTTTGTGCCAAAATTACAACAATGACCCATCCAAAGATACTTTTACGCCAAGCCTCGGCCACGATCTTTGCCGCCCTCCTCCCCTGTCTCGGAGGCCATGCACAGGAGCGCTGCCAGGCCTTCAACCTCGAGACGCTGCCCAAACGCGAGGTAAGGGCCGTCTGGCTGACGACGCTCTCCAACCTCGACTGGCCCAAGGGCTACGCCACGACGCAGGAGGGCATCGAGCGCCAGAAGCGCCAGCTCACGGAGATTCTCGACCGCTACGCCGAGGCCAATATCAACACCGTGCTCTTCCAGGCGCGCGTGCGTGCCACCACCACCTATCCCTCGGCCCTGGAGCCGTGGGACCGCTGCCTCACGGGACAGGAGGGACGCGCCCCGGGCTACGACCCGCTGCGCTTCGCCATCGAGGAGTGTCACAAGCGGGGCATGGAACTCCACGCCTGGCTCGCCACGATCCCCTGCGGACCGTGGACCTCGCTCGGCTGCCGCCGTCTGCGCGCCAAGGGACTGCGCCTCAGAAAACTGGATGGCGCGGGCTATCTCGACCCCTCCGACGAGCGCGTGGCGCCCTATCTGGCCTCCGTCTGCGCCGAACTGACGGAGAAGTATGACATCGACGGCATCCACCTCGACTATATCCGCTATCCCGACGGATGGCCACGCGCCACGCGCCGAAACGGCGACACGCCCGACTACCGCCGCGCCAACATCAACCGTATCGTGCGCGCCATCCACGAGGCCGTGGAGACGCGCAAGCCGTGGGTGAAGGTGAGCGCCTCGCCGCTGGGAAAATATAGCGACCTCACGCGCTATAGCAGCCATGGCTACAACGCCCGCGACAAGGTCTATCAGGACGCGCAGCTATGGCTGAAGCAGGGGTGGATGGAGCAGCTCTACCCGATGCAGTACTACCGTGGCAACCACTACTTTCCCTTCGTGCCAGACTGGGTGGCCAACAGTCATGGTCGCACGCTGGCGAGCGGACTGGGCACGTGGTTTCTCGATCCGAGGGAGGGACGCTGGACCCTCGCCGACATCTCGCGGCAGATGGAGGTGAGCCGATGGGCAGGCATGGGCCACGCCCACTTCCGGTCGAAGTTTCTGATCGAAAACCACAAGGGCATCTACGACTTCGAGAAGCGCTTCAACCTCTTTCCGGCCCTCGTCCCGGCCATGAAGGGGAAGCGCGACGACCGCCTTGCCCCACCGACGGACCTCCGTCTGGACAGCGGCCTCATCAGTTGGCAGGGCGACGCTCCTTATTATAATATATATGTGAGCGACCACTGGCCCGTGGATACGGACAATCCCGCCAACCTCCTCCTGGCCCGCTTCGCCCACAAGCAGATAGCCACCGCTCTGGCGCCGCGCCTCTTCCGTGGGTGGCCCTTCGTGGCCGTCACGGCTATGGACCGCTACGGCAACGAGAGCCAGCCGCTGCAGTATCAGCCGCCCGTCGCGACGACCTACCAGCCGCAGCTGCCCAAGAACCTCTACCTGGCCAACGATGGACAGCAGCTGGACCTCTCGGAGGCCCTCCGCCCGCTGCTCCCGATGGACATCGACCGCTATGCCGTCGCCACCCTCCAGGGCGTCTTCCTGCGCAGCTACCTCCGCCCGCTGCCAGCCACGGGACCGGCCCAGCGCATCGACATCAGCAGCCTAGCCGACGGCGTCTATTGGGTCTATGCCCACAACAAGCGGACGAAGAAAATGGTGCGCGTCGGCAGTTTCGAGATCGACCGCCAGCAGGTGGGTTTCGTGCGGTAGCACCGCCCTTCCTTCCTCATCAACAAACAGGCGACACACCCGGGGGTGCGTCGCCTGTTTGTTGATGATTAGGCCGCCTGCCAAGAGGCGCCTGCTGGGCGTAGGATTTCTACCAAGAGGAGTCGCCAGCCGTGTTTTCCTTCTTGGAAGACGAGGTCGAGCTCGATCCGTAGGAAGGATTCTTGCCCGATCCCGATCCGTAGCTCTCGCTGCTGCCGCCCGAAGTGGGATTCTTCGAGGGAGTGGACGGACGGTAGGGTTCATCGTAGTCGTAGTGGTACAGTCTGCCACTCTTCTTCTTCTGAGAGGGTCTCTCGTGCTTCGGAGCCTTCTTCTTCGGAGCCGGATAGGCGGCTGCTGAGTCGCTGGCCGCGCTGGTCTTGCCTGTAGCAGCCGGAGTAGCAGGGGTTTGCTGCTGGGCGGCAGGAGTTTGTTGTTGCTCGACGACGGTAGAATCGACCACTGTGGAGTCGGGTTCTGATGTGGCCGGGGCTGTATCCTGACCAGGAGACAAGAAATACTTGGTGCCGAAGAAGCCGATAACGGCAAAGATCAGGACCACGAGGATCCATTTCCATTTCGAGCTCTTCTTCTCCTCCACTTCGACCGAGGGATCATCCTGGACGATCTCAGTCTCGTCGTCCGTCGCGGAGGGGTTGTCCGTCGTGGGAGAATCGTCGGAGGCTGCGGGAGAATCGTCGTCGGCTGCTGAAGGACTGTCGGAGGAAGCATCACCCGTCTCGCCGTTGGCAGCGGGGTCATCGCTCACCTTGTCTTGGTCCGACTTGGGCAGCACAATTGTAACGTCGTCGCCCTCCTCGCCCTTGGCTGGGTCGGCAGGCTTGTTCTCTGCCTTTTGGTTGAGGACGCTGCGTATATCGGCTACCGACTGCGGGCGTTTGCGACGGTCGGTGGCCATCAGCCAAAGGACCATCCGACGCAGCCGGTCGCTGATGCTGTCGGGCATGGCGAGGGCCTCGTGCTTGTCGTCGGTCATGTCGTCGTCGATATCCGAGGGCAGCGGCGGCTTCTGGTCCGTCAGGAGGAAGTAGAGCGTGGCGCCGAGGGCGTAGAAGTCGGTCCAGGGACCAAACTTGTCGAGGGCCTGCTCCATCTGCTCGCGCGGTGCGTAGCCATTGGTGTAGCTGACGGCCGTGGAGGTCGTTGCCCCGCTGCCCGCCTTCATCTGCTTGCTTGCACCGAAGTCGATGAGTCTCACCCCACCCTGCTGGTCCATCATCAGGTTGGCAGGCTTGAGGTCGAGGTGGAAGAGTCCGTGGCTGTGGACCACCTCCAGCGCGTCGAGCACCTGGTCGAAGACCTGCCAGACGGTAGCCTCGTCGAGCGGGTGGCCGATCTTCTTGAGATAGTCGCGGAGGTTCTCGCCATCGACGAAGTCCATGACATAGTAGGCCGTGCCGTTCTCCTCGAAGAGGTCGTGGACACAGACGATATGAGGACTGGAGAGTTTGCGCAGGCGCACGGCCTCCTTCTTGAACTTGTCGCGCTGGGCCTCGAAGGTGGTAGCGTTCTCCTGGTTGCTGACGCTGATAGTGGTCGTGTTTTCGTCGCGCTCCGTCACGCCCTTGAGGAAGAACTCCTTGATGGCGTAGCGCTCACCAAACTGGATGTTGGTGGCAACGTAAGTATTGCCAAAACCGCCCGATGCCAAGTAGCCATCGACGCGGTAGGTGCCGTGCAGGATCGTGCCCACACGCAGCATATTGGATTGGTTGATCGTATCGCTCATTTTCTTTTTCTTTGTCTCCGCCCGGGGAATCTACTGTCCTTGGGCGGATCGATTGGTCATGATGCGGGGTGGTGAATGGAAAGTGTGGGAAAGATTCGTCAGACAGGAATGCCCTCCGACGGTTTGCTCTTCTGCTTCTGGCCACCCTGCGGCGCGCCCTTCAGTTTTTCGCGGGCTGCGTCGATGGGGTCTTCGGCTTTCCTCTGCCTCATGCTGGGAGGAGGAAGCGTCTTGGCCCCCTTGCTGCTTTCGAGCGTGCTGCCCGCTTTATCGGTCTTTCTGTCCTTCTTTGGGTCTGCCTTGCTGGAAGTAGGATTCTTCTGTGGTTCGGCGGGGCTGGCCTTTTGCGGCGCAGTCTCGCGGCGCACGGTCGTCTCGCTCTTGCTACTACTGCTGGCGGGCTGATCCACCCTCACCTCGCGGGCCACCGTCTCGCGTGCGGGGTCTGCGGACTGTCGCGAGGGACTGTCGCCGATCTTCTCCGTATGGGGCACGAGGGGCGCGGCGGCCTTCTCCTCCTTCGGCGTGAGGAAGAAGTAGGCGCAGGCCAGGGCCACTAAGGCAGCGGCGGCACCCAGCACGAGCTTGCCCTTGCCGCCCTTCGGAGCCTGGGACTGTGGGCGGAGGGGCTGCGGACGGAGGGGCTGGCCCACCCTGGGAGTCTCCTCGACG
>DLZV01000006.1:33359-56793 GCA_003447235.1 Prevotella sp.
CTCCTCGACGTCGCTCGCCACCTCCTCGGCCTCGAAGACGGGACGGATGTTGAGCGCGTTGTCCTTGGAGGTCTGCTCGTCGTCCAGCAGCGACTCGTCGCCCTCGCCCGAGGAGACGCTCGCTATGCCGACGAAGTAAGCCGAGTGGTTGTCCTTGTTGCCCTTCGTGGCCTCGATGAGCTGCTGGCGCTTCGCCTCGTCGGAGTCCTGGGAGGAGAACAACTGGCAGAGCGCGTCGTTGTCCATCTGCTCCAACATGCCGTCGCTGCAGATGTAGAGGTAGTCGCCGGGCCTGAGGTCGGTGATATGGACCACGGAGGGCTTGCAGCGGTTGTCCTTGCCGGGCTGCATGGCGCGGGTGATGATGTTCTTCTGGGGCGACGTGGCCATCTCCTCGTAGCTGATCTCGCCAGCCTGGTAGAGGTCATAGACCAGGGAGTGGTCCTTGCTCTGGTAGAGGAGTTTCTTGGCCGAGGGGCGCACGTGGTAGATGCGACTGTCGCCGATGTGCATCGTGGTCAGTCCGCCACGATGGAAGAGGAGGAGGCAAAGGGTGGTTCCCATCTTCTTGGCAGCCTCGTCGTCGGCCTGGTCGAGGGCCTGGTAGGCCGCCTCCAGCGCCTCGGCGAGCACCTGGTCGGAGACGATCTCCTCGGGATTGACGTGGTCGCGCAGATACTGGGCAAGGCTTTGGCTGACAATGCGGCTCGCCACCTCGCCATGTTCGTGGCCTCCCATGCCGTCGCAGAGGATGAAGAAGAAGTCCTGATCGGTAGCCTGTCCCTGCAAGGGCCAAATGCTGTCCTCTTGGTTATCTCGCTGCCCGAGCTCATAGATGGCCTGGGGCTGTCTGATTGCTATTTTCATGTGAAATCGTTGAGGGGGGATTATCTTTCTTGATAGACTACGGTGGTCTTGCCCATGACGATGCGGTCGCCGTTGGAGAGGACGATGGCTTCGTCGTGGGGCAGTTCCACGCCGTTGATGGAGGTGATATTCTTGTTGCGGTCGTTGCTGATGACGGCCTTGAGCTTGCCATTGGGCAGGACGGAGACCACGATCTGCAGGTGGTGGCGACTCATGTAGGGGTCGGAGACGGGCAACTGGAGCGTGGCCTGCGAGGTCTGCGCCTTGCGGCCCACGGTGTTGGCACCCTGGCGGAGCACATACTGCTGGCCGGCCAGGACGAGGCAAGCCGTGGCCGCGCCCTGCTGGCATCCTTGGCCGAGGATGGTCCGCTCGCTGTCCTGGCGGCCTCCCAGCAGCGTCTCGCCGTCGTTCTGTGGCGCCACGCGCTGCTGGGCGGGCTGACACCCGGGCAAGACGGTCTCCACCTCCAGGGGTTGCTGCGGCTGAAAGCGCACCCGCAGCGGTGCTTTGCACTGCGGGCACGTGATCAGTTTGACAGCCTCATTCTTCGAGTTCTTCACTTCGAGGATGATGCCACAATTGGAGCATTTTACGCGCTTTACTTCCATAGCCGTTTATTTAGATATATTGCATGTCAGTACCAGCGTCGTCCACGCCGTCCACGCCGTCCACGCCGAGGTTGGGGTCGTCGTAGCCCATCGCGGGATCCTCGGAGTAGGAAGCCTGTTGGAGGTTGGGATCCATCATGCCCTCGTCGTTGGCCGTATTGATATCCTCAGAGTAGGAAGCCTGGTGGAGGTAGGGATCCTCCTGCGCGCCGTCGTAGCCGTCGGTCATGCCGTCGTAGCCGTCGGTTGTGCCATCGGGCTCTGCGCCCTCATAGGCCGTCTGCATATAGCCCTCGGTGTGGTCGGGCTGGTGCTCCGTCTGCGGGGTGACGTCGCCCGTCTCGTCCTCGGACATGCTCTGTGCGAGCTCGCCACGCGTCATGGTGGTGCCGTCGCGGAAGATCAGTACGTCCTGGTCGTCAAGCTGGTTGTTGTCGTTGACGTCGATGACGGCCACGTCGGGCTGGTTGTCGCCGTCGAGGTCGAGGACGACGGCCTGGTGGCCCTGGAATTGGGTCTGGCCGACGATGTGTACGTCTTCCGTCTCCTGGACGAAGGGCTCCTGATGGCTCGCGGGGGTGGCGGAGGAGGCGGTGCGCACATGGCCGCCATCCTCGGCGGTACGGCCCGAATGGCCATCCTCGGGCTCCTTGACGGTCTCGCGCTCATAGACTACCTCGCGGTGGACCTCCACGTCGGTCTGATGGACGGCCGTGTGGGCGGTGGGCTGATAGCTGTGGGGATGGACGTTGGACATGGCGGTCTGGGTGAAGGCGGCCTTGTCCTCGGCAGACATGGCGTTCCACTCGTCGGCGGTGTAGGTGCCATAGACGCCACCGTGCCACTCAAAGACGCCACCGGGGCCCACCTGGGCGCGGGCCGACTGGAAGGCCTCGGCAAAGGTCATGTCGTCCTCCACTGTCGCCACGGCGCTGCCAGCAGCCTGGGGGGAAGCCGTAGCGGGATCGGCGGCGTCGGCCTGGGTCTCGCCAGCCATCGCGTTGACGGCATAGAGCGCACCGGCACCGAGCAGAATGCCGGAGGTGCCACCGATGGCCACCTTCTTCCATGTGGCGCTTTGCTTCTCAGAGGTCTCTTCTGCCACAGGAGCAGTCTGCTCGTTCTGCGGATTCTCTACCTGGGTGTTCTTACCCAACAACTGGGTGTCGTCGCTTGTCATCATAATCGTATGAATTAATGGTTGTTTATTTCTGTTTACGTTGCAAATTTCGGCTTTTGTTGCCACATGGACAAATTATTCGCTTCTTTTTACACAAAAGGTGGGTTTTGGGGTACGAAATGCGAAAAAAGGAGGAAAAGAGATGTGAAAATGGTGAATTTAGGGAGGGTAAAGACGATTTTGACCTAAAAAAACGGTATAAAAGAATGTAAAACTGAGTATTTTTTTGTAACTTTGCCCTGTCGAATGCGAAGATTATTGGTTTATGGACACGGCCCCATCCTCTTTCGGCACACACCAAATCATTCGTGGCACGATGCTGGACGCGGCGCGAAAACCGACGAACCAGCCAAGCCAACGGCGGGCAGTACACTTCCCCACACCACCCTGCCGCACACAGAATTTCTTCCAAGAGCGTGCCCACAACCGGGGAACTCGGACACGACTATAGACGAATCAGCATGATGGAGTACATCTATTTCAACTCACGCGACGAGCTGCTCAGGCTCCGCATCACCGAAATCGCCTACTTTGAGAGCGATGGCAACTACTGCAACGTGGTCACGGCCAACAAACTGCGCAGTCCGATCGGCATGAACCTCACCAACCTCGAACATGCCCTCGACAAGCAGCTGGGCAACGAGGCCACTACCTTCATCCGTATCGGCAAGCGATTTATCGTCAACAAGCGCTATATCTGCAAGGTGAACATTCCCAAGCAGCGACTGGTCATCACCGACTACGACCGCTTCACCTTCCAGCTACCTATCTCGCGCGACGCGCTCAAGCAACTCAAGGCGTTCATCACACTATCCACTGAAAAGAAATAAAAAGCCATGCAAATCATCATCGGACGCGACGCCAAAACCTCGCAACTAAATGTCATCATCGGACAGCAGACGCTGCGCCTGGGTGCGCCGGGCAGCGTGCCGCAGACCGTCTCGCGCCAACACTGCCGCATCACGGTGACGGAGGGCGGCACCTATCTCGTAGAAAACCTCAAGGCTGCCAACATCACCTATATAAATAATGTAGGCGTGGAGAAAAAGTCCATGCGGCGGGAAGACTCCCTGGCACTGGGCACGGACCGCTACCAGGTCGATACGAAGGCGGTCTTCGCGGCCATCGACAAGGCGGTACCGAAGACGGCAGACATCCGCCCACTGTCGAAGGTGTGGGAAGACCACGAGGAGTATATCATCAACCAAAAGATCAAAAGCGCACGGTTTGTAGCCATCGCGTCGAGTATGGGTATTTTTACCATCGGCGCCATGGTCTATACCTTTGTGTTTGGAGGCGACGGGATCATCAGAAATTCCTTGTACTGCATAGCCGCCGTGTTCGTCCTCCTCATCTTTATCAAGCGCTGGAGAGACGCCTCGCGCGTGCCCATCGAGCAGAAGAAGATCAACGACAAGTTTCGCCACGACTACTCCTGCCCCAACTGCAGCCACAGCTTCTCCATGAACTACGAGGAACTGCAGAAGTACGACAATTGTCCGTTCTGCAAAGCCAAATTCATCAAATAGCGCAGCCGGGCCTGCGCCATGCGTGCTTGGTGGGCTTTTCGCCTGCCTATAATCTGCGTGGCACGGCTTATATCTGCGCGGGGCCTTCCTAAATCTACATGGCGCGTGCCTAAATCTATACGGCGTGTGCCTATTGCGTGCCTATCTGCGTGGTGCGTGCCTATCTGCGATCAAAGGTTGTCCAGCAGTCGTTGGACCTTGGTGGCGTCGATGCGCCCTGGCGCCTGTTCCATCTCCTCGCCCAGGCAGTAGCCAGCGAGGCGCGGATGGTGGAAGTCGGGCAGCGACGATCCCTCGGCCTCCTTCTTTCCTCTACGGAGGAGGAAGGGCACGGGGGCTTCCCAGTCCGTCAACCACTCCAGAGCGGCCTCTACAGGGTCGAGGAGCAGGTAGTCGGCGTGGCCCGCATAGTCGGCGGCGCGCAGCAGGTCTTCGCGTCGCTCGATGCGCAAGGTCTTGACGATCTGCAGTCCGCGGCGGATGTCGGGATCGACCGTGCGCCGCAGGTTGTCTATGAGGACGGTCGATTCCTCGCCTTCGAGGCGCACGAGGTCGAGATGGAAGTTGTAGATGCTGGTGACGATGGTTTGGGGCATCTCGTCGCGGAAGACACCCATCAGCCGCGCCCCAGGAGCCAGGCCGGCGCACTCCAGCAGCGGACTGTCGGGCAGCATGCCGGAGAGAGAAGCCAGTTGGCGCACCCTCCGCGGACTGTCGGCCACGAAGTCGAGACCGATCCAGTCGATGCCCAGACGTGAGATTTCCTTGATGTTGTCGGCCTCAGAAAAGCCGTCGATAGCGATGATCATATCTGTCATTTGTGAGATTTGGCCACAAAGTTACATATTTACCATGAAAAAAGTCGTGTCGGCACATAATAATAACACCTTTGTTTCGTTTAAATCATAGAAACTATCAAAAAAAGCTGCCTATGACCATCTTTACATCAGAAGAAAACAAGCCCACGGAGTTTACGCTCCGTCTGATCCGCCAAATGGCCTACACGTACCGCGTGGCCCGCATCGATGGTCGCGCTATCCCCTTCACGCTCAACTGATGGCGCAAGTAGCCGTCAGCTGGGCTATCCATGAAAATGTCTAACCTCATCACGGTGGCAAAAAATAAACCTGTCACCGTGATATTTCATCATAAAAATGTCTGTATTAATATCCCCCTCACTCCTTTCCGCTGATTTCCTCAACCTCCAGCGCGAGGCCGAAATGATCAATGCCAGCGAGGCCGATTGGCTCCACATCGACGTGATGGACGGCATCTTCGTGCCCAACATCTCGTTTGGATTTCCCGTGCTCAACGCCGTGGCCAAGGTGCTCAAGAAGCCGCTTGATGTCCACTACATGATCGAGCATCCGGAGAACTACATCCGCCAGACTGCCGACAGCGGCGCCATGCTCATGACGGTCCACTACGAGGCCGTCAGACACCTCCACAGAACGGTGCAGGAGATCCATGCCGCCGGAATGAAGGCTGGCGTGGCCCTCAATCCCTCCACGCCCGTCAGCGTGCTCGAAGACATCATCAACGATGTGGACCTGGTGCTCCTGATGAGCGTGAATCCCGGCTTCGGCGGACAGAAGTTTATCGAGAACACCATCGGCAAGGTGGGACGCCTTCGCGAGATGATTGCCCAGTCGGGCAGCCAGGCGCTCATAGAGATCGATGGTGGCGTGCAGGGCGAGACGGCTCCGCGACTGGTTGAGGCTGGTTCCGACGTGCTGGTTAGCGGAAGCTACGTCTTCAAGTCGGCCGACCCCATCAAGACCATCCACGACCTCAAGGTGCTCTGATCGGCTAAGTAGTCCCCACCCCGCTACGATCTGATTCGCCAGTAATACTCGCCAGCAATAAACATAACGCCGCTCCCTGCGCCTCGAAAGAGAGGTTGTGGGGAGCGGCGATGTGTATTTGAGTGGGCGCGGCTACGCCTATTCTCCTATAAAATCGACTACACTATTTTCTCTATAATAACGGCTCTCAATAAGAGAAAGGCTACGCCATCTGCAGCGTGAGCTGATGCTCGCGCGTCATGCGGCGAAGATTGAGGATGGCATAGCGCATCCGTCCGAGGGCCGTGTTGATGCTGACCCCCGTAGCCTCGGCTATCTCCTTGAACGACATCTGCTGGTAGAAGCGCATGAACACCACTTCGCGCTGAGAGGCAGGTAGATGGCTCATCATCCGCCTCACGTCCTCCATGACCTGGTTGTTGACCAACTCTCCCTCGCGCGAACTCTCCAGGAGCGTGGAGCCCACGTTGGAGAGGTCGTTCTCCTTCGGCGCATCAACAATGTTCTGTGCGCGCTGCTGGCGATACCAGTCCATGATCACGTTGTGGGCAATGCGCATCAGCCAGGCACTAAACTTGCCGTTGGCGATGTACTTGCCCTGTTGCAGACGGGAGACTACCTTGAAGAAGGTCTCTTGGAACATATCGTTCGCCATCTCGCGGTCGCGGACGACAAACAATATATAGGTAAACAACTTCTCTTGATTGCGGCTAAGCAAAAGATCGAAAGCCTTGTTGTCACCATCTACATACATAATGGCCAACTCTTCGTCAGTCATCAAGTTCAGATTCTCCATGATCCAATTTTATTTGTTATGAAGTAATGCTGCTTCGATAGGCTTCGTTCTTTTGTTTAAACTGATTTATATTTCCGATTGCAAATTTAACGATATTCATCGACCCAACCAAATTTTTTCCCTAAAAAATATGAGAAAAGAAGAAAAACATACAAACCGAAACGAAGTTGCCGATGGCAATTCTTGACGCAAGCTTGCGCGGCCTTCTTCTATTTATTTCTCGGATTTCAGTATTTTATCGCAAATTATTTCTCGGAATACAATATTTTAATTAACTTTTCTGCTGAAACTCAAATACTTGTAGCATTTGGATGTTTCTGCGAGAGAAAAGCTAAAAGATGTCTACCGATGTTTCCTTGCAAACTTCGGACCATTCTCCCTGTGTCAGCACAGGTCTCACCCCAGGACGTAGGCGATCATGCACCAGAGCTGGCGCGTGAGGATGTAGATCGGCAGCAGCCAGAGTCCGCCGGCATGATCGGTGAGGATGTGGAAGATGCTGCCCGACTTCTTGCCGTCGGCCCCGATGATGGCGTAGGTCAGCGAGGCCGTGATGACCGTGAGGCAGACGACGGCGAAGATGCTTGCCGAGAAGCTGCTTGGATAGAGGGTGCCGCTGACGTTGAGCAAGATGGCGTGGGAGGGAACGGTCAGCAGGATCATAACTGCCGCCACAAGGACTACTTCGAAGAGTACGCTTCTCAGTGCGAGCCGCTCGCGGTAGGCCATCGTCGGCCACGACCTCAGTCGGCGGATGGCTCCTGGCAGATGGCTGCCACGGAGCGCTGAGACGGCGCAGAGGCCCAGCAGCAGCCAGACGAGCAGCGGCGAGAGGAGGTTGTCCGTGAAATGGCCGAAGAGCCAGCGCACCCCCTCCTCGGAGAGCAGCGGCCGCAGCGGCCAGTCGGGTCTGACGGCCTTGATCAGCCACGAGAGAAAGAGGACGAGGCCGTGGGCCGTCACGAGCAGGAAGACGGCGAGGCCATAGATAGCCTTCGCCCTGCTATGGCGTTCGGCAGAAGGCGTCTCACTCATCGGGATAGAGGTTGTCGATGTCGAGGATGCGGAGTTCGAGGGCGCGGACCACGAGGCGCGTGGCGTTGATTCCGCTTCCGCGGCCACCCTCGGGGAAGAGTTTCTGCACGAGTTCGTTCTGTCGCTTCTCCAGGCTCTTCACGCCGAAGGGCATTCCGCGGAGCTGCGCTATCTGGTCCTTCGTATAGCCGAGGGCGAGGTGGCGCAGGAAGCGCTCGTCATACTCGTCGATCTCGTAGCCCACGAGGGCCTCTTGGTGCGCCAGTTGCTTGCCCACGCTCTCTTTGAAGCGGTCCACGATGCGCTTCAGTATCGGCTGGTTGAAGACGAGCCGCTTGCCCCCCATGACGCTCATCACGTCGTCGTGGGTGAGCAGTTCGCCACTCTTGAGCGAGATGCCGTCGGCCCCTGCGTCGAGCGCATCGACCCATAGTTTCTCGTTGAGCACCTCTCCCGTGAAGATCAGCACCTTCATGGCGGGAAACTGCTGCTTGGTCTGCCGGCAGATCTCCACGCCGACGGTTGTGGATCCGCCCAGTCCGAGGTCGAGGAGGACGAGGTCGGGTTGGTGGTCCTTGATGAGGCGCCAGTAGGCCTGCTCGCTGGCAGCCGTACCGATGATCTCCGCCTCGGGAATATCGTTGCGCAGGATGCCCTCCGTGCCTTTCAGTTCCAGGGGCACATCCTCTACGATGATGACTTTGAATTTTTCCATCTTGCCAATGTAATTGTTAAATAGGTCTTATTGTCTTGCCGCGTGGCCACGATGCCGCAGCCCCGGCGGTTGGTGAGTTCTCCATTGTCGCGCACGATCTGTGAGCTGAGCAGGTAGGGGAGATTCTTCATGCTGGGCGTGAACAGGCTCGCCGCCCCCTCTGCTCTCGCCTCCAGTCCCTCGATGGCCACACGCAGCAAGAGGTAGTCGTCGCCCTTGCGCGCCAACTCCACCTCCAGCGGCCGCCCTCCATTCTCCTTGCGCAGCAGTTCGAAGAGATAGCGCAGCATCTCTGCGTCGCCTACCAGTCGCTCGTTGCGCCCTTGTGCCTGCGATCCACCTGGCCAGTCGCCCACCCTCGTCGACGCGGGCAGAACCTCACCCAGACTGACGGCGCGCCCCGCAAGCGGTACGAGAGCCAGTTGCCCCATGGCCTGCAGGCAGAGCAGCTGGTAGAGGTCGCGGTAGTAGGCCGCCAGTTCCTCGATGTCGTGCAGCCTCCCTTCGCCCTCTTCGAGAAGGAGCGCCATGCGCGAGGGATAGTACATCGTCTCATGCTTCAGGGTCGAGAGACTGTTGTCGAGCGTACTGTTGCTCAGATGGAGCCGCTCGTCCTCCAGTTCGGACCGCCCCAGTTGCTCCTCCAGCAGCCTGATGCGTTCCTTGCCGACAAGCTCCATCTCGGCGGAAGTCTTCAGCGTCGTGCGGATCTCCTCCACCAGCGTCTGCAGCGCGGCTGGCAGCGGCTCGTGGGCCACGGTCTCGGCAGCCTTGAGTTTCTCCAGGGCCGGAGCGTCGGAGAGAAGCGTCTCCGTCAGTCGGCGCACCAGGTCGGCGCTCAGCAGAAAACTGATCCGGTGGCGGTAGTACATGAAGTAGTAGGCCGGCCCTATGATCAGCAGCAGGAGCACGAGCAGCGCGATGGCCACATGCTTGTTGGCCTCCGACCGCTGCATCATCGTGCAGTAGCTTGGCAGCGACTGGTCGGCCGACGACTCCTTGAAGAGCTGGGTGTAGGCCTTGTTATTATATTGGTACATCTCCCACTCGTGGAGCGCCAGGGCCGCCACGGCCACCTCGTTGCGCATGGAGAGGATCACGTCGTAGTTGACCGGGATGCCCTCGTGGAGCCATTTCACTTCCGGCACCTCCACCTTGCCCTGCGCCGAGAGCGAGAGCAGCGGATAGCCATAGGGGCGCACCGTGCGGTAGAAGCGGTTGAGAACGGCGCAGCAGCTGTCGGCGTGGCGGATCGTCTTGCGGTAGGTGCCGGCGATGTTGCTATGATAGACCGAGTCGGCGTAGAGGCTGGCCTGGCGCAGCAGCGCTTGCTGCGACGGCGAGAGCTTCGTGGCCGAGGCCGACAGGCAGCAGGCGAGGACCGGCAGCAGGAGGATCAGATGTCGTACCACCCCCTTGGGCAGGCGGAAGAAGAGGCGGCTCCCCTTGCCCGGCGTGCTCTCGGCCTGGAGCGTGCAGACGGCGAAGATTTGGCTGAGTTTGCGGTAATGGTTGATGATGCCCTGGCAGTTCATGAGGCCGAAACCATGGGATCGGCGCGCCGAGGCGACGGCTTGGGCCGAGACCTGCTCGTCGCTGATGGGCTTATATTCGAAGAGGTGGGCCACCTGGTCCTCCGACATTCCGCAGCCCGTGTCCTCCACGCTCACCTCCACGTAGTCGCTGGCTTCCTGGGCCGAGACCCTCACCGTGCCCCCCTCGTCAGTATATTTGCGCGCGTTGTCCATCAGGGTGTTGACCATGAAGAGCGTCAGCACGCGGTCGGCTTTCACCCAGGCGCCAGTAGGATCGACGCTGAGGCGGATCGCCTTCATCCGAAACTCCGGTTGACCTTTGGCCACGAGGTCGAAGAGCGGCTGGAGCGGAAAACTCTCGACGCGGACGGAGAGTTTGCCCTGCCGCAGTTGTATCCACTCCGTGAGCATGGCGTTGGAACTGTTGATCTGCTGGAGCAGTTCGTCGAGATAAGCCATCCGTTCTGCCCGCAGCGTGGCTGGCTCGTGGTCTTCCACCAGCCGTCTTATCTCCATCAGCATGCGGTCGATGAGCGGCAGCACACTGTTGACCAGCGACACCTTGGCCCGCTGCTCCAGGTGGCGCTGCTTGTTGGCCTCGACGTGGAGGCGGCTCACGGCCAGCTGCTCCGCCACCTCCTCATACTGTTCGTCCAGCGCCCGCTGGTGCTCCTCGTCGCGCTCCTTCCACCGCTTGAGCGAAGCCTGCAGCGGGGCGATCGTTCCCTCTCCTCCTCCCCTGCTGCGCAGATAGGCGAAGAGGCCGAGGAGGCCCGCCATGAGGAGGATCATGAAGCCCACGGCGGCCAACATGAGGTTGAGCGAATGCGAGGTGCGGTCGAGCTGGTCGGCGCGCGCCTCGTAGTAGCGGTCCTGGCGCGTCTGGTCCTGCAGGTCGAGGTAGAGGTTGCGGTTGTAGTCGCTGGCCTGCTTGTCATCGACGGCCGAATAGACGATGCAGAGCTGCTCGCGTATCGAGGCCACGAGGTCGGGGGCGCGGTTGATGACGGTGTCCTCTTCGAGCGCCTTCTCCAGGCAGATCAGCGCCGAGTGGTAGTCGTCTATCTGCCAATAGCAGTTGGCGAGCGTTCGCAGCGATCCCGCCTTCTGGTAGATGTCGCCAAACTGCCTGAACAGGTGGAGCGACCGCTCCGCCAGATTGCCCGCCAAAAGGCTGTCGGGCATGGCGTCGGTGTTGATGAGCCGGATGTCGCGCGGGTTGTCGGCCATGAGGCGCGGTCCGTCAGGGCGCTGCAGCAGATGCTCGCTGAGAGCCTGGAGCGTGTTGGCGATCCAAAACGTGGAGCGCGACTCCATGGCGAGGCGGTAGGCACGCATCAGGCAGTCGAACTCCTGCTGGTAGATCTCCTCCCTCGACCCCTTGGTGAGCAGTCCACCCGCTCCGTAGCAGTACCAGTAGTTGATGAGCTGGGCCGTGTCGGAGGCAAGGTCCTCCTCCCCCATCCCGCTGATGGCCTGTGCCGACTGGCGGTCGAGGCCCACATAATAAAAATAGGCCGAGGCCACGATGCGGTATTCGCTCCGCGCATAGACCATCCTCCGTTGCTGGCGCGGAGTGAGCTCCAAGGAGGTCTCGTCGATGCGGCGCAGCCGTTGGGCCGCCTGCTGGTAGGAGTCGTAGAAGTCCTTGTTGCGCGACTCTCGCTGGCAGATACGCATCTGCAGGATGTCGCTCACGAGCAGTTCGATCTGGTCGTCGGTGATGGTGTTGACGGAGTCGCAGAGCTGTTTGGCGCGCGGGAAGTCCATCCGCATGATGGCCACGAAGGCCAGGTTGTTGAGCGACTCGCCGATCACGCCGTCGTCGCCACGGGCCACCTGGAGTGCGCGGCGCGCATAGGCCGTGGTGCTGTCGAGGCTGCGGTAGTGGTAGTAGTAGGCCAGGTCGTTGTAGTGGTCGGCCTCCTGCGTAGCTTGCTCCCCACACCCCACGAGCCCTGCCACCGTCGGCAGGACGGCGAAGAGCGGGAGGAGGACGCGGCGCAGAATCCTCCGTCGTGCCAGGAAGAGATATTTGGGCTCAACTTTGATCATTCGTGGGGACAAAGATACCACATTATTTTCGAATACACGATATTATTATGGTATAAAAATCATCTTTCCAAGTCCGTCTTTCCATTTCCCGTGGACGTTTCTCGCTTGATTTATGATTGGAAAATATAATTTTGGAATTTTTTTTCATGTCGGATGACCGTTTTCTGACAAAAAATCTATAACTTTGCGCCTTATATAAAAATTTAAGGTAATTAAGATAAAATCAGAGTAATGAAAGCATTTGTATTTCCCGGTCAGGGTTCACAGTATGTGGGCATGGGTAAGGAGCTCAACGCCCAGAGCAATCTTGCAGGTCTTCTTTTCCGTCAGGCCAATGAGGTATTAGGTTTCGATATCACTTCCATCATGTTCGCCGGCACCGACGAGCAGCTGAAGGAGACCAAGGTGACGCAGCCCGCCGTCTTCCTCGACAGCGTGATCGCTGCCTCCTGCCTCGACGAGGACTTCAAGAAGAGCATGATGGCCGGTCACTCCCTCGGTGAGTTCTCGGCCCTCGTTGTCTCGGGTGTCTTGGCTTTCGAGGACGGTCTGAAGCTGGTGGCCGCCCGTGCCAACGCCATGCAGAAGGCTTGCGAGCAGAATCCTGGCACCATGGCCGCCATCATCGGCTTGGAGGACGCCAAGGTGGAGGAAATTTGCGAAGAGGTGACGAAGGGCGGCAAGGTGGTCGTCCCCGCCAACTACAACTGCCCTGGCCAGCTGGTCATCTCTGGCTCGATCGATGGTGTCAACGAGGCCTGCGAGAAGATGAAGGCCGCCGGTGCAAAGCGCGCCCTGGTGCTCAATGTGGGTGGTGCTTTCCACTCTCCGCTCATGCAGCCCGCCAAGGACGAGCTGGCCGAGGCCATTGAGAACATGCACTTCTCTGCCCCGAAGTGCCCGGTCTTCCAGAATGTCGATGCCAAGGCCCACACCAACCCCGAGGAGATCAAGGCCAACCTGGTCGCCCAGCTCACCAGTTCTGTGAGATGGACGGAGAGCGTGCAGAACATGATTGCCGCCGGTGCCGACGAGTTTGTCGAGTGTGGTCCGGGCAAGACGCTCCGCGGTATGATCGGCCGCATCGACAAGACGGTGAAAGCTCATGGAGTCAACGAGTAAGCGACTCTTCATATACCAAGTCTTCACCCGCACCTTTGGCAATAAGAACTTCACCCGGAAGAAGGGTGGAACTTATGATGAAAACGGTGCGGGGAAGATGAACGACATCAATGCCCAGGTGCTGCGCCAAGTGCGCGGCCTGGGCATTACGCATATTTGGTACACAGGAGTCATCCGCCACGCCACCGCCACCGATTACACGGCCTACGCCATTCCCCGTCAGCACCCGTCGGTCGTGAAGGGACACGCAGGGTCGCCCTACGCCATCGCCGACTATTATGACATCGACCCCGACCTGGCCGAAGACGTGGCGCGCCGCATGGAGGAGTTTCGTGCCCTGGTGAGGCGTACCCACGAGGCAGGACTGAAGGTCATCATCGACTTCGTGCCCAACCACGTGGCCCGCGAGTACAGGAGCATCTGCAAACCCCAGGGCGTGCGCGACCTTGGACAGGACGACGACACCTCCAAGCACTTCGACCCGCAGAACAACTTCTACTATTGTCCCGGCGCTTCGCTGGAGCCCGCCTTCGACCTCGAAGACTATGAGGAGCGGCCTGCCCGCTGCACGGGCAACGACTGCTTCCATCCTTACCCAGGGGTCAACGACTGGTATGAGACCGTGAAGCTCAACTATGGCGTCGATTACACCGGAGGAGGCAGCCACCATTTCGACCCGATCCCCTCGACGTGGACCAAGATGGTCGATATCTTGCTCTTCTGGGCAGCCGAAGGCGTGGACGGTTTCCGCTGCGACATGGCAGAGATGGTGCCGACGGCCTTTTGGTCCTACGCCTCCCAGCGGCTCAAGGCCGCCCATCCCGAGGCCATCCTCATCGGCGAGGTCTATAATCCCGCCCTCTATCGCGCCTACATCGCCAGCGGCTTCGACTACCTCTACGACAAAGTGGGCATGTACGACTGCCTGCGGGGTGTGGTCTGCCAGCAGCGCGCGGCCAGCGAGATCACGGCCCAGTGGCAGGCCACGGACGACATTCGCGACCGCATGCTCTACTTCCTGGAGAACCACGACGAGCAGCGCATCGCCTCCGACTTCTTCTGTGGCGACGCCCGCAAGGCCCTGCCCGCAATGATGGTGAGCGCCTGGCTGCGCACCAATCCCGTGATGGTCTATGCCGGACAGGAGTGGGGCGAACGCGGCATGGACCACGAGGGTTTCTCGGGTGTCGATGGACGCAGTACGATCTTCGACTACTGGACCGTGCAGGCCGTCTATCAGGGCTATTTCGACCGTTCGAGCCTTAGTGTAGGCCAACGGCAGTTGGAGGCTGACTACCAGCAGATTCTGCGACTTGCCAACGAGGAGAAGGCGCTGCGCGAGGGCGAGTTGTTCGACTTGATGTACGCTAACGCTCCTTCGCCCTGCTTCGACCCGCAGCGGCAGTATGCCTTCCTGCGCAAGAAGGACGACGAACTGCTGATCGTCAACGTCAATTTCTCGGCAGACCAACGGACGACGCAGATCCGGATACCTGCCCACGCCTTCGACTTCTTCCATATCGGCGAAGGCGAATACGAGGGGCTTGACCTCCTGACGGGCCAGCGCCGCACGGACCGCTGGGATCGCGACGGAGAGATCACGCTCCACACCCAGGGCTATGGCGCCACCATCGTCCGCTACAAGGTGTGAGTGCTAAGAGCCTCTATAGATAAGTTTCGATTAGCACAAGAGCAAGCAGAAGAACAAAGATGACAGAATATGAGAAAATGCAGCGTGGCGAGGTCTATCTCGCCACGGATCCCTCGCTCCTCAGGGAGTTGCATGCCTGCCAGGACAAGTGCTGGGAGTACAACCGCCTCTGCCCCACCGACGCCAGGCGTCGCAACGAGATGATCCGCGAGATACTCGGCGGAGCCGACGAGGATACCTTCGTCAACCAGCCGTTCCATTGCGACTATGGCAAGCATATCTTCGTGGGCAAGCGCTTCTTCTCCAATTTCAATTTCACCGTGCTCGACGAGGCACGGGTGAGTATCGGCGACGACTGCTTTATCGGTCCCAACGTGAGCATCTACACGGCTTGCCACAGTACCGACCCCGTGGAGCGCAACACGAGACGCGAGTGGGCCGAGCCCGTCACCATCGGCGACAACTGCTGGATAGGTGGAAGCTCCACTATCCTGCCCGGCGTGACCATCGGCGACAACGTGACCATCGGGGCGGGGAGCGTGGTGGTGAAGGATATTCCCTCCAACAGTGTCGCCGTGGGCAATCCGGCCCGCGTGGTGAGGACCATCAAGGCCGCAACGACAACAAGCTGATCATGGCACTATCCAACATAGAGAAGCACTACAACAAGCACCCCGAGGATCTGCGCCTGCAGCGCCGTCACGGCATCGTGGAGTTTGAGACCACCATGTACCACCTGCGCCGCTTGCTGCGCCCGGGGATGTTGCTGCTCGACATCGGGGCGGGCACGGGCCGCTATGCCTCCGCCCTCATGGCCGAGGGCTACAAGGTGAAGGCCGTGGAGCTGGTACGCCGCAACATCGAGGTTTTTCGCCAGCGCGATCCCGAGGCCGACGTGGTGCAGGGCGACGCCAGGGACCTGTCCTTCATTCCCTCCGCCTCGGCCGACGCCACGCTCCTGCTGGGTCCGCTCTACCATCTCATCGGCGAGGAGGAGAAACTCAAGGCGCTGCGTGAGGCCCGACGAGTGACGAAGCCCGGCGGACTGATCTTCGTGGCCTACCTGATGAACGAGTATAGCATCCTCTCCTACTGCTTCGACGAGGAACGTATCGGCGACTTCCTGGCGCGCGGCATCGTGGACCACGACTTCCATATCCAGACGCAGGAGGGCGAGCTCTACGACTACGTGCGGCTGGAGGACATAGACCGCCTCGACAGCCAGGCTGGACTGGAGCGCGTGACGATCTTCTCGCCCGACGGTCCCGCCGACTATATGCGCACGCGCCTCAACAGAATGAGCGACGAGACCTTCGCCCACTTCCTTGCCTATCAGAAGGTCGTCTCCGAGCGACCCGACCTCATCGGGGCGGGCAGCCACGTGGTGGACGTGGTGAGGGCATGAGCCCCCTGGAGGCCTCCGCGTTCAGTCGGCAACAACAAAAATCATACCTATAATAAAATAACAAAAATGATGATGCAACAAGAACCGATACTCAACGAGCATAACAAGGAGGAGTTTCCGCCGGCTCATACCGCCGAGCACCTGCTCAACCAACTGATGATCCGCCTCTTTGGCACGCAGAGAAGCAACAACGTCCACGTGGAGCGCAAGAAGAGCAAGATCACCTACAAGCTCGACCACAAGCCCACGCGCAAGGAGGAGAAGGAGATCGAGACGGAGATGAACCGCCTCATCGCTCTCGACATGCCCGTCAGCTATGAGTTTACCGATCGCGACCACCTGCCCGAGGGCGTCGATGCCGACCGCCTGCCGGCCAATGCCTCCGATGCCATCCGCCTGGTGCGCATCGGCGACTACGACGTCTGCCCCTGCATCGGCAAGCACGTGCGGTCCACGGCGCAGATAGGTCGCTTCGAACTCTTGGGCACCAACTGGAACGAGGAGAAGCGCGAGTTTCGTGTCCGCTTCAAGATCGTGCAGTAGCCAGCCCCTGTGGATGAAGCTGCGATCGATACTATAACACAAGACACCCACGACGGCCATTTGGCTATCGTGGGTGTCTTGTGTAGAGGCGGATCGGCGTGATCCTTATTTCTTCATGCCCTTGTAGGCCTTGTTCATGCCCTTGACCACCTCGTTGGTGATGTCGAGCGACTTGTCGGCGTAGAGGATGTTGTCGCCGCTCTTGGCCAGGATCATGGCATACTTCTTGTCCTTGTTGAACTGAGCGAGGTAGTTGTGGACGCTGTCGGCGAGGGCCTTGTTATACTTGGCCACCTCGTTCTGATACTCCGCTCCGAGACGCTGCTGCAGGGCCTCGGCGTCCTGGGCCTGCTTCTGTATGCTGGCCTGTATCTGCTGCGCCTGGGCCTGCGTGTATTTGTTGGCCTGGACGTTCTGCTGGAAGTTGGCGGCGGCCTGTTGCAGCTGCTGCTGCTTGCCGTTGAGCGTCTTGCTGATGTTGGCCTCCTTGGCCTTCATGATCTTCGTCACCTCTTTCCAGTAGGTGTATTGGCTCATGATGGAGTCGATCTCCACGTAGGCGATCTGCTGGCCTCCGGCCTGGGCCTGAGCCTCTTTCTGTGTCGCGGGCTCAGCCTTGGAGTCGTTCTGCTTCGGCTGGTTGTTGCACGACATGAGCGCCGTCGCGGCTATTGCCACCACGGCCAGTTTGCTGAAAACATTCTTCATATCTATTTTTTTGTTTTGTTGTTGTCGTAGTGTGTGGGCAGCGTCAATAGGCTTTGTTGGCCTGGCGTGCCTCCTTGTCCTGGTCCACGACGCAGTGGATGCCCTTCTTGCGGAGGTAGGCATTGTCGTGTACATGCATGGAATGGAACTTTCCACCCTTGACGAAAAGCACTCTTACGCACAGTAAGAGCACCGCAATAGCAATTATTAACATGCTATATAAGATAGTCTCAACCATTTTTCTTACTTTTGCAGTCGATAAACGACCGCAAAGTTACGACAATTCGGTTAGAAACCAAAATAAAAGCAATCTAAATTATGGCAAACGTAGAATTAAAGCCTGCTCGCGTCTTTGAGCAGTTCGCAAAAATCAACGCAATTCCCCGTCCTTCCAAGCACGAGGAGAAGATGATCGAGTACCTGAAAGCATTCGGTCAGGAGCGCGGCCTGGAGACCAAGGTCGATGAGACTGGCAACGTCATCATCCGCAAGCCCGCCACGCCGGGCATGGAGAACAAGCCCTGCGTCATCCTGCAGAGCCACATGGACATGGTCTGCGACAAGCTCGTCGATGTGGAGATCGATTTCCAGAACGATCCCATCCAGACCTATGTGGACGGTGAGTGGCTGAAGGCCAAGGGCACAACGCTGGGCGCCGACGACGGTATCGGCTGCGCCATCGAACTGGCCCTGCTGGACAGCGACGACATCGAGCACGGTCCCGTGGAGTGTGTCTTCACCGTCGATGAGGAGACGGGTCTCACTGGCGCCTTCGGCATGAAGCCGGGCTTCATGAGCGGCAAGTACCTCATCAACCTCGATAGCGAGGACGAGGGTCAGATCTTCGTCAGCTGCGCCGGCGGTATCAACACCTCCGCCAAGTATGAGTTCACGCGCGAGGACGCTCCCGAGGGCTACTTCTTCTTCGAGGGCAGCCTCAAGGGTCTCGTCGGTGGCCACTCCGGCGACGATATCAACAAGAAGCGCGCCAACGCCATCAAGATCCTCGCCCGCTTCCTCTATATGGAGCAGGATAAGATGGATCTGCGCCTGGCCCAGTGGAACTCGGGCAAGATGCACAACGCCATCCCCCGCGACGGCAAGATCGTCTTCTGCGTGCCCGCAGACAAGAAGGAGGAGGTGAAGGCCGACTGGAACAAGTTCACACCCGAGGTGGAGGACGAGTACCACGTGACGGATCCGACGATGGTGTGGGCCCTCAACAGCTGCGAGGCCCAGAAGGTGATGCCGAAGAGCGTCTCCCGCAACCTCATCCTCGCCTTGCAGGCCGTGGACAACGGTCCGCTGACCAACTGCCAGGAAGAAGAGCTGGCTTGGCTCGTAGAGACCTCCAGCAACATCGCCAGCGTGCAGAGCGACGAAAGCACCGTGACGCTCGTCTCCAGCCAGCGCTCCAGCGTGATGAGCAACCTGCGCAACATGGCCAACGCCGTCAAGGCTTGCTTCGAGCTCGCCGGCGCCGAGGTCATCCAGAACGACGGCTATCCCGCATGGAAGATGAACGCCGACTCTGAGCTCCAGCGCATCGCCATCCAGGAGTATAAGAAGCTCTTCGGCCACGACCCGAAGGTGCTCGGCATCCACGCCGGCCTGGAGTGTGGTCTCTTCTCCGAGAAGTATCCCGGCATCGACATGATCAGCTTCGGCCCGACGCTCCGCTTCGTCCATACGCCGGACGAGCGTCTCCTCATCCCGACCGTGCAGATGGTCTGGGATCACATGCTGGCCATCCTCCGCGAGATCGACTAATCGCGCCGAGGAGCACGTTGGACCCGCTCTTGGAGGGAGACAAAGGCGTCTCCCTCCCAGTCTCCCGGGTCCCTGTGCTGGCAAGTCGCCCTTTGGCGATACCCCCTCCTTGTCCCGCGCCTGGGGCGATCCGGTGGTACGGCCAAAGGGTTTTTTCTGCCCTCCCCTCTTTGGGTGGAAATAATTTCGTAACTTTGCACCATCTATCAATACAACAAGACAACAAGACATGGCAACAACCGACGACAAGAAAGTCATTTTCTCCATGGTGGGAGTCTCGCAGATCATCCCCCAGAACCAGAAGCGGATTCTCAACAACATCTATCTCTCCTTCTTCTATGGCGCGAAGATTGGCATCATCGGTCTCAACGGCGCGGGTAAATCTACGCTGATGAAGATCATCGCCGGCCTTGTCGAGCCTACGCAGGGCGAAGTGGTGTGGAGCCCGGGCTACTCCGTGGGCTATCTGCCCCAGGACCCGCCCCTCGACGAGTCGAAGACCGTGCTGGAGAACATCCGCGAGGGTGTGAGCGGCGTCTATGACGCGCTGCGCGAGTATGACGAGATCAACGTGAAGTTTGGCCAGGAGGAGTACTACAACGACCCCGACAAGATGGACAAGCTCATGGCCCGCCAGGCTGAGCTCCAGGACATTATCGACTCTACCGACGCCTGGAACATGGACTCGCGCCTGGAGCGTGCGATGAGCGCCCTCCATTGTCCCTCGGGCGACAGCGCCGTGACCCACCTCTCCGGTGGTGAGCGCCGCCGTGTGGCCCTGTGCCGCCTGCTCCTGACCAAGCCCGACGTGCTCCTGCTCGACGAGCCCACCAACCACCTCGACGCCGAGAGCATCGACTGGCTGGAGCAGCACCTGCAGCAGTATGAGGGCACGGTCATCGCCGTCACCCACGACCGCTACTTCCTCGACGACGTGAGCGAGTGGATCCTGGAGCTCGACCGCGGCGAGGGCATCCCCTGGAAGGGCAACTACTCGTCCTGGCTCGACCAGAAGACGAAGCGCATGGCGCAGGAGGAGAAATCGGCCTCGAAGCGCCGCCGCACGCTGGAGCGCGAGCTGGAGTGGGTGCGCATGGCCCCGAAGGCTCGTCAGGCCAAGGGCAAGGCCCGTCTCAACGCCTACGAGAAGATGCTCGGCGAGGAGCAGAAGGAGCAGGAGCAGAAGCTCGAGATCTTCATCCCCAACGGTCCGCGCCTGGGCAACAAGGTCATCGAGGCGAAGCATGTGGCGAAGGCCTTCGGCGACAAGGTGCTCTTCCGCGACCTCAACTTCACGCTGCCCCCCAACGGCATCGTCGGCGTGATAGGCCCCAACGGTGCGGGCAAGACCACGCTCTTCCGCCTGATCATGGGACTGGAGCAGGTCGATGGTGGCAGCTTCGAGGTCGGCGAGACCGTGCGCCTGGCCTATGTCGATCAGCAGCACAAGGACATCGACCCGAAGAAGACTGTCTATGAGGTGGTGTCGCAGGGCAACGAGACCATCCGCATGGGAGGCCGCGACGTCAACGCTCGCGCCTACCTCTCTCGCTTCAACTTCTCGGGCAACGACCAGGGCAAGCTCTGCGAGGTCCTCTCCGGTGGTGAGCGCAACCGCTTGCAGCTGGCCTTGGCGCTGAAGCAGGAGGGCAACGTGCTCCTGCTCGACGAGCCTACCAACGACATCGACGTCAACACGCTCCGTGCGCTGGAGGAGGGTCTCGACAGCTTTGCTGGCTGCGCCGTCGTCATCAGCCACGACCGCTGGTTCCTCGACCGTATCTGTACCCACATCCTCGCCTTCGAGGGCGACGGAGAGGTGGTCTTCTTCGAGGGCGACTACTCCGACTACGAGATCAACAAGGCGCGCCGCCTCGGCAACACCGAGATCAAGAAGACGCGCTACCGCAAACTGATGGAGGACTAAACCTCCCCCTCAGAGCACAAGGCATGAGAAAGGGTGTGTCAGGGCCGTTGTTCTGATGCACCCTTTTGTCGTGGTGCGGCGGCAGGAGGCAGTGGCCGTGCCGTCAAGCCATGAGTGTCCCTTTAGTAGTCCTCCTTTGCTTTGAGGAAATCAAAATCAAAAAAATATTGTTTTTATAAAAAATCGGGTTCTGTCTCAGAACCTTGTCACCAGTTCTACCACCAGTTTGTCTTTCTCCGAGGTGTGGGCCACGCCGCCGTCGCGGTAGAAGTACTTCTCGTAGTTGATTCGGATGTCGCTCACGAAGGGCTTCTTCAGACTGAGCGTTACGCCGCCCGTGATCCTCGACCGTTGATAGTCGTTGACGATGAGGCTTCCCTCCGGGTTTTCCTTGCCCTCCAGGTAGCGTTTGCCGTCGCTATGGTCGCTCATGTAGTCGTAGCGCAGCAGAGGCGTGACGTAGCGGATGAGGCCCTGCCCCGTGGGTATGTCGTAGCTGACGAAGGAGTCGAAGGCGTGGACGGGACGGAAGGCGTCGTGGGCATAGTGCTTGTAGAGATACTCAGCCTCGACGTGCCATCCGCGGGCGTGCCAGTAGAGACCTGCGTCATACATCATGACGTCGACGTCGTCGGGCTTGATCTTCTGCGTGCTCAGCACGAGGCCGAAACCGTGGGGCAGCAGCAGTTGCGCCTTGGCCGAGAAGTTGACGCTGTTGGTCCAGAAGTCCTTCTGATTGGTCAGTCCTGACCCGTTGAAGAGTCCTGCCTCCAGCACGATGGGAAATCCCGCCTGGATCGTGTAGCCTGCGGCAAATCCCACGTCGCGCACGTTGCCCACCTGCTTGGCGATGAAGGACCGGTTGGCGAAATACTGCTGGTGGGGCGACCGGTGGGCGTCGATAGTGAAGGGCACGCGCATCTGTCCCAGCGTGAGCTGCAGTCCCTGTGCGGGCTTGAGGCGCGTGTAGGCGTCGAGCATCTTGATCTTGCCCTCGTCGCAGAGGTCTATCTCCGCCTTGTAGCCGATGATGGGCGATAGTTTGCCGTCCACGCTGACGCGCGCGTTGCGCACCTCGAAGCGTCCTTCGTTCTCCTGCGTCTGATACTCATACTTCGACCGTATCGTTCCGTGGATGTTCACGGGCAGTCGATCCTCCTGTGGAGCTGTGGTACTCGTCTGTTGTGGTGTCGTGGCGCTCGTCTGCGCCCATGCGCCGCTGCCATGCAGGCAGATCAGGGTGGCGGCGAGGATGAGGCTGTTGGTGTGTCCCATTTTCTTTTGTTTTCGTTACCGTTGTTTTGTGTTGTGTCGTTGTTGGCGCAAGATGGCGTCGGATCTGTCGCCGGCCAGCGCCCCTTGCTTTTCGGCTGCAAATTTCGTGTTTTTATGTTGCTTCTCTGTGACAATGGTGTTACAATCTTGTTACGTTGTGTTTTTCTCTGACGTGGAGGTGTTTTCCGTCCCGAGTGGTCTGTGTGGTCCTCAAAGATGGGTTTGCCTTGATGGCGCTTCTGTTCTGCTTTTTCCCGAGAAGGCTTTTCCCCGTTCCTCTGCTGGTTTTTTCTGTGGAGCTTCTTCTGCTCCCATGCAGGATCTTTCTGTGATGCTTCTTTTCGTGATGCTGTTGTTCATTTGCGTTAAAGGTTTGAATGGTTCGAAAATAGAGACCTTGCCGATGGTAGCTTAGGACTGGCGCCGATGATTGTTTGTCCCTTACCCTTGTCGTAAGAAGGCCCCGCTCCAAGCCTTCCCATGGACTTTTCCACTCGTCTCGTATCTGCTGCAACGATTTGCCTGCGTCGCAATGAGAGCCCCGATCTCAGATTGCCGAGCGCCGCTAAATCATCTGCAAAGGTACACACTATTTTTCGTACTGCCAAATAAAATTGCAAAAACTTTCTAACTTTTTTTGTTTTTGTTGGTCGAGCATATAGCTTTGCTATATGATTTCCTCGGATAACACGAATATATATTTACAGAATCTCTGTTTATGGATTGAACGAGGGTAAGAAGTGGAAAAGCTTAACGTGATAATGTGATAATGTGAGGATGTGATAACCGAGACACACTCTAATCACATTCTCACATTATCACATTCTCACATTATCACATTAAGAAAATCAATGTCTCCATAAGGCTGGGTATTTCCGAAGTCAAAGAATAGTATATATAAAATA
>DLZV01000006.1:57046-99605 GCA_003447235.1 Prevotella sp.
TATTTTATATATACTATTCTTTGGCACTTTTTTCACTCCCTCTCCTTGGAGTGGAGAATCCTTATTGTGATAATGTGAGAATGTGATAATATGAGTGTAGAAGGAGTGAAAGTTTTGTGATTAAATGCTTTAATAAAAAGTAGCCAATGTGTTATGTGTCAATTATTTAGCTCTAATGATAAATAGAAGTGAGTTGCTGTTGTGCGCATGCTTGTGTGTTATGTTTTGACTTTTGTTAACAAGTGCGGGGGTGTGGTCAAAGTAGTCCTCTGTTGTAAAAAACTCGTCGAAATGACAAAAAATCAGAAGAACTTGCTTTGTCGGGGTGTGGAAAAACCTGCATCGACACAAGAAAATGATGCCTTTTAGCGTTCGTTTGACCTTGAGATGGGTTCTCGAACCCCGTTTTTCCAGCATCGGACCCCGTCTTGGTTCTATGGTTAGAAGGTGAAGAGTTTTCTGTATAATACTCTGATTATCAATGGGGACTATCTTTTTTGCTGCGTTTTTCTCTCTTTCGCGCTGATGTGGAAAAATCTCAGGAAATCTCTCTAAATCGCCATAAAAATCCCCCAAGATTGTCTCGGATCGCCTTCAATTCCCCCCCCCAAAAAAAAAAAAAATCCCCCTTCAGACACCCGTCAAAAGCCACCTCGATCACCTCCAAAATGATCCAAAAACTACGTCAAGCTCTCCCGGTGACCTCCCGAAATGATCCCGATCGCCCCGTCCTTCCTACCCTGCCCCGACCCGATAAAGCCCGCTCATGACCCGCTTGAGGCCCTCAAAACCGAAGATAAAAACGCGCCTCACCTACACGCGCAGGCGCGCATATTATAAAAGAGGAAAAACAATTGCTCTTTTAACTTTTTTTATTCCGACTTCAACTCCTTTCTCAATGAAAATATTTACCTTTGTAGTCGGTAATAATGAAAACAAACGCAGACACACGCAACGTTACAAAGCGAAAAGCAAGGGAGCTGCTTGACAGCTACCTGAAAGGAACTGGCCATCGCCACACCCCCGAGCGCAGCGCCATCCTCGACGCGGTCTATGACCAGCGGGGCCACTTCACGCTCGACGAACTGGCCAAGGTGCTGGAGCAGCGCAACTTCCCCGTCTCCCGAGCCACGCTCTACAACACCATGCGCTTGTTTATCAAGCTAAGGCTCGTCGTGCGCCACCGCTTCATTGGGCGCACGAGCTATGAGGCCTGCTACGCCAGCGGCGACCACATCCACCAGGTCTGCACCGTCTGTGGAAGCATACGCGAGGTGGCCGCCGTGGAAGTGACCGAGGCCGTGGACAAATTGCGTCTCAACCGCTTTCGCAAGGAGGGGTTCTCGCTCTATATCTATGGCGTCTGCACGCGCTGCCAGCAGCGCATCACCCGCCAGTCGGAAAAAAAGAAAACAGGAAAACAAGAAAAAATTAGATAAAAACATCTATGAAAACAGGTAAAGTTGACGTCCTCTTGGGTCTCCAATGGGGCGATGAAGGTAAGGGAAAGGTAGTTGATGTCCTCACACCACGCTACGACGCCGTGGCGCGCTTCCAGGGCGGCCCGAACGCAGGACACACCTTGGAGTTTAATGGTGAGAAATACGTGCTCCGCTCCATTCCCTCCGGCATTTTCCAAGGGGGCAAGGTGAACATTATCGGCAATGGTGTCGTGCTCGCCCCCGACTTGTTTATGGATGAGGCCAAGAGCCTTGAGAAGACCGGCCATGCCCTGCGCGAGCGCCTCCACATCTCGAAGAAAGCCCACCTCATCATGCCAACCCACCGCATTCTCGACCGCGCCATCGAGGCCTCCAAGGGCAAATCGAAGGTCGGTACCACGGGCAAGGGCATCGGCCCGGCCTATACCGACAAGGTCTCGCGCACGGGTCTCCGCGTCGGCGACATCCTCGACCGCTTTGAGGAGAAATATCAGGCCGCCAAGAGTCGCCACCTCGCCACGCTCAAGGGCATGGGATGGACCGACTTCGACGGACTGGAAGAGGTCGAGAAGCACTGGATGGAGGGCGTGGAATACCTCAAAGGATTCCATTTCACCGACTCAGAGCATGAGATCAACCACCTGCTGCGCGACGGCAAGTCCATCCTCTGTGAGGGTGCACAGGGCACGATGCTCGACGTCGATTTCGGTTCCTACCCCTTCGTGACCTCCTCCAACACCATCGGCGCAGGAGCCTGCACCGGACTGGGCATAGGAGCCAACAAGGTCGGCAACGTCTTCGGCATCATGAAGGCCTACTGCACCCGCGTGGGCTCAGGACCCTTCCCCACCGAACTCTTCGACGAGACGGGCAAGCGCATGCGCGACATCGGTCATGAGTATGGTGCCGTGACCGGGCGCGAGCGTCGCTGCGGATGGATCGATCTCGTGCAGCTGCGCTACTCCATCATGGTCGATGGCGTGACGGAGCTGATCATGATGAAGAGCGACGTGCTCGACACCTTCGACACCATCAAGGCCTGTGTGGCCTACCGACTCCCCGACGGCACGGAGACCGACGAACTGCCCTTCGAGCTGGAGGGTGTCACCCCGATCTACAAAGAGATGAAGGGCTGGAAGACGGACATGACGCAATACACCAGCGAGGACCAGTTCCCGCAGGAGTTCAAGGACTACATTCAGTTCCTGGAGGACTTCCTCGAGACCCGCATCGGCATCATCAGCATCGGTCCCGACCGCGAGCAGACCATCGTGAGAGGATAAGTCTCACGGCCAGGGGGCGGACCACTTCTCCCCCTGGTAGTAACCATCCACGGCCAGTCTTGGCCTCTAACGAAAGCAAACACTATGGCAAATAAACCTTCCATCCCCAAGGGAACGCGCGACTTCGGTCCCGAGGAGATGGCGAAGCGCAATTATATCTTCGACACCATCAAGGCGGCATTCCAGCTCTATGGTTTCCGCCAGATCGAGACCCCGGCGATGGAGACGCTCCACACGCTCATGGGCAAGTATGGCGAGGAGGGCGACAAGCTCCTGTTCAAGGTGCTCAACTCCGGCGACTACCTCAAGAAGGTCTCCGACGAGGAACTCGCGGACCGCAACGTCTATAAGCTCCAGACCAAACTCTGTGAGAAGGGTCTCCGCTACGACCTCACCGTGCCTTTCGCCCGCTATGTGGTGATGCACCGCGAGGAACTCCAGATGCCGTTCAAGCGCTACCAGATACAGCCCGTATGGCGGGCCGACCGTCCGCAGAAGGGACGCTACAGAGAGTTCTACCAGTGCGACGCCGACGTCGTGGGCAGCGACTCGCTCCTCAACGAGGTGGAGCTGGTGCAGATTATGGACACGGTCTTCACGCGCTTCGGTGTGCGTGTGGCCATCAAGGTCAACAACCGCAAGATCCTCACCGGCATTGCCGAGGTGATAGGCGAGGCCGAGAAGATCGTCGATATCACCGTGGCCATCGACAAGATCGACAAGATCGGCGTGGATGGCGTCAATGCCGAACTGCGCTCCGACGGCATCTCAGAGGAGGCCATCGCCCGCCTGCAGCCTATCATCAACCTGCAGGGCACCAACGACGAGAAGTTGGCCACCATCGCCGAGGTGCTCCGCGAGAGCGAGACGGGACTGAAGGGCGTCGAGGAGGTCCGTTTCATCCTCGACACGCTCAAGGGCGTGGGTCTCCACAATACCGTGGAGCTCGACCTGACGCTGGCCCGCGGCCTCAACTACTACACGGGGGCCATCTTCGAGGTGAAGGCTCTCGATGTGGAGATCGGCAGCATCACGGGTGGCGGACGCTACGACAACCTCACGGGCATCTTCGGTATGCCCGGTCTTTCGGGTGTGGGCTTCTCCTTTGGCGCAGACCGCATCTACGACGTGCTCAACGCCCTCGACCTCTATCCGAAGGAGAGCCGTCAGGGCACGGAGGTGCTCTTCATCAACTTCGGCGATGCTGAGACTGCCTACTGCATGCCACTGGTGGCCAAGCTGCGCCAGGCGGGCATTGCCACCGAGCTCTTCCCCGACAAGGCGAAGATGAAGAAGCAGATGAACTATGCCAACGCCAAGCACGTCCCGTTTGTAGCTCTGGCCGGCGAGAGCGAGATGGCCGAAGGCAAGGTGACGCTGAAGGACATGGAGACGGGCGAGCAGCACCTGCTGACCGTGGAGGAAGTGGTAGCCAAGCTCCGCCCATAGGCGGCGCGCGCCAGTCCTCTCCCCTATTCCTATTATATATATACTACTTATATATATACGCTACGAGCAACCATGGAGGCGGCCCTGCTTGCCGTCCGTGGTTGCTCGTAGTGTGTCTGTAGGCCCGCTGAGCCTTCGGCCTATAGAACCGTCCGTATTTTCCCTAACTCGGCCCGCAGCGCCTTCCATTCTATCCGAAGAGCAGGCGCAGCGCCTCCTCCACCTTTCTGACGGGATGGATGGCGATGGTGTACTTGCTGTGGTCGAAGCCCTGGAGGTTGTACTTGGGGATGATGATGTGCTGGAAACCCAGTTTTTCGGCCTCGGCGATGCGGGCCTCGATGCGGCTCACGGGGCGCACCTCGCCGCTCAGTCCCACCTCGCCCGCCATGCACCATCCGTTCTCGATGGGCGTATCGACATTGGACGAGAGGACGGCGGCGATGACGCTCAGGTCCATGGCCATGTCCGTCACGCGGAGTCCACCCGCTATGTTGAGAAAGACATCCTTCTGCATGAGTTTGAAGCCCACCCGTTTCTCCAGCACCGCCAGCAGCATGTTGAGCCGTCGCTGGTCGAAGCCCGTGGCCGACCGCTGGGGCGTGCCGTAGGCGGCGGAGGAGACGAGGGCCTGGGTCTCGATCAGAAACGGGCGCACGCCCTCTATGGCGCTGGAGATGGCCACTCCCGAGAGACCGTCGTGGTCGTCGGTGAGGAGCAGTTCCGAGGGATTCTCCACCTGACGAAGCCCCTGCTGCCGCATCTCGTAGATGCCGATCTCCGAGGTGGATCCGAAGCGGTTTTTGATGCTGCGCAGGATACGGTAGAGGTGGTGCTGGTCGCCCTCAAACTGGAGCACCGTATCGACGATGTGCTCCAGGATCTTCGGTCCGGCGAGGGTCCCCTCCTTGTTGATGTGGCCGATGAGGATCACGGGGACGCCACTCGACTTGGCGAAGCGGAGCAGCGCCGAGGCACACTCGCGCACCTGCGAAACGCTGCCTGGCGAACTCTCGGCCTGTTCGGTGGCGATGGTCTGTATGGAGTCGATGACGACGATCTCGGGTTTCTCCTCCTTGATGTGGTCGAAGATGGCCTCCAGCGAAGTCTCTGAGAGGATGACCATGCGGTCGTTGACGGGATTTTGGCCAGCGATGCGGTCCGCCCGCATCTTGATCTGATGAGGGCTCTCCTCGCCGCTCACGTAGAGCACGTGCTGCGGCAGCCGCAGAAGGGTCTGGAGGGTGAGGGTGCTCTTGCCAATGCCCGGTTCGCCGCCCATGAGCACGATGCTGCCAGGGACGAGGCCGCCGCCCAGCACGCGGTTGAACTCGCCGTCGATCATGTCGATGCGGGGCTCATCGTGAGCCGCGATGTCACCCAGGCGCATCCTGTGGCTGCGCGAGGGGTGGGTCCTGAGTTCGCTGGCCGCGCTCCGGGCCGCCTGCTGCCCTGTGTCGGATCCCACACGGATCTCCTTGAAGGTGTTCCACTGTCCGCAGCTGGGACATTTTCCCAACCATTTCGCGCTCTCCTGTCCACAATGGGAGCAGACGTAGGCTATCTTGTCTTTTGCCATTTTCGTTCTGTATATATATAGGAGGCCATATCCTATGATAGGAAGTCCTCGTTTCGACCCCACAAAAATAAGAATATTTTTCCGTATTACAAAATTTATTATTAACTTTGCTGCAAGTATGAAGAAACTCATTTGGTACTCGATGGCCGTCTGTCTGCTGACGCTCTGCGCCTGCGGACCGTCCGAAGCCGATCAGAAGCGGGCCCAACGCCAGCGCCAGGAGGCCGACCGCAAGGCTTACCAAGCGGCTTTCAAGGTGGGCACGCTCCCCACCCTCGACTGTCTGCCGCTCTTCCTCCTTCGCGACAGCGTGCTCTACGACACCACCCGCGCCGACATCCGCCTCGTCGGTTTCACAGCCCAGATGGACTGCGACACGGCCATGACGGGACGTAGCGTCAATGCCTGCGTCACCGACCTGGTCAGGGCCCAGCGGCTGCAGCGCAAGGGCGTGCCCATACGGTGGTTTGCCTCCACCAATGCCTACTGGAATCTCTATGCGAGCAAGCAGCTGAAGGTCGATTCCATCGGCCGGCTCAGCGACTGCAACATTGCCATGACGCGCTACTCCATCACCGACTATCTCACGGCCGAGGTGCTGCAGCGTGCCAAGTTGCAGCGGCCCGCCCTGCGCGCGCAGATCAACGACGTGCTGGTGCGCGAGAAAATGGCCACGGGCGGGGAGCTCGACGCGTTTTGGTTCACTGAGCCCATGGCCACGAAGATGCGGCTCGACGGCCACCGCCTCCTCTACTCCTCGCAGAAGTCGGGACTCCATCCTGGTGCCATCGTTCTGGTGGAGGGACCTTCCGACGACCCCCAGCGCACGATGCGCCAGCAGGAGGAGTTTAGAAAGGCCTACGACCGCGCCGTGGCGCTGATCAACAAAAACGGACTGGTCTATTATTCAGACCTGATCATCAAGTATATGGGTGTCGATAGCAAGGTGGTCATGAACCTGCCCAAGCTCTCTTTCGAACCCGCCCGCGGGCCGCGCGAGGCCGACCTGAAAGCGTTTCAGAAGGGCCGGCCACAATAAGCAGCCCACCATTTATTCACATTAAAAAAGAACAACATCTATGGACAAAGAGAATAGCGTCCCCTGCGGACTCACCATCCGCTGCTTCGAGTTCAACATGATCGGTGAGAATTGCTACGTCGTCTCCGACGAGACGCGCGACTGTGTCATCATCGACTGTGGCGCCTACTGGAAAGACGAGCGCGAGGAACTGGTGGAATATATCACGAAGAACGAGCTTCGCCCCGTCCGTCTCCTGGCCACTCACGGCCACCTCGACCATCACTTTGGCGACAACACGGTCTATGACACCTACGGCCTTTCGCCGGAACTCTCTGAGGAGGATGAATATGTATACAAATCGCTTCTCTATCAGGCGGAAAAGTATTTCCACTTGAAGTTGAACTATAAGTTTCCTGCCCCTGGTCGCTATCTGCAGGACGGCGAGACCATCTCCTTTGGCAACCACGAACTGTTGGTCCTCCCCACGCCGGGCCACACGCCAGGATCCGTCTCCTTCTACTGCAAGAGCGAGGGATTCCTCTTCACGGGCGACACGCTCTTCCGAGGCAGCGTCGGCCGCACCGACCTCGACGGCGGCAGCATGTTCCAGCTCATCAACAGTCTGCGCGAACTGGCCCAGTTGCCCGACGAGACAGAGGTGCTTCCGGGCCATGGCGAGCCGACCACCATCGGCTATGAGTTGGCTCACAACCCCTATATGGACCGCTGATGACTGAGAAAACCATCCTTGGCATCGATCCGGGCACGAACGTGATGGGCTACGGCCTGCTCCACGTCAGGGGCAACAAGGCGGAACTGGTCGTCATGGGCGTGGTCGATATGCGCCGCGAGAGCGATCCCTACGTCCGCCTTGGCCGCATCTACGAGCGTGTGGCGAGTATCATCGACGCCTACCATCCCGACGAACTGGCCATCGAGGCGCCCTTCTTCGGCAAGAACGTGCAGTCGATGCTGAAGCTCGGCAGGGCGCAGGGAGTGGCCATAGCGGCCGCCATCCGCCAGGGCGTGCCTATCCACGAGTATGCGCCACTGAAGATTAAAATGGCCATCACTGGCAACGGGTCCGCATCCAAGGAGCAGGTGGCAGCGATGTTGCAACGCCTCCTTTCGCTACGCGACGACCAAAAGCCCCATTTCATGGACGCCACCGACGCGCTGGCGGCAGCCTACTGCCACTTCCTGCAGATGGGAAGGCCCGAGACGGGGGCGAAACACTATAGCTCGTGGAAGGACTTTGCGCTGAAGAACCAGCGACGCGTCAGTGGCAACGAATAGGGAGAAGGCGACCTTTTTGATTGTTGCCATGAACTTTCCGGGCGATTTGACCACTGTTCAAACATTTTTTTATAATTTTGCATCCAAAAATTAAAAAGGAAGACATGAGTGAATCCACGGCCCACGGTCGCCAGCTACTAAAGGAGAAGATTTGCTTGACAGCCCTGCGCCTGTTTCACAAGCGCGGCATCCGTCAGGTGAAGATGGACGATATTGCCACCACGCTTTCCGTCTCCAAGCGCACGCTCTACGAGATCTACACCAATAAGATGGAGCTGCTCGCCGAGGTGCTGGAACTGCAAAACCGCATGAACCACGACCGCCTCAAGCGAGAGCTGAAGCCCGAGGCCAACACGATGGACGTGCTCATCCTCGTGCTGAAGATTTCGGTGGAGGAACTCAACAAAATCTCGGTGGAGTTTCTCGAGGACCTCCACCGCTACCCCGAGGCGCTCCAGAAGCTTGAAGAACTGGAGAAGCGCAGCGACGAGGAAAACCGCCGCTTCCTGCAGAAGGGCGTGGAGGAGGGCTTCTTCCTGCCCAACATCAATTTTCAGCTGATGGACGATATCGTCCGCATAATCAAGGATCAGACGGTCTTCTATCAGCAGTATGGCATCAAGACGGTGTGGACGACGCTCGTGCGCGTCTTCCTGCGCAGTATCTGCACGCTCAAGGGCGTGCAGGAGCTCGACGCCTTCCTCGACAAAATGGCGACCGAGGACGGAGCGTTCTCGCCAGTCTGACAATTCTATTTCTCATATTTATATTAGCAAATGAAAGACCACGCATACAGGCCGTTTTTCCTCACCCTCTTCGTCGTCGTGCTGCTGACGATCGCCCACTGGCTGCCGACGCTCCATCTTGGCGACACCCAGCTGCGCCGTATCGACTTGCTCAGCGACCTGGGCAACGACAGCACGAAGGGTGACTTCCACGACGTCATACCCAAGCCCAAGGAACCCGAACGGCTCCTGGCGAAGAACAAGGCGGGCCAGACGGTCGCCTTCAAGGAGGTGTGGCCGAAGGGCGTGGAGCGCATCGTCGATTTCTCGGCAGGATCGGCCAACGGCATGGACCACTTCTACGCCATGCTCGACTCCGTGAAGCGGAAGCAGCTCAAGGGGCGTCCGCTGCGCATCGCCTACTTCGGCGACTCCTTCATCGAGGGCGACATCCTCGTCTGCGACCTACGAGAGCTCATGCAGGCCCACTTCGGCGGCTGGGGCGTGGGCTGGATCGACGCAGGCAACGACCTGACCAAGTATAAGCGCACCATCAGCAGCACCTTCTCGGGACTGGAGGAGCACATGGCGATGAAGAAGAAGAGCTATCGTGCCCAGGAGGCGGGTATCGCCCAGCGCTACTACACGATGCGCGGTGCGGTCAGAATGAATTATACGGCTACGAAAGACTTCCCCCACACGTCTCGCTGGGCTGTCTCGCGTCTCTATTTCCGGTCGCCGGGTGGCATCACGCTGAGCGGCCACGAGGGACAGAAGGCCTTCACCCTGCCCTTCAAGGGCAGCAAGCACGTGCAGGTGGCGGAGATGGCGGGCGTGGCCTCGGCAGCCGACTTCTCCGTGTCGCAGGGATCGGCGACGTTCTTCGGCACGGCACTGGAGAGCGACGGCGGCGTGATCATAGACAATTTTAGTTTGCGTGGTGCGTCAGGACAGACGCTGGCCGACCTTCCCGAGGCGACGCTGCGTGAGTTTGACAAGTTGCGCCCCTACGACCTGATCATCGTCCAGTATGGCGTCAATGCAGTCACGGAGGGTAGCACCACCCCCCAGCTCAAGGCTTATATGGAGCAGATGCGGACGGTGGTGGACCACCTCAAGCGCAGTTTCCCCGAGACGAGTATCCTCGTGGCGGGCGCCCCCGACCGAGGCTCCAAGACGGCTCCCGACGGCACGATGCCGGCCATCAAGATGCTCTCCGGTCTCCAGGAACAGATGGCCAGCGACGCAAAGGTGGGATTTCTCTCCATCCTCGGCGCCATGGGTGGCCCGGGCACGATGAAGCGCATCGTCGATGAACACGGATGGGGCTCCAGCGACTATGTCCACATCAACTGGGATGGGGGCAAGTTTGTGGCGGAACGACTCTTCAAGTCGTTCCTCGCGGGCTACGACAACTATGTGCGCCGTAAGAAATTAGAGAATCAATAACACGCTTTCACCACTCTCAGACTGTCTTTCGCAATGATAACAGACCACATCATGGCTTCGATCGCCGACTTGGCGCAGGAAGTCTCCCAATATTTTGCCTCGCTCCAGTGGGAACGGCTGGGCGCAATGCTCTCGTACAATCCGAGCGAGCCGCTGCTCTTCTCCTCGGGGCTCTTCCTCTTCCTCTTCCTCGCCCTTACGCTCGTCTATATGGCGCTTCGCAAGGCGCTCACTCCGCGCATCCTCTTTCTGACGCTCTTCTCCTACTATTTCTTCTATAAGAGCAGCGGGATGTATTTCCTGCTCCTCGTCCTTGTCACCGTCACCGACTTCTATATCGCCAAAGGGGTCTCGCGCCTGAAGGAGAAGGCCGACGAACAGGCGGAACGGGAGCGCCGGACCCTCGGAGAAGAGGAGGCCACGCCCCACTACGGACGCGCCAAGGGGCTGCTGGCCCTGAGCCTGGCGATCGACCTCGGACTACTCTGCTACTTCAAATACACCAATTTCTTCGCGGGAATGGTGACGCAGATGATCGGGAGCAATTTCCAGCCGTGGGACATTTTCCTGCCCGTGGGCATCAGTTTCTACACCTTCAAGACCATCTCCTATGTCGTGGACGTCTATCGGGGCAAGATGAAGCCGATGGAGAGCCTCCTGGACTATGCCTTCTACGTCTCTTTCTTCCCCACGCTGCTGGCGGGCCCCATCGTCCGGGCCACCGACTTTGCCCCGCAGATCCGCCGTCCGCTGCAGATCAGCAACCAGCTCTTTGGCATGGGCGCCTACTTCGTGCTCATCGGACTGGCGAAGAAGTGTATCATCTCCGACTATATCGCGCAAAACTTCGTCGATCGCATTTTCGACAATCCCACGCTCTTCTCCGGCGGTGAGGTGCTCTTGGGTCTCTATGGCTACACCGTACAGATCTATTGCGACTTCTCGGGCTATAGCGATATGGCGATAGGTATCTCGGCCTTGCTCGGTTTCACGATCCCGATGAACTTCAACGCGCCGTGGAAGTCCGATTCCGTTACCGACTTCTGGCGTCGCTGGCACATCTCGCTCTCTTCCTGGATTCGCGACTACGTCTATATCCCGCTCGGTGGAAGCCGCAAGAGCACGTTGCGCATGTATCTCAACCAGATGATTGCGATGGTGGCCTGTGGCCTTTGGCATGGTGCCTCGCTGAGCTTCATCGTCTGGGGTGCGCTCCATGGCGCCCTGGTCTGCCTCCATAAGTTCTTCTCACAGACCGTACTCCACCACGACCGCCACTATCACCCACGGGGATGGCGGCGCTTTGTGGCCGTCTTCGTCACGTTCCACGTGGTCTGCCTGACGTGGTTGCTCTTCCGCAACGCCACGTTCGAGGGCACATGGGTGATGCTGGAGCAGATGTTCACGAAGTTCAATCCCGACGTGCTGCCCGAGGTGCTCCTTACTTATAAGTATGTCTTCGCCCTGATGGTCTTCGCCCTCGTCTCTCACTGGATACCCGATAGCTGGCAGGACCAGCTCATCAAGGTCTTCGCCAAGGGAGGCGTCACCCTGGCCGCCGTGGCCATTGCCGTCGTCATCTTCGTGATCATGCAGGTGAAAGGCAGTGAGGTGCAGCCGTTCATTTACTTCCAATTCTAATCACATAGATAGAAAATCCGAGGAAATCACTTCCGAAAGTAGTCAAATAAGGGGAAGAATAGAATAATGAGTGTTAAAAATAGCTTTTTCCCTGCCAAATTGCACAAAGTTTTATGCGTTTTCCTTTGCGGAATAGAAATAAACCCCTATATTTGCAGCCATTAAAAGAGTTGATAATAAAAACAGATGTTAAACCTATCAAAAAGAATTGGATTATGAAAAAACTGTTCCTATTGGCAGCCGTTATGCTGTCTTCCGTTGGTGCTTTTGCCCAGCATGCTGTTGGCTCATTCACTCTGCAGCCCCGTTTAGGTATCAACATTGCCACAGTCACTGATTTGGACCGTACCAAGTCGCGCGTAGATTTCGCTGGCGGTCTCGAAGCTGAGTATCAGGTGAGCGACCTCTTCTCGCTCTCTGGAGGTTTGATGTACTCTCGTCAGGGTTTCAAGATGGAAGATGTCAACCTGCCCGTAGTGGGTACGGTGAAGAAGGGTGACTCTTGGACTCCCAGCTACCTCAACATCCCCATCATGGCCAATGTCTATGTGGTCAAGGGCCTGGCCGTGAAGCTCGGTATCCAGCCTGGCTTCGTCGTTGACAAGGACGACGCTGATCACATGGAGACCCTCGACTTTTCTATCCCCGTGGGTCTGAGCTATGAGTATCAGAACGTGGTCCTCGACGCTCGCTACAACTGGGGTCTGACGAAGATCTATGACGTGGACAAGCTCGATAGCAAGAACAGCGTGTTCCAGATCACGCTCGGCTACAAGTTTGACCTCTAATCATATTTGTGACTCTCCTTTACATTTTTGACATAAAGTTTTTAAAGCTGTCGCCCGGTGGAAGTGGATTCCATTGGGCGATTTGTTGGTGTGTCGTTTCCTCATGTTCGATTGTTACCAAGAAATTGTTAGGTAGTTTCCCGAAAACTGCTTGTGGGTTTCCAAGAAATTGCTAACTTTGCAGTCAACAAGCAATAGAACAGATAAAAATGATGAAAAAAAACAATAAGTGGATCGCCTGGTCGGTTTTCGCCCTGGTTGGCGGACTGATGATGCAGTCTTGTCACGAGAGCCTGGAGGAGCGTGCGGCCCGCGAGTGCAAGGAATATACAGAGCGCAACTGCCCCCAGCAGTTGGGCAACGGTGTGGTCTATGACAGTCTGACGTTCGAGATTCCGACACAAACGGTCCACCACCACTATTCCGTCACGGGAGAGGCCGACAACGCACAAGCCTTTGCCGAGCACAAGGACGAACTGCGCAAGGCGGAACTTGAGGGACTACGTCGCGACATCTCCACGCAGAAGTATAAGGAGGCAGGCTACAATTTCGCCATCACCATCCGGTCCGGACGCAATCCCAAGAACGTTTACTTCCATACGGTCTTTACGCCCGAGGAACTGAAATAAGTACGACAGACAGCGCTTAGTCCTCCTCGTCGCTGGTCTCCTGTGGCTCGCCCACCACGATGGAAGCCTCCTCGTCCTTGCGAAACTGTCGCTGGAGCTGATAGACCTTCAGCGAATTGAGCGCCTCGGCCACGCCATAATAGACCATGCACCACCCGATGATGAGCAGCGGACTGGCCATGGTTTCGACGGGCTTGAGCAGGATGACGGCCCCTACGACCAGCGTGACAGTGGGGAGAAGCCAGTAGAAGACGGGAATGCGCGCATAGCGGCGCGCGCCACCCAGCGTGACCAGTTGGTTGAGGGCTCCGAGGATGAGGATGGCGGCCAGGACATAGGCCACACCACGGATAAAGGAACCAGTCATCATCATCAGAATCAATCCCAGCAGCACGCTGCCCACTCCAGCTATAGGCAACGGCGGGGTGTGGGGACCGACGACGCGGCCCTCCTCGTCGATGACCTGGGCGGCACGAATGGCCTTTCTCCGGCCCCAGTAATAGGTCAGGCAGGACAGGCAACCCGAGAGAAAGAACAGGGCGCCCGTGATGATCACCATCCATTCGAGGGTGGCCTTGCGGTAGAGAATGAGCATCACGCCGACAACGATGGCCACCAAGGCGCGAACCACACTACTTTGAATCACTTTCATAGATATTTTTGTCGTTTGATTTTTCAAATCTTAAATACAAGGCAAAATTACGAAAAACTCGCCGCATGGCCGCATTTTCCGCCTTTTTTTGTGTAATTTTGCACCTAAAAAGAATAGCAAGACAATGACAACACTACTTCTTGTGCGACATGGCGAGACCTTCGACAACGCCGCCCACTTAATGCAAGGCCAGGTGCAGGGACAACTCAACGAGACGGGCATTGCCCAGGCGGAAGGCGTCCGCGACCAGATGGCCGGAGAGCACATCGACGCCTTCGTCTCCAGCGATCTCCACCGTTCGGTACAGACTTGCGAGATCATCGCTGAGCCGCACCATAAGCCCGTCGTGCAGACACCGTTGCTGCGTGAGCGCGACTGGGGCTCTTTCACTGGCAAATACATCCCTGACCTGCAGGCGGTCAAAGAATGGCCAGACGACATCGAACCACTCCCCGACCTGCAGGCCCGAGCAAAGAAGTTCTTGGACTGGATTCGCGCGCAATACCCCGACCAGACGGTGCTCGCCGTGGGTCATGGCATTGTCAACAAGGCCATTCAGTCGGTCTATACAGGCAAGCCCATGAATCAGATCCAGCGGATGGAGAACGCCGAGGTGCGCCGCCTGGAATTGTAGGCGCACCCCGTGGTGATGGCCGTGGAGTCGGACTGTGGGCTCTACGGTCGATGAAACGTCATCAGGCCTTCTATCGGACTTCGCATCACGCGCACCAACTCGAAGTCGTGGCGACTTGCCACTTCCGAAAGGATGGTCTGAAACGGTGCGGCCATTCCGCCCACGCAGGCCATGCGCCGTAGCGGCGTAGCGTAGCGAAGGACGTTGTAGCGGAAGAAAGCCTCGAAGTTGTCCGCCACAAGCTGGCGCAGCGAGGGTTCGTCTATGCGCTGATGGATGAAAGGTACGATGGTGGCCAGATAGCGGTTGGCCAGAGGTTGGCGATAGACGCGCTGGATGATATCGTCGTAGCTCTGTCCGCTCTCGGCGAAAAACTCGTCGCGCAGCGTGGCGGGCAACCAGCCCTTCAGTATTCCGTTGAGAAAGTTGCGTCCCAGCACTGCCCCACTGCCCTCGTCGCCAAGGACATAGCCTAAGGGCGGGATGTGGGCGGTGATGCGGTCGCCATCATAGACGCAACTGTTGGCCCCCGTCCCGAGGATGCAGGCAATGCCCTGTTCACGCCCCAAGACGGCGCGCGCAGCACCCAGAAGATCGCTCTCTGCGAAGGTTTCTGCCGACGGAAAGAGCGTGGAAAGGAGCATGGCGACGCGTGGCGACTGCTGGGGTGTGCAGCCGGCGCCATAGAACGCCACTTCGCTCACCTTGCTGGCCGGTACGCCCGCTTCGTCGAGGCGGGGAAGCAACTCTTGTCGAAACACGCCGTCGATTTGATCATCGGTGAAAAGGAGGGGATTGATGCCCTGTGTGGCGATCCTCACGCTGCTTCCGCCAGGGGCTCCCAAGACGGCCCAGTCGGTCTTGGTGCTCCCACTATCTGCTATCAGTATCATCTTTTCTTGATTTTTTCGGGCCCAAAGGTATGAAAAATCCGCCGTCGTGTCAAGTATTTCCAACAAAATTTAGTAATTTTGCAGCATATATTGCGACTTGCCGTCCCTCTACCCGAATGGAGGAGCTGCCACGGTCTGTCGCTCAGTAAAGAAAAAGAGAATCGATTGGCAAAAATGAAGTTTTTCCACACTTGTCTGCTGTTGGCTTTGCTCCTGCTCAACGCCCTCCCTTCCAAGGCCGTCCTGCAGGAAGACTCGCTCAAAAACTCACTCGCTGTTTTGCGCCATGAGTTGATCACGAGCCACTACCAGCTCAACGAGCAGACCACACGTGCCAAACAGTTGAATAGCCGCGTCACACAGCAGCTGAAAGATATCACACAGCGCTCCTCGCAGGTGTCGCTGATGCTCTATTCCCAAAACTCCGAGTATATCTTCGATGTCACCTACGCCTGCCACCAGGCTACCACGCTCTACAACGAGTTTGAGACCAAGACGCGCCCGTTCAGCATCCTCGTGGAGCGAAGCAAGCAGGACATTGCCCGCTATGACTCGCTCATCAACTCGCTGAGCACGATGTACACGGAGGGAATGACGGAGCGGGAGAAGATAGACCGCAACGTCTGTCTGACGCTGGCGGTGAGCATACGCCGCATGCTGACGGAGAACAACCAGAACTTCCAGGACTACATCCAATACTACAACTACACGCGGAGGCAGTTGAAGGAACTCAACGATTATGCCCAAAAGCGCTACCAAGACATACAGGGCAGTTTGCTTCGCAACACGAACGAGAATTATTTCTCCATCCTTCTCCATCCGCAATACTATATCTTGCGCATGGTGGTGGCCTACAAGGACAAATATGTGCCGGATAATAAGGTGAAGTCGCAGTGGGACGCCAGTTGGCTACTCCTCTTGCTGGCGATGGTAGCCTTCTATGGACTCTGTGCCGTGCTGGTCAACTTCCTCAGTATTCGCTTCCTCGCCACACGCCTCATCAAGAGCAACCGCTGGCATATCGACGCCAAGGCCTTTCTGACCAAGCGCACTTGCATTATCATCAATGGCACGGTCATCACTTTTGGCCTGGCACTGTTGTTGATACGTTATATCTCGCCGTCCAACTTTGTCTATATGGCGACGGGCATCTTGCTGGAGTTTACCTGGCTGCTGGTGGTCATCTTCACCTCACTGATGCTCCGCGTGGATGGAGAACTCATCCGCAACACTTATCGCAGCTACTACCCCATCATCTTTGTCGGTGCAGTCATCATCTCCTTCCGCATCATCTTGATCCCGGCTGTCTTTGTCAACATTATGCTGCCGCCGCTCATGCTCATCGCCACCCTATGGCAGGGCCATATCATCAAGAAATACCGACTGCTGGTGATGCGCAACGACCTCTACCTTTGCTACGCGACACTGACGGTCTTTATCGTGGCCACTGCCACTTCGTGGATGGGCTATACGATGCTTTCGGTGCAGATCATCATCTGGTGGATGATGCAGCTGGCGTGCATACTGACCATCGCCTGTGCTCACGACTACCTCAACAGCTACCGCGAGAAGCATAAGCTGGCGAGCAAGCCTATCAGCAAGACGTGGTTCTTTCGGCTGGTCTATTCCGTCGTCCTCCCGTCGTGCATGGTGTTGTCATTCCTTTTTGCCGTCTATTGGGCCACGGACGTCTTCAATCTCAGCGAACTGACGTGGAACTTCTTCAGCACCGACCTCATCGATACGGAGAATATCAAGGTGAGCATCTTTGGCATAGCAGTGGTCGTGGCGATGTGGTTTGTCTTCAGCTATATCAACCTTACAAGCAAGGACTTGATCAACTTTGTCATGGAGCAGCGCGACCCGACTACGGCTGCCACTCGCTCGGTGATGTTTGTCAATGTCACGCAGACGGTGGTCTGGGGCACCTGGTTGCTGCTCTCTCTGGCGGTCTTCAAGGTGAACAACACCTGGCTGGTGGTAGTCTCGGGCGGTCTCTCCACGGGTATTGGATTCGCTATGAAGGACATACTGGAGAATATCTACTATGGCATCTCGCTCATGGCGGGCCGCATCAAGATCGGAGACTATGTGGTCTGCGACGGCATCCGAGGCCGCGTGACAAGCATCAGTTATACTTCCACGATGCTGGAGGCTGTCGATGGATCGGTCATCGCTTTCCAAAATTCACAACTCTTCACCAAGAACTATAAGAATCTTACGAAAAACCATGGCTACGAGCTCGATACGCTGGAGGTCGGCGTGGCCTATGGCACCAATATCAAGGTGTGTTGCAGCTTGTTGACCGAGGCGGTGACGAAGCTCAAATGCATCTATCACAACCGTCCCGTGGCCGTCCGCCTGAAGAGTTTCGACGATAGTTGCGTGACGCTGAAGGTGCTCTTCTGGGTCAACGTCTTGGACCGCTACTCGGCAGAGGGCGAGATTATGGAGTGTATCTATGATACGTTGAACGAGCACAACATCGAGATACCGTTCCCGCAGCGTGAGATCACGCTGAAGAATGTCGCCGAGTTGAGGCAGGAATCCCCTACCCCGCCGGCTGAGTGAAGACGGAGACGAGTCTGGATGGAAAAGCATCGAGTCGAGGATGATTCCAAGACGAGATAGCATCAATACGATCGAAGAAAATGGAAATCAAAACACATCGAAATATGGATAAACCTGTATTCATCGCAGGCCCCTGCGTCATAGAATCAGCCGAACTCCTGGACACTGTGGCCCAGGAGTTGGTGCGCATCAACCAAAAGTATGGCATTGATATCATCTTCAAGGCCTCTTTCGACAAGGCTAACCGTACCAGCCTCAAGTCCTTCCGCGGACCTGGACTGGAGAAAGGACTGGAGATGCTCGCGGATATCAAGTTGCGCTACGGACTGCGCATCCTCACCGACATCCACGAGGCTTGGCAGGCTGATCCTGTGGGCAAGGTGGCCGACGTGATTCAGATCCCGGCTTTTCTGTGCCGACAGACCGACCTGCTGGTGGCTGCGGCACGGACGGGCAAGGTGGTCAATATCAAGAAGGCACAGTTTCTCTCTGGCCGCGACATGCGCTATCCGCTCCAGAAGTGCGTCGAGAGTGGAGCTACGGAGGTGTGGCTTACCGAGCGTGGAAGTTGCTTCGGCTACAACAACCTCGTCGTAGATTTCCGCAATATCCCCGATATGCTCGAACTGTGTCCCACGGTAGTCATGGACTGCACCCACAGCGTGCAGCGTCCGAGTGCGGGAGATGGCAAGACTACGGGCGACCGCCGCTTTGTTCCGGCTATGGCTATGGCGGCCAAGGCCTTTGGTGCGACGGGTTATTTCTTTGAGGTCCATCCCGACCCGGACCGTGGCAAGTCGGACGCTGCCAATATGCTGGAGCTCGATAAACTCGATGAACTGATCGGAAAACTATTGGCGTAAGCCTATATACCTTATTATATATAATATAATGGAAACAAATAATACGCAGGCGGAGGAGAGACTTCGGAATGTCCGCCAATATGCTGTGCAGTGTATCAAGGATGAGTGTGACGCGACGTTGAAGCTCATCGACCAGTTGGACGACAACTTCGACCGTGCCGTGTCGATGATGTACCATTGCAAGGGTAAGATCATTGTGACGGGTGTAGGCAAGAGTGGAAACATTGGCGCCAAGATCGCCGCTACGCTCTCCTCTACGGGCACGCCGGCCTTCTTTATCAATCCGCTCGACGTCTATCATGGCGACCTTGGCGTGATGACCAAGGATGATGTGGTGCTCGCTTTGTCCAACTCGGGACAGACTGACGAGTTGCTGCGCTTCATCCCCATGGTGCTCCACATGAACGTGCCTATCATCGGCATGAGTGGCAATCCACAGTCTCTGTTGGCGAAGTATGCTACGGCCCACCTGCTGGTGAAGGTCGAGAAGGAGGCTTGCCCGCTCAACCTGGCGCCGACCAGTTCCACAACCGCTGCCCTCGTCATGGGCGACGCGCTTGCCATCGCATTGATGGAGGTCCGCGACTTCAAGCCCAAGGATTTTGCACAGTTCCATCCGGGTGGTGAATTGGGTAAGCGACTCCTCACCACCGCGCAGGACGTGATGCGGAGCGACGACCTGCCTATCATCCCGAAGGAAATGCACCTCGGCGAGGCTATCATCCACGTGAGCAAGGGCAAACTCGGACTGGGTGTGGCTCTGGAGGACGGCAAGGTCATTGGACTGATCACCGACGGCGACATTCGTCGTGCCATGGAGCGCTGGCAGGCAAAGTTCTTCGACCATACCGTCAGCGACATCATGACGAGAACTCCTAAGACGGTAGCTCCCGAGACGAAGATCGCCGACGTGCAGCGCAAGATGAACCAGTACAAGATACACACCGTCCTCGTGACCGACTCTGAAAATCGTCTCCTGGGTGTGGTGGATCACTACAGTTGCATGTTCTAACCCTCTCTATCGCGCATTTATATCCCACCTATCCCGTTGATATTGAATAGAAAAATAGTCATATTGATCTCGCTGCTCTTTGTGTCCGCTCTCGGGCGGGCACAGAGGGCAGATAGCTTGATGGTGGAGCAACTGCGGAGCAAAGGGGTGACATTTTCCCACAACAACTCCGTCACCTTGCTCATGACTGGACAAGAGAAGTTTGACGATCTCTTCAAGGCGGTCGAACAAGCCCGGTCGAGCATCCATCTTGAGTATTTCAACTTCCGCAACGACTCCATCAATCGCGAGTTGATGACGCGTCTTGTGCGCAAAGCCGCGGAGGGCGTAGAGGTCAGAGCTATTTTCGATGGTTTTGGCAACTCCAGCAACAACCAGCCGATGCGCAAGTCGGACATCCGTCTCATCCGATCCAAAGGGGTGGAGATCTATGAGTTTAAGCCCTTGGCTTTCCCATGGATCCATGATTTCTTCAACCGCGACCACCGAAAGATCGTCGTCATCGACGGCAAGGTGGCCTATACGGGGGGAATGAATGTTGCCGACTATTATATCAAAGGAACGAAGCAGGTGGGCAGCTGGCACGATATGCATTGCCGTATCGAGGGCGATGAGGTCAATACGCTGCAGAAGATCTTCCTCAGAATGTGGAAACTGGTCTCGGGAGAGGACGTTCATGGTGCAAAATATTACCGGGGAATCTCCAATGCCGACTACATGGAAGGTCTCAAGCCTGACACTACGCCGACTTGTGGCCAACAGATGGTGGGCATCATCAACCGTGAGCCTCATGTGACGAAGGACATCATCCGCTTCTTCTACCTCAATGCTATCAACAACGCGAAGGAAAGCATCAAGCTTATCAATCCCTACTTCACGCTTAACCGTAAGCTGAAGCGTGCCTTGGCCAAAGCTGTCAAGCGGGGGGTGAAGGTGGAAATCATGCTGAGCGTGCGGAGCGACATTCCCATCACACCCGACGTGGGTTTCTACAACGCTCATCAGTTGATGAAGAAAGGTTGCGACATCTGGCTCTACAAGCCGGGGTTCCATCATACGAAGATCATCATGGTCGATGGACAGTTTTGTACCGTCGGCTCTGCCAACCTCAATGCTCGCTCGTTGCGTTGGGACCGCGAGGAAAATGCCGTTATCATCGACCCGCACGTCACACGGCAGTTGAACCAACTGTTTGAGCAGCAGAAGCAGGATTCTTTCCTCCTCACGGAGGAGAAATGGGACCAATGGCGCACGCCATGGAAGAAGTTTGTCGGTTGGGCAGGCCATCTATTGGCACCTTTCCTGTAATTTTTTTCCCTCGTTATGACGACTTTTCATTCCTTTTTGCTAACTTTGCAACTTAATTGGGTAAATTCAATCATCATGGCCGCGGCGACAGGTTTCGCCGATTGGTCACTAAATGTATAATCAACAACGCTCATGAAACAGTTTAAGCTGGTGGACATCGTTCTCGGATGGGTCGTTTTTGCGATCGCCGCGTTCGTCTATTGCTCCACCATTGAGCCGACAGCCAGCTTCTGGGACTGTCCAGAGTTTATCACTACGGGCTACAAGCTCGAAATCGGCCACCCACCTGGGGCACCATTCTTTGCCCTCACGGCCAATCTTTTCAGCCAGTTTGCCAGCGATGTGACGCAGGTGGCGCGTATGGTCAACATTATGAGTGCGCTCCTCTCCGCGGTTTGTATCATGTTCCTCTTCTGGACCATCTCGCATCTGGTGCGCCGCCTCATCGTCAAGGACGGCACTATGCCCTCTCTCTCCGAGGCCATCGCCATAGAGGGCTCAGCCTTGGTGGGCGCTTTGGTTTACACATTCTCCGACACATTCTGGTTCTCCGCTGTCGAGGGTGAGGTCTATGCCTACTCCTCGGCCTTCACAGCCATCGTGTTCTGGCTGATCCTGAAGTGGGAAAACTGTGCAGACCAGCCTCATAGCGACCGTTGGTTGGTGCTCATCTTCTATATGACCGGCCTTTCCATTGGTGTCCACTTGCTCAACTTGTTGTGCATTCCCGCCATCGTGCTGGTATATTATTACCGCAAGGTGCCCAACGCCAATGCCAAGGGGTCGCTTCTCGCTCTCCTGCTTTCCGTCGTTATCGTCGGAGCTGTACTCTACGGTGTTGTCCCTGGTATCATCACCGTGGGTGGCTGGTTTGAGCTCTTCTTCGTCAATACGCTGGGAATGCCGTTCAACACGGGTGTCATAGTCTATATCATCCTCCTCGTTGCCTCCTTCGTATGGGCGCTCTGGGAGACTTATCAGAGTAGCCACACCAAGCGCGAGAACATCGCCTTCCTGACCGCCTTCGCCCTTCTGGGTGTGCCCTTCGTCGGCTACGGTTGGTCAGCCTTCTTCACGGGTGTGGTCATCTTGGCCGTGCTGTTCTTCGTCCTCAATATGAAGAAGGGTAAGGGCAAGTCCAGTGTCACCTTGATACCGACACGCCTCAAGAACACGGCGCTGCTCTGTATGCTGATGCTTCTGATTGGCTTCTCCAGCTACGCATTGATTGTGATTCGCTCCACAGCCAATCCCCCGATGGACCAAAACTCCCCAGAGGATATCTTCACTTTGGGCAACTATCTCAGCCGTCAGCAGTACGGCCAGTACCCGCTCTTCTACGGCCAGGCCTATACTTCTGAGCCTGCTATTGCTGAGGATGGCATGCACTATGAGTTCAAGCAGGGTGCACCCATCTATGAGCCGAAGGAGAAGGAGAGTGCTGACGAGAAGGATAGCTACTACTTGGTGCGCCGTCAGGCCACGCAGGTGTTCCAGCAGAACATGTTCTTCCCCCGAATGTGGGACGAGGGACACGCCGATATGTATGAGTCGTGGATGGGAGGCATACAGGGTCGCTCCGTCGATGGCGTCAAGATGCCGACTCAGTGGGAGAACATCAAATTCTTCCTCTCCTATCAGTGCAACTTCATGTACTGGCGCTACTTCATGTGGAACTTCGCAGGACGTCAGAATGATATCCAGGGACACAACGAACGCGAGCATGGCAACTGGCTCACGGGCTTCAATTGGTTCGACAACAACGTCCTCGGTCTGGGCGACCAGAATCTCATGCCCGACTCGCTCAAGGAAAATAAGGGCCACAATGTCTTCTACTGTATGCCTTTGCTGCTTGGTCTTCTGGGCCTCTTCTGGCAGGCCTTCCGTGGCAAGCGAGGTATCCAGCAGTTCTGGACGGTCTTCTTCCTGTTCTTCATGACGGGATTGGCCATCGTCATCTACCTCAACCAGACGCCGGGACAACCTCGTGAGCGCGACTATGCCTACGCGGGATCCTTCTATGCCTATGCTATCTGGTGTGGTATGGGTGTAGCCGCCATGTACGAATGGCTCAAAAAACTGCGTCTCAGTCCGGTCGGCGCTGCCGCCTTGGTCTCGGCCGTAGGTTTGGTGGTCCCCATCCAGATGGCTTCGCAGACTTGGGATGACCACGATCGATCAGGTCGCTACACTTGCCGCGACTTTGGACAGAACTATCTGATGACGCTGCAGGACAAGGGCAACCCGGTGATCTTCACCAACGGTGACAACGATACCTTCCCGCTCTGGTACAACCAGGAGGTGGAGGGCATACGTACCGACGCGCGCGTCTGCAACCTCAGCTACCTTTCCACCGACTGGTACATCGACCAGATGACGCGCCCAGCCTACTCGTCGCCCGCGCTGCCTATCTCTTGGCCGCGTATCGACTATGTCAGCGGCACCAACGAATATATTCGTATCAACCCCGACTTCAAGTCGCAGGTGCTTGATTACTATAAAACTCATCCCGAGGAGGCACGCGCACAGTATGGTGACGACCCGTTTGAGTTGAAGAACATCATGAAGTACTGGGTACGCTCTCGTGACGAGCAGGCCCATGTCATACCGACCGATACGGTCTATGTCACCATTGACAAGCAGGCCGTTCGCCGATCGGGTATGATCCTCCCTGGCGACAGCATCCCCGACAGGATGGCTATTTCCCTTGCCGGCAAGACCGGACTCACCAAGAGCGACTTGATGATGCTCGAGCTGATTGCCAACTGCAACTGGACGCGACCGCTCTATGTGGCCACGACCGTGGGCAAGGAGAACTTCATGAACCTCAGCGATAACTTCGTACAGGAGGGATTGGCCTATCGTATTACGCCGTTCAACACCCAGCGTGAGTCCAATATCAGCTACGACCACATCCTCTTCGACAAAGAGAAGATGTATCATAACATCATGACACGCTTCAAGTGGGGCAATGTCAGCATGAAGGGGTTCTATATGGACGAGACCGTGGAGCGTATGTGCTACACCCATCGCCGAATGCTTGCCGAGCTGGCACTCCAGTTTATCCAGGACGGCGACAAGGTGAAGGCTCTCAACCTCCTCCGCAAAGCCGACAAGGAGTTGCCTGACTACAATCTGAAGCCCTACTACCTCGGTGGCAGCGGCCAGATGGCACAAGCTTACCTTATGCTTGGACAGAAGAAGGATGGCGAGCGCCTCCTCGATGCGATGTGGAAGGACAATGCCCAGTATGTACGCTACTATGTATCGCTCAACTCCAAGGGCTTCAATATGTCTCGTCAGAGCTGCTACACCAACATTCAGATTCTGATGTCGCTCATGCAGATGGCCGAGCACTACGACAAGGCATGGGGCCAGAAGCACATGAACGAACTCAACTCGCTCATCCAGAGTTATCAGCTGCGTGGAGGCAGCTTTGGTAACTAATGCTGATAGAGCAACCTGCACGGTTCCTCCGTTTACTCTATCCCCACGCCCTGTGGCGGATGAGTGCGGAGGAACGTGCTGTTTATCTCACTTTCGACGATGGTCCCATCCCCGAGGCAACGCCTTTCATCCTCGATACGCTCGACGCGTTTGATGCCAAGGCCACTTTCTTTATGGTGGGTGACAACGTGAGAAAGTACCCGGCATTGTTTGACGAAGTCGTTAGCAGAGGCCATCAAGTGGGCAATCACACGTTTCACCATCTTGGCTCTTTCAAGCATTGGACGCTCACCTATGCCGTCGATGTCACGAAAGCACAGGCATTGATACCTTCGCCCTACTTCCGTCCGCCTCACGGTTGGCTCCGCCACTCGGTCTATTGGTGGGTGAAGCACCACTATCGTGTGGTGATGTGGGACCTTGTGACCCGCGACTACTCCAAATGGCTCAATGGTGACGACGTATATAATAATGTGAAGCGATATGCCCGCAACGGTTCTATCATCACATTTCATGATTCTCTGAAGAGTATCGACAAACTCAAGACCGCCTTTCCTCGTTCCTTACAGTGGCTAAAGGATCAGGGTTATGAGTTTAAGCGTTTGCCCGACAATCCCGACGAGACCCGCTTTTAGTGCGTCAAGCCGTAGGCTTATCCGCGATTTATCTTCTACTTTCCTTATAAAATCAAACATAAAATGCTTAGGTTTATATCTTTCGGAAGCGGCAGCAGTGGCAACTGCTATCTTTTATTCACCGACACAGACTGTCTGATGATAGACTGTGGCGTGGGTATTCGTACGCTTAAAAAGCATTTCAACCAGTATGGCCTCAAACTCGACCATGTCAAGCATATCATCCTCACCCATGACCACGCCGACCATGTCAAGTCGGTAGGGTCTCTGAGTGGTGATTGCCACATTCCCGTCTTTGCCACGACGGACGTACACCGTGGTGTACATAGCAACTGGTGTGTGCGCCGAAAGATCAACAAGGAAAATCTCTTCTATTTGGAGAAAGGAGAAACTCAGCAGATAGGTGAGTTTACCGTCACCTCCTTCGCCGTCCCTCATGATAGTACTGACTGCACGGGTTATAGTATCGTATGCGAAGGTGTGCGCTTTGGCTTGATCACTGACTGTGGTCACATCACCGATGAGGTCAAGCAGTGTATTGCGCAGTCTCAGTACCTTGTCTTGGAAGCCAACTATGAGCCCGAGAAACTTGCGCAGGGTGCTTATCCTCGCCATTTGAAGGAGCGCATCTGCGGACCTAATGGGCATTTGAGCAATAACGAATGTGCACAGGCCCTCGTCGAAAATGCGTCTCCCGCTCTTCGCCATGTTTGGCTCTGCCATCTTAGCGATGAAAACAATCATCCCGAATTAGCTCGACTCACAGTAGAGACTATTCTGCGTTCTCACGGTATCATCCCTGGCAAAGATTTCCAACTCGATGTACTGAAACGCAAATCCCCTAGTGGTATCTATGAATTGAAGGCAGAGAAAGAGGAGTAAATGGGAAAAATGAGATAATAAGAAAAATAAGACTAGGATGAAAAGCGGTGGTGAGGAAAAAGTAATGACTTTTTCCTCTCCTATGACACGATAGAATATATGTTTCTGTATTCCAAAGCACGGCGTATTCGTTAAAAATCCCAATATAAACCATTTTTCTTCCAAAAACGCTTTGCTATTTCATGGAAATTGGTTTATTTTGCAAAGTTATATTCGACATAGTGAATCACTTGCAAAATAGAATCAACATGAAACGAACTATTTCTATCATTATACTGCTTATGTCATTTCTCTCAAATCTATGGTCCCAAGGTTATGACAACCTATGGAAAAAGGTCAATAACGCGGAACGGGACGACCAGCCGCGTACACAGATCAGCATACTTACTCAAATTCAGGAGCGTGCTGCTCAAGAGAACGCTTATGGTCACCTCTTGGCTTCCACACTCCGCAGAGCCAGCTTGGAATATGACATTTCCCCCGACTCCCTCTCCAAATGGGTAACGGATTTGGAGGAGAAGGAAAGCCAGGCTACCAACGTGGTACTCCAGTCAATCTACGACGTAGTTCTCTCCCAAATCTACGACGCCCACCCTGCTCTCGATGACCATAAAGCCAAGGCCAGCGCTTATCGTGCCAAGGCCCTCTCCCACCCGGATGCCCTTGCGGCGGAGAGAGTGGATCCCTACATTCCCTTCCTCAAAAAGGGTGTTGATAGTCAAATCTTCGGCAATGACCTGCTTCATGTCGTTGCACTGGAGACCAACCAGCGTGAATGGCTTCTCGACTGGTATCGCACGCATGGTAATCGTGAGGCCACCTGTCTCTTGGCCACGGATCTTGCCGGAAACGACCTTCAAGCCCTCGACCGCATTATCGCGGAGTATCAAGACTTGCTCGTCTGTGGACATGCAGCCATCGTTCGCTTCCACGCAATGCCTCAAACGACCAACGATGAACGGAAGGCTTGCTATGATTTTGCACTCAAGGCCCTTAGACGTTGGAGTGAGTGGAAGGAGATCGGTGCACTTCGCAATAGTCTTGAATACCTCATCAGGCCACGCTTTACCGCAGATTTGTCGGACCAGCTCTTTCATCCGTATCAGTCTGTGAAGATCGTATTCAATGATGTTTGCAACCTTTCAGAGCTTCATGTGCGCGTCCTGCCTGTACGTTTGACCAACGACCATCAGTCTTTTGTCCTATTCCAAAGATCTGTCGATGGCCATCTATACAAGAACATCCAATCCTATATTGACAAGGGTTCCGCTCAGACTTTCAGCGTCTCATTCCACGGCCACCCAGTCTATGAACAGCATACAGACAGTCTCTTATTGCCACACCTTTCCCCAGGACTTTATCTCTTGGAGTTTTATTCAGACAACAAGTCGATGAAGGTGGAGCGGCGTCTGATAGCCGTGAGCAATCTTCGTCTGTTATGGCAAACGCAGCCCGAAGGAAAAATCCGTCTCGCCGTCGTCCGTGCCGACAATGGACAGCCCGTGGCGGGCGCTTCAGTGCACTATTACCAACCGGAGAACGACCATAGTAAGTCGAAGGTTGTGACAGACAAAAACGGCGAAGCGATTATCTCTATAGATAATAATGAACCTTATTTAAATACCGAATTAGAGTTTTGGGTCCAAACGCCGCAGGACAAGGCCCTGCCGGCCAATACTGAATGGGCTAACTTTACCTATAACATGCAGGAAGGTCCGGAGCAGAATGTCCGTATCTTTACCGATCGTGCCATTTACCGTCCGGGACAAACGGTATATGTCAATCTGATGGCTTGGACGATGATGGGCACGGAGACCAAGGCCACCGCTGACCGCCCCGTCACGCTTACCCTTCGTGATGCCAATGGTCGTGATGTGGCGGAGAAGTCGCTCACGACAGATGCCTTCGGTACGGCTGCAACCGAGTTTCATCTGCCCTCTACGGGACTTACAGGTCACTTCACGATAGTTTCAAGTCTTGGTTATGATCGCGAGGCTATTCGTGTAGAGGAATACAAACGGCCTACATTTGAGGTAACTTTCGACCCATACCAAGATCGCTACGCTCCAGGCGATACGATTGTCATCAAGGGAACCGCCCGTACCTATAGTGGTGTGGGGATAGATGGCGCCAAGGTCAGCTACACCGTCGTGCGTCGTCCCTCGATGTGGTGGCGTTGGTTCGAGAGAGACTTCTCTGAGGCGACCATTCTCGAGGCTCAGGCTACGACAGATGCTGATGGCCTCTTTGAGGTCCGCTTGCCGTTGACAATACCTGAGGGCGCTACGGGCTTCTACCGTTTTGAGTTGCAAGCCGATGTCACCGACCTTGCTGGAGAAAGCCATCGTGGCACTCTCTCCATCCCGTTGGGCAACAAGGATGCGCTCCTTTCCACCGACCTGCCAGAAAAGTTGCTTGTCGATACCGACAATAAGACTTTCACCCTTCAGTATCGCAATGCCGCGGGCAAGGAAGTGGAGGCCTCCGTCCGCTACGGCTTTTTTGCTACGAATGACGGACTGAGTACGGCGGAGCGTATGGCCCAACTCACCCATTCCGCCTCCACCAATACTCCTATCCAACTGCCTCGAATGAAGTCGGGTGCCTGGACGTTGCTCGCTGTCTGTGGCAACGACACGCTACAGCATCCGTTTGTTCTTTTCTCCCTTGACGATAAGCGCCCGGTAGTCACGACACACAACTGGTTCTACCAGACAAGTGAGACCTTCCCGCGCGATGGCAAGCCAGTCTGTATCCAAGTGGGTTCTTCAGATGCGGACCAGCACATTCTCTATTCCATCATCTCGGGAGACCGTGTGTTGGAGAACGGTCGCATCGACCAAAGCGATGCGCTGACACTTATGAAGTTTAAGTATAAGAAAGAGTATGGCGACGGACTGCGCCTCTGCTTCGCTTGGGTACACGACGGCGTTGCTTACACCCATACTACGACCATAGCACGCCCCCTTCCCGAGAAGCAGATCACTCTCTCTTGGCGCACCTTCCGCGACCGACTCACACCGGGACAGCAGGAAACATGGACGCTGGAGGCCCGCAATCCTGACGGCTCACCAGCCAACGCTCAGCTGATGGCCACTCTTTACGATAAGAGTCTCGACCAGTTGAGTCTTCACCGTTGGGACGATAACGTAGCAATGAATCTCTATTTGCCCACTGCGGACTGGACGTCCATCTATTATGGTCGTACACAGGTGAACAGTATCCTTTATCCCTCTCGGCCCGTTTTCAAGACCTTGTCTTTCTCCGAGCTGGATAAAAACTACTTCTCCTCATTACTCCGCGACTACGATGAACGATTCTTGTATGGAAGATCGCGCCTCATGATGTATAATATGGACGCTGCCCCTGGCTCTGCTTCTGTGCGCATGATGTCGAAACAGATGATGGTGGCTGATATGGAGGCAACCTTGGAAGAGCCTGCACTGGGCAGTGCAGCTAATGATGCGGGCAGCGCAACAGAGACAGACAGCAATGCTCCCGTCCAACTACGTGAAAACCTGGAGGAGACAGCTTTCTTTTATCCTCAACTCCGCACCGACTCTCTCGGACAGGTGAGTTTGCAGTTCCGTCTGCCTGAGAGCGTAACAACGTGGCGCTTCATGGGACTTGCTCACGACAAGGAAATGCGCCACGGACTGATAGAGGCCGACGTGGTGGCACAAAAGGATGTGATGGTACAACCCAACCTTCCTCGCTTCCTTCGTTTGGGCGACCATGCAGTCATTGCCACGCGTATCAGCAACACATCTGACGTTGTCCGTACGGGTGTGGTGCGCCTCCAGCTCCTTCGTCCTGCCGACGAGTCAGTGGTCTATGAGGAGGAACAGCCTTTCTCTTCCGATCCCCACCAAACGGTGCGTGCGGCCTTCTCTATTGCTCCCTCACTGCTTGAAGGTCAAGAAGGACTCTTGATCGTGCGCATCATAGCACAAGGCGATGGATTCAGCGATGGTGAGCAGCACTACCTTCCCGTGTTGACCGACAAGCAATACGTCACCACTACCCTGCCGTTCACGCAACACGAGCCTGGGACGCTGCAGCTCGACCTCAAGCAGTTGTTCAAAGGCAAAGGTATCGAGCGACCGAGTCTGACGATAGAATATACCAACAATCCCGCATGGCTCCTGATGCAAGCCCTCCCCTATGTCGGCGACGTCAACGAAAAGAATGCAATCTCTCTCTCCGCCGCCCTCTTTGCCAACACCCTTGCACGGACGATCGTTAAGGAGAATCCCACTTTGAAGACAGTGTTCAAGCAGTGGGAACAAGAATCGGGCACGGAGACTTCGCTACAAAGCCAGCTGGAGAAGAATGAGGCGCTCAAGGCTCTGGTGCTTACCGAGACTCCGTGGGTAGCTGTCGCTCAGTCGGAGAGCGCCCAACGCCGTGCTATTGCAGCTTATTTCAACGACAACCAGATCAGCCATGCGCTCACCAATACCATCAGCAGTCTGCGCAAGTTGCAGAACGCCGACGGATCTTTCTCTTGGTGGCAAGGTATGGACGGTAGCTTTTATATGACGGTGGCTGTTACTAAGACCCTCGTCCGACTACAAGTAATGACAGGCGAGGACGCTACGTTGAACGCCCTCGTCACCAAGGCCTTCCGCTTCCTCGACAAGGAGGTGGCCCGACAGGTCACCGAACTCAAGAAAAGAAAGGATTTTTATCCCAGCGATGCCCTTTGCGACTATCTTTATACCAATGCATTGGCACAACGTAGCCGTACGGCAGATACCGACTATCTGCTGCGCCTGATGACCCGTCGTGCTTCGGAGCTAACCATTTATGGCAAAGCCAATACGGCGGTGATCCTCGCCCTGTATGATCAGCACTCGAAAGCCCTCGCATATTTGAAGAGCTTGAAGGAGTATACTGTGTACCGTGAGGAGATGGGACGCTATTTCGACACGCCACGTGCCAGTTATAGTTGGTTCAACTATCGGATTCCTTCGCAAGTAGCGGCTATCGAGGCCATTCGCACTCTGACTCCCGACGACACACAGACCCTCAGCGAGATGCGTCGCTGGCTTCTTCAAGCTAAGCGCACACAAGCTTGGGACACGCCTTTCAATGCCGTGGAAGCCATTTGGGCTTTTGCCGACAAGGGCCATCTTGCTGCCCTGACCGACTCGGCTGCACCGACTCGGCTCTCCATCGACGGAAGGTCCATTGAGGAGCAGGGTTCAGCTGGGCTGGGCTACGTGCGCCATACAGAGACGTTGACGAATGCGCCGGCGACCTTGACAGCCGAAAAGTCCTCCGATGGCACGTCCTGGGGAGCTGTCTATGCGCAATATCTCCAGCCTATGCGCGAGACTCGTGCTTCCTCGGCAGGTCTCAAGGTCAGCCGCGAACTTCTTGACGAGGACGGTAAGCCGGCCACCCAACTGACGGTTGGCGACCGCGTACGAGTACGCATTACCATCCAAGCCGACCGCGACTACGACTTTGTGATGGTAAACGATATGCGTGCAGCCTGCCTGGAGCCCGTGGCCCAGGAGAGTGGTTATCAATGGGGCTACTACCTGGAGACCCGCGACCAATCGACCCGTTATTTCTTCCATCAAATAGCTAAAGGCAAGCATGTGGTCGAGACGGAGTACTATATTGACCGCGAGGGCAACTACCTCTCGGGCATCTGCACGGCACAATGTGCCTATGCGCCTGAATACAGCGGAAGGACCACTGCTGCGACAGTGAAAGTATCGAAACCAACTACATATTAAGTTCATTTGCATACCAACCTATGACGATAGAAATTGATTCAGGCAGTGGCTTTTGCTTCGGTGTGACCACTGCCATCAACAAAGCGGAGGAAGAACTCAAGGCAGGCAATACCCTCTACTGCCTCGGCGACATCGTACACAACGGTGTCGAGGTGGAGCGTCTTGCTCACAAGGGACTGATCACCATCAATCATGAACAGTTTCAGCAACTTCACGATGCAACGGTGCTGCTCCGAGCCCATGGCGAACCACCCTCTACCTACGAAACGGCCCAACGCAATAACATCACAATCATTGACGCGACGTGTCCTGTGGTGCTGGCCTTGCAGCGCAGGGTGAAGCGTCAGTGGGAGAAGGCGCAAGACGGACAAGTGGTTATCTTTGGCAAGAAAGGCCATGCCGAAGTGCTTGGCCTGGTCGGGCAGACCCACGGAGGTGCTATTGTTGTGGAAAACCTCGACGACGTGCGTCACCTCGACTTCTCCCGCTCCATCTTCCTTTTCTCCCAGACGACGAAAAGCCTCTCGGCCTATCGGGATATCATCGCTTACATCCAGGGTCATATCGCCTACGGGTGTGCCTTTGAGAGTTTTGATACCATCTGTCGATCAGTGGCCAACCGTATGCCTAATATCGCTGATTTTGCCGCTTGTCATGAACTTGTACTCTTCGTAGCAGGTCGCAAGAGCAGCAACGGGCGCGTGCTCTTTGCGGAATGCAGCCGCGTCAATGCCAACAGTCATCAGATAGAGAGTCAGGATGAGATCCGAAGGGAGTGGCTCGATGGCATACAGTCGGTGGGTATATGTGGGGCGACAAGTACCCCCAAGTGGCTCATGGAGCAATGTGCGAAAAAGGTAGAGCAACTGTTTAAGTTCTGATATTTCCACCCAATGATATGATCGTTCAGCTATAAAGCCATGCATCTAAGTCGATGGTACCTTCGCAAAATTAATGAGATGAATCAAAAAAAGTGGGTGTTGTTTCCTCAAAAGTGGGAGTTATTTTCCAAAATCCTGCAAAAAGGTTTGTAGATACATTTATTTTTACTACCTTTGCCCCTGTTAAAATCTTCAATAAGGTAATAATTAGAATCTTCCTATGACAAAGATTAAGACAATTGGTGTATTAACTTCGGGTGGAGATGCCCCAGGAATGAACGCGGCAATTCGTGCCGTCACGCGTGCAGGAATCTATAACGGTTTCAATATCAAGGGTATTTACCGAGGTTATGATGGATTGGTAACAGGAGAGATAAGGGATTTCACCACCGAGAATGTCAGTGGCATCATCGGCAGGGGAGGTACAATCCTCAAGACGGCACGCTCTAAGGCGTTCATGACCAAAGAGGGGCGTGATAAAGCCTATGAGAACATCAAACAACATGGTATCGACGCACTGGTCGTCATCGGCGGCAATGGCTCGCTGACGGGTGCGATGAAGTTTGCTGCAGAGTATGATCTCTGCTGTATCGGACTGCCTGGTACCATTGACAACGACCTCTACGGTACGGACAACACGATCGGTTATGACACGACGCTCAATACCATCGTAGAGTGTGTTGATAGAATTCGCGATACCGCTCAAAGCCACGAGCGCATCTTCTTTGTAGAGGTGATGGGCCGTGATGCTGGTTTCTTGGCACAGAACTCTGCCATCGCCAGTGGTGCGGAGGCTGCCATCATCCCCGAAGATTCCACGGATGTTGACCAGTTGGCACGCTTCATGGAGCGTGGTATTCGCAAGTCAAAGAAGAGTTGCATCGTCATCGTCTCGGAAAGCCCGAAGTGTGGTGCGATGTACTATGCGGAGCGCGTTCACAAGGAGTTCCCCGACTATGACGTGCGTGTCTCCATCCTGGGTCACTTGCAGCGCGGAGGTCGTCCCTCGGCCCGCGACCGCATTCTGGCCAGCAGAACGGGCACTGGTGCCGTGGAGGCCATCATGCAAGGACAACGCAACCTGATGGTAGGCGTGAGAAACAACGAGGTCTGCTACGTGCCGCTCTCGGAGGCTATTCGTTCTGACAAGCCTTTCGACCGCAAGTTGATCCGCGTCCTCGATGAGGTGAGCATCTAACTAAAAACAAAATCGAAGTATAATAACGCATAAACAAAGAAGTAAAATTTATGTCACAAACTATTGGACATATCTCTCAGATTATCGGCCCGGTGATCGACGTTTATTTCGACACTAAGGGCGAGGATCCTGAGAAGGTACTGCCTAAAATCTATGAGGCATTGCGCGTAAAGCGTCCCGATGGCCGCGACCTCATCATCGAGGTGCAGCAGCACATTGGCGAGGACACTGTGCGCTGCGTTGCCATGGACAACACGGACGGATTGCAGCGTGGACTGGAGGCAATGCGTACGGGAAGTCCTATCACCATGCCGGCTGGCGATCAGATCAAGGGCCGTATGATGAATGTCATTGGTCAGCCTATCGACGGTATGGAATCGCTCGATATGAAGGGAGCGTACCCCATCCACCGCGAGGCTCCGAAGTTTGAGGATCTCTCCACCCACAAGGAGATGTTGCAGACTGGTATCAAGGTCATCGACCTCTTGGAGCCGTACATGAAGGGTGGTAAGATCGGACTTTTCGGTGGTGCTGGTGTCGGTAAGACGGTGCTCATCATGGAGTTGATCAACAATATTGCCAAGGGTCACAACGGTTATTCCGTCTTTGCCGGCGTTGGTGAGCGTACCCGTGAGGGCAACGATCTGATTCGTGATATGCTTGAGTCAGGCGTTATCCGTTATGGCGAGAAGTTTAGAAAGGCTATGGACGAGGGCAAGTGGGACTTGAGCCTTGTTGACCCTGAAGAACTTCAGAAGTCGCAGGCTACGCTGGTCTATGGTCAGATGAACGAGCCTCCTGGGGCACGTGCCTCTGTCGCCCTCTCTGGTCTGACGGTGGCTGAGGAGTTCCGCGACCATGGTGGTAAGAACGGAGAGGCTGCTGACATCATGTTCTTCATCGACAACATCTTCCGTTTCACTCAGGCTGGTTCTGAGGTGTCTGCCCTGCTGGGACGTATGCCTTCTGCCGTAGGCTATCAGCCGACATTGGCCAGCGAGATGGGTGCAATGCAGGAGCGCATCACCTCTACAAAGCGTGGTTCCATCACCTCCGTACAGGCAGTCTATGTGCCCGCTGACGACTTGACCGACCCTGCTCCAGCAACGACTTTTACTCACCTTGATGCTACTACGGTGCTCAACCGTAAGATTACTGAGCTGGGTATCTATCCTGCCGTTGATCCGCTGGCCAGTACGTCGCGTATCCTCGACCCGCTGATTGTCGGCAAGGAGCACTATGCCTGCGCCCAGCGAGTGAAGGAGACTCTCCAGCACTATCAGGAGTTGCAGGACATCATTGCCATCCTCGGTATGGACGAGTTGTCCGATGAAGACAAGTTGGTTGTCAATCGCGCACGCCGTGTGCAGCGTTTCCTCTCCCAGCCGTTTACGGTGGCAGAGCAGTTTACGGGCATTCCTGGCGTGATGGTACCCATCGAAGAGACTATCAAGGGTTTCAATGCCATTCTGGATGGTGAGGTCGATGACCTGCCTGAGCAGGCGTTCCTCAACGTTGGTACAATCGAGGATGCCAAGGAGAAGGGTAAGAAACTCTTGGAGGCAGCCAAAGCCTAACGCTTATGTTGAGATTGAGAATAGTAAGTCCCGAAAAGGTCATGTTTCACGGCGAAGTCGAGAGCGTGTTGGTACCGGGTATGGTGGGTCCCTTTGAGATCCTCAAGGACCATGCTCCTATCATCTCCACCTTGACGAAAGGTCGTGTGGAATATACCGAAAAGGACGGTAAGAAGCAATTCGACATAGAAGGAGGTTTCGTTGAGGTCAAGCGCAACGAGGTTAACCTCTGTGTTGAGGTATAGAAGACTCCCATGGCAAAGCACCAAGACATTGTCGGACACTACGCTTCCTTATATAATAGGATAGGCTTGTGGATCATCGCCGGTTTGACCCTACTTGGCTTTTTGGCCGAGCAGATAGCCTTCAAGTATGGTTTCACCTATAGTATTGTGTTCTCGGCTGTCTATTTTCTTTTGGTGACCATGATCAACGGACGCTGCTGGCGCAAGGCAGCGCAAAAGGCTGGCAACGGCCTCACGCGCTTCTATTTTGCGTCGTCGGCCGCGAGAATGCTTCTCGCATTCATCGTCGTCCTCGTCGGAGCTTTCTTTCTCCGTGGCGACAAGACGTGCCTTTTGTCCTTTGCGTTGATTTTTGCCACCTACTACGTGCTGATGCTGGTCTTCGACTGCATATTCTTCTCTCATATAGAGAAAAAACATTTGATTAAATAGCTGACATGAAAGCATTCAAGCAATATCTCCTCGTGCTGATACTCGGTCTTCTCGCTGTGCCATCAATGGCCGGAGAGAAGATGACGATTGACATGAAGGAAATTTTGTGGGGACATATCAAAGACTCATACGAGTGGCACATCACCAATGTTGGTGACCATCCAGTGGTAATCAACCTCCCGGTGATCGTGAAAAGCTCTACAGGCTGGCATGTGTTCTCCTCATCACAATTCTCTCATCATGCTGATGAGCAGGGCAACCGTCCTGGTCCTTATGGACTGTGTATCAAAGGTGGTGAGGCCGAGACCTATCCAGGTAAAATCGTAGAGCAGGTCGACGGTCAAGAAGTGCGTCCGTTTGACCTCTCCATTACAAAGTCTGTGGCCGTCCTTTTCATCGATGCCATCATCCTCTTGCTGTGTGTGCTCATTCCTGCCCGCTGGTGCAAGCGTCATAAGATTGACGATCCAGCTCCTTCTGGTTTCACAGGTCTGATGCACATGTTCATCAAGTCGGTCTATGATGACGTCATCAAGGCAGTCATGGGCGATGAGGCTCCGAAATATGCTCCCTATCTTTTGACGTGCTTCTTCTTCATCTTCATTGCCAACTTGATGGGTATCGTGCCTTTCCCCCCGGGTGGTGGCAACCTCACGGGCAACATCTCGTGTACTTGCTTTTTCGCCCTATGCACATTCCTCATCACCAACTTTACGGGTACCAAGGAATATTGGAAGGAAATCTTCTGGCCGGAAGTACCCACATGGTTGAAGGTTCCTGTTCCCTTGATGCCCGTTATCGAGCTTGTAGGTATCTTCACAAAGCCATTGGCACTGATGATCCGACTTTTTGCCAACATGATGGCAGGCCATGCGATTGCCTTGTCATTCGCGGGTATGATTTTCATCATGTTCCATCTCACTGAGAATGCGCTGGTCAACAACATCGCCGGAAGCAGTATCTCGGTTATCTCGGTAGCGCTGAGCGTCTTCATGATGCTGCTTGAGATTCTTGTAAGCTACATCCAGGCCTTGGTGTTCACGATGCTTAGTGCCGTGTTCATCTCGTTTGCTCATGTCAAGGAGCATGCCGCATAAGGATTTCGGTCCGACCTCCTGCCTATGCGCGGAGACCGGTCAAAAGCAAAATAAATAATCAAAAATATCAAATAATTAAAAAGCTTTTTAACTATGTTATCATCATTGTTGTTAGCAGCTGAGGTTGCAAAGATGGGTGGCGCATTGGGCGCAGGTATTGCCGTTATCGGTGCTGGTTTGGGTATCGGGCGCATTGGCGGCCAGGCCATGGATGCCATGGCTCGCCAGCCGGAGAAGATTGGTGATCTCCGTTCTTCCATGATTATCGCAGCTGCCCTCGTCGAGGGTGTGGCCTTCTTGGCCGTGATCGTTGCGCTCTTGGCAGTAGTTATGTAATCAATCCCGCGTAAGCGGGAGGTTTTCAATGAACTTTAACCAGTAAGTATGGATTTATTAATCCCTGAAGGTGGATTGCTTTTTTGGATGACGCTGGTCTTCGTCATCGTCTTCTTGATTCTTTGGAAGTTTGGATTTCCTGCTATCGTGAAGATGATCGACGAGCGTAAGGCTTACATTGACGAAAGCCTTCGCAAGGCCAAGGAGGCCAATGATAAGCTCCAGAACATCCAAAAAGAGGGTGAAGCCATGCTGCAAGAGGCTCGCGACAAGCAGGCCGCCATCCTGCGGGAGGCTGCCTCTACGCGCGACGCTATTGTCGAGAAAGCTCAGGCCAAGGCCAACGACGAGGGTGCACGCATCCTTGCCGAGGCCAAGGCTGAGATCGATAGCCAAAAGCAGGCCGCCATCCGCGACATTCGCACACAGGTGGCTGAGCTCTCTGTGCAGATCGCAGAGAAGATTCTCCGCGAGAAACTCGCTGCTTCCGACAAGCAGAATGCGCTGATAGACAAACTGCTGGATGAAGTTTCTTCTGATAATAATAAGGACCAGTAATCATAGCTTATGGATTTAGGTGTAATATCGGTTCGCTACGCACGTGCGCTCATCAAGAGCGCTACTGCGTCGAAGCTCGAAGATCAGGTCTATAAGGAGATGTCAGTTCTCTCCACGAACTACATCCGGGTGCCTGAATTGCGCTTTACGATAGACAACCCCATGCTCTCCAAGGCCAAGAAGCAACAGTTGCTGGAGACGGCATGTGGCGGAACTCCCTCCCCACTCACCGCTCGCTTCATTGCTTTGGTGCTGAAGGAGGACAGGGAGAGCGCACTACAATTCATGGCGACCTCTTACATCACTCTTTATAGAAAGCAGAAGAATATCATTCGCGGTACGCTCACCACTGCTGCCCCTGTCTCGGCTGAGACCGAGCGTAAGGTGAAGGCGATGGTCGAGAAGAAAACTCATGGTTCTGTAGAGTTCAACACCGAGGTGAACCCTGACTTGATTGGCGGTTACATCCTGGAGTATGATACCTATAGAATGGATGCCAGCATCCAGCGCAAGCTGCGTGACATCCGCAATACGTTAATCAAATAATTCAGAAACAAATAGTAATGTCAGACAAGATAAAACCAAGCGAGGTCTCTGATGTGCTGCTGCAGCAACTCCAAGAGGTGAATAGTGGCACGCAGTTCGACGAGGTAGGCACGGTGCTTACTGTCGGCGACGGTGTGGCGCGTATCTACGGACTGCGCAACGCTGAGGCCAGCGAGCTGCTTGAGTTTGAGAATGGCACGATGGCCATCGTGATGAACCTGGAGGAAGACAACGTCGGTTGCGTCCTCTTGGGTTCCACGGCAGGCATTGAGGAGGGTATGAAGGTGAAGCGAACGCATCGCATTGCCTCTATCCGCGTCAACGACAATTTCCTCGGACGCGTGGTCAACCCTCTCGGCCAGGCCATCGACGGCAAAGGAGACATTGATTTGACAGCATCCTTTGAGATGCCGCTCGACCGCAAGGCCCCGGGCGTGATCTACCGTCAACCGGTGAAAGAGCCGCTGCAGACGGGTGTGAAAGCTGTCGACTCCATGATTCCAATCGGTCGTGGACAGCGTGAGCTGATCATCGGTGACCGCCAGACGGGTAAAACCGCTATCGCCGTCGATACCATTATCAACCAAAAGAAGTTCTACGAGGAGGGCAAGCCCGTCTATTGCATCTATGTCGCCATCGGTCAGAAGGCTTCTACCGTGGCCTCACTCGTGCAGACGTTGAAGGAGCGAGGCGCCATGCCTTATACGATCATCGTCAGTGCTACCGCAGCCGATCCTGCCGCCATGCAGTACTATGCTCCTTTTGCTGGAGCTGCCATCGGCGAGTATTTCCGTGACCGCGGCCATAGCGCTCTCGTCGTCTATGACGACCTGTCAAAGCAGGCTGTTGCCTATCGCGAGGTATCGCTGATTCTTCGTCGTCCTTCTGGACGCGAGGCCTATCCTGGCGATGTCTTCTACCTTCACTCCCGTCTGCTCGAGCGTGCCGCACGTATCAACGACCAGCAGGAGATTGCCGAGCAGATGAATGACCTTCCCGAGAGCATGAAGGGCCACGTCAAGGGTGGCGGATCTCTCACCGCACTGCCAATCATTGAGACGCAGGCTGGCGACGTTTCCGCTTATATCCCGACCAATGTGATTTCTATCACCGACGGCCAGATCTACCTTGAGTCGGACCTCTTCAACCAGGGCTTCCGTCCTGCCATCAATGTCGGTATCTCTGTGAGCCGTGTGGGTGGTTCTGCTCAGATCAAGAGTATGAAGAAGGTGGCAGGTACGTTGAAAATTGACATGGCGCAGTATCGTGAGTTGGAGGCATTCTCTCAGTTCTCAAGTGATATGGATGCCGTGACGGCTATGACGCTCGACCGCGGACGCAAGAACAACCAGTTGCTCATCCAGCCTCAGTACACGCCGATGTCTGTCGGTGAGCAGGTGGCGATCCTCTATTGTGGCGTCCACGGTCTGCTCCACGACGTACCTGTTGACAAGGTGCGCGACTGTCAGGACCAGTTCCTTGAGTCTATGCGTTCAGCCCATGCTGATGTCATTGCCAATTTGGCAGCGGGCAAACTCGTTGAGGAAGATACGAAGGTCATTTCGGAAGTCATGGCCAACATCGCCGGACAGTTCAAAAACTAACGGGAAGGAGGTCTATCATGCCATCTTTGAAAGAAATCAAGAGTCGCATCGCTTCCGTCAATAGCACGCGGAAGATCACCAGTGCGATGAAAATGGTGGCTTCGAGCAAACTCCACCATGCCCAGACGGCCATCGAGAATATGCTCCCTTATGAAAATATGCTGGAGCATATCCTCAAGACGTTCTTGGTATCGGCACCCGATGTTGAGTTGCCGTTCGATCAGGAGCGTCCTGTGAAGAAGGTTGCGCTGATCGTTTTCTCTTCCAACTCGTCGCTCTGTGGCGGATTCAATGCCAATATTATCAAGACGATGCTCCATGCTATAGAAGAATATCGTAAGCAGGGACTCACCAACGATGATATCATTATCTACCCCATTGGCAGAAAGGTTGAGGAGAAGGTTCGTAAGCTCGGCTTACGATCGGCAGGATCGTTTGTCCATTTGGCTGACAAACCCAATTCCGCTCAGTGTCGCGACATCTCCGTCGAGGCGGGCACGATGTTCTTGGAGGGTAAAGTGGATAAGGTGGAATTGATCTACCACCACTTTAAGAGTGCAGGATCTCAGGTCCTCACACGCAGAACCTTCCTCCCCATCGACCTTCACGACGATGTTGGGGCCGATAACGACCGTGACCTGTCATCCAATCTGCCTACTAAGAAGTCGCAGGAGTACCTCAAGAACCGCAATAAGCAGGAAGAGGAACGCGAGCAGACAACAGTCAAGCCCCTCAATGACAATTTCCTTGTGGAACCCGACTTGAAAACAGTGCTTACTGAACTTGTCCCCAAGGAGTTGCACTTGATGGTCTACACTGCGCTGCTTGATAGCAACGCCTCGGAGCATGCCGCCCGTATGGTAGCCATGCAGACGGCCACGGACAACGCAGACGAGTTGCTTCGCGAGCTTAACTTGCAGTACAACAAGTCTCGACAGGCCGCCATTACTTCCGAACTGCTCGATATTGTGGGCGGATCGTCCAACAACTAAGTTGTGCGCTCTTCCCTACCCTATATAGTTGTCGGGGACTGATTCAATTAAGTTTGATATCAGTCCCCGACGATTTTTTATGCTTATTTCGAAAAGAAGAATACTTTGAGGAAGGCAAAGTATTCTTTTACAGTTGTAAGCTATTAGAGTTCCCAACCGATTGCAGAAGCACCGAGAACGGCAGCACTGGCATCGTCAAGAGAACTGATAAGGAATTTTGCCTTGTCCTTGTAGATTTTCAGCACATTCTCGTCGTAAGCTTTCTTCAACGGCTTCATGAGCAGGTCCCCGGCCTTTGTCAGTCCACCAAAGAAGACGAAAGCCTCGGGTGAGGAGAAGGCCATGAAATCGGAGCAAGCCTCACCGAGAATCTGTCCTGTGAACTCATAGATGCGGTTGGCGAGGGCGTCGCCCTTGCTGGCAGCGATGGATACATCGAGAGAGGTGATTTCCTCGGGGTTCATTTCGCGTAGCAGAGACGGTTCGTCGCTTGTGGCGAGGAACTCGCGAGCTGTGCGTGCCACACCCGTGGCGGAGCAATATGTCTCCAGGCAACCCTTGCGTCCGCAGCCACAGGGGCGTCCGTTCTCGCGGCGAATGATGGTGTGGCCCAGCTCTCCAGCGAAGCCGTCGCTGCCATAGACCATGTGTCCATCGACGACAATACCCGATCCGACACCCGTGCCGAGCGTGATCATGATGAAGTTCTTCATGCCGCGTGCTACGCCATACTGCATCTCGCCGATGGCGGCAGCGTTGGCGTCGTTGGTGAGGCCCACGGGGATGCCAAGCTTCTCAGAGAACATATCTGCCAATGGAATCACACCGTCATGGCCCCAGGGCACATTGGGGGCAAACTCTATCGTGCCGCGATAGTAGTTGCCGTTGGGCGCACCGATGCCCATGGCTTTGATCTGGTCTATGCCGCCTACTTTTGCGATGATGGGCTTGAGGGCCTCCACGCCAGCAGAGACAAAGTCCTCTGCGGTCTTGTATGCCTGCGTCTTAATAGAGTTGGTTGTCAGTATGTTGCCACGCTGATCTACGATTCCAAAAACTGAGTTAGTGCCGCCTAAGTCCAAACCGATGACAAACGGCTTTTGCTGTTCTTGTGCTACCATGTTTTATATCAATAGTTCGTTAA
>DLZV01000034.1:0-25698 GCA_003447235.1 Prevotella sp.
AGATTCCGGTTCAGTTCCTTTTTGTTGAATGAGGAGACGGCTTTGATTCGGAATCTACGACCAGGAAAGTCATCCATCATTATAGGCGAGGTGAAGAGATGGGAGTCGTGTCCCAGTGCGACAACCTTATACTTCTCGCAGAGCATGCCGAAGCATCCTCCCTTCATTACGGCTGCATTGGGCTCATAGAGAAAGTCCTCCATGTGGATTTCTTGACTTGTCTTTAGACCAGTGTTGGGAGTCGTTTTCATAGGAAAACAAAACCGTAGCCCGTTGTTCACGCAGCAGACGTTTCCATCGCCTATCTGTTCGGATGAGCAGACCAGTAGCAGTTCTTTGCATTCGTTGCCTGTTGCGACAATATGCACTTCCCGTACGCAGTCCAATTGGTGTACAGCTGCATGCCAGTCGAGCATTGGTGATAATTTCAGCAGTATGACCCGGGCTTTCCTCAGCAGCTTCTCGCGCAGTGAAAGCACGTCTGGCTGGCAGTCTTGGAGTTGAAACACTCTTCCGCCATGATGGTCGCGGCGTGCAGGGTCCATGAATATCAAGTCTTGTTGCGGCAGCATAGCCAGCATGTCTGCGCAATCCTCATTGCGTATCTCCACATGGTCCAAGCCCAGCACGGGACCATTGTGTGCCATCAGCGCACAGAGCGTCGGGTTGCGTTCCACATAGACCGCTTTGTCGAAGTCCTGCGCAAGTGTCGAAAAGTCGATACCCATTCCTCCTGTGAGGTCGGCCATCGTCTTTCGCACCATACACAACCGTTTGACCAGGTCTCGCTTATATTCAGCCGTAGTCTCGCTGGAACATTGTTCCATGTTGAGGTGTGGTGGATAGACGATCTCCTCCTTGGCAGCCCATGAGGGGAGTTTTGTGCGTGCCGTCTGCCAACCCTGTATCTGCTGCAGTGCCAATGGCAGATCGACCTCACTCTCCTTTACTCCCATCAAGGCCAGTTGGCGCACGTCGTCCGTGCGGTGGTCGCGGATAAAGCGCCACGTCGCGTCGTTTGGAGTTATCATGCTTGCAAAGTTACGAAAATAATATGAGATTTTCATGCCATACATCACTTTGCAACCCAGTTGCACAGTATTCCCCTTACCTTTGCATGGTCTTTTAAATCAGATACGCCGCACTTGTCAATTAGAGCACACGCTCTTATTGCTCTCGCACATCTCTTGCAAGACTACTGGAAACCCGACACCAGCGAAACAGCATTCCGTTTCTGCCGAGTTTGACGATGCGGACGTGCATGACAAACGAAAAAACGATATAGAATATGAAATTGTTGAGAATCCTTCTGACCGTCTTGCTCCTTGTTGGAGCCTGGCTGATTGAGCAACACTACAGTTTGCCGCTATGGCAAATGCTCTTGGTTTATCTGGTGCCCTACCTCTTGATAGGTTACGACGTGCTATGGGAGGCTGTCGAAGGCATTATGGACGGCGATCCCTTTGACGAATGCTTCCTCATGAGTCTCGCCACGATTGGCGCCTTGTTCATCGGTTTTCTCCCAGGGGGCGAGCCCCAATTGCCTGAAGCCGTCTTTGTGATGCTTTTCTTTCAGGTAGGAGAACTCTTCGAGCATTATGCCGAACACCGAAGTCGCAAATCTATTTCCAAAATGATGGACATACGTCCCGACGTAGCCTTTGTGGAGCGTGGTGGCGATGTGGTCGAGGTACACCCAGACGTGCTTCGGGTCGGTGAGACGATCGTCGTGCGTCCCGGCGAGAAAGTCCCGGTCGATGGAAGGGTACTCGATGGTACATCCAGTCTCAATACCGTTGCGCTGACAGGTGAGAGCCTTCCACGCGATGTGGCCCCTGGCGACGACGTCATCTCTGGTTGTGTCAATCTCTCTGGTGTTCTTCGTGTGCGGGTGGGCAAGTCCTATGGCGAGTCGACAGCCTCCAAGATTATCGCTCTCGTGGAAAACTCCACGGAGAACAAGTCGAAGAGTGAGTCGTTTATTCGTCGTTTTGCCCGCGTCTATACACCCTTCGTTGTCATAGCGGCCCTTGTGCTCGCCTTTGTTCCCCCGTGTTTCTATCCGAGCTACGCCGATGCGTTTTCCACCTGGCTCTATCGTGCGTTGACCTTCCTCGTCGTGAGTTGTCCTTGTGCCCTAGTCGTCTCCGTTCCGTTGTCGTTCTTCGGTGGCATTGGTGGCGCAAGTCGCAAGGGCATCCTCATCAAGGGTGGCAATTATATGGATGCTTTGGCCCATATTGACACTGTGGTCCTCGACAAGACAGGCACATTGACCCAAGGAACTTTTGCTGTTGAGGCCATCCATCCTGACGAGTTGAGTGAGAAAGAGTTGCTCCACCTCGCTGCCCATGTGGAGCATTTTTCCCACCATCCCATAGCTGTTGCCCTTCAAGGCGCATATCAGCACGTGGGCGATGGTTGTACGACAAACCATGTCCACGAGGTAGTGGGCAAGGGCATTGTCGCCGATGTCAATGGCCACAGGGTAGCCGTGGGCAATGAGCGTATGATGGAGGCAGAGGGAGCGACTTTGCACCCCTGCAAACGATGTGAGGGCCATGCCGGGACAGTCGTACATGTAGCTATTGATGGTCGCTATGCTGGCCATGTCGTCATCTCCGACCAGGTTAAGGCCGATGCTTCCGAAGCCCTTCGTGCTTTGCGCCAGCTTGGCGTAAAGCAGACGGTGATGCTGACAGGAGACAAAGAGGCAGTCGCCAGACAGGTGGCGCTGCAGGTAGGTATAGATAGTTATGCCGCAGAGTTGCTTCCTGCTGACAAGGTGGATCGTGTGGAGCGATTGATCCAGCAGCAGTCACAGGAAAAAGGCACCCTTGCTTTTGTCGGCGATGGTATCAACGATGCCCCAGTGTTGGCACGCGCAGATGTAGGAATTGCCATGGGCGCCATGGGCTCCGATGCTGCTATTGACGCTGCCGACGTCGTGCTGATGGACGATAAGCCCTCTAAGATAGCCGAGGCCATTCGTATTGCGCGTAGAACGATCGCCAATGCGCGTCAAAATGTGGTCTTTGCCATTGTCGTCAAGGCGCTCGTCCTTCTCCTTGCCTCTGTTGGTGTTGCTACGATGGGTATGGCTGTCTTTGCCGACGTGGGCGTGATGGTACTCTGTGTGCTCAATTCTATGCGTACGCTGCGTGTCTGACGCTTTCCTATTTTAAACTATTAGGTGCGCTGTCAGTCTAAAGAAGCATGAAGAAACGTATTTATTTCTCCTTGTTGCTGTTTTTGGTCTGCGTGCATGTTGCGTGGGCACAGGGACAGATACGAGGACGCATCCTGGACAAAAAGTCCAATACTCCTTTGGAGTTTATCAATGTTGCTATAAGAAAGCAGGGAGACACCAAGATCTTCAAGGGGGCTATCAGCGACACCGAGGGCAGTTTCCTTATTACGGGTCTCCCCGACGGACAATATACGCTCACGACGAGCTTCACGGGCTACAAGGACGTGGTGCGTGCCTTCTCTGTTTCCAAGTCGAATGCCAACCATAACTATCCAGCCATCTACATGGCAGAGGATGCACAGGCCCTCGACGAGGTGACGGTGCTTGGTCAGCGGTCGGAGATGAAGTTGGAGGTGGATCGCAAGTCCTTCAATGTCGATCAGCAAATCAGCAATGCGGGTGCAACGGCCTCGGAGGTTCTGGAGAACATCCCGTCTGTGGAAGTGGACAATGAGGGCAATGTCTCGTTGCGGGGCAATACCAGTGTGGAGGTATGGATCAATGGCAAGTCATCGGGCCTTACCTCAGATAATCGTGGCGAAATACTCCAGCAGATGCCTGCTGAGAGCATTGAGCGTATCGAGGTGATAGACAATCCTTCGGCTAAGTTCTCGGCCGAAGGTTCGGCTGGTATCATCAATATCGTGCTCAAGAAAGAACGTCGTGCGGGCTACTATGGTTCGGCGCAGGTTGGTGCCAACTCCCGTGGCGGCGTCAACACCTCTTACAATATCAATTACAACTCGTCGTTGCTCGATGCGTATATCAACATCGGCTATCGTCATCGCCAGATGCGGGGTGGGGGATGTAGTCGCCAGACATTTTTGGCCGACAATAGTTATCAGAACTATGATAATGAGAGTCGAGGCCATGGCAACAACCTCTTCTCCCGTGCAGGACTCACGCTCCATGCGTCGAAGAAAGATGATATTTCTTTCAACGGAATGCTGATGAGGGGTGGACACAACCGCTATGTGCCGACACCTTATCATTATGGTGTTGTTGGTGCATCCTACGATAGTCGGTTGATGATGCGTCAGACGGTGACGGACGCTAGTATGAGCATGCTGCATGGAGAATTGGGTTGGCGGCACAACTTCACCGAAAGACATTTTATCGACTTCTCGGCGAGCTATGACAATTGGAAGATGGACGAGGATAATGTCTATCAAGATTCCACCACGTTTTACCATCCTGATGGTACGGTCGATGATCGCGAGCATACAGAGAGCTATCAGTTGCGCCCCATGCACGTAAATGATAAGACTTGGGAGCTGAAGCTCGATTATGAAAATCCCATCACCGAGCATTTCACGCTCCAAACGGGCTATCAAGGTAAGTTCTCCAGACAGGCAAATCCTCAGCGCAGCTATGTGGATGCCAACTCTTGGTCGGGCAAGGACCTTGTGGAGGACCTATCCAGCTACAATTATTTTTCTTACCGCAACGACATCCATGCCCTCTACGCCACGGCCACGACACAGTGGGGAAAATGGGGTGTGATGGGAGGATTGCGCGGGGAATACTGGCGTGTGAGGACAGAGAGCAGGTCCTGGGAGCAGGAGCGTGACCCGTCTTTGCGAGACGCACCTTACAAGAAAGACTTCTTCCAGCTTTTCCCCTCCCTCTTCCTTAGCTATCAACTTTCGGAGAGCCAGCAGTTGCAAGTCAACTATACACGCAGGCTGCGCCGTCCATGGGGAGGCCAGCTCAATCCTTTCCGCAATACAAGCGACGCTACGATGGTCTCGTTCGGAAATCCCGAACTGACCCCAGAGTATTCCCATTCCTTCTCTCTCAATTATCTTCAGACGTGGACGGAACATTCGCTGCTGTTGAGTGCCTACTATCGTCCAACGAACGACGTGATAGAGCACATCACCTACAAGAGTGCCACGGATGGCATGATCTATCAGACCCATTTCAATGTGGCCAAGAGCCTTTCGACAGGTTTGGAAGTGACGTTGAAGGATAAGTTCTTCCGCATCCTCGACCTCAGTACGTCGGCCAATTTCTATTATTTCAAGCTCCATGGCTATCAATATTATATCGACGGTCAGACGATAGACGATCCGGGCAATGATAATTTCACTTGGAATGTGCGCACCCAGGCCTCCCTCATGTTGCCATACGGCTTCTCTCTCCAGGCCACGGGCAACTACCGCAGCCGGCAGACCATCCCACAGGGCTACCGTCGCAGTAGCGGATCGATAGACCTTGGACTTCGTAAGAGTTTTCTCAATCGCAGTCTGGTGGTGTCGCTCAACTGTCGTGACCTGCTCAATTCGCGCAAATGGAGAACCTATACAGCCTCCGAGGCATTTGTTCGGAGCCAGGAGCGCTGGCATGGAGGGCGTACTGTACGTCTGACGGTGACTTGGAATTTTGGCAATATGAAGCAGAAGCGCCCACAAACGCATGAGGACTCGGTGGACAATATGGAGCAGCAGTATGGTGGCACAGAAGAGTGATTGCCTACATGAAAGCGAAGCCGCTTGTCTGCTGCGAGGAAGCTGACAGCGCCTCCTGTACCCAGAAACAACAAGCAACGTCGGCTGTGTATTGGTAAAAATCCATACACAGCCGACGTTGTTTCAGATACTCCCCTCCATGACAGTAGGGTAGTGAGGAGTTTGGTGGCGCTTCCTTTTTAGTTTGTTTTGACCGTCACGCAGGCTGGGAAGGCATAGCTTGTGTCTTCTCTGTCGGTGATCGATCGCAGCAAGTTCTGGCGTGTGCGAGGCAGTTTTCCGTTGAAGAGCGTACGTCCCTTGCATACCACCTTGACATTCTTGTCGAGATCCACCAGCTCATCATTGAGCCACAACGTGACGCTGGAGTAGTCACAACGGTCAAGGACGATCGTGTTTCCCTCCACATGAAGCCGTACCTGCTTGTAGCGGGCAAGCTCCTTTTGCGGTGCGCTGACCCAATAGAATGAGGGACGGAGCACTTCCTCTTGCTGCCAAACGATCTTCTTCGGATATGGATTGCGCTGGTATTGCTCCATCCATGAGATGGCTGCCGTGTCCGCACGCATCATCCAGTGCCCCATGCCTGGCACTATCTGTCCACCGTGGATATATCCCTCAGGGTCTTCGCGCTGCAAAGAGTCCAGTTCTAGCAGTCTCGCCTCGTCGAGCGTGTTGCGCTGATAGGCTGCATCCTTCGCTCCGCACCATACCATAAACGGCGTGTTGCGCAGGTTCTCCAGTCGTACGTCGCCAGGATGGCCTGCCATCATCGATGCAGCGGCCCAGTTGTCGGCCATTCGTGGTCCCATGCGCCATACGCCATCGCCTCCAGCAGAGTAGCCAAGGATGTACACCTTGTCTGGGTTTACGCCCAGTTGCGCTACTGCCATGAGTACTATCTTGTGGTAAAACTCATCGGCGTCGGCCTGACACCACATGTTCCATGCATCGACGGGCGACAGCGGACACAGATAGATGCCCTCCTTGGGTTGGTACAGACGCCACTGATTCGTCCATTGCTGGATGTTGTCTTCTCTATACTCTACGCCTCCTCCTCCATGAAGTGAGATCCACAATGCCCGTCCGTCCGAAGGAGCCTCGCCAAAGGTACTCCAATGCAAGCGCATAGTTCTGTCACCCACGTGTACGGCATGCTCTTTCAAGATCTTCTTCGTCTCTGGCCCGATGGAAGCGAGGAAGTCCTGGCACACCTCAGCCTTGGCCTTCTCTGCCTCAGTGCGCGAGAGTGGCTTGTCGCTGATCGCGTTGCGTGCCTCTTGCATGGCTTGTGCAAAGGCTTTCCAGTGTGTCTCCGTCATTCCTGCGGGTGCATAGAGTCTTATGCCCGAGGCACCATTTGTGATACTGCCCACGATGGCGTCGCGCATCTGCGACGGCACTAGTCCTGCATGGTCTAAGTCCGTCTCTGAGGTCTTGCGTTCCCAATCGCCACAGATCATCAAACCGCTATATACGGCTACGTCCTTTCCCTGCATGACTCGTGCCTCTTCGCGGGTGGCAAGTCCGATCCATGACGGCAGCTCGGCGTAGAAGTCATTATAGTTTAATGGATACACAGCGTCCACATTCCATTTCTCCCACTCTTGGCGTGCCATCTGCTTGGCTTCGCCCATAGGTCCTGGATAGACATCGGCTCCGACCTTCTTGCCTTGTGCGTGGACGACGGTGCAGAGTTCGTTGACAAGGTCTGTCAAGGCGTCGCAGCGAAACTGTGCCCATGCCGCTATCTTTGATGGGTCAGCCACGGAGTTGATGTCTATTCCCGTTGCATCCTGAAAGATGCGTGTGCAGTCGGCACAATAGCAATAGTCGGCGGGGGCAAACTCGCCGTTCATGGTCAGCCCATAATAGGTGGAAAGCCCCTGCGGAAGTACCACGTCTGCATAGCGTGCGTAGCCCAGCTGCACCTCATCCACGTCCTTGATGGAAGCTATCTGTCCCAAGGTGCGTACTAAATATTTGTGTACTTCGCGGTTTCGAGGGTCGAGCGTGGTATTTTCACCCCCATAGGCAGGATGCTCGCTTGCGTTGAGTCCCATTCTGCTCACCGTGTACCACTCCCTGGGCAGTCCTTTCTGCGCCATCGTCGATACCCAGGCGTGATATTCCAGTCCTGCCTCGTGGGCCAGGCGTGCCGCAAGGGCAATGCGATCGCAGTCTGTTCCCGCATCAAAGCAGACCCCCGTCACTCCTTTCTGTCGCCATAGCTTGAAGTCACGCTTCAGCGTCTCGGCAGTTGTGGCATCGTTCCACTTCTGCTGGATCAGTACCGGCAACTGTGCCGCCATGCTGATGCAGCAAAACAGCGACACCAGTAGTGCAGCCTCTCTTTTTTTCATTCTCTTCATAGTTTTCTGTTTATCGGATATTGGTGTTGATTGTTCGACATGATGATTAGGTCACAACCCTTTGGGTAGCGGGCTGCGATTGAGAGGACAAAATTACGCTATTTTTATAAAACAGCCAAGGAGAGCGGCAAGAAAATCAAAAATGTCTCGTGCAGGCCACGGAGGCTATGCTGATGGTCTTTGCCCCCGCCTTGAGTAGTTCCCGTGCCAGCGTGGACGTAGTAGCCCCTGTCGTTATCACATCGTCGATGATGAGAAGGTGGCAGCCCGCTATCCGCTCAGGATGCCTGACGCTGAATAGTCCTTCCACGTTGTCAAAGCGCTCCATACGACCCAGTCGTGTCTGGCTACCCTTGAATGTGCTGCGCACGGCCACCTCCGTCTCTACCCGTAGTCCTGTCACCTCCGCAATCCCGCGCGCGATCATCTCGCTTTGGTTGTAGCCGCGCTCTCGCATACGGTTCTTGGCCAGCGGGATGGGGATCATCATGTCCATTCCCTCGAAGAATCCTTCTTCGCCAAATTCTCTTCCCATCATCTTTCCAAAGAAAATGGCGGTCTCGGGGTGGTCCATATATTTCAGGCGGAGCACTGGACGTTTAGTATGTGAATGTACTTTATAGAAATAAAGCGACGCACACCGTTCTACGGGGATACGCCCCCAGAAGCGACGCGAAAGCAAGTTGTCCAGTGGCGAGGCTGCATACCCCGTCCTTGGTAGCCCCAGGTTGCAACTGATGCATATTTCCTCCTCCGTGGGAGTGAGTCTTTGACCGCAGATACAACAGAGGCGGGGCGCGAAGAGGTCCAGCAAGCGTCTGAAAAAACTGAAGCGCGGTGCATCGGAATTTATGGGTTGAGGCTTTGTCATGATAGGGTCAAAACTGAGTTGTGGTTAATAATCTTCCTCAGACCGTTCTTTGTCATCCGTCTCTTCAGCCAGTTCATCGAGGCATTGTCGTGCTTGGTCGAAGTCGAAACCACGTCCGATGGCATATTTTATCACCTTCATCGCCCGTTCGTATTCCGTCTCAGCCTTTACGCTGCGATACTTTTGCCGCACCAGTGGGCGCAAAGCATCCAGGTAGAGCGATTCGTCCACCGCGTCGAGCAAGGGTGTATAGACCGCCTCGTCCACATGTTTCGCCCATAGCCCTTGTTCTATCTTGCGCCGTCCCCATCCGTTGAAGACGATTTTGTCATGGATGAATGCCTCTGTGAAGCGTTCGTCATCGACGAAGTGCGTCTTGACGAGTTTCTCCATGATGCGGGTCTGCTCCTCGTCGGACAATCCCCATCTGCGCATCTTGTCCAGTAGTTCGCCCTCTGAGTGTTCAGAGCGGGCGCAAAGTGTTTCCAAACGGCGCAGTGCGCCAGCCTCGGTCATAGGCTCTCCTTTCTTTCTTATCATGCTAAATGGTGGCTTTCGTAAATCGACTCTTGCCAAAAGCGTCGGCTATAAGTTGAACATGTTGGTATGACTCTTCCTCCAGCAGCCGCAGCATATCCTCGGCGAGGAGGGGATTGATCTCAAAGAACAACGTTCCGCCTGGTCGCAGAGCGTGCTTCCCGTAGCGTGCGATGGCGCGATAGAAACGCAATGGGTCGTCGTTGGGCACAAAGAGGGCCAGCGACGGTTCGTGCCTTAGGACGTTGTCGGCCATCTCTTTGCGTTCTTTCTCCATGACGTAGGGTGGGTTGGAGATGATAAGGTCCCATTTCTCCCTGTCTTCCATTGGCGCATGGAGTGCGTCCTGTTGTCTAAATTCGACTGGCGCATGGAGCGAAGCCGCATTGCCACGGGCGATTCGGAGTGCGTCGGTACTGATATCCCATGCGCTCACTTCTGACAGGGGGGCTTCCAAGGCTATACTGATGGCGATGCACCCCGATCCTGTTCCGATGTCAAGAACGCTTCTTGCTGCGCTCTTGCCTATTTCCTCCACGGCCCATTCCACCAGCTGTTGTGTCTCTGGACGAGGAATGAGTACTCCAGGCTCTACGTGGAAATGGCGACCACAGAACGGCGCATAGCCCATGACATACTGTATCGGTTCGCCCTGTTCCAACTTAGCCATCATCCCTTGCAGCTCCGCTTGCTGCGATGCGTCGAGACGTGCCACTCCGCCACAGACGATGTCGGTCAGCGTCAGCCCAAAGCGTTCTTCCAGCATCATGCGGACTACGGCCTGGGCCTCCCGCTCGTCGTAGTAGGGGAGTAGCGCCTGCCATAGTTGCCGGTAGCTGGCATATTGTTTCATCGTCTTCATGTTGTCTTGTTTTTATGCTCCCTGCTTTTTTGAGTTTAGTAGGGTAGCCTCTGTTCTGCTCCTTTTCGTCTGACAACAAAAGAAGGGGAAGCGACCTCTGCTTGATGCCGTTCCCCCTTTTCTTTTTGTTGCTATGCGTTCAAGGTTGTTACTCGCCCGTATATTGTCCGACGAACAAGATTGCTCCCGTCTGTGCCTCCGAGATGACATAGACGAAGGGATGGTCGGCATGGAAATCGACACGACGCGGCTCGTCGGGGGCGAGGGCGGACATCGTCATGATGGCAGCTGTGACCGCAGCGGCTTTTGTTCCCTCTTCGCTGACCTCTATCTTGGCCTTTTGAAGCATTTTCGAGACGAAGAAATTGCCGTTGGCCAAATGGCTGAAGTTGGCTCTTGCGGTGAAGATGGACGGTGCGCCCAGCGTGCTGATGACCTCGTTGAGTGGCTGCTCCACCTCGGTGGTGAATCGGGGGAGTTTCAGATCGACCAGACATTCGTCCATGGATTGACGCACCTGGTCGAGCTTGGCTGAGGTTAGCGTGCTCATCATATCGTCGATAGACTTGCCTTCGTGGGGCAAGAGGACCATCATCTGGAATGAACGGTCGCCATAGGGTATCTGTACGGCGTCAAAATCTTGGCTGTTAGCGAAGAAATACTTGTCGTTGCGGTGCATCATGTTTACACGCTTAATGTCGCGTGTGTAGCCACGGAATGGCTCTACCTTCGTCTCCCGTTTGTCAAACTTGTCCGTCCAGGAACCGTTGAAGTAGATGGCGTTCATCAGGTATGAAACGTCCTGCGGGTTGGTTTGGTCGATGATGCTCGGGATCATGCCATGGGTGCGATCAGAGCACCAGCCGTTGATGCGCTTGAGGGCTTTAGGTGACGCGAAGTCGAGGGCTTCCACGCCAGCCTTGTAGTAATCGGTCACGGTGCGCTGAAATCCCTCCTTGAGTTTCACCTGATTGTTCACGACCACGAAGTTGGCCACATCGACGGTGATGGCTTTGTCCTGTCGCGAGAGACTCTGTAGCATCATACACGCCAGTTCGTTGGCCTCTTCCAGCGCATTCTGTCCCTCTGCACCTTTGTCCCAGCCCAGCGTGGTGAGAATCTCCTGTCGTGTTTGTCCGTCTGCGCCGTTGGCCAGCATCCCCATCAGGTAGGTGACGCTCAGCGGTGAGACCACGCGGGAGTCCATGCCCGACACATTCTTAAAGAGGCGGAGGCCAAAGTCGTTGTTGCGAGTCACAATGTCACGTTGTGCGTCGGAGAGAGTTAAGTAGGCTGCGTCCATGTCTGCTTCCACGCCATGGATAGCAGTATCCTTCTTTATGTCATTGGAAACACGGGACGTGCAGCAAGAGCCAAGTGCCAGCGTGGCTGCTCCAAGCAGCATGGCGGCTGAAAATTTTCTGTTCATGTTTGATTTTGTTTGTTATTCCTTCATCCGTTATTAACTCGGGATTTCTCCTTTTCTTGTATGGGCGATGTGTTTTTTAACCCACTTTAACCGCCTTTTGCTTCGCTTTGGTAGAGTCGCTGGCAGACAATATAGTCAGCAACGGCCTTGGGCACAAGCGTGGCGATTTCCTCCCCATTGGCTACCCGTTCGCGGACCGACGTGCTGCTGATGTTGACCAGTGGTGCGTCGAGCTGGTGCACGCCCCGGGGCAGATGAGTGTCGATGGGTTGTCCTTCGCGCGGATAGACGTAGAGGGAGGCCATGTGGAGTACCTCCTCGTTGCGATACCAGCGGTCAAAGCTCGCCCAGTTGTCGCCACCAATGAGTAAGGAAAACTCCGTCGTGGGAAAGTCCTCCTTCAGACGGCAGAGCGTCTGGTAGGTAAAGGAAGGGCGAGGGAGCGAAAACTCATAATCAGAGGCCACAAGGTGGGGTCTCCCTGCTACGGCCAGGCGTACCATGTCCAGCCGCTTCGTATCGTCAAGAAGCTGCTGGTTGGCCTTGAAGGGATTCTGCGGGCTGACCATCATCCACACCTCATTGACCCTGGCCTGGACAAGAAACGCTTCGGCGAGGGCGATGTGACCATTGTGCGGAGGGTTGAACGTGCCGCCAAACAAACCTATCCGGCGGCCCTTCGCGGACAGAGCGTCTTGGGTGTCCATATCCTAATTTACTTGTCGAGGAAACGGCGAATGAGGTTGTACACTTCTTGCTCGGCAGTTGCCAGGTCGTCATTGACGACACAATGGTCAAACTGCGGGGCGAAAGTCAGTTCATACTCCGCCTTGGCTATGCGTTGTTCGATGGCCTCCGGTGTGTCGGTGGCACGTCCGACGAGTCGCTCCCGCAGCACTTCTACCGAGGGAGGCTGGATGAAGATGCTGAGGGCTCGTTGGCCATAATGGCGCTTGATGTTGCAACCGCCCTTCACGTCAACGTCGAAGACGACGTTCTCGCCGCGCTCCGCCTGTGCTTCCACCTGTGCTTTGAGTGTGCCATAGAAGCGGTCCTCATAGACCTCCTCGTATTCCAAAAACTCGTCACGTTCTATCTTGGCCCGGAAAGCTTCGGGTGTGAGGAAGAAATACTCCACGCCGTCGCGCTCCGTGCCACGCGGCTGGCGACTGGTGCAACTGATGGAGAAAGCCAGTCGCAGTTCGGGGTGTTTCTCCATGAGCCACGACACAATGGTGCTTTTGCCGCTGCCACTCGGGGCGCTGAAGATGATCAGTTTTCCTTTTTCCATGATTACAGTGCGTTGAGAACTTGTTCCTTGATCTGCTCCAGCTCGTCTTTCATGCGGACGACGATGTTCTGCATCTCCGCCTGGTTGCTCTTGGAACCTGTCGTGTTGATCTCGCGCCCCATCTCCTGGGCGATGAAGCCGAGCTTCTTGCCCACACCGTGTCCTGTCTCCCGCATGGTCTCGCGGAAATATTTCAGGTGGTTGGTCAGACGCTGCTTCTCCTCGCTGATGTCGAGTTTCTCTATGTAGTAGATCAGTTCCTGCTCCAGTCGGTTCTTGTCATATTCCACCTCGGGAATCTGCTTCAGGCCCTCCAGGATCTTCTCCTTGATCTTCGGTACGCGCTGCTGCTCGTAAGGCTCTATGCTGTGGAGCAGTGCTTCGATGTTGTCCACCTTTTCGTTGAACTTCCGTTCCAGCGCCTCACCTTCCTGCTTGCGGAAGTCGGTCAGCGCTTGCACGGCCTCCTCGATGGTCTTTCTGGCAATCTCCCATTCCTCGTCGGTCAGCACGACCGTGTCGATACGCGTCTCCACATCGGGCATCCGGAGGAGCGTGTAGAACCAGTCCTGTGGCTCGGGAATGCCTGTCTGGGCAGCGATATCCTTGATTTGGTGGTAGTAGTTCTCCACCAGTTTGGCGTTGATGGGCGTGGGATCGACGCTCGTCTCCTTTTCTATCCAGATGGCGAAGTCCACTTTGCCACGCTCCAGCGATTTCGACAGCATTCGTCTTATCTCCATCTCCTTCTCCCGGTAGATGGGGGCGATGCGGGTTGAGAGGTCAAGCGACTTGCTATTGAGCGACTTCACCTCAACGTTGATTTTCTTGTCTTTATAGGTTGCGACAGCCTTGCCGTAGCCGGTCATTGAGAGTATCATGGGCTTTATCGAGTTAAATTTTTGCAAAAGTACGAAAAAACGGGGAAAAAGCACTAAATTTGCACGTTATTTAATATACAATTTTTTTATCATGTCGTGTATTTTGCACATAGATACCAGCACGAACGTGTGCTCTGTCGCCGTCAGCGAGAACGGCGGAGTGATTTTCAACAAGGAGAATCACAACGGCCCTAATCATGCCGAAAGTCTCGGAAGCGATGTCGATGAGGCTCTTTCCTTTGCCGACAGCCACGCCATTCCTGTCGATGCCGTGGCCATCAGCAGCGGCCCTGGATCCTACACGGGGCTTCGCATCGGGGTGTCGATGGCGAAAGGCATATGCTATGGCCAGGGGCTTCATCTTGTCAGCGTGCCTACGCTGGAGTTGCTCTGTGTGCCCGTACTCCTCCGTCACGACGAGATGGAAGAGAATGCGCTGCTTGTCCCGATGATTGATGCACGCCGGATGGAAGTCTATGCCCAGGTGTTCGACCGCGCTTTGCGTACGGTGCGTCCCGTCCAGGCCGACGTGGTCGATGAGGAGACCTATCGTGAGTATCTTGACAGAGGTCCCGTCTATTTCTTTGGCAATGGTGCGGAGAAGTGCATGGAGGTCATCCACCACCCCAAAGCCCATTTCATCAAAGGCATAGAGCCGCTTGCCAAGTATATGATGCCGCTGGCGGAGAAGCGGATCGCCATGGAGCAGTATGAGGACGTGGCCTACTTTGCTCCCTTCTACCTCAAGGAGTATGTGGCCAAGCAACCCAAGAAGTTGCTCTGATCCCATGCTGCCACACGACAGATAGAATCGTAATCACCAAACACAGTAAGATGAATATAGAAGGATTAGACTACAATACGCAGAGAGAGAAACTGGTCATGCCCGAGTATGGGCGCGAGATACAGAAGATGGTTGATTATGCCGTTGCCTTGCCCGACAAGGAGGAACGCCAGCGGTGTGCCGAATCCATCATCGAGGTGATGGCCCGTATGACTCCGCAGGGTCACGATAGCGTCGATTATGAGCAAAAATTGTGGGATCACCTTGCGATCATTTCCGGTTTCAAACTCGACATCGACTGGCCTCATGACGTCAGTGGAGCCAAGAAGATTACCACGAAGCCTGAACCGATGGCCTATCCTATGGCCCGCATCCTCGTTCGCCACTATGGCAAGATGATGTTTGAGGTCTTTGAGCAGCTCAAGACGATGGAGCCTGGTGCGGAGCGCGACGAATTGGTGCGCCAAACGGCCAACCAGATGAAGCGCAGCCTCATGCAGTGGAGCCATGGCTCTGCCGACGACGAGAAGGTGGCGAGCGATCTGGCCCGCTTTACCGACGGAGCGATTCAGCTCGACCTGGACACGTTCGTCTTTGAGCGGATCAACGAGCGCGATTTACAGTCGTTCCATTCCAATAACAAAAAGAAAAGGAGATAACCCCCTATGGAGTCGTTTATTATCGAAGGAGGCCACCCGCTGAGTGGCACCATCACCCCTCAGGGAGCTAAAAATGAGGCGCTGGAGGTCATCTGTGCCACGTTGCTGACGACCGAGCCAGTCGCTATCAGCAATATTCCCGATATTCTCGATGTCAATAATCTCATCCGCCTGTTGACGGACATTGGCGTCAAGGTGCAGCGTACGCAGCCTGGCACGTTGGTGTTTCAGGCCGACGACCTCAACCTTGCTTATCTGCAAAGTACCGAGTTTGTCAAGAAGTGCTCCTCCCTGCGTGGTAGCGTGCTGATGATCGGTCCGCTGTTGGGTCGCTTCTGTCAAGCCACTATTGCCAAGCCTGGTGGCGACAAGATCGGCCGCCGTCGTCTCGACACCCACTTCCTGGGCTTCAAGTATCTTGGTGCGCAGTTTGTCCGTCGTCCCGACAACGACCATGTCTTTGATATCAAGGCCGAGAAGTTGCGCGGACGCTACATGTTGTTGGACGAAGCGTCCATCACGGGCACCGCCAATATCATCATGGCAGCCGTCCTGGCCGAGGGCGAGACGACGATCTACAATGCGGCCTGCGAACCCTACATCCAGCAGTTGTGTCGTATGCTCAACCAGATGGGAGCAGACATTGCCGGGATTGGCAGCAACCTGCTGACGATCCGTGGTGTGGAGCGACTGCATGGAGCGTCTCACAAAGTGCTGCCCGACATGATCGAGGTCGGCTCCTTCATCGGCATGGCGGCCATGGTGGGCAACGGTGTGCGTATCAAGGACGTGTCGGTGCAGAACTTAGGTATCATTCCCGAAGCTTTCCGCCGTCTCGGAATCGTTGTGGAGGAGGATGGCGACGACCTTTGGGTGCCCGCGCAGCCTCACTACGAGGTGCAGTCCTTTATCGACGGCACCATCATGACGCTGGCCGATGCGCCTTGGCCGGGACTCACCCCCGATCTCCTCTCCGTGCTCCTTGTGGTGGCGTCGCAGGCTCGTGGCAGCGTGCTGATACACCAGAAGATGTTTGAGAGTCGTCTCTTCTTCGTCGATAAACTCATAGATATGGGGGCCAACATCATCCTTTGCGACCCCCATCGTGCCGTCGTTATCGGCATAGACCGTGTCCATCAGCTGCGGGCCGGACGCATGACCAGTCCAGACATCCGCGCTGGTATTGCCCTTCTGATAGCAGCCCTGAGTGCGAAGGGCGAGAGCCGGATTGACAACATCGCACAGATAGATCGTGGCTACGAGAATATCGAGGCGCGCTTGAATGCGTTGGGTGCGAAGATTACCCGTGTCGAAAACTGACGAGACGAGATGATACGCAGAGAAGAAGTCTTCAAGATAGGCCATATTGGCAAGCCCCACGGACTGCAGGGCGAGGTGCAGTTTCTCTTCACCGACGATGTCTTCGACCGTGTTGAGGCCGACTACCTGGTGATTGACATGGAGGGCATCCTCGTCCCGTTCTTTATGGAGAGCTATCGCTTCCGTTCGGACGAGATGGCGCTGGTGACTTTCGAGGATATCGACACCGAGGAGAAAGCGCGCCGTCTGTCCTTGCACGATGTCTATTTTCCTAAGAGCCTGGCCGACGCCGACGCGCAACTATCGGGGTGGCGTGCCCTTGCCGGTTTCCAAATCAAGGATGCGGAGACCCATGAGGTGCTGGGCGAGGTGGAGTCGGTGGAGGACAGCACGGCCAATGTGATCCTTCAGGTGCTGAGGCCCGACGGCACGTCGTTTGCCATTCCTGCCAACCCCGATTTGATTCAGGCGGTTGACACGGCCCAAAGACTGCTCACCATGACTGTTCCCGACGGTTTGCTCGACCTATAGACAAGCGTTGGTACACCATCCATTACCATATACAATATATTATCCCGCAATTATCATAGACTCCATCATGAAGCAACAAATATGTATCCTTGGCTCCACAGGTAGTATTGGCACCCAGGCCTTGGAGGTGATTCGCCAGCATCCCGACCGCTACGAGGCCTACGCCTTGACGGCCAACAACCACTGGGAACTGCTGGCTCAGCAAGCCCGCGAGTTTCATCCGGCCGCCGTGGTCATAGCCAACGAGGCCCACTACGAGGCTTTGAAGGAAGCCTTGCGCGACGAACCTGATACCAAGGTCTATGCCGGCCGCGACGCCGTGTGCCAGATCGTGGAAGCTGGTCCTATCACGATGGTGCTGACGGCGATGGTGGGATTCAGTGGTCTCACCCCGACGATTCGCGCCATCCGGGCCCGAAAGACGATCTGTCTGGCCAACAAGGAGACCTTGGTCGTGGCGGGCGAGTTGATCTGCCAGCTTGCCGAGGAGTATCGTGTGCCCATCCTGCCCGTCGATTCCGAACATTCTGCCATCTTCCAGAGCCTGGTCGGCGAGGGCGACAACGAGATCAGCAAACTGCTGCTCACCTGTTCGGGTGGTCCTTTCCGCAAGTTCACCCACGAACAACTGCGCCATGTCACTGCGGCAGACGCACTGCGCCATCCTACCTGGGACATGGGAGCGAAGATCACCATCGACTCTGCGTCGCTGATGAACAAGGGTTTCGAGGTCATCGAGGCGCGCTGGCTCTTCGGTGTGCCTGCCGAGAAGATAGAAGTACTCATCCATCCGCAGTCCATCGTACACAGTGGGGTGGAGTTTGTCGATGGTGGCGTGAAGGCCCAGTTGGGTGTTCCCGACATGAAGTTGCCTATCCAGTATGCCTTCTCCTATCCCGACCGTCTGCCGTTGCAGGGCGATCGCCTCGACCTGTTCCGTCAGCCCCTGGAGTTCTTCCGTCCCGATGTGGAGAAGTTCCAGTGTCTCCAGCTTGCCTACGAGTCCATCCGCAAGGGCGGCAATATGCCTTGTATTGTCAATGCGGCCAACGAAATTGTCAATCTGGCGTTTCGCGAGGGACGTTGCTCTTTCCTTGGCATGGGCGAGGTCATTGAGAAGACCATGCAGCGCGCCACCTTCGATGCCAAGCCCGACTACGAGGTCTATCTTCAGACCGATGCCGAGGCACGTCGTTTGGCCACGGAGTTGCTCACAGAATAATCACAGACAATATACAAAGAACGTAAATGGAAACATTTCTTATCCGATTGCTCCAGTTTATACTGGCAATCTCCCTGCTTGTCCTTCTCCATGAGGGCGGGCACATGTTCTTCTCGAAACTCTTCGGTGTAAGGGTGGAGAAGTTCTTCATCTTCTTCGACATCTCGATAGGCAAGTGGACGGGCAAGATCTTTAGTTGGAAGCCCAAGAAAGACGATACCGAATATGGTATGGGATGGCTTCCGCTGGGCGGCTACTGCAAGATTTCGGGCATGATCGACGAAAGTATGGACACAGAGCAGATGAAGCAGCCGCCCCAGCCGTGGGAGTTTCGCACGAAGCCAGCGTGGCAGCGTCTGCTGATCATGATCGGTGGCGTGCTCGTCAACTTCTTCCTGGCGCTGTTCATCTATTCCATGGTGATGTTCACGTGGGGTGAGAGCTACTACAAGGTGGGCGACATGAAGATGGGAATGGTCTTCAACGATGAGGCCAAAGCCTTGGGCTTCCGCGACGGCGACGTGCTCTTGGGCACCGAGGAGGGCGAGTTCAAGGAGATGCTCAACGTCAATGGCGACTTCTTCCGCCAGATAGCCAAGGCCCACCGTGTCGATATCGTCCGTGACGGCAAGCCGATGAGTCTCTCATTGCCAGGCGATCTCGATATGTTGCAGATGATCAAGAACCGTCCTGTGTTCTGCGTCCCCTTCATTCCCTCGGTCATTGATAGTATCGCCGCAGGTGGCCCTGCAGATAAGCTTGGCGTGAAGGCTGGCGACCGTGTGGTGGCGGTCAATGGTAAGGCTGTCCGTACCTGGAGCGACTTCGACAACCAGATGGCCGTTCTCTCCGATGTCCTTGCCACCAAGCAGACTGCTGCCGACTCCCTGAAGGTGCGCTCCGCCAGTGTCGTCATCGAGCGCCAGGCCACCCATCGCATGGATACGCTCGCCGTGGTGCTCACGCCAGAACTTCGGATGGGCATCTTCAAGAGCTCGTTGGCCACTTATTACAAGCCCACGCAGGTTCATTATTCCTTCCTTGAAAGTTTCCCTGCGGGTGTGAAGTACGGGTGGAATGTGCTGCGCGGTTATGTGAGCAACTTCAAGTACCTCGCCTCTGCCGATGGAGCCAAGAGTATTGGTGGCTTTGCAGCTATCGGAAGTCTCTTCCCGCCCTATTGGGACTGGCATCTTTTCTGGAATATGACGGCCTTCCTGTCTATCATCCTTGCTTTCATGAACATCCTGCCGATTCCCGCCCTCGATGGTGGTCATGTGGTGTTCCTGCTCTATGAGATGATCACCCGCCGCAAACCCAGCGAGAAGTTTATGATATGGGCCGAGTATGTGGGCTTTGCTATCGTCGGACTGCTCATGATCGTGGCCAACCTCAATGACATCCTGCGCTGGTTGGGATGGATGTAGGCTGAACTAAGGCTGCCTTGTGCGGCTATATAATAACAATGAGAGGCAATCTGTGGCACGGCTACGGGTTGCCTCTCTTCTTAGCTATACAACACAATATACAAAAGCCCCGCCTGTGGGCCGAGGGCACATAGACGGGGCAATGGGGGAGATGCTTGGCCTCTGCTGTTTGGCAGCGACCATCATCTGTAGAGCTGTTTACTTCAGCACGCCAAGTTCCTTGCCGACCTTGATGAAGGCAGCGATGGCGCGGTCGAGCTGCTCCTTGGTGTGAGCGGCCGAGAGCTGGACGCGGATGCGGGCCTCGCCCTTCGGGACGACGGGATAGTAGAAGCCCGTGACGTAGATGCCCTCTTCCAACAGACGGTTGGCGTAGCGCTGTGACAACGGCGCGTCGTAGAGCATCACGGCGCAGATAGCACTCTGGGTCGGCTTGATGTCGAAGCCGGCAGCCATCATCTTCTCGCGGAAGTAGTTGACATTCTCAACGAGCTTGTCGTGGATCTCGTTGCTCTCCTTGAGCATCTTGAACACTTCGAGGCTGGCACCGATGATGCCCGGGGCCAACGAGTTGGAGAAGAGGTACGGACGAGAGCTCTGACGGAGCATGTCGATGATCTCCTTCTTACCCGTGGTGAAGCCACCGAGGGAGCCACCGAAAGCCTTACCGAGCGTACCCGTGTAGATGTCCACACGACCGTAGGTCTTGCAGAGCTCGCTCACGCCGTGGCCCGTAGCACCTACGACACCAGCTGAGTGGCTCTCATCGACCATGACGAGGGCGTCATACTTCTCTGCGAGGTCGCAGATCTTGTCCATCGGGGCTACATTGCCGTCCATGGAGAACACACCGTCGGTGCAGATGATGCGGAAGCGCTGAGCCTGGGCCTCCTGGAGGCACTTCTCCAGCTCCTCCATGTTGGCATTGGCGTAGCGGTAGCGCTTGGCCTTGCAGAGACGCACGCCATCGATGATTGAAGCGTGGTTGAGTGCGTCGGAGATGATAGCGTCCTGGTCGGTGAGGAAACTGCCGAAGAGTCCGCCGTTGGCATCGAAGCAAGCAGCGTAGAGAATGGTGTCCTCGGTCTGGAAGTAGTCTGAGATGGCTGCCTCAAGCTCCTTGTGGATGTCCATCGTGCCGCAGATGAAGCGCACGGAGGCCATACCGAAGCCGCGGCGGTCCATCATTTCCTGAGACGCCTTGACGAGGCGCGGATGATTGGCCAGACCCAGATAGTTGTTGGCGCAGAAGTTGAGAACTTCCTTACCCTTCACCTGAATGGCTGCACCCTGCGGGCTCTCGATGATACGCTCCTCCTTGTACAAGCCGGCTTCCTTCAAGTCGGACAATGCTTTGCTGAGATGTTCCTTAATCTTACCGTACATGACTTTGAAATAATAATTTATTTAAGTTATCAGATATTTCTGAACGCAAAGTAACTGATATTTTTCGAGACTAACGACCATTCTGCGGATAAAAAACGCTTCGTGTGGGGCGGTTTAACTATATTTAATGAATCTTCTTTCACAGTTCGAGGATTTTTCTGTTATTTTGCAGCCCGTAAAGGCAATTAATTCTATTACGACAGAAGCATGAAAAATATCCTTGTCATTGGATCGTCAGGTCAGATTGGCTCTGAATTGACACGAGAGTTGCGCAAACGCTATGGTAACGAGCATGTAGTGGCAGGCTACATCAAAGGTGCTGAGCCTTCGAAGGAGCTGCAGGAGACGGGACCGATGGCCGAAGCCGACGTCACGAACGGCGAGATGATCGCCGAGATTGTACGCAAATACAACATTGACGCCATTTATAACCTCGCCGCCCTCCTTTCAGTGGTGGCTGAGAACAAGCCCCAGCTGGCTTGGAAGATTGGTATCGATGGTCTTTGGAACATCCTCGAGGTGGCCAAGGACCACAAGTGTCAGGTGTTTACGCCGAGTAGCATCGGTTCTTTCGGCCCCAACACGCCGAAGGTTGACACCCCGCAAGACACGGTACAGCGTCCGAAGACCATCTATGGTGTGAGCAAGGTGACCACCGAGCTGCTCAGCGACTGGTTCCACACGAAGTATGGTGTTGACACCCGTTCGGTACGCTTCCCGGGTCTCATCTCCTATGTGACGCCTCCGGGTGGTGGTACGACCGACTACGCGGTTGATATCTACTATAGCGCTGTGCGTGGTGAGAAGTTCGTCTGCCCGATCCCCGAGGGCACGCTGATGGATATGATGTATATGCCCGACGCATTGCACGCTTGCATCCAGCTGATGGAGGCTGATCCCAGCCGTCTGATCCACCACAACGGTTTCAACATCGCTTCCATGAGCTTTGCTCCGGAGACGGTCTATGCTGAGATCAAGAAGCACAAGCCCGACTTCGAGATGGTCTATGATGTGGATCCGCTCAAGAAGGGTATCGCACAGAGCTGGCCCGATAAGCTCGACGACAGCTGCGCTCGTGCCGAGTGGGACTGGAAGCCGCAGTATGACCTCAGCTCGATGACGGTTGATATGCTCGCCAAGCTGGAGCAGAAGTTGAAGTAAACACACATCCCCAGCGGCCAGTAGGCCGTCTGGGGGTGATGACTGATAAAAGCCAATGGGACTTGTCGTATCGACGAGTCCCATTGGCTTTTTGTGGGTGGATAGGCCTTCTTCTATTCGTAGATCAAGGTTGTCAGATTGCTTGCGGGGAATAGTTCCTGCGCCACGGCCTGTATGTCGGCAGTCGTGACAGCGTCTATCTCGGCATAGAGGCGGGCGATGTCCCGCTCCTTGCCATAGTGAAGGAAACTTTTACCGAAGTCGATGGCGAAGTTCTCGCGGTTGTCGCATGCCAAAGCTATCTGTCCCTTGATCTGCTGCTGTGCCTTCCTCAACGTCTCTTCTTCCAAGGGCTCTTGGATGAAGGCGTCCAGTTCGTCGCGTACCAAGGCGAGGCAGCGGTCCACGTCGGCATGGTCGCATCCGAAATAGATGCACCACAGACCCGTTTGGGCGTAGTTGACAGACGTGCTCTCGACGGTATAGACCAGTCCGTTGCGTTCTCGCAGCGAGAGGTTGAGGCGTGCGTTCATACCTGGACCGCCGAGGATATTGTTCAGTAGGTATAAGGCAATGCGCCGCGGATGTGAGACGGCATAGCCACGGCAACCCATGACGACGTGCGCCTGGTGGGTGTCGCGTTGCTTTTTGAAGATTTTTCCTTGCAGGTAGCTGCTGACGGGCAACTGGTGCGCTTGTCCTTCTCCTGCCTGTGTGTCGGTCTCGTCGTTGGCGAGAGGAGAGGAGCCCACCTCCGTATGCAGGGCTTCGCAAAGCAGGGAGACGAGGTGGTCGAACGAGACGTCGCCCGAGGCGAAGAAGACCGCACGCTCGGGACGGTAGAGCCGACTTGTAAATCGCTTTGCGTCGGCAGTCTTGAACTGCCGCACGTGGTCAGCCGTGCCGAGGATGTTGTGACCTAAGGGCGTGCCCTCGAAGATGATGTTCTCAAACTCGTCGTAGATCAATTCCGAGGGAGAGTCGTTGTAGGACTCTATTTCGTCGCAGATGACCTCCACCTCTTTGTCTATCTCTTGCTGGGGATAGACACTTTGGAAGACGATGTCGCTCAGCAGATCGACCGCACGGGCTATATGCTCGTGCAGAAGGGCAGCGTAGAACACCGTGTGGGCTTTGGTGGTGAAGGCGTTGAGTTCTCCGCCCACGCTTTCAAGCGCATTGATGATGTCGATGGCGTTGCGGCGCGCCGTCCCTTTGAAGGTGGTGTGCTCGCAGAAGTGCGCCAGTCCTTCCTCTCCGGCCAACTCGTCGCCAGCACCAGCCGCCAGCTCGTAGCCGCAATACACTACGGGTGATGCCGATGGAAGCAGGATCACGCGCAGCCCATTCTTCAATATCGTAGTCTTGTAGTCCATACTGAAATGCAAAGGTAGCCCTTTTAGTCATGATTTCGCAAAGAAAAAGCCTCTTTTTCTTTGTGCTACGCATGGTTTTCCATATCTTTGCATAAGATAAGCTGCACTCGGCAATATGTGAACAAGTTCTCATTGCGCTCGTTTGCATTATCTTTGCATAAGATAAGCTGCACTCGGCAATATGTGAACAAGTTCTCATTGCGCTCGTTTGCATTATCTTTGCCAAAAGATAAGCTGCACGGTACATACAAAAGACAACAAAAATGAATCAAGAAGAGAAACTGCAGATACAAGAACGGATCGTAGATGTGCTGAAGACCGTCTATGACCCCGAGATTCCCGTGGATATCTGGAATCTGGGCATGATTTACAAGATAGAGGTCAACGACGATGGTACGGTCGATCTCGATATGACCTTCACTGCGCCCAACTGTCCCGCCGCCGACTTCATCGTCGAGGATGTTCGGACGAAGCTGGAGAGCGTGGAGGGAGTGAAGGCGGCCAATATCAACCTCGTCTTTGAGCCGGTTTGGGATCAGAGCATGATGAGCGAGGAGGCCAAGGTGGAGCTGGGCTTCGCCTGATGCGCCAGCCTTTTGCACCGTCGAATAGTTGACGGCGCGTTTCCCAGCTCCTTAGTATCAACCCCTAAAAGCCTTTTCCGATGAAGAACGTCTATTTCCTTTCCGATGCCCATCTTGGGTCTTGGGCCATCCCGCACCGCCGCACACAGGAGCGGCGCATCGTCCGTTTCCTCGATAGTATCAAGGACAAGGCGGGCGCAGTCTATCTCCTGGGCGATATGTTCGACTTTTGGGACGAATACAAGTATGTCGTGCCAAAGGGTTGCACTCGCTTCCTCGGCAAGCTCTCGGAACTGACCGACCTTGGTGTGGAGGTGCATTTCTTCACGGGCAACCACGATATATGGACCTACGGCTATTTGGAGGAGGAGTGCGGCGTCATTCTCCATCGTCAGCCGCTTACCACGGAGATTGGCGACAAGGTCTTTTTCCTTGCCCATGGTGATGGGCTTGGCGACCCGTCAGTCAAGTTCAAGCTGCTTCGGCGCGTCTTCCACAACCGCTTCTGCCAGCGTCTGCTCAACTTTGTTCATCCTTGGTGGGGCATGCAGTTGGGCTTGCGATGGGCGAAGCACAGCCGGATGAAGCGAGTCGATGGCATGGAACCTCCCTATATGGGTGAGGATAAGGAGTACTTGGTGCGCTTCACAAAGGAGTATATGCGCTCCCACACCAATGTCGATTACTTCCTGTATGGTCATCGCCATATCGAACTCGATCTCAATCTCAGCGAGAAAGTGCGGATGCTCATCCTCGGCGATTGGATCAGGCTTTTCTCCTATGCTGTCTTCGATGGTGAACATCTCTATCTGGAGCAGTATATCGAGGGCGACTCACAACCGTAAGAATCTCCCCTATAATATATAATGTATGGAGGAGTTGATAGTCGTTGAAAAAACAAGGTTGCGGGATACTGGCGCGGAGGTGGTATGATATCCGATTTTGTTTAAAAAAACAGGGAGTTCGCTGAATAAAGCCGTTTTTCTTGGATAAAAATTTGTTTGTTTCAAGAAAACAATGTATCTTTGCAAGCGGAATGAAGGGCGTGCCGAACATGAAAATGTCGGTTTCTGGAGTTCCCAACAGCATTGCAATTCAACCAACATTGGATAAAAATACTCAGGTTTGTAGATTAAGTTTAGTCAAGTGAGAGGTAGACGTCGTGAGGATGGCTACCTCTTTTTTTGTGTCTGTAGGATGCAAAAGTTCCCGGTTTCGGGTCAACTGGAGAGAAGCGTTATTTTCACCCCTTTTTATGGACTTATATTCATAGGCCTACGAAGT